>NZ_JBPZHD010000002.1:0-686932 GCF_051857595.1 Ideonella flava
GCAGCAACGCCGGCAACTGCGCAAGGAGCCCCTGGTGAGCCAGCTCAGCCAGTTGCGTTCCATCGGCATGAGCAGCGCCTGGGTGCTGGGCAAGGAGCTGTTCGGCTGGCGGCAGTTCGACAATCGGCGCCAGGTGGCTGCGGCCATCGGGCTGGCGCCCACGCCGTACGACAGCGGCCAGAGCGCGCGCGAGCAAGGCATCGGCAAAGCCGGCAACAAGCGTGTGCGCTGGCTGCTGGTGGAGCTGTCGTGGCGCTGGCTCAGGCTGCAGCCCGACAGTGACCTCACGCACTGGTTCGAGCGACGTTTTGCTGCCGGCGGCAAGCGCATGCGCCGCATCGGCATCGTGGCGCTGGCGCGGCGCCTGGCGGTGGCGTTGTGGCGCTACGCGCAGTTCGGCGAGATCCCCGCGGGGGCCACGCTCAAGGGGATGCCCGCCTGAGCAAGAGCCCGGCCATATGCCTGAACGCCGAGTCATCGCGATGAACCCAGGTCGACGCGCCCGTGGAAGCCCCTGGGCCGCTTCGCCGCGGCCGTCCCCGAGATGGGGCGCGTCGGTAACCGCAGAGTCAGCCAAGCGCCTCGCGCGTACGCTGCATCGGGTGGCGGCAGTGCCCGCCACGGATAGAAGGTGGTTCGAGCCTTGGCTCGAACGCTGCAGCACTCTGCGACCCGGGACTTCTTCCTCGACCTGCCCCCCGGCAGCCAGACAGACGAGCTCCACCCATCCCCTCCGCCCCTTCCCGCCAGCGGGAAGGGGAACCCCAACGACGTCCCCTACAGCGCACCCGCCGTGACGGAGAAGCTTGACAAACGCTTCCCCATAGAAGGGGGCTCGCGCAGCGGACCGGCGGAGCCGGATCCGCGCACGCCCTGGTGAGGGGCCGGCGCAGAGCGCGGCCCGGTGGTGGCAGGGCAAGGGCCAGCGCAAAGCGCGGCTCGGCAACTCAATGAAAAACGGCCCGCCGGTTGGCGGGCCGTTGGCATTGCGGAGACGGTCGCGTCAGGCGGTGACGGTCTTGGCGGTTTCGGCGTACTCGGCGATCTGGTCGAAGTTCATGTAGCGGTAGATGCCGGCTGCGTCCTTGTTCACGACGCCCATCTCGGCGTGGTACTCCTCGACCGTCGGGATGCGGCCCAGCTTGGAGGCGATGGCCGCCAGCTCGGCGGAGGCCAGGAACACGTTGGTGTTCTTGCCCAGGCGGTTGGGGAAGTTGCGGGTCGAGGTCGAGACCACCGTCGCGCCTTCACGCACCTGCGCCTGGTTGCCCATGCACAGCGAGCAGCCCGGCATCTCGGTGCGGGCGCCGGCGGTGCCGAACGCGGCGTAGTGGCCTTCCTTGATCAGCTCGCTCTGGTCCATCTTGGTCGGCGGCGCGACCCAAAGCTTGACCGGGATGTCGCGCTGGCCGCCCAGCAGGCGCGCGGCCGCCCGGAAGTGGCCGATGTTGGTCATGCACGAGCCGATGAAGGCTTCGTCGATCTTGGTGCCGGCGACTTCGGACAGCAGCTTGGCGTCGTCCGGGTCGTTCGGACAGCAGAGCACCGGCTCCTTCAGCTCGTTCAGGTCGATCTCGATCACCGCGGCGTACTCGGCGTCGGCGTCGGCCTGCATCAGCTTCGGGTTGGCCAGCCAGGCCTCCACGGCCTTGATGCGGCGCTCCAGCGTGCGCTTGTCCTCGTAGCCGTCGGCGATCATGTTCTTCATCAGCACGATGTTGCTGCTGAGGTACTCCTTGATCGGCTCGGGGTTGAGCTTGACGGTGCAGCCGGCGGCCGAGCGCTCGGCGGAGGCGTCGGACAACTCGAAGGCCTGTTCGATCTTCAGGTCCGGCAGGCCTTCGATCTCGAGGATGCGGCCCGAGAAGATGTTCTTCTTGCCTTGCTTGGCGACGGTCAGCAGGCCCTGCTTGATCGCGTACAGGGGGATCGCATGGACCAGGTCGCGCAGGGTGACGCCGGGCTGCATCTGGCCCTTGAAGCGCACCAGCACCGATTCGGGCATGTCCAGCGGCATCACGCCGGTGGCCGCGCCGAAAGCGACGAGGCCGGAGCCGGCGGGAAAGGAGATGCCGATCGGGAAGCGGGTGTGCGAGTCGCCACCGGTGCCCACCGTGTCGGGCAGCAGCAGGCGGTTCAGCCAGGAGTGGATGATGCCGTCGCCCGGGCGCAGCGAGACGCCGCCACGGTTGCTCATGAAGGTCGGCAGCTCGCGGTGGGTCTTCACGTCCACCGGCTTCGGATAGGCCGCGGTGTGGCAGAACGACTGCATCACCAGGTCGGCCGAGAAGCCCAGGCAGGCCAGGTCCTTCAGCTCGTCGCGGGTCATCGGGCCGGTGGTGTCCTGGCTGCCGACGGTGGTCATCTTGGGTTCGCAGTAGGTGCCGGGGCGGATGCCTTTCTGCGTGCCGTTCACCTCAGGCAGCCCGCAGGCGCGGCCGACCATCTTCTGTGCCAGGGTGTAGCCCTTGCCGCTGTCCACCGGCGCCTTGGGCAGGCGGAAGATGGTGGAGGCGGGCAGGCCCAGGAACTCGCGTGCCTTGGTGGTCAGCGAGCGGCCGATGATCAGGTTGATGCGGCCGCCGGCGCGGACTTCGTCGAGCAGCACCTCGCTCTTGAGCTGGAAGCTGGCGGCGACCTCGCCGTTCTTCACGACCTTGCCTTCATACGGCATCACGTCGACCACGTCGCCCATCTCGAGCTTGGACACGTCGACCTCGATCGGCAGCGAGCCCGAATCCTCTTGCGTGTTGAAGAAGATGGGCGCGATCTTGCCGCCCAGGGTGACGCCGCCGAAGCGCTTGTTCGGCACGAAGGGGATGTCCTGCCCGGTGGCCCAGATGACCGAGTTGGTCGCGCTCTTGCGCGACGAGCCGGTGCCGACCACGTCGCCGACGTAGGCCACGACGTGGCCCTTCTTCTTCAGGTCCTCGATGAAGGCGATCGGGCCGCGCTTGCCGTCTTCCTCCGGCTTGAAGGCCGCGCCTTCGCGCGTGTTCTTCAGCATGGCGAGGTAGTGCAGCGGGATGTCCGGGCGGCTCCAGGCGTCGGGCGCGGGGGAGAGGTCGTCGGTGTTGGTCTCGCCGGGCACCTTGAAGACGGTGACGGTGATCTTCTGCGGCACTTCGGGCCGCGAGGTGAACCACTCGGCGTCGGCCCAGCTCTGCATGACTTCCTTCGCGCGGGCGTTGCCGGCGCGGGCCTTCTCGGCCACGTCGTTGAAGAAGTCGAACATCAGCAGCGTCTTCTTCAGGGCCTCGGCCGCCACGCCGCTCACTTCGGCATCGTCCAGCAGCTCGATCAGCGGATGGACGTTGTAGCCGCCCACCATCGTGCCCAGCAGCTCGGTGGCCTTGGCGCGGCTGATCAGGTCGACCTTCACGTCGCCATGCGCGACCGCCGCCAGGAAGCTGGCCTTGACCTTGGCCGCGTCGTCGACGCCCGGCGGAACGCGGTGCGTGATGAGATCCAGCAGGAAGGCTTCCTCACCCGCCGGCGGGCTCTTGATCAGCTCGATCACCTCGGCGATCTGCTTGGCGTCGAGCGGCAGCGGCGGGATGCCGAGCGCGGCGCGCTCTGCGACGTGTTGGCGATAGATTTGCAGCATGGCGGGGCTCCTGAAGACGAGGGGCAAGGGTTTCTACGATATTTTATATCTTATATAAGACTTGCCAAGCCTGGCCTGGCAGCGCCGGCGCTGGACCGCCTGACGAAACGGCGATTTTCCTGCAGACGAGAAGCCTCGCAAGGCCCGTACCGTCTTGGGGGCGGGCGGCCTGGCCGGCCACCGGCCACGAAAAAAGCCCGGCAGGGCCGGGCTTTCGTGTCGGATCGGGGAAGGCGGGGCTCAGCGCGATGTCGAGGCGGCAGCGCCGTCGCTCATCAGGCCGGCGCTGGGCTGGCCCTCGGCGGCCTTCTTGGCCAGGCGCTGCTTCTCGCTCACGCACTCGTCGACCAGCCGGCGGCCGGCCTTCACGTCCATCAGCATGGACTTGTAGGCGATCTGCAGCATGAGGGTCTGGCCCTTGACGTCTTCCAGGCGCAACGCGCCGGTGGACGAGAGCACCGGCTTCATCGTGTATTTCTGCTTGCCGAAGGTCACGTCGACATAGCCGTCGTACTTCGGGTTCATGGCCACTTCGACGCCCTGGTTGAACTCGCAGTCGTAGTGGCCGATGTGCGTCATCTGGGCCGCGGAGGCCTGTTCGCTGCTGGCGGCGGGCAGGGTCTCTTCGACCACGGGCTTCGGGGCGGGCTTGGCGGGGGCGGCCTTCTTGGCGGCCGGCTTGGCGGCTGGGGCGGCCGGCTTGGCCGGGGCGGCCGTCTGGGCCGAGGCGGCACCGATCAGGCACACGCTGGCAGCCAGGGACAGAAGACGGATGGAAAGTCGGGTCATGAAATGGAACTCCGGATGCAGAGGACAACCGCCGCGATTGTGTCGACCCCCCTCTGCTCAGGAGTGACTGATGGTTTCAACGACGCGGGCCGTTCGCCCAAGTGCGAAGAATGTCACGCCGGTTGTGGCGCGTCGCTCGAAAAGTACGCCAGCCTGATCTCTGCCGGCAATTGCGGCCCGCCCGCGAACGAGGTGCGATGGGCTCGCTGCAGCACCTGCCAGAAGTAGCGGTAGCTCGCCCGGTCGTGCAACTGCTCGCGCCCGCGCGTGCCGTGGCGGATGGGCGCCCAGTCCGCCGCCTGCGCGGCCGTGATGATCTCGATGGCCTGGTCGATCTCGGCTGCGCTGGGCGCGAAGGCGTCGATGATCGGGCGGATCTGGTCGGGGTGGATGCTCCACATGCGGGTGAAGCCGAACTGGCGCGACGCGCGCTCTGCCGCGGCCTGGAGCGCGGAGGCATCCTTGAACTCCGTCACCACGCAATGCGAAGGCACCTTGGCGTGACCGTGGCAGGCGGCCGCGATCTCCAGTTTGGCCCGCACGACCAGCGGGTGCTCGAACTGGCCTTGGGCGCCCATGGCGGATTGCGGGATCGCCCCATGGTGCGCCGAGACGAAATCCATCAGCCCGAAGGACAGCGACTCGATGCGAGGATGCGCCGCAATCGCCTGTACCTCGCGCAGCGCGCCGTGCGTCTCCACCAGGGCGTGCAGCGGGATGCGGCGCGAGAGACCGGCGGCCGCGCTGATGCGATCGACTGCCGCAACAGCGGTGTCGATATCGGCCGCACGGTCCGGCTTCGGGATCATGAGATACGCCAGGCGGGCGCCCGCGCGCGGCAGCAACGCCTCGAGCATCGGCTCGAAAGCGGGGTGGCCGACCGGCACGACCCGGGCGCCGACACGGCCGAAGGCATTGGCAGTCGAATCAACGAGCTCGGCCATGAGTTGCGCGTGCTCGACCTCTCCGCCGACCGGTGCGCCGTCCTCGCCATCGAGCGTGACGTCGAAGGCCGGGCCGAGTTCGGACTGCAACGCCAGGCTCTTGCGCATGCG
The DNA here is from genome assembly GCF_051857595.1 of Ideonella flava. Taxonomy (NCBI): domain Bacteria; kingdom Pseudomonadati; phylum Pseudomonadota; class Betaproteobacteria; order Burkholderiales; family Sphaerotilaceae; genus Ideonella; species Ideonella flava. The sequence goes on from NZ_JBPZHD010000002.1 coordinate 5,452, forward strand.
GGCCTCGACGCCGCAGTAGTGGTCACAGACGGGCAGGTCGGGCAGGGCGGCCTCGCCCGCATCGACGAGGGCTTGGCTGGGATGGATGGCTTGGCTCATGGTCGGCAATGAAAAAGGCCGGGTCGCATCGCGCGATCCCGGCCCGTCAGCTTACTGCGCCCAAGCGGATCAGAGCAGGTGCTTGACCCCGTCCTGCTCGCCTTGCAGCTCGCCCAGGGTCTTGTTGATGCACTCCTGCGAGAACGCGTCGATCGGCAGGCCTTCGACGATCTTGTACTCGCCGTTCTCGGTCGTGACCGGGAAGCCGAACATCACGTCCTTGGGGATGCCGTATTCGCCGTTGCTGGGCACGCCCATCGTGACCCACTCGCCGCGGGTGCCGAGGGCCCAGTCGCGCATGTGGTCGATGGCGGCGTTGGCGGCGGAGGCGGCGGACGACAGGCCGCGAGCCTCGATGATGGCCGCGCCGCGCTTGCCGACGGTGGGCAGGAACACGTCCTTGTTCCACACCTGGTCGTTGATCATGTCCTTGACCGGGGCGCCGTCGATGGTGGCAAAGCGGTAGTCGGCGTACATCGTCGGCGAGTGGTTGCCCCAGACGGCCATCTGCTTGATCGACGCGACCGGCTTGCCCGTCTTGGCGGCGACCTGCGAGAGCGCGCGGTTGTGGTCCAGGCGCAGCATGGCGGTGAAGTTCTTGCGCGGCAGGTCCGGCGCGGACTTCATGGCGATGTAGGCGTTGGTGTTGGCCGGGTTGCCGACAACCAGGACCTTCACGTTGCGCGAGGCCACGGCGTTGAGCGCCTTGCCCTGGGCCGTGAAGATCTGCGCGTTGGCGGCCAGCAGGTCGGCACGCTCCATGCCGGGGCCGCGGGGGCGGGCGCCGACGAGCAGGGCGTAGTCGGTGTCCTTGAAGGCGGTCATCGCGTCCGAGTGGGCTTCCATGCCGGCCAGCAGCGGGAAGGCGCAGTCCTCGAGTTCCATCATCACGCCCTTGAGTGCCTTCTGGGCCTTCTCGTCGGGGATCTCCAGCAGCTGCAGGATGACGGGCTGGTCCTTGCCCAGCATTTCGCCCGAGGCGATGCGGAACAGCAGGGCATAACCGATCTGGCCGGCGGCGCCGGTGACGGCGACGCGAACGGGCTTCTTGCTCATGGTGAAGTCTCCGAAGGGGAAGAGAGAAAGGGCGAATTCCTGGGGCGGGGCGCCGCCGATGACGGCAGCAGGCGCGGCCGAGTCCGCAAGTGTAGCCCGGGGTTGACCCTCGGTTTCTGATATTCTTATGTCTTATATAAGACACAAAGCCATGCCTGCCGATCTGCCGCCTTCAGAGTCCAGCGCCTCGCCGGCCACAGGCCCGGCGTTCAGTCCGCTGTACCAGCAGATCAAGGCCTTGCTGGTCAAGAGCCTGCAGAGTGGCGAGTGGAAGCCGGGCGAAGCGATCCCCAGCGAGCTCGAGCTGGCGGCGCGCTTTCGCGTCAGCCAGGGCACGGTGCGCAAGGCCATCGACGAGCTGGCGACCGAGAACCTGCTTGTTCGTCGCCAGGGCAAGGGCACCTACGTGGCCACCCACGCCGAAGAGCAGATCCAGTACCGCTTCCTCCGGCTGATGCCCGACGAAGGCCCGGTCACGGGCATGGCCCGCCACTTCCTCGATTGCCGCCGCATGCGCGCGCCCGCCTCGGTCTCGCGGGCCCTCGGCCTGGTGGGCGGCGAGCCCGCGCTGCTCGTGCGCCGCACCCTCTGGCGCAACGCCGAGCCGGTGGTGCTGGACGAGATCTGGCTGCCGGCGCTGATGTTCAAGGGGCTGACCGCCGAGCGCCTGTCCGATTACGAAGGCCCGATGTACGGTCTGTTCGAGACCGAGTTCGGCGTGCGCATGATCCGCGCCGAAGAGAAGATCCGCGCCGTGGCGGCCGACGAGGCGACGGCCGAGCTCCTGCACGTCACGCGGGGCGCGCCCCTGCTGAGCGTGGAGCGCCTTTCGCACACCTACGGCGACAAGCCGGTCGAGCTGCGGCGCGGCCTGTACAACACGAGGGCGCACTACTACCGCAACGAACTGAGCTGATCCATCGGGGCAAGCCCGGCGCAAGCTTGTTGCGCTGCAATAGAATCGATTGGTTTCACTGCCCTCGCGCCCGACAGGGTGGGCTTGCGCCCAAAGTGCCCACCAAGGACCGACACCAGGACTGAGATCTCATGGCCAACACGCTGCCCGACACGCCTGCCAGGCGCCCGGAGTTCCGCAACATCCACGCGTTGTCGGATCTTCCCCACTACCGCTTGCCGGCTGCCGGCATCGTCTCCATCCTGCACCGCATCTCGGGCTTCATCCTGTTCCTGCTGATGCCCTTCGTGATCTGGCTGTTCGACACCAGCGTCACCTCCGAGATCTCCTACGACACCTTCCGCAGCGCCTACCTGGCGGGCATCGGCTTCCTGCCGGCGTGGTTCGTCAAGCTCGTCACCCTGGCGCTGATCTGGGGCTACCTGCACCACTTCGTCGCCGGTGTGCGCCACCTGTGGATGGACATGACCCACAGCGTCTCGAAGGAGCAGGGCAAGACCTCGGCCGTGGCCACGCTGGTGATCAGCCTCGTGCTCACGGTGCTGCTCGGCGCCAAGCTGTTCGGCCTGTTCTGACGGCCGCGAAGGATTCTCGACATGGCAATCAACCACGGTTCCAAGCGCCTCGTCGTGGGCGCGCACTACGGCTTTCGCGACTGGCTCGCGCAACGCGTCACCGCCGTCCTGATGGCGCTGTTCACCATCGTGCTGCTGCTGCAGGTGCTGGTGGGCGGCCCCATGGGCTACGACAAGTGGGCCGGCATCTTCGCCGCCCAGTGGATGAAGGTCTTCACCTTCGTCGTCATCGTCTCGCTGCTGTACCACGCCTGGGTCGGCATGCGCGACATCTGGATGGACTACATCAAGCCGGTGGGCCTGAAGCTCGCCTTGCAGGTGTTCACCATCGTGTGGCTGGTCGGCTGTGCCGGCTGGGCGATCCAAGTGCTGTGGAGACTCTGAACGTGGCCGCCTCGATTTCCAAACGCAAGTTCGACGTGGTCATCGTCGGGGCCGGCGGCTCCGGCATGCGGGCCTCCTTGCAGCTGTCGCTCGCCGGCCTGTCGGTGGCGGTGCTGTCCAAGGTCTTCCCGACGCGCTCGCACACCGTGGCCGCGCAAGGCGGCATCGGCGCCTCGCTCGGCAACATGAGCGAGGACAACTGGCACTACCACTTCTTCGACACCGTCAAGGGCTCGGACTGGCTGGGCGACCAGGACGCGATCGAGTTCATGTGCCGCGAAGCGCCCAAGGTCGTCTACGAGCTCGAGCACTTCGGCATGCCGTTCGACCGCAACGCCGACGGCACGATCTACCAGCGCCCCTTCGGCGGCCACACGGCCAACTACGGCGAGAAGCCGGTGCAGCGCGCCTGCGCCGCGGCCGACCGCACCGGCCACGCGCTGCTGCACACGCTGTACCAGCAGAACGTCAAGGCCCGCACCAACTTCTTCGTCGAGTGGATGGCGCTGGACCTCATCCGCGACGCGGAAGGCGACTGCGTCGGCGTCACCGCCCTCGAGATGGAGACCGGCGAGCTCTACATCCTCGAAGCCAAGACGGTGCTGATGGCGACCGGCGGCGCGGGCCGCATCTACGCCGCGTCGACCAACGCCTTCATCAACACCGGTGACGGCCTCGGCATGGCGGCGCGCGCCGGCATCCCGCTGGAGGACATGGAGTTCTGGCAGTTCCACCCCACCGGCGTGGCCGGCGCTGGCGTGCTGCTCACCGAAGGCTGCCGCGGCGAAGGCGCGATCCTGCGCAACGCCAACGGCGAGCGCTTCATGGAGCGCTACGCCCCGACGCTGAAGGACCTGGCGCCGCGCGATTTCGTCTCGCGCTCGATGGACCAGGAGATCAAGGAAGGTCGCGGCTGCGGTCCGAACAAGGACTACGTGCTGCTCGACATGACCCACCTGGGCGCCGAGACGATCATGAAGCGCCTGCCCTCGGTGCTCGAGATCGGCCACAACTTCGCCAACGTCGACATCACGAAGGAGCCGATCCCCGTGGTGCCGACCATCCACTACCAAATGGGCGGCATCCCGACCAACATCCACGGCCAGGTGGTGGTGCCGAAGAACGGCGATCCGAACGCGGTGGTCAACGGCCTGTACGCGGTGGGTGAATGCTCCTGCGTCTCGGTGCACGGCGCCAACCGCCTGGGCACCAACTCGCTGCTGGACCTGGTGGTCTTCGGCCGCGCGGCCGGCAACCACATCGTCGAGACGGCGCTCAAGACGAAAAGCCACAAACCGCTGCCGGCCGATGCCGCCGACCGCACGCTGGCCCGCCTGGCCCGGCTGGATGGCAACCCGAATGGTGAGTACTCGCAGGACGTGGCCAACGACATCCGCGCCACCATGCAGAAGCACGCCGGCGTGTTCCGCACCCAGGCCAGCATGGACGAGGGCGTGGCGAAGATCAAGCAGGTCGCCGAGCGCGCCAAGAGCATCGGCCTGAAGGACAACTCCAAGGTCTTCAACACGGCGCGTGTCGAGGCGCTGGAGGTCGAGAACCTGATCGAGGCCGCGCAGGCCACGATGATCTCGGCGGCGGCCCGCCCCGAGAGCCGCGGCGCCCATGCCCACAACGACTATCCGAACCGCGACGACGCGAACTGGATGAAGCACACGCTGTGGTACTCGGAGGGCAACCGGCTGGATTACAAGCCGGTCAAGCTCACGCCGCTGACCGTCGAATCCGTGCCGCCCAAAGTGCGTACGTTCTAGTCCGTACCTTCTCAAGACCGCAAAGAATCCGAATCATGGCAAAGCGAAGCTTCGAAATCTATCGGTACGACCCGGACAAGGACGCCAAGCCCTACATGCAGACCATCGAGGTCGAGCTCGATGGCCACGAGCGCATGCTGCTGGACGCGCTGGTCAAGCTCAAGGCGGTCGACCCCACGCTGTCCTTCCGCCGGTCCTGCCGCGAAGGCGTCTGTGGCTCGGACGCCATGAACATCAACGGCAAGAACGGCCTGGCCTGCCTGACGAACATGCTGACGCTGCCCGACAGGATCGTGCTGCGCCCGCTGCCCGGCCTGCCGGTGGTGCGCGACCTGATCGTCGACATGACGCAGTTCTTCCAGCAGTACCACTCCATCAAGCCCTACCTCGTCAACGACACGCCGCCGCCCGAGAAGGAGCGCCTGCAGTCGCCCGAGGAGCGTGAAGAGCTCGACGGCCTGTACGAATGCATTCTCTGCGCCAGCTGCTCGACGAGTTGCCCGAGCTTCTGGTGGAACCCCGACAAGTTCGTCGGCCCGGCCGGCCTGCTGCAGGCCTATCGCTTCATCGCCGACAGCCGTGACGAGGCCACCAGTGCGCGGCTGGACAACCTCGAAGACCCGTACCGTCTGTTCCGCTGCCACACCATCATGAACTGCGTCGACGTCTGTCCCAAGGGCCTGAACCCGACGAAGGCGATCGGCAAGATCAAGGAATTGATGGTGCGCCGGGCGGTCTGACCGCGGCGCGTTCAGGACCCAGCAACACGAGGCATGGAAACTGCTGCCCAGCTGTCCTCAGGCGATCTCGGTCGCCTGAAGTGGCGCTGCCGCAGGGGGCTGCTCGAGAACGACCTGTTCGTCGAGCGCTTCTTCCGGCGCCACGAGGCCGGGCTGACGGTGCGCCAGGTGCAGGGGCTGCAAGGCCTGATGGACCTGTCGGACAACGACCTGCTGGACCTGCTGCTCGCCCGCAAGGAACCGGAGGGCGAGCTCGATCGCCCCGAAGTGAAGGAAGTGCTGGCGCTGATGCGTGAGCCGGGCTGAAGCCCGACGGATCGATCACCCGGCCAAGAGATTTGTTCGAAAGGAACCGACGATGACCCCGTCCGATGTGAAAGCCACCCTGTCGTTCTCGGATGGCAGCCCGACCATGGACCTGCCGATCTACAAGGGCACCATCGGCCCGGACGTGATCGACATCCGCAAGCTCTACGGCCAGACCGGCAAGTTCACCTACGACCCGGGATTCCTCTCCACCGCCTCGTGCAACTCGACCATCACCTACATCGATGGCGACAAGGGCGAGCTGCTGTACCGCGGCTACCCGATCGAGCAGCTCGCGGTGAACTGCGACTTCCTCGAGACCTGCTACCTGCTGCTGTACGGAGAGCTGCCGAACGCCGACCAGAAGGCCGACTTCACCGCTCGCGTGACCAACCACACGATGGTCAACGAGCAGATGCAGTTCTTCCTGCGCGGCTTCCGCCGCGACGCGCACCCGATGGCGGTCATGACCGGCCTGGTGGGCGCGCTGTCGGCCTTCTATCACGACAGTACCGACATCAATAACCCCGAGCACCGCGAGATCGCCGCGATCCGCCTGATCGCGAAGATGCCGACGCTCGTGGCCATGGCCTACAAGTACACGATCGGCCAGCCGTACATCTACCCGAAGAACGACCTGACCTACGCCGGCAACTTCATGCGCATGATGTTCGCCACGCCGTGCGAGGAGTACAAGCCGAACGACGTGCTGGTGCGGGCGATGGACCGCATCTTCACGCTGCACGCCGACCACGAGCAGAACGCCTCGACCTCGACCGTGCGCCTGTGCGGCTCTTCGGGCACCAACCCGTTCGCGGCCATCGCGGCCGGCGTGGCCTGCCTGTGGGGGCCGGCTCACGGCGGCGCCAACGAGGCAGCCTTGAACATGCTCGGCGACCTCCAGCGCCAGGGCGGCGTGGCACGCATCGGCGAGTTCGTCGCCAAGGTCAAGGACAAGAACTCCGGCGTCAAGCTGATGGGCTTCGGCCACCGGGTCTACAAGAACTACGACCCGCGCGCCAAGCTGATGCGCGAGACCTGCCACGAGGTGCTCGAAGCGCTGGGCCTGCAGAACGACCCGTTGTTCAAGCTGGCGATGGAGCTCGAGAAGATCGCGCTGGAAGACGAGTACTTCGTCGCCCGCAAGCTCTACCCGAACGTCGACTTCTACTCGGGCATCGTGCAGCGCGCGATCGGCATCCCGGTGCCGCTGTTCACCGCGATCTTCGCGCTGGCCCGCACGGTGGGCTGGATCGCCCAGCTCAACGAGATGATCGGCGACCCCGAGTACAAGATCGGCCGCCCGCGCCAGCTCTACGCCGGTGCCGCCCAGCGCGACGTGGTTCCCCTGGCGCAACGGTAGTCGCAGGCTTCTCCGCATCAAGCCACCCTCCGGGGTGGCTTTTTTTGTTCTTGGCACGCCGATCAGCGCACGCCCGGCGCCTCCGAGCGCAGGGCCGTCCAGGTCAGGGTGATGGCGACCGAAGGGTCCACCATCCGGCCGACCAGTGGGCTGTCCTCGTTGGCTGCCCATCGAACGCTTTCCACACCCGCGTGCAGGCCCAGGCGCAGGTCATCGCGCAGCCGGCCGGAAAGCGACACGCCCAGCCGCGTCGCGACCAGGCCTGCCCTGGCCGAATAGGCGGGTCGCGTGGGCGTGGCGTAGGCCGGGTCGACGCCGTAGTACATGTCGTTCAATCCGCGGCTGCCGACCAGCGCGCCGAGGTAGACCGAAGGTGTCCAGCCGCTCCAGTCCGGCAGCCTCCAGGTCAGCCGCGGCTCGAACGACACGCCGGCATAGCGCAGGCTTCGGTCGACGTCGAAGACCAGGCGCACCGGCAGGTCCAGCCGCCACGGCGGGCGTTGGCCGTCTTCGGGCAACTCCCCGAGATGGATCCGCAGGCTCGGCCCGATCTCCGCCAGCGTGCCGACGGCGGGCATGCCCTCGCGCGCGCCGCTGTCCTGCCCGCCCGAGCCGAAGGAGGCCGCGGCGCTGAAATCCAGCTCGGTGCGCGGCGTGCGCAAGGCCCTCAATCCGGCGGTGCCGCTTTCCAGCCGGAGCAAGGGACCCCGGTAGGTGACGAACGGCAGCAAGGCGGCGCTGGTGGTGCGGCGGGCGGCGCCGGGATAGACGGCGTGATGCCCGGCGACGGCAAACAGGCCGGCGGTCCACAAGGGCGGCGCCTCGGCATCGGCCTCGCCCTCGTCGGTCAACGGGTCCCTGTCCCGGTCCGACTGCGCGGCGGCATGGGTGGCGGCGAGGGCCAGGGCGATCGGGACCAGGGCGATATGAGTGAGGCGCATCTTCAGGTGGGGCATCAAGCCAGTCCGATCTGGGCAGGATTCGGACCCGGAACGCGATGCCAGGCCGGCAGGCGGGCCTTCGGCAGCAGCTCCTGCACCGCGCGCGTGGCCTGGTCGATGGCGCTGTGGGCATAGGCATACGCGCCGGCATCGCTGTTGGCGATGGCCACGCGGCCCCAACCACGGCGGGCGCTTTCGCACGGAAGCGGCCCTCGCGGCCAGTAGCGGTCCCAGGGCCGCATGTACTCGTAGGCGTAGCCGTGCGCCCAGCGGTTGACGGTGACGGCCTCGATGTCGCGGGCGGCGTCGAAACCGAATTCGCCCAACGCGGACTGCAGCAGCGTGCGCACCTGCCGCTCGAGATAGGCGAAATCCCAGCCAAGCAGCATTGCGCGACCCTGCGCTGCCTGGGCCCGGGCCGAAGCCCCGTTGCCGGGGACGACCACCTTTCCCAGGTGCAGCAGGATGGGCTCGTCCGGCGACTGGGCGAAGCGCTGGCGGCCCATGCTGACGGGGAAGTCCAGTGCCACGTCGCTCCAGAATCCGTCGATCACGTTCAACCCATGCAAGCCGGATCGTTGCCAGGCACGCCAGTTGGACAGCAGCACGGTCGTGTAGAGCAAAGGCACTTTGACCTGGTCGTTAAGCGCCTCGACCTGCGCGCGGGGCAGCTCATCGGTCAAGCGGGCGATCACACGGTGCCAGCAGGCCAACAGCACTTGTCGGGCGCGCACCAGGCGTACACGGCCCGCTGCATCGACGTATCGCAGCTCGACGAGCTCGGCGCGCGCCGGCGGTCCGAGGTGACGCAGGCCGATCGCGGTGGCACCGAGTCGGATGCGCACCGGCTCATCCGGCCGGTCCAGGTGACCCCGGTCGAGCGTGCCGTCGACCAGCCCTTCCATGCCCTGGCCGGGCAGCGCCGAAGGGATGAGCGCACGAACCAGCGCCCGGGCCACGCCCGCGTTGCCGTCGGGGAAGTGGTAGACGTACTCGTCCTGGCTGGCCATCAGCTGGCGGCCGCTGGGCGACATGCGGCGGTCGATGTGCTCGCCCAGCGCGAGGCCGCCGAAGCCCGGCAGGCCGGCAGCCCAGGCGTCGAGCGCTGTCGTGGCATCGATGCCGACGCCGAAATAGCCCTGGGTGTCGGTCTGGAGGAAGCGCGATGCGGCCGGATCGATGCGCCAGTGCCGTTGAAGGAAATCGCGGTAGCTCATGCCGGCCAGGGCGGTGCGCCGGGCGGCCACGGTCTTCAGCGCGGGCAGCACGTCCCGGCGCTCGGTCAGCAGGGCTGCGAGACGGTCCCGGGCATCAGCGCCGAAGGGCGTTCGTTGCAGCCATTGGGCGGGCGGCTCGTCCTTCGTGCGACGCACGAGCCGGTCCTCGCCCCAGCCCTCGCGTCCGAAGAACAACCCGGTCTGCGTCAGCCCCTGGCGCTCGGACCAGCCCTTGTCGAAAAACTCGTTCTCGAAGCGCTGCAGCTCGATGCCCAGATCCTGCAAAAGGCCCCGCGCCGCCGGCGAGAACAGGCTAGGCGAATCGAGCGACTGCGAGCCGCCATAGCCGATCAGCTTCACGCCCGAGCGAGAGACGAACTCGTTGCGCCGCGCATGGCCGCCGATGTCGTCGAGCGCGTCGATGAGCAGCATGCGCACTGGGCGACCCGCGTGGCGCCGGTACTGCCAGGCTCCCGCCAGGCCGCTCAATCCGGCACCGACGACGACCAGGTCCTCGATCTCCGCGTCGACTTCGGCCGCCGCTTCGCGCAGGCGCTGCGGCGCGTCGCGCCAGGCATGGGCCGTGGCGTTGACGGCATCGGACTGGCCCTGCATGCCGGTGCGCTGCGCGATCGGGTCGCCATCGCCCGCGGTGGCCATGGCGACGCCGGGCACCGTGGCCATTGCCACGCCGTTGAGAAAGTCCCGGCGGGTGATCTCGGGCAAGGTCGGCATGAGGGTCGTCGGCGGCGTCGTGGGCTGCGGCGAGCACGGATGCGGGAGGATCCGGGACCTCACGATCATGGCACGGGCGATCCGCCCGGCAGGAGTTTGTCCTTGTCGTCCCCTCGTCTTCACGGAGTCGCGCGATGGTGGCCGTTGTGGGCCGCCTTGGCCGGGCTGGCCGGCTGCGCCTGGTCGCCTGCCGATGGCACCAGCTCGGCCCGGGCCGCATGGCCGAAGGAAGCTGCCCCCCAGGCCGTCGACTGCCCGACCGGCCTGCCCGCAGGCACGCGCTGCCTCGGCGGGCGCGACAGCGCCGGTGCCTACTACCGCATCGCCATCCCGCCCGGGTGGCAGGGCGATCTCGTCGTGCATGCCCACGGCGGCCCGACCCTGGGCGCGCCCAAGGCCGAGCGGGTCGACGAGGACCTGCAGCGCTGGTCTGTGATGCTGCGCGCCGGCTATGCCTGGGCGGGTTCGAGCTTTCGCCAAGGCGGGGTCGCGGTGCTCTCTGCGGCCGAGGACACCGAGCGCCTGCGTCGCCTGTTCGTCGACCATGTCGGCACGCCGCGCTACACGGTGCTTCACGGGCAGTCGTGGGGCGCGAGCGTCGCTGCGCGGGCGGCCGAGCGCTACGGCCACGCGTCCGCAGGGCAGCGCGCCCCTTACGACGCCGTGCTGCTGTCCAGCGGCGTGCTCGGCGGCGGCACTCGCTCGTATGACTTCCGGCTCGACTTGCGCGTCGTCTACCAGGCGCTGTGCCACAACCATCCTCGGGCCGACGAGCCCGCCTATCCGCTGTGGCAAGGCCTGCCGGCCGCGGCTTCGCTGACGCGCGCCCAGCTCACCCAGCGTGTCAACGAATGCCTGGCGCTCGACCGGCCGGCGGCCCAGCGCACTGCCGAGCAACGGCGCAAGGTCGAGACCCTCACGCACGTGATCCGCATTCCCGAGAGCGCCCTCGTGCCGCACCTGGCCTGGGCCACCTGGCACTTCCAGGACATTGCGCAGCACCGCGTGGGCGGCGGCGGCTCGCCCTTCGGCAACATCGGCGCCCGATACAGCGGCTCGGCCGACGACGAGGCGCTCAATGCGCAGGTGCTGCGCTACCAGGCGGACCCGTTGGCAGTTTCACGCCTGTCCGCCGACACCGATCCGACCGGCCGCATCGACCTGCCGGTGCTCAGCGTGCATGGCATCGACGACCCCACGGCCTTCGTCGAACTCGACGACGAGTTCGCGCGCACCGTGGCGCGCGCCGGCCGGGCCGAGCGGCTGGTGCAGACCTTCACCCGCGACCACGAGCACAGCTACCTCAGCGACGCGGCCTACGCGACCCTGCTGCAGGCGCTCAGGCGGTGGGTCGAGCAGGGCGAGAAACCCACGCCGGCCGGGATCGCGGCGGCTTGCCCGGGGCTCGAGGCGCAGTTCCCCGGCTGCCGCTTCGAGCCGGGCTATCGGCCGGGGCCGCTGGACTCGCGTGTCACCGTCCGGCCGCGACCGCAGCCGACCGCCGGGACAGCAGAAGGCGCACCCCGCCGCGCGGACGCAGGGTGACATTGAGCACCGGCTGGGCCGGCAACGCGCCGGCCGGCAGCCTCCACGTGTAGCGCTGCAGCAGCATGGCCGCGACGAGCGTCATCTCGAGCGTCGCGAAGTGCTGCCCAATGCACACGCGCGGCCCGGTTCCGAAAGGCATCCAGGCGCCGCGGGGCAGGGGTGGGGCGCCGGGCATGAAGCGCTCGGGGCGGAACTCGCCCGGTGCTTCCCACACCCTCGGGTCGCGCTGCAGCACCCACGGCGTGATGCGCAGCAGCGCGCCGCGAGGAATGCGATGCCCGCCGAGCGTGATCTCCCGCGTGGTGCGGCGGGTCATGATCGCGGCCACCGGCGGGTACAGGCGCATGGCCTCCTTCAGTGTCGCGCCCAGCCAGGGCAGGGTGGGCAGGTCCTCGGGCCTGGGCTCGCGGCCGGCCAGGACGGTGTCCACCTCCGCCAGTGCGCGTTGCAGTGCCGCCGCATCCTCGGCCATCAGCCGGCTCCACCACAGCAGCGCGGTGGCCGAGGTCTCGTGCCCGGCCTGGAAGCTCACCATGCACTGGTCGAACACCTCGGCCTCGGAAAGCGATGCGCCGGTGGCCTCGTCCCGCAGCGCCAGCAGGTGCGCCAGCAGGTCTTCCCGGGGGGTATCGCCTTCGCGACGCCGCGCCTCGATGTGGTGGCCCACCAGGCCCTTCAGCAAGCGCAGTGCCTGCCGCTTGGCCGCCTTGCCAGGCAGGGGCAGCCAGTCGGGCAAGGTGACGGGCCAGAACATTTCGCGCATGGCGGTTTCGGACAGCACCTGCACCGCCGCTGCCGCGTCACGCGCATCCGCTTCGACCCGGCTGGAGAAGAGCGTGCGCAGGATCACGTCCATCGCGACGCGGGTCCACAACGCATCCATGTCGACCAGCGCTTCGCGTTCGCCGGGCGGCACCGCGGCGTCGAGCGCACCGTGGGCGGCCTCGCGCATGAGCGCGGCGTAGCCGGCCACCCGGCGCGGCGTGAAGGCCGCGTGCAGCATGCGGCGCTGCCGCTGCCAGGTCTCGCCCTCGGTCACCAGCACGCTCTGGCCGAAGACCTGCTCGAAGACCTCGATGCCCCGCTGCCAGCGGACGAGCGCGTCGGCATGGTCGACGAGCGCCTCGCGCACCAGGTCTGCCGTGAAGAGGTCGTAGGCCTGCTCCTTCACGAGCCGCATACGGGTCAGGTCGCCATGCGCCTGCTGCAGGCCGGCGGTGAACCCGAGGTAGTCGGCCCGCATGGCGCGCAGCAGGGGCAGGCCCCACCATCGGTGCGGCGGGCCGGGTGGAAAGGCATCGGTCGCCTTCGGCGGGACGTGGGTGAGTTCCATGCCCCGCAGTGTGAGCGCGCCGGCCCGCCGCTGTCTTGAATGAATTCGACATGACGGGTCTTGGGCCGTCGTTGGCGAACGCCTGCCTACACTGGGCTGCATGTCCGAGGTCGTCGCCCCCCTTTCCTCAGCCGTCAACCGCCTCTGGTTGCCTCGCCTGTCCTTGAGCGCGTGCGTGCGGGGCGTCATGACCCGGGACACGCGTAGCCTCGAGCTGAGCGACGAGCAGCGCCTGAACCGGTTCCCCGCCTCGCCACTGTGCAGCCTCAGCTGGTGGTTTCACGGCGAGAGCCGCATGGTGGGCTTCGACGAGCCGCCGGCCGCGAGCCGGCCGATGCCGGGGCGCTTCGTCTTTGGCGGGCCGCATCGGGTGCCCACGCAGTCGTGGTGCCCGGGCCCGGCGCACGCAATGATGCTGGTGCTGCTGCCGGATGCCTTGCACCACCTCATCGGGCTGGATGCCGAACGCTGGGTCAACCGCATCGTCGACGCGGCCGAGGTGTTGCCGCCGGAGTGGCTGGCCCTGTGCGAGGCCGTGCAATGCGCGCCGGACGATGAGGCCCGCGTCCGACTGATCGAGGACTTTCTCGACCCGCGCTGGCAGGCCGCGCGGCCGGCGCAGGTGATGACGGCACACCGCTATTCAGACTGGGCCCAGGGCCTCGCCTTGCGAGCCGCCACCTCGTCGGCCGGGCGCAGCCTGCGCCAGGTGGAGCGGCGCATCAAGCAGTGGGCCGGCCAGCCGATGCGTGAGCTGCGCGGAATGGCCCGCGCGGAGAAGGCCTTCTTCGACGCCTTGGCTGCAGCCCCTGACCCCGACTGGGCGGGCATCGCGGTCGAAGGAGGCTACGCCGACCAGTCCCACCTGTGCCGCGAGACCCGGCGGCTGACCGGCTTCGCCCCGGTGGAGCTGCGCCGGCGCATCGCCGAGGACGAATCCTTCTGGGCTTACCGGCTCTGGGGCTGAGCCCCGGCAACGTCGCAGACGTCTACTTGGCCCAGCTGTCCTTCAGCCCGGTGATGCGGTTGAACACCGGCGCGCCGGCGCGGTGGTCGATGCGGTCGGTGATGAAGTAGCCGTGGCGCTCGAACTGCAGGCGCGTCTCGGCGGGCGCGCCGGCCAGCGAAGGTTCGACATAGCCTTGCACGACCTTCTTGCTGTTCGGGTTGAGGACGGTGAGGTAGTCACGCCCGCCGGCGTCCGGTTGCGGCTCGGTGAAGAGCCGGTCGAACAGCCGCAGCTCGGCCGCGACGGCATCGTGCGCGCCGACCCAGGTGATGACGCCCTTGACCTTGATCGCATCGGCGCCCGGCGTGCCACTCTTGGTGTCGGGAACCACGGTCGCGGTGACGGCAGTGACCTGGCCCTCGGCATCCTTCTCGCAGCCGGTGCACTCGACCACCACGCCGTACTTCAGCCGCACCTTGTTGCCCGGGAACAGGCGGAAGAAGCCCTTGGGCGGCGTCTCGGCGAAGTCGTCGCGCTCGACCCAGACGACCGGGCCCAGGCTGAACGAACGCTGGCCGCGCTCGGGGTGGTGGGGATGCACGGGCGCGTGGCAAGGCTCGCGGTGCAAGTCGTTGCCGAAGACCTCGGCCCAGTTGGTGAGCTTGAGCGGCAGCGGGTCGATGACCGCCATCGCGCGGGCCACCTGCGGATCCAGGTCGTCGCGCTGGGCGATGTCGAGCACCGAGTAGTCGAGCCAGATGTTGGTCTTGCTCGCGCCGGAGTCATCGGCCATCTTGCGGATCGCGGCCGGCGTGTAGCCGCGGCGGCGCATGCCGGCCAGCGTGGGCATGCGCGGGTCGTCCCAGCCCGCCACGTGCTTCTCGTCGACCAGTTGCTTGAGCTTGCGCTTGCTGGTGATGACGTAGCTCAGGTTCAGGCGGCCGAACTCGTACTGCTTCGGCAGCGGGTGGGCCAGCAGGCCGCCTTCGGCCAGGCGCTCGAGCAGCCAGTCGTAGAAGGGCCGCTGGTCCTCGAATTCCAGCGTGCAGATCGAGTGGGTGATGCGCTCCAGCGCGTCCTCGATCGGGTGGGCGTAGGTGTACATCGGATAGATGCACCACTTGTCGCCGGTGTTGTGGTGGGTGGCGCGGCGGATGCGGTAGATGGCCGGGTCGCGCAGGTTGATGTTGGGCGAGGCCATGTCGATCTTCGCGCGCAGCACCATCGAGCCGTCGGCGTGCCGGCCGTCGCGCATCTCGCGGAAGCGGGCGAGGTTCTCCTCGACCGTGCGGCTGCGGAACGGGCTGTCGACACCGGGGGTGGTGAAGTCGCCGCGGTTGGCGCGCATCTCCTCGGCGCTCTGTTCGTCGACGTAGGCCAGGCCGCGCTCGATCAGGTGCTCCGCAGCGCGGTACATGAAGTCGAAGTAGTCGCTCGCGAAGTACAGGTGCGAGGTGCCGTGGGCGTTCCAGTCCCAGCCGAGCCACTTCACCATCTCCTCGATGGCGTCGACGTACTCCTGCTCCTCCTTCTCGGGATTGGTGTCGTCGAAGCGCAGGTGGCACACACCGCCGTAGTCGCGCGCCAGGCCGAAGTTCAGGCAGATGCTCTTGGCGTGGCCCACGTGCAGGTAGCCGTTGGGCTCGGGCGGGAAGCGAAGCCGCACGCGTGCCGGATCCACCGGGCCCGCGGCATGGTGCGCCGCGTCGCCGGGGCTGCCACCGAAGGGCCGCTGGTCGTAGGTGCCCGCCGCCAGGTCGCGCTCGACGATGGCGCGCAGGAAGTTGCTCGGCTTGGAGGCCTCGCTGGCCGGGGCGGACTTGGGGTCGCTCATGAAGCCTGTGGTGCTGAGAAAAGTAGCGGTCGATTGTAGGGGGCGGCCCCCTACGGCGAGGGGGCGGTCGGGCCGAACGGGCGATCGGTTGGCGATCGGTTGGTGGCCCGTTGGCCGGGGCTCTTAGTCTGCCGCCACGGCCTCGATGGCGAGGCCCGTCAACCAAGGGACATCACCATGCGCACTTTGCTCGCCCGACTCAGCTCCCTGGCGATGGCCGCTGCCGCCAGCCTGGCCTGGCCGACGTTTGTTGCAGCCACCCCGCCTGTCGACCAGCTGGGCAGCTTCGCCTACACCTGCGGCGGCCTCGCATCGGGCAGCGGGCTGCCCGTGCAGAACATCGACCTGTCGGGCCTGTTTGCGCCAGGCGAGTCGGTCTGCAAGGAGAACTTCGAGGCGGCGATGTCCAAGGTCACGGCCAAGGTCACCCACACTGGTCCCCGGGGCACGGGCGGGGGATTCGCCCAGGCTCTGCCCGGTGGCAGGCTGCGGGTGCGTGCCAGCAACAACGCGGTGGGCGACGGCGGGGAGGTCGGCGGTGCATTGGCCGGCTTCACCGATGTGCTGAGGGTCGACGCACCCGGCCTCGTCGGAGAACCCGGGGTGCTGTATTACCAGGTGCGGGTGAAGGGCACCTTGGAATCGCACGGCCCGTCGGGCGGCGTCGTGTTTCGGGTGCTGCCGCTCGCGCCCAGGACGACGGTCTGGAAGGACTGGAGCGTGGCCACCGACATCGTGACGCCCGATGCCTTCCTGGCCGTCGACGAGACCGCGGTCGTGGCCGCCAGCATCGTCTTCGGCGAACAGTTCACGCTGACGACCGTGGGTTGGGCGCATGCCGGCATTCGCGCCCAAGGCGGAACGGGCCATGGCAGCGTGTCGTTCGACGGCAAGAAGGCGTTTCGCCTGAAGGGGGTGGACCACGTGACCAGGCTCGACGGCTCGCCCGTCACCGACTACACGGTCACCTCGCAGGCCGGCCTGCCTTGGTGAACTGCTTCAGCAGCCGGTGGCCGAGGCTTCGCGGAACAGCGCCAGCGTCTCGGCCGCCGGTGTCGTCCCCAGCACCGTGGCCAGCAGTTCACGGCAACGGCGGAACGTGCGCAGTGCCTCGGCCCGCTCCCCGCGGGCCAGGTAGCCCCGCATCAGCGCGCGATAGATCGGCTCGGCCAGCACTTCGCGCGTCAGGGCTCGCTCGTACAGCGTGATGGCGGCGGCCCAGTCGCCTCCGGCTTCGAGCCTGGCGCCCCAGGCGATGACGGCGCGGTAGTAGCTCGAGGCCAGGCGCTCGCGCGCCGCGCTCATGCGGCCGGTCACGGTCTCGCTGCCGAGCAGCCGGTCGCGGTACAGCGCGAACAGACGTTCCGCGCGGGCAGCGAGCTCGGCATGCGACGCATCCGCATCGTGCCGATGAAGCGCCCGCTGCAGCTCTTCCGCCGAGGTTTCGAAGGCGCACGCATCGCACCACACCAGCGCCGGATCCAGCGCGACCGTGCCGTCGGACACGAGCACGGCCTCCGGCAGCTCGAGCAGCTTGCGCAGCCGTGACACGGCCATCTCCAGCGAGGCCTTCGGCGCGTCGGCCTCGAGCGAGGGCCACAGGGTGTCGATGACGGCCTGGGAATCCAGCGGACCGCCCCCATGAGCCGCGAGAAGGGCCAACAGTTCCAGCGGCTTGCGTTGCGCCTTGCCGGCCCAGCGCAAGGGCAGCTCGTCGCGCCAGAGGGCCAGCGGGCCCAGCACCTGGACGCGAAGGCGCCAGGGCCAGTCCGGCCGCGTCGGATCGGGCGGCGGCAGCAGGCGGTCCCGGATGGTGGCGCGCACGAACTCCGGCTCCAGGCCCGCATCCAGAGCCGCCTGGCACAGCCGGCCGGCGAGCGCCGGCAGCGTGAAATAGAAGCGGTTGAACTGAAGCCGCACGGCACCGGCCATTGCCCGGGCGAGCCATTCGAGCGCGTCCTCGGGCTGGCTGTCCAGACGCGCGGCGGCCTCGGCGAAGCCGATGACCACCTCCAGCGTCTCGCCCTGGGCGCCGAGCTGGAACGGCCGCTGGCCCTTCAGCTCGGCCAGGGCTTCGTCGAAGCGGCCGAGCGCGGTGAGCACGTTGGCACGCAGCACGTGATAGGCGCCCTGGTCCCGCTCAGGCACCTCGATGTCCGAGCAGACGGCCAGCAGGCGGTCGACGCGAGCCAATGCGGCGGCCAGTTCGCCGCGCTGTGAAAGGTACTGGGCCTGCGCGCGCAGGCACCACGGCAGCGCGCTCGCGGGCAGGTCGGGCATCAGCGCCTCCAGCTCGCGATGGATGCGCTCGGCGCGGGTCAGCTGGCCGGCCTTCAGCACGACGGACATGTCCAGCGTGAGCAGAACATGGCGCACGCCGGCCAGCCTGTGCGCATCCAGCAGCGCCTGCAGCCGGCTTCGAGCCTGCAGGGCGGCCTGTGGGTCGCCGTAGTACTCGTGGTGATGCATCACCGTGAGCCACCAGTTCGCCTGCAGGCCGGGGCTGGCGGCGCCGTCGCGAAGCCGGTCCTGCTGCATGGCGATGACGCGCGCGGCCGCCAGCGTGTCCATCTGCTGGCCATGGTGGTCCAGCAGGCATTTGGCGATGAGGTAGCGGGTGATGGGGTCCAGGCGGGACGCTTTCCTGAGGCCTTCGGTCAAGGCTTCGGCGGCCTGGGCCACCCTGGCGCTGCCGTCGTCCCGCTCCAGGGCGGCGTGATCCTGCATGGCGTGGGCGAGGATGCCGGCACATCCGTGCAACGCGGCCGGCTCGCCGCCGCGGGCCCGCTGCGCCAGGCCATCTTCACCCACGGACTCCAGCCCGGCCACGAAACGCGCGCGCCAGCGCGCAGCACCGCGGAAGTCGAAGTAGTGGAAGTTGATCACCACCAGCGCCGCGGCGGCCACTTCCCAGGCTGCTGCTGCATTGCCCTGCCGCTCGGCCTCATCCCACAAGGCCTCCAGCGCCGCCCGGGCGCGCGGCTCGTCGTCGGGAACCAGGGCAAGGGCGTCGGACAGGTCCATGGCGGCTGGCGGCATCCTAGGACACTGGGGCCCCGGGTTACAACTTGCCACAGCCGCGGGTCAACTCGGGCTGGCGGCCAGCCGTTGGTCGGTGAACGGGCGGCCGAGCGCGGCCCCCGGCCCTCAAAGGAGTCCATGATGATTGCGCGCCTGCTTCGCCTCACTCCCTTCGCCGCCGTGCTGGCCGCTTCCGCAGCCTGCCTGCCGGCCCACGCTGGCGGCGTGAACTGGTCGGTGGGCATTAGCGCCCCGATCGCCCCGGGCGTCGCCATCGGCATCGGCGCGGGTCACCCGGGCTACCGTTACGGCTATGGCTATGTCCGGCCCGCCCCGGTGGTTTATGCACCTCCGCCGGTCTACTTGCCGCCGCCCGTCGTGTATGCCCCGCCCCCGCCGGTTTATGCCCCGGTGGTGTACGCACCCCGGCCGGTCTACTACGCGCCCCGCCCGGTCGTCTATGGCCCGCCGGTGGTGGTGCGCCCGGGCTACCACCACCATCATCGCCGTGCGCCGGTCTATGGACCGGTGGCGCAGGTCCGCGGTGATGTCGTGATGCGCTGACTTGCTTTGAATCTCCGGGGCGGCCGGTGCCTTGCGCACCGGCCGTTTTGCTTTCAGGCGCCGGTCACATGCCCTTGAAGCGCGGGGCGTACAGGCGGCTCACCGCCAGCCGCTCGGGGCGGCGCCTGAGCACCAGCTGCACACGGCCGAACTCGTCCCTCAGGGCTTGGGCGATTTCGCGGGCCTGCACGACGGTGCCGCGGTGGACCTGCCAGAAGCGCTGGGGATCCAGCTGCGGCAGCAGTTCGCGCAGCGAGATGCGGATGAGGTGCTCCTGCTCGGCGGTCAGCACGCGCACGTACTTGTCGGCTGCCTCGAAGTAGACGACGTCCTCGATCGGCACCATGTGCACCACCGGGCCGGTCGAGGCCTGGATGACGCTCAGCGGCGCTGCGCCGCCTGACTCGGGCGCGCCCAGCAACTGCCTCAGCTGGCCGAGCAGCCGTTCGCCGGTATCGACGTCCCTCGGTCCTGCTTTCGAGCCGGATCCCGCGAGCAGTCCACGAAGGCGCCGGCAGGCCGCGGCCAGGCGCGCGGGCTGCACCGGCTTGAGCAGGTAGTCCACCGCCGACGCCTCGAAGGCCTGCAGCGCGTACTGGTCGTAGGCGGTGATGAAGACGATGAGCGGCAGCGGCCGCCCGGCCGGCCAGTCCTCCACCACCGCCTGGGCCGCCTCCAGGCCGCTGCGGCCCGGCATGCGGATGTCGAGGAAGAGCAGGTCGGGCAGCTGCGCCAGCGCGAGCTCCACGGCGCTGTCCCCGTCGGGCGCCATCCCGGCGAGCACCAGCCCCGGCCAGGCCCGCTGGAGCTCCGCCTGCAGCGCCTGTGCGAGCAGTGGCTCGTCCTCTGCGATGACGGCGGTGGCGGCGAGCCGGGGGTCGTCGGCGGAATCGGAAGGGTTCATGTCGATAGGGTGGGTGTCGGATGGGGCCAGCGCAGCGTGACGATGGTGCCGCCCGCGTCCATGGGGCCGGGTTCGAGCGTGAGTGAGGCCGCCGCGCCGTAGACCGTGGCCAGTCGCTCGCGAACCTGGTGCAAGCCGAATCGGCTGCCTTCGGCCGCAGGAGACGCCGCAGGCCCGACGCCGGTATCGATGACCCTCAGCACCAGTTCGTCGCCTTCCTGGGCCGCCTGCACGCGCACCACGCCGCCGCCGCGCTTGGGTTCCAGGCCGTGCTTGATCGCGTTCTCCACCAGCGGCTGCAGCAGCAGCGGCGGCACCGGCGTGCCGGCCAGGGATGACGGCAGTTCAAGCTCGACGCGCAGCCGCTCGCCCATGCGCACCTGCATCAGCGCAAGGTAGTCCGACAGACGATCGAACTCGGCCGACAGCGGATGCAGCGGTGCACGGCTGGCACCCAGCGTGGCCCGCAGGAAGTCGATCAGGCGATCGAGCATGGCCTGGGCGCGTTCGGGATCGACCACGATGAGCGCGCGCAGGTTCGCCAGGGTGTTGAACAGCATGTGCGGCTCGAGCTGCGATTCGAGCAGCTTCAGCCGGTTCTCGGCGGCCTGGCGCTCGGCCGCTTCGGCTTGCGCCTGGGCCGCCTGCAGCTGACCCTGGGAACGAAAGTACCAAGTGGCCGCGCCGCCGGGGATGAGCGATATCAGCAGCAGCGTGGCCGCGGTCGCATGCCCGCCGGAAAAGAGGCTGGCGCCACGCAATCCCGTCAGCGCGTTGGCCAGTTCCGCACCCGCGGTGAATCCGATCACCGTCCCGAGGACCAGGCAGACCGACATCCAGCCCCAACCGGGCCACGCGGCCAGGGCGGCGGCGCTTGCACTGCCGTCATGACGGTGGACCCACGCCGCGGCGGCTCGCCGCAATCCGTCGATGGCAAAGGTGCAGCCCAGGGCGATGCACCAGGAGTAGACCAGCGTGGTTCCCAGCCGCTGCTGCGTCATCAGCGCGAGCAGGCTGCCGAACGCCGTGCCGAGGCCCAGGGCGACGAGGACCTGGCGCAGCAGGCGGCGGCGCCAAGGCTGGGGCGCGGGCAAAGCGATGGAGGGGCCGGGCATGGCGGCGATTGTGGATGGCCTCCCGGCCGGTCGTGCCCCTGTGCGACGAGTGGCGCCTCGCGGGCGCGGATGGGCGCCGGCGTTCGCGCGATGCGCGGAGCGTGCATCCGCTCGCGCGCTGGCGGCGTATGGGAGGAGGCCACTGCCAGGAGACCCACGCCATGACCCGCCATGCCGAAGTTCACCACGAAGAGTGGATCGCCGCCGACATCCGGACCGTCCAGTCGCAGTTCGCCGACCTGGACCACCACATCTCGGCCAACGTGCACCCGAAGCTGAGCTTTCGCGTGCTGCAGCAGTCGGCACGACGGGCTCGCTACGTGCAGCAGGTCCGCCTGCTGGGCATCCGGCAAGTGGATGTGTTCGAGCGCGAGTTCGGCCCGGACGGGAGCATGACCGACACCTCGGTCGAAGGCTTCAACAAGGGCGGATCGATCCACTTCGAGTTCCGGCCCGAGGCGCGCGGCGGCCGCGACGGGACTTCGGTGGCGGTGACCATCCGCCTGCCGCTGCCACCGGTGGTGGGCGGCTTGCTGCGCCCGCTGCTGCAGGCCCAGATCCGCAAGGAGCTGCTGGCCGCGGTCGCCGAGGACAAGTACGACCTCGAAGTGAGAGGCTACGCCGCGGCGCCGGCCGCTCCTCGTCTCGCCGCGGCGGCCTGAGCCGCCTTCAGCGGCGGCGGCTGCCGCCGCCCAGGATGGAGCCGAGCACGCCGCGCACGATCTCGCGCCCGACGGCAGAGCCGACCGATCTCATCGCGCTGCGGGCGGCCGATTCGGCCAGCCCCTCATGACGCCCGCCGCGCGGGCCGGTGCTGCCGAAGAGGATGTCGCCCAGGCCGCCCAGGATGCCGCCGCCGGAAGGCGCCGGGGCCGGAGCGCTGCCCGCCGGGCCTTTTCGCGTGGCTGCCTCGGCCTCTTCGGCCATGGTGCGCGCGGTGTCGGCGCTGGCCGCAGCGCGCCCCTTGAGCTTCTCGTAGGCGGATTCGCGATCGACCGTCTTCTCGTACACGCCGGCCACCAGCGAGGACTGGATGAGCGCCTGGCGCTGGGCCGGCGTGATGGGGCCGATCTGGCTGCCCGGCGGCAGCACGTAGACGCGTTGGGTGATCTCGGGCCGGCCCTTGGCATCCAGGAAGCTGACGAGGGCCTCGCCCACCGCCAGCTCGGTGATCGCCGCGGCGATGTCCAGCCCCGGGTTGGGCCGCATGGTTTCGGCCGCCGTCTTGACGGCCTTCTGGTCGCGCGGCGTGAAGGCTCGCAGGGCGTGTTGCACGCGATTGCCGAGCTGGCCCAGCACGGTGTCGGGCACGTCCAGCGGGTTCTGCGTCACGAAGTACACGCCGACGCCCTTGCTGCGCACCAGCCGCACGACGAGTTCGATGCGCTCGATGAGCGCCGGTGCCGCGTCCTTGAAAAGCAGGTGCGCCTCGTCGAAGAAGAACACCAGCTTGGGCTTGTCCACGTCGCCCACCTCGGGCAGGGTCTCGAACAGCTCCGACAGCATCCACAGCAGGAAGGTGGCGTACAGCCGCGGGGCGTTCATCAGCTTGTCGGCCGCGAGGATGTTGATGACGCCCTGGCCGTCGACGGTCTGCATGAAGTCGCCGATGTCGAGCATCGGCTCGCCGAAGAACTTGTCGCCGCCCTGCTCCTCGATCTGCAGCAGGCCTCGCTGGATGGCGCCGACGGACGCCGCGCTGACATTGCCGTACTCGGTGGTGAACTGGCTCGCGTTCTCGCCGACGTGCTGCAGCATGGCGCGCAGGTCCTTGAGATCGAGCAGCGCGAGGCCGTGGTCGTCGGCGATCTTGAAGACCAGGTTCAGCACGCCCGCCTGCGTCTCGTTGAGCGCGAGCATGCGACCGAGCAGCAGCGGACCCATGTCGCTGACCGTGGCACGCACAGGGTGGCCGAGCTCGCCGAAGACGTCCCACAGGGTGGCCGGGCAGGCCAGGGATTCAGGGGCTTCGAGCCCGCGCTCCTTCAGCACTGCGGCGAGCTTCTCGCCGATGCGCCCGGGCTGGGTGATGCCGGTCAGGTCGCCCTTGACGTCGGCCATGAAGACCGGCACGCCGATCTTCGAGAAGTTCTCGGCCAGCGTCTGCAGCGTGATCGTCTTGCCGGTGCCGGTGGCGCCGGTGATCAGGCCATGGCGGTTGGCCAGGCTGGGCAGGAGAAGGGATTCGATGTCGCCATGCTTGGCGACGAGAAGCGGGTCGGCCATGGAAGCGCGTCCTTGGGGGAGCTTTGAAGGCCGCGCCAGTCTAGCGCTGCCCACATGGCCCGCTCCGGGAAGGAGCGTCAGCGGCTCTCGATGCGGGTGGGGCGTTCCATCGTCTGCACGCTGCCGGAGCTGGAGCCGCGGCCCTTGGTGCACGACGCGGGCAGGCGTGTGCCCGTCTGCGGCTCGCAGTCGCGCGGGGTGACAGCGACCTTCTCGCCTTCCGGGGTCGGTTGGGGGGTGGCGCAGGCGCCAAGCAGCAAGGCCGTCACGCCGGCCAGCAGCATCGGACCAGGGCGTCTCGAATGCATGGGTTTCACCTTTTAAAACGAATAAATGAACAAGGGCCGCAGCGCCTGGACGCTGCGGCCCTCGTGAAACCTATCGTAACGCGCCACTCCCTGCGGCGCGCCCTGGGCACCTAGGGAGTTCAATCAACAAGACTCAATTGCTGCCCTGCATGGGGATGTGTCGCTGCATCTCGCGCACGGCCGCGGTGTTGTTGGTGGACTTCACCAGGTTCGAGCAGGTCGTCGCGATGCGGCTGCCGGTCGTGGTGGCGCATTTCTGCATCGACGGTTCCGGGATCTGGCCCTGGGCTACCGGCTCGGGGTCAGGCGGGGCGACGGCGCAACCGGCCAGCAAGGCCGCACAGGCCGCCAGGGCGGCAAGAGACAGGCGCACGGTTTGCATGTTCAGTCCTCCGATATCGGAAGCCATCGATGGTAGGCGCGCACGGCTGACCAGCCCATCCCCTGAGTCCCGGGGGTCGTGGCGTCACGAATGACGTGCTCGCGTTTCAGGGCGTGCAGTTGGCGTTGGTGAGCGACATCAGCCCCAGCGCCGGCATGCCGCCGTCGGCGGAGCGCGTGAGCTCGGCCTCGATGTAGTACGGGCCGTCGGCGAAGTCCCAGTCGACGGCCGTGCAGCGGGTGCGCGTCTGGTAGCCCACGGCCGACGCATAGCTGTTGCTGTCGAAGGTGTCGATGGTGCTGGTCGTGCCGTTCGGGTGGTACTGGCGCAGGAACAATCGCATCCGGCTGCCGGCGCCGTTGTCGCGAAAGCGCGCGAGCCAGGCCACCTGGTTCAGGCCGGTGAAGCCTTCGAGGGCGACGATGTTGTAGCGCAGGTTGAGCACCGAGCCGGTGGCGGCATCGGCCCGCAGGCGGGCTTCGCCGCTGGCGAAATCGATCAGGCCGGTGTCGGCCTCGTCGACGACACCGGCCGAGCCGATGGTGGTCCAGGGGGCGGCACTGGCGGCGGTGGCCGCGGTGACGATGGCGAGGGTGGCGGCCAGGCGGATGGCGAAGGTGGACTTGGTCATGAGGATCTCCGAAGGTGCTGAGGTGGGTGGCGCGGCGACCTGCCGGCCTGCCGCCACTTTCAGCGCCGCGGTCCTACGCATGCCCTTCCGATCCGCCTCGGACGAGGTCCGCGCCAGCCCCTAGTTCGTGGTGAGCATGACCATGTGGGCCTCCACCGGCAGGTCAAGCCCGTCGAGGCCGAGCGTCACGTAGTAGGCGTAGCGCTTGAAGTTGAGCGACACCGGCAGCGGCACGGCGAGCACCTTCACGATGGTCGAAGGCACGCTGGTCACGCTGGCCACCAGCGACACGCTGCCGTTGCTGCGGTTCTTCGCGTAAAGGTGTGCGGTGACCCCGCCGCCGCTGGAGTTGGGGTCGAGGTACTGCAGCTTCAGGTACTTCCAGCTCGGCGCGGTGGCGAAGTCGTCCGGCATCCACACCGGGCAGAAGTAGGCCAGCGGCGGGTTGCGGCCGGCCGAGCGCACGTGGCCTCCCGTCTGGCTCGTCAGGCCGAACTGCAGGGTCTGCAGCGAGTCGGGCACGCAGGTGGGCGCGACGGTGAGCCAGTCAGCGGTGGCATGGGCGGCGCCGTGCAGGGCGGACAGGCCGGCGAAGACGGCGGCGGCGAATTGGCGGCGGGCGGTGGTCGGGATCATGGTGGTCTCCTCGTGAAGGGATGGGAAGGATCGGGCCGCACTCAGCTTCCGGCCGGCCGTCTTACCGATGCCCTACCGCGGCCCCACCGACCCCACTGAAAACAAGGGGAGTCAGCCTCGCCAGGCGGGCAGGCCGAGCTCGGCGGCCAGGCGTTTCGTTTCCTCGGACGGCCCCAGCCCCGCCACCGAGAGCATCGTGCAGCAGGCCCGCCAGGTACGCAGCGCCTCCGCATGGTCGCCGAGCTGTGACTGCAGGCGCATCAGCCGGCGGCTGAGCGATTCGGCCAGAGGCTCCGCATCGAGCGCGCGCTCATACAGGCGGATGGAGGCGGTCGCGTCCAGCGGCTCGATGTGCGCGGCGAGCTGCGCGACCGTGATGACGAAGCGCTGGCGGTAGCGCTGGCGGGCCGAGAGCACCCAGTCGGCGTCATCCTCGGTGGCCAGGAAGGCGCCACGCATCAGCGCCAGCAGCTCCTGGCCCCAGGCGCGCAGCTCGGCCAGCGACGCTTCGTGGGCCGAGCCGATGCGCTGCATCAGCGCATGCAGGGCGCCGACGTCGCTCCATACCCACTGCGGGTCGAGCGAGAGCCTGGCGCCTTCGAGCCGCACCAGGCGGGGATCGTCCAGCAGGCGGCGCAGGCGCAGCAGGGCGACGTCGAAGGCCTTGCGCTGGGCGGCCGGCTCGGCGTCCGGCCAGAGCCAGTCGAGCACCGTGGCCACCGGCAAGGGGCTGTCGCCGTGGGCGAGCAGGGCACGCAGCAGGTCCAGCGGACGCTGGGCGGTCTTGACGGCCCCGCGGGCCAGGGGCTGGTCGTTGAGGATGGCCTCGAATTCGCCGAAGCCGCGCAGCACCAGCGGCCACGGCCAGGCCTGCAGCGCAGGGTCGGACCCGGGCAGGCGGTGCTGGCGCACGAAGCGGCGCAGCCAGGCCGGCTCGATGTCGTTCGACAGGGCCAGGCGCGCCAGCTCGGCCATTCGATCGGGCAGCCACCAGACCGCGGTCGTGCGAAAGCCGCGCCGGGCGCCGTCGGCCAGAGCGGGGCGCAGTTCCGCCAGCGCTTCAGGCTGCCGGCCCAGTGCCAGCAGGGCGCTGGCGCGCATCAGCCGGGCGGTGAAAAGCAGCAGGCCGGCGTCTATGGGCTGGGCTGCTTCCAGGGCGCGGTCGAACTGCGCCAGGGCAGTCGCCGGTTCGCCCGCCTCGAGCAGCGACTGGCCCAGGCTCAGGGCGTGGGTGGCGGTGCGGTACGGGCCGCCGATCTCGGCCGAGTTGTCCAACGCCGCTCGCGCCAGCTCGACGGCCTGCGCAGCCTCGCCTCGCAGCAGGGCCAGGCCGGCGTGGAAGTGCCAGTAGTGCGTCTGGTCGGCCTGCGGGCCGCGGTCCAGCACCGGCCGCATGGCGTCCAGATGGGCCTGGGCCGCCGGAGCATCGTGGGCGGCGAGCGCCAGCGCCGCGCCGTGGGCATGCAGGGCGTACTTGTGTTCGCGCAGGCCATGCTTGCGCACCAGCTGCAGTGCCGCCTCGATGGCCTGCTGCCCGCGCTCGGGCTGGGCGGCGTAGCGGGCATGCGTGGCCAGCGTCTCCAGCCAGACCAGGGCTTCGCCCGGCAGCAGGCCGGTCATGTCGAGCCCGGGCAGGGCCTCGACGATGAGGCTGGCGCGGCCGAACTCGCCGCGCCACAGGTGGTACTGGGCCAGGAAAGTCGCCAGCTTCAGCCGGGTGGCGCCAGGTTTGAGCTGGCGCACCAGCGTCGCGCCACGCTCCGCCCATCGCGCCAACAGCGGGTGAGAGGGGTTGCGCAGCAGGATGCCGACGCCGCAGGCCAGCACCCGGGCTTCCAGCTCCTCCGAGGCCCAGGCGGGCCGGCCATCGCCCTCGGGCAGGCAGCGCCCCAGCCGCTCTATCCAGCCGTCCAGCGGATCGAGCGGCCCCTCGTCGACGTAGAAGCTCTCGATGATGGCCGCCAGGCACAGCAGCTCGCCCAGGCGATCCGCCTGGGCCGAGAATCGGGCGAAGGCGGCCTCCAGCAGGCCACGCGACTCGGCCACGTCCAGCGTCGCATCGACCCGCGTGGCCCAGTAGCAGGCCCAGGGCGCCTCGCCGGCGCTGGCCGGCGTGACCGGAGGCAGGTGCAGCTGCGGCCACAGCACGGGCTGGGCCAGCAGGCCGGGCGTGGCGGCCGACAGTTCCTGCTCGGTCGGTGCGGTGGCCATGGCGCGGGGAGGGCTGCCGCGCAGTGTGTGGGCGGGTCGGGGCGGTGTCAACGCGCCAGGCAGCTAAAATGCCAGGTTCCCCACCGACAAGAAACCCGCGGCCATCGGCATGCCAGAAAGCCGGCCGCGCGGCACAGGAGTTCGCATGGCCGGTCATTCCAAATGGGCCAACATCCAGCACCGCAAGGGCCGCCAGGACGAGAAGCGCGGCAAGGCGTGGACGCGGGTGATCCGTGAAATCATGGTCGCCGCCCGGCTGGGCGGCGGCGATGTCTCCGCCAATCCGCGCCTGCGGCTGGCGGTCGAGAAGGCCAAGGCCGTCAACCTGCCGGTCGATACCGTCAAGCGCAACATCGACAAGGCCACCGGCAACCTCGAAGGCGTCAACTACGAGGAAATCCGCTACGAGGGCTACGGCATCGGCGGTGCGGCCATCATCGTCGACTGCATGACGGACAACCGCGTGCGCACCGTGGCGGAGGTCCGCCACGCGTTCAGCAAGTACGGCGGCAACCTGGGCACCGAAGGCTCGGTGGCCTTCCAGTTCAAGCATTGCGGCCAGTTCGTCTTCGCCCCCGGCACGTCCGAGGACAAGGTGATGGAGGTGGCCCTGGAGGCGGGCGCCGAGGATGTCATCACCGGCGACGATGGCTCGATCGAGGTGCTGACCGCCGCGGGCGACTTCGAAGCGGTGAAGAACGCGCTGGAGGCGGCCGGCCTGAAGCCGGAGATCGCCGAGGTGACGATGCGCGCGGAGAACACCATCGCGCTGGCCGGCGAGGACGCCGCGCGCATGCAGAAGCTGCTGGACGTGATCGAGGACCTCGACGACGTGCAGGACGTCTATCACAACGCCGAGATCGAAGAATGAACGTACTGGTGATCGGCGGCGGCGGCCGCGAGCATGCGCTGGCCTGGAAGCTGGCGGCCAGCGAGAAGGTCCAGCACGTCTACGTGGCGCCCGGCAACGGCGGCACCGCGCTGGACAAGCGACTGACCAACGTCCCGATCACCGACCTGGAGCAGCTGGCCGACTTCGCCGTGGCGCAGAAGGTCGGGCTGACGGTGGTCGGGCCCGAGGGGCCGCTGGCGGCCGGCGTGGTGGATGTCTTCCGTGCCCGCGGGCTGCGCGTCTTCGGCCCGTCCCAGGCGGCGGCCCAGCTCGAGAGTTCCAAGGCGTTCGCCAAGGATTTCATGAAGCGCCACGGCATCCCGACCGCGGCCTACGAGACCTTCACCGATGCGGCGGCGGCGCACGCCTATGTGGATCGTCTCGGCGCGCCCATCGTCATCAAGGCCGATGGCCTGGCGGCGGGCAAGGGCGTGGTCGTGGCCATGACGCTGCAGGAGGCGCACGAGGCCGTGCAGTTCATGCTCGAGGACAACGCCCTCGGCGTGCAGCACAACGCCGGCGGCGCGCGCGTCGTGATCGAGGAGTTCCTGCAGGGCGAGGAGGCGAGCTTCATCGTCCTGTGCGATGGCAAGAACGTGCTGCCGCTGGCCACCAGCCAGGACCACAAGCGCGTGGGCGACGGCGACACCGGCCCGAACACCGGCGGCATGGGCGCGTACTCGCCGGCGCCCGTGGTCACGCCGAACGTGCACGCCCGCGCCATGCACGAGATCATCCTGCCCACCGTGGCGGGCATGGCCAAGGACGGCATCCCCTTCACCGGCTTCCTCTACGCCGGCCTGATGATCGACGCCAACGGCCAGCCCAAGACGCTGGAGTTCAACACCCGCATGGGCGACCCTGAGACCCAGCCCATCATGATGCGGCTCAAGAGCGACCTGGTCGACGTGCTGGGTCACGCCTGCGACGGCACGCTCGACAAGGTCGAGCTGCAATGGGACAGGCGCTTCGCCCTGGGGGTCGTCATGGCCGCCGCCGGCTACCCGGCCGCGCCGCGCAAGGGCGATGCGATCACCGGCCTGCCGGCCGATGCGGCGGGCACCGAGGATGCGGTGGTCTTCCATGCCGGCACCACACCCGAGGGCGGCAAGCTGGTCACCAGCGGCGGGCGCGTGTTGTGCGTGACGGCACTGGGCGACTCGGCCCGCGCGGCGCAGCACCGCGCCTACGAGGTGCTGCAGGACATCCGCTTCGACGGTGCGATCTTCCGATCCGACATCGGCCACCGTGCCATCAAGCGGTAGCTCGGGCAGCCGGTTCGCGCACCTGCTGCTGCGCCTGGCCGGCTGGCGGCTGCAGTTCGATGGACTCCCTTCCCGCCGGGGCGTGCTGATCGCCTACCCGCACACCTCCAACTGGGATTTCGTGGTGGGCGTGCTGGCCAAATGGGCGATGGGATTGCAGGTGGCCTTCTGGGGCAAGGACAGCCTGTTTCGCGTGCCGCTGTTCGGCACCTGGCTGCGCTGGCTGGGCGGCATCCCGGTCGACCGCCTCAACGCCAACGGCGTGGTGGGCGACATGGCCCGTCGCTTCGAGCAGGCTCGCCGGCATGACGGCTACCTCTGGCTTGCCCTCGCGCCCGAAGGCACGCGCGCCTGGCAGCCTCATTGGCGCAGCGGCTTCTACCAGGTGGCCCTGCAGGCCGGCGTACCGTTGGGCCTGGCCTTCTTCGACTACAGCCGCAAGCGCGTCGGCGTGCTGGGCTTCCTGCAATTGACTGGCGACCGTGCCGCCGACCTGCGCGCCATAGGCGCGGCTTATGCCGGGGTCGCCGGCAAGCATCCTGGCCTGGCCGCGCCCGTGGCCTTCAAGGAGTGAATGCATGAGCTTCGACACGGTCGCCGCGCGCGCCTACTTCACCGGCCTGCAATCGCGCATCGTCGAGGCGCTGGCCGTGCTGGATGGCAAGCCCTTCCTGAGCGATGGCTGGACCCGGGCGCCGGGTGAACGCCTGCAGGGCGACGGCATCTCCCGCCTCGTCGAGGAGGGAAAGCTCTTCGAGCGCGGCGGCTGCAACTTCAGCCACGTGCGCGGCCCCGCGATGCCCGCCTCGGCCACCGCGCACCGGCCGGCGCTGGCCGGGGCGCCGTTCGAGGCCATGGGCGTGTCGCTGGTGCTTCATCCGCGCAATCCGCACGTGCCCACGGTGCACATGAACGTGCGCCTGTTCGCCGCCATGCCGAAGGATGCCGAGCCGGTGGTGTGGTTCGGCGGAGGGATGGACCTGACGCCCTACTACGGCGTGGAGGAGGATGCGGTGCACTTCCATCGCACCTGTCGCGATGCGCTGGCGCCCTTCGGCGACGGGCTTCACAAGCGCTTCAAGCACTGGTGCGACGAATACTTCTTCCTCAAGCATCGCAACGAGCCCCGCGGCATCGGTGGCGTGTTCTTCGACGACTTCAACGAGCTGGGCTTCGATCGCAGCTTCGCGATGACACAGAGCGTGGGCGATGCCTTCCTGGCCGCGTACACGCCGATCGTCGAGCGTCGCCGCGACACGCCCTACGGCGAACGGGAGCGCGACTTCCAGGCCTACAGGCGCGGCCGCTATGTCGAGTTCAACCTCGTGTTCGACCGCGGCACGCTGTTCGGCCTGCAATCGGGCGGCCGCACCGAAGCGATCCTCATGTCCATGCCGCCCGTCGTGCGCTGGCGCTACGACTGGCATCCCGAGCCGGGCACGCCCGAGGCGCGGCTGTACAGGGACTTTTTGCGGCCCCGCGAGTGGGCGGACGAACCGTCTTGAACGCGACGACGCGCCGCATCGGCGTCTACGGCGGCAGCTTCGACCCGCCGCACCTGGCACACCTCGCGATGGCGTGCCTGGCACGCGACGCCCTGGCGCTGGACGAGCTTCGCCTCATGCCGGCCGGCCAACCGTGGCAGAAGCCGGGCCTGCACGCCGATGCCGCCCATCGCGAGGCCATGCTGCGCCTGCTCGTGGGCCGCGAGGCGGGGCTGGTCGTCGACGGCCGGGAGCTGCACCGCAGCGGCGCCAGCTACACCGTCGACACGCTGCGCGAGCTGGCCGCCGAAGCGCCCGGCGCCCAGCTGTTTCTCGTGATGGGCGCCGACCAGTTCGCCCGCTTGCACACCTGGCACGAAGCGGCCGAGTTGCCGCGCCTGGCCACCTTGGCCGTGGCCGCCCGCGAAGGCCAGGCCGTGCAGCCGCCCGCCGCCTGGGCCGGCCCGCCGCCCGCCTGGCTCGAGCTGCCCCTGCCGCGCATCGACATTTCGGCCACCGAGGTGCGCCGCCAAGCCGCCGCCGGCGAGCGCCTGGCCCCGCTGGTGGGCGAGGCGGTCGCAGGCTATATTGACCAATACCAGCTTTACCGGGCGTCCCCCGGCTCCTGAATGGACATCCGCAAACTGCAACGAGCCATCGTCGATGGCCTCGAGGACGTGAAGGCCCAGCACATCGTGGTCTTCAACACCGAGCACCTCTCGCCGCTTTTCGAGCGCGTCATCGTGGCCTCGGGCACCAGCAACCGCCAGACCAAGGCGCTGGCCGCCAGCGTGCGAGACGCGGTGAAATCCACCGGCATGCCGGTGCTGCGCACCGAGGGCGAGGACAACGGCGAGTGGATCATCGTCGACTGCGGTGCGGCGGTCGCGCACATCATGCAGCCGGCCATCCGCGACTACTACCGCCTGGAGGAGATCTGGGGCGGCAAGCCGGTGAAGCTCAAGCTCGGCAGCGAGAAGACCTCGCTGCCCAAGGCGTCCGAAGGCCAGGACGAAGAAAGCGAAGACGAAGCCCCGGTGAAGAAGAAGCCGGCCGCGAAGAAGGCGACGGCGCATTCGGCCGCGACCGAGAAGTCCGCCGCCGGCCGCGCGGCACTGGGGGACTCGAAGACCAAGCGCCGCAGTGCTGGTGATGGCGCCGCCGCCACACCGAAGAAGCCCGCGCCGGCCCGCAAGGTGACGAGCGGTCGCGCCACCGGCGCTGCCGTGGCCCCTGCCAAGAAGGTGGCCGCCAAGAAGGCTCCGGCCAAGGCGCCCGCGAAGGCCCCTGCCCGAAAGGCCGCGCCGGCGAAGAAGGCCGCACCGGCGAAGAAGGCCGCGCCGGCCCGCAAGGCGCCCGCTGCGAAGAAGGCCGCACCGGCCCGCAAGAGCAGCGGTCGCTGACCGGCTCCAGCAGCGTTCGATGAGGTTGCTGATCGCGGCGGTCGGCCAGCGCCAGCCGGGCTGGGCCGACGCCGCCTACGACGATTTCGCCAAGCGTTTCCCGCCCGAGATGCGGCTGGAGCTCAAGGCCGTGAAGGCCGAGCCGCGCAGCGGCGGCAAGACCGCATCGCAGCTGATGGCGGCCGAGGCGCAGCGGCTCGAGGTCGCCTGCCCCAAGGGCGCGCGCCGCGTGCTGCTCGATGAGCGCGGCACGCGGCTCACCACGGTCCAACTGGCCGAGAGGATGCAGGCGTGGCGCGGCGAAGGCCGCGACGTGGTCTTCCTGGTCGGCGGGCCCGACGGGCTGGACCCTTCGCTGAAGTCCAGCGCCGAAGAATCGATGCGCCTGTCCGATCTGACGCTGCCCCACGCCTTCGTTCGCGTGCTGCTGGCCGAGGCGTTGTACCGCGCCTGGTCGCTGGCCATCGGTCACCCCTACCACCGAGAGTGATGGCCATCACGTCCGCGACCAAGCCTCTGCACCGGTTTGTCTACCTCGCCTCGCAAAGCCCGCGCCGGCGGCAACTGCTCGACCAGCTCGGCGTGCGGCACGAGCTGCTGCTGGCCGATGCAGACGAAGACGCGGAAAGCCTGGAAGCCACTCGCCATGGCGAACTGCCGCTGGACTACGTGGAGCGGGTGACGCGGGCCAAGCTCGCGGCCGCGCGCGTGCGCCTGAAGCGCCGCGGCCTGCCGCCCGCGCCCATCCTCTGCGCCGACACCACCGTGGCGCTCGGCCGCCGCATCCTGGGCAAGCCGGCGGACGCTGCCGATGCCGCGGCGACGCTGGCGGCGCTGTCCGGCCGCAGCCATCGCGTGCTGACGGCGGTGGCGGTGTGGGACGGCCGCCGGACCGCCTTCGCCATCAGCGATTCGCACGTGCGTTTCGCCTCATTGCCGCGGGAAGTCATCGAAGCCTACGTCGCCAGCGGAGAGCCCTTCGGCAAGGCCGGCTCATACGCCATCCAGAGCTCGCTGGCAGGCTGGATCGAGCGAATCGCCGGAAGTTACTCCGGTATCATGGGTTTGCCCCTCTACGAGACCACCCAGCTGTTGCGCCACGCCCGCGTGCAGTGCTGACAAGCCGGGGCGAGGCCCCATGCACGACATCCTGATCAACTGGGCCCCGCAGGAGACGCGGGTGGCCCTCATCGAGAACGGCGCCATCCAGGAGCTGCACATCGAGCGCACGCTGGAGCGTGGCCTGGTCGGCAACATCTACCTCGGCAAGGTCGCGCGCGTGCTGCCCGGCATGCAGAGCGCGTTCATCGACATCGGCCTGGAGCGCGCCGCCTTCCTGCACGTCGCCGATCTGCACACGGCGGGCTTCAACCCGCGCGCCGGCAACGAAGGTTCGCCGCCCCAGCCGATAGAAAAACAGGTCTTCGAAGGCCAGACGCTCACGGTGCAGGTCGTCAAGGATCCCATCGGCACCAAGGGCGCGCGGCTGTCCACGCAGATCAGCATCGCCGGCCGCATGCTGGTCTTCCTGCCGCAGGACAACCACATCGGCATCTCGCAGAAGATCGGCTCGCCCGAGACGCGCGAGCAGCTGCGCGCGCGCATGCAGACCCTGGTCGGCAGGCCGGAGGAGGGCGGTGGCGGCGGCTTCATCCTGCGCACCAACGCCGAGGAGGCGACGGACACCGAGCTCGCCGACGACATCAATTACCTGCGCAAGACCTGGGCGCAGATCCGCCAGCGCTCGCTGGCCCAGCCGGCGGGAACGCTCCTGCACCAGGACCTGAGCCTCACCGAGCGCGTGCTGCGTGACCTTGCCACCGAATCCACCCAGTCCATCCGCATCGATTCGAAGATGCAGTACGAGCGGCTCAAGGCCTTCGGCGCGGTCTACACGCCCACGGCCGTGGCCAAGCTGGAGCACTACCGTGGCGAGCGGCCGATCTACGACCTGTACGGCATCGAGGAGGAGATCTCGCGAGCCCTCGCGCGGCGGGTGGATCTCAAGTCCGGCGGCTACCTGATCGTCGACCAGACCGAGGCGCTCACCACCATAGACGTCAACACGGGCGGCTTCGTCGGCGCGCGCAACTTCGACGACACCATCTTCAAGACCAACCTCGAGGCGGCGCAGGCCATCGCGCGGCAGCTGCGCCTGCGCAACCTGGGCGGCATCATCATCGTCGACTTCATCGACATGGTGCGAGAGGACCACCAGCAGGCGGTGCTGGCCGAGTTCCGCAAGCAGCTGAGCCGCGACCGGACCAAGACCACGGTCAGCGGCTTCACCCAGCTGGGCCTGGTGGAGATGACCCGCAAGCGCACGCGCGAGTCGCTGGCCCACATGCTTTGCGAGCCCTGTCCCACCTGCCAGAGCCGCGGCCAGGTCAAGACCGCGCGCAGCGTCTGCTACGACGTGCTGCGCGAGATCCTCCGCGAAGCTCGCCAGTTCAATCCCAAGGAGTTCCGGGTGGTGGCCAGTGCCGCGGTGGTCGAGATGCTGCTCGACGAAGAGAGCTCGCACCTGGCGGATCTTTCCGCCTTCATCGGCAAGCCCATCTCGCTGTCGGCCGAGCCCACCATGAACCCCGAGCAATACGACATCGTGTTGCTGTAGGGGCGCGCCTCACCCGGCGGCGAGGCGGCTCAGCACGGCGCCGACGATGCGGTCGCAATGGGCGCCTCCGAACGAGAAGACGTCGCGCTCGGCCAGGTCGAAATCCTGCGCCAGCGACGCGCGCAGCAGGCTCCTCGCACGGAAGTGGCGGCTGCGCACCGTGGCTTCCGGGATGCCGAGGCACTGAGCCGTCTCCTCCACGCTGAGCTCTTCCACGCTGCGCAGCACGAAGACGACGCGAAAGTCCTCCGGCAGCTGGTCCAGCCGGCGTTCGATCAGGGCGCGCGCCTCGGCGCGTCCCAGGGCCTCGTCCGGCGCGTGTTTCTGGGCTTCCATGGCATCCAGGCCCTCTGTCTCCACGGTGTCTCCGTATCGGATCGGCACGATGTTGTCGCGTCTCCTGGCTCGCCGCAGCCGCCCGAGGCATTCGTTGAGCACCAGGTGCGATAGCCAGGTGGACAGTGCTGCATCACCGCGGTATCGGCCGATCGAGTGGTACGCCGCCAGATAGGCCTCCTGAAGTGCGTCCTCGGCTTCCGCATCGTCACGCAAGGTCGCGCGGGCCAGCCGATAGAGGCGGCGGTTGTTCTGGCGCATCAGCCCCTCGAAGGCCTGCCGGTCGCCTGAAGCCACTCGGGACGCCAGCTCGCGGTCTTCGCCTTCGCGGTGGGCACAGACGGCCGTGCGGCTCTCGGTCATGCCGCTACTCCACCACCAGCACGGCCTTCATCGTGGGATGAAGCGTGCAGACGTACTCGTAGCGCCCCGGCCCGGGAGCTTTCGTCCGCCACGACTTGCCGGGCGGAAGCGCCGCCGAGTCGAACACCTTAGGAGCCGTGGCCGTGTGCGGCACCAGGTCCTTGTTGACCCAGACCACTTCGTCGCCTGGCTTGAGCACCAGCATCGCGGGCGAGAACTGCATGCTCTCGATGGTGATCGTCCGGGTGGCGCCTGCTGCCGAAAGGGTGATCGCCGCGCAGGCGGCGCCTGCGAGGCTCGGGGCGAGGCCGCGGCGCGCCTTCACGGCGGCATCAGCCACCGGTCTTGCCCAGCTGGGCTTGCAGTTGCTTTGCATGCTCCAGGTGCGCCACGAAAGCCGGGCGCACCTTGACCAGGAGGGCCTTGAGCTCCTCGTTCTTTGCATTCGGCACCAGCGTCTTGTCCACCGCATCGAGCACCGCCTGGTGGTACGTGATCTCATGGTCGACATAGGCCTTGTCGAACGGCGCCCCGCTCAGCTGGCGCAAGCGGGCGAGGTTGTCGTCGCCGCCCTTCTTCAGGCCTTGCGCCGTGGGGTTGTCCTGCGGTGTCACCTTCAGCTTGTGCACCAGGTCGGTCGCGGCCTTGTTCACGCCACTGTGGTCGGTGACCATCAGCTTGCCGAAGTCCTTGACCTCCTTCGAATGCCCCTTGCTCTGGGCGAGCTTGCCGGCGTCTATGTCCACCTGGTTGGCGGCGACGACGATCGCCGCGATCTGCGCATCGTTGGGGGCCGTGCCCTGGGCGAGCACGCCTGAAGCGAGGAGGGCCGCCAGCGCAGGCGCGGCGAGTTTGAATCGGGAAGTCATGGGCATCTTTCCGGCCTGGGCAAGGCCGTCGGCAACGCACCATGCGCTGCCATCCGTTCTCGCAGGCCATGGATGCCACCACCGGGCCGGCCGTTCCCGATCCGGGCACGGCGCCGGCGGCGGGGCGCGAAAGCTAGTGCTCTATGCCGACCATCCAGCCGAGGCCGAACTTGTCCGCGACCATGCCGAAGCAGGGCGACCAGAAGGTCTTGCCCAGCGGCAGCTGCACCTGTCCACCTTCGGCGAGGGCTTCGAAGATGCGCTTGGCATCGGCTTCGTCCTTGGCGGTGACCGACAGCGAGAAGCCGCGGAAGTCGGGCTCGCCTTCGCTCATGCCGTCGGAGGCCAGCAGCACGGTGTCTCCGATGCGAAAGCTCGAGTGCATGACCTTTTCCGGCGGCGCCTTCATGCCGGGCGGGGGCGGCTCGGGGCTGTCGGAGTTGCGCATCATCGCCTCGACCTTCGCGCCGAGCGTGCGCTGGTAGAACTCGAGCGCTTCTTCGCAGCGCCCGTTGAAGAAGAGGTAGGCCGTGACTGCTGACATGGGGATCCTCCGTTGAGGGGAGCCGCGGCGGATGCCGGGCGGGGCGGCCACGATACGCCTGCGCGACACCGCCCGCCAGGCCGGCGAGGGCCCCCGGCGCCGACGACGATGGGAGAGCGGTGGAAGGCGGTGCCGACCACCCGCAGATCAGCCCTTGGCCCGGGGCACGCGGCCCATCAGGTAGAACTCGTCGTTCGGCCGCAGGCCGATCAGGTTGGCCATGCGGTTGGACAGGCCGAAGAACGCGGAGATGGCGCCTATGTCCCACGCATCCTCGTCGGAGAAGCCGTGCAGGCGCAGGCCTTCGTAGTCGGATTCCTCGATCTCGTCGGCCCGCAGGCAGACCTTCATCGCGAAGTCCAGCATCGCCCGCTGGCGCGGCGTGATGTCGGCCTTGCGGTGGTTGACGGCGATCTGGTCGGCGAGCAGCGGCTTCTTCTCGTAGACCCGCAGGATGGCGCCGTGGGCGACCACGCAGTACAGGCAATGGTTGGCGCCAGAGGTGGCGACGATGATCATCTCGCGCTCGCCCTTGGTCAGGCCGCCGCCCTCCTTCAGCAGCAGGGCGTCGTGATAGGCGAGAAAGGCCCGCATCTCCGCCGGCCGGTGGGCGAGCGCGAGGAAGACGTTGGGCACGAAGCCCGCCTTGTCCTGGACCTCTAGGATGCGCTGGCGCAGGTCCTCCGGCAGGTCGGCCAGCGCCGGGACGGGGTATCGGCTGATGGGTGGGCTGCTGCTCATGGCGACACCGTGTCACAAGTGGGCCGCATGCGGCCGAGGGCTCGATGGTAGGGCCGCCTAGAATTTCGCCCGCTCACAAGCAAATGGGGCTCCGCCGATTTGCTTGAACCCCCGCGGGGGGCGGGCCGGGCCCAGCCCGGCCCTGGGGTGCTCAACAACCGAACGATGCCGACTGGGGAACCTTCGGCCTGCCGCATGACTCGATTTCCCGCTATGTGGTCCCGACGTGAATGGATTGGCGCGCTCGGCGCGCTGGGAACAGCCGCCGCGCTGCCCGCTGCCCATGCCGAGTTCCGG
Source organism: Ideonella flava (assembly GCF_051857595.1). Classification (NCBI taxonomy): domain Bacteria; kingdom Pseudomonadati; phylum Pseudomonadota; class Betaproteobacteria; order Burkholderiales; family Sphaerotilaceae; genus Ideonella; species Ideonella flava. The sequence goes on from NZ_JBPZHD010000002.1 coordinate 44,029, forward strand.
GTGGAGATCACCGGCGTGGGCGCGACCCAGTTGCCGGTCACGGCGCTGAAGTTCCGCGGCGAGGAGGCCGGCGGCACCAACCTGGTCTCCGCCATCATCCGCGCCGATCTGGAGCGCAGCGGCGTGTTCCGCTTCATCGAATCGAACCAGTCGATCGACGAGACGGGCGTGCCGGCCTTCCCGGACCTGCGCAGCCGCGGTTCGGACGCGGTGGTCGCGGGATCCGTCACCCGCCTGGCCGACGGCCGCTTCGATGTCCGCTACAAGCTGTGGGACGTGGTCAAGGGCGCGGACCAGGGAGGCCAGAGCATCGCGGTGCAGGCCGCCGACCTGCGCCTCGCGGCCCACCGCATCGCCGACGCGGTGTACGAGAAGCTGACGGGCGAGAAGGGCGTGTTCGCGACGCGCATCGCCTACATCACCAAGGGCGCCGGCCGCTACACCCTGCGCGTCGCCGATGCAGATGGCGAAGGCGGCCAGGTGCCGCTGACCAGCCCGGACCCGATCATCTCGCCAGCCTGGTCGCCCGATGGCCGCGAGCTGGCGTATGTGTCCTTTGAAGACCGCAAGCCGGTGGTCTGGGTGCAGGACCTGCAGACCGGCGCGCGGCGCCGCGTGGCGAACTTCAAGGGCTCGAACAGCGCGCCCGCCTGGTCGCCCGATGGCGCGCAGCTCGCAGTGACGCTGTCGCGAGACGGTGGTTCGCAACTGTTCCTCATCAATCGCGACGGCTCCAACCCGCGCCGCATCACGCAGAGTTCGGCAATCGACACGGAGCCGGCCTTCGCTCCCGACGGCAAGACGCTTTACTTCGTGAGCGACCGCGGCGGCTCGCCGCAGATCTACCGCCAACCCATTGGCGGTGGCGGGGCCGAACGCGTGACCTTCCAGGGCAGCTACAACGTCAGCCCGGCCATCAGCCCGGACGGGCGCACCATGACCTTCGTGCAGCGCAATGGCGGGGGTGCCTTTCGCGTGATGACGATGGACCTGTCCAGCGGCGCCATGCAGACCGTCAGCGACACCAGCGACGACGAGAGCCCGAGCTTCGCGCCCAATGGCCGGCTCATCATTTATGCCACCCGGTCCGGCGGCCGCGAGTTGTTGATGACCACCACCCTGGATGGCAAGATCAAGGCCCGACTGCCCGGCCCGGGCGGCGTCGACATCCGCGAGCCCGTCTGGGGCCCGTACGGCCGCTGACAGCGCTGCTCGGCGGCATTCGCTCAAACTCAAGACTTTTACCCACACAAGGAGAAACCCATGGTCAAGTGGAACGTTGGGCCCGGCGCGCTGTCGGCATTGCTGGTGCTGACGCTGGTGGGCTGCGGCTCGACCAAGCTGGACACCCCCGCGCCGGTCGAAACCCGTACCCCCGGCGACGCCGGCGCGGGCGCCAACGCAGGCAACGCCGGCAAGCCGGCGGCGGAGAGCAACGTGGCCTCGGTGGACCTGGGCGCCAACGCGAGTCCCCCCGCCGGCCTGGGCCGCACCGTGTACTTCGACTTCGACAGCTACGTCATCAAGGACGAGTACCGACCGGTCGTCGAAGGCTATGCCAAGTTCCTGGCGGCCAACAAGGCCAAGCGCATGATGATCGAGGGCCACACCGACGAGCGTGGCAGCCGCGAGTACAACCTGGCCCTGGGCCAGAAGCGCGCGGAGGCCGTGCAGAAGGCCATGGCGCTGGTGGGCGCCGGCGAAGGGCAGCTCGAGGCGGTGAGCTTCGGCGAGGAGCGCGCGGTGGACGCCGGCCACGACGAGGCGGCGTGGGCCAAGAACCGCCGTGCCGAACTGAAGGACCGTTGAGACCATGCGTGCTGTACCCACCCCGCTGAGGGCGATCTCCATCGGCGTGCTGCTGCTCGCCACGCTCCCGGCGCGGGCGGGGCTGTTCGACGATGACGAGGCCCGCAAGGCCATCCTCGACCTGCGGGCCAAGGTGGCCCAGGGAGAGCAGTCGCGCAGCGAGCTCGCGGCGACGATCAAGCAGCTGTCCGACCAGGTCCAGACCCTGCAGCGCAGCCTGCTCGATCTGAACAACCAGAACGAGCAGCTGCGCGGCGACCTGGCGCGCATGCGCGGCCAGGAAGAGCAGATGCTGCGCGACCTGGCGGAGGTGCAGCGCAAGCAGAAGGACATCGCGCAGGGCGTGGACGAGCGCATGCGCAAGCTCGAGCCGCAGGCGGTGACGCTGGACGGCAAGGAGTTCAACGTCGATCCGGACGAGAAGCGCAGCTACGACGAGGCCATGGCGACCCTGCGCGCCGCCGAATTCGATCGTGCGGCGCCGCAGCTGGTGAGCTTCCTCAAGCGCTATCCGTCCAGCGGCTATGCCGATTCGGCGCGCTACTGGCTGGGCAATGCGCAGTACGGGCTGCGCCAGTACAAGGACGCGATCGTCACCTTCCGCGCCTTCGTGACGGCCGCGCCCGATCATGTCCGCGCGCCGGAGGCCCTGCTGGCCCTGGCCAACTGCCAGGCGGAGCTGAAGGACATCAAGAGCGCCAGGAAGACGCTCGAGGAGCTGATCCGCCAGTACCCGAAATCCGAAGCCGCGCAGGCCGGGCGCGAGCGCCTCGTCGCGCTGAAGTAGCGGTGCCGGCGCTCGCCGCGCCACAGCCGGTGCACCACCCCGTCGACACGCCGGACCTGGAGCGCCGCTTCGGCGGGCTGCGCCGGCTCTACGGGGATGCCGGCTACGCGCGCCTGAGGGGCCTGCGCGTGGCTGTCGTGGGTCTGGGCGGCGTGGGTTCGTGGACCGTGGAGGCCCTGGCGCGCTGCGGCGTGGGCGAGCTCACGCTGATCGACATGGACCATGTGGCCGAGTCCAACATCAACCGCCAGATCCAGGCGATGGGTGCGACGCTCGGCATGGCCAAGGGCCTCGCACTGGCCACTCGAGTGGCTGACATCCATCCCGGCTGCCGGCTGCATATCGTCGACGAGTTCGTCGATGTCGCCAACTGGCCCGGGCTGCTCACCGGCCCGGTCGATGCGCTCGTCGACGCGTGCGACCAGGTCCGCGCCAAGGCGGCGATGGCGGCTTGGGCGCTGCGCGAGAAGGTGCCGCTGGTGTGTTGCGGCGCGGCCGGTGGCAAGCGCCACGCGGAGAGGCTGGACATCGCGGACCTCGCCGACGTCACGCACGACCCGCTGCTTGCATCCTTGCGCAACCGCCTGCGGCGCGAGCACGGCGCGACCAAGGCAGGCCACGGCGCCATCGGCGTGCGATGCGTGTTCTCGCGCGAGAGCGTTGCGCCGCCTGCGGACGAGACATGCGACATCGACGGCGGCGACGGAAGCCTCAACTGCCACGGCTACGGCTCGTCGGTCACCGTGACCGCGAGCTTCGGCCTGGCGGCTGCCGGCGAGGCCATCGCCTTGTGCCTTGCAGCGGCAAAGCGACAGCAGGACTTCCAAAGCCACAAAAAGGCATGATATGATCTAGGGCTCTGCCGGGGTAAGGGTTGTTAGCTCAGTCGGTAGAGCAGCGGACTTTTAATCCGTTGGTCGCAGGTTCGAATCCTGCACAACCCACCACGTGACCGGTCTTGCTCAAAGGTAAGATTGGCACCGTCGACAGACACGGGCTCTTAGCTCAGTTGGTAGAGCAGCGGACTCTTAATCCGTTGGTCGAAGGTTCGAATCCTTCAGGGCCCACCAACACATCCCCTTCAGGGGTCGAGGCACTTGATGCGAAAGCGTCAGGTGCCTTTTGCTATGGGGGCGGTGCGCTTCGTCGTTGTCCGCTCATGTTCCGGCTCGGGCGATGGGGCCAGCCCATCGAGCAGTGCATCGCTGCAGGCCCGTCATGGGGCAATGAGCGACCACGTGTCGTCGAGTGCAGAAGCATCCATGGCGGTCCCGCCGAACATGAAGAGTTTGCGAGCGGCTCGGTGATAGGCACCCATCGCACCCCAGCGGCTGGCCGGCCTCGTGGCCGGGGTCAGCTTCCTCCAGCTGTCGCCTCTCAAGGCGTAGGTCGCGTTCGAGGTGTAGTCACGGTCGGTCATGCCGCCGAACACGACGATCGACCGCGTGGCCGGCGAATAGCCGCTGGCGGAGGCGCAAGTGGGCCGCTTGTCCTTGGTGGGGAAGACCGGCTCGAAGACGCTGCCGTCCCAGGTCCAGGTGCTGTTTTCCATGGAGCCGTCGTAGCGGCAGCCGCTGCCAATGACGACCTTGCCGAGATGATCGTCGAGGGCCGCGATGGCCCGATACCGGTTGTTCGGGCGAATGGCCGGAGTCAGTTCGTGCCAGTCGCTCCCATCGAATTGCCAGAGATCGTTGAAATCCCCGACGCCCCAGGCCATGCCGCCGAAGAGGGTGGCGAAGCCGGTGATCGGGTCCGTGAACATCATGGCGTGCTCCCGGGCGGGCGGCACCGTGGTCGGATGCATTCGCTTCCAACGCCCAGTGTGGCCGTTGAAGATCCACGTGTCGCTCAGCTCCTTTTGCGAGAGGTTGCGACCGCCGAACAGCACGATGCGGCGATTGGCTTCGTCAAAGGCCATGGCCGGCGCAATACGGGCCGAAGGTCCCAGGACGTCGAGTTGAGCCCAGCCTGCCTCGTCCAGCACCCAGGTGTCGTCCAGGTAGGTCTCCACCGAATAGCCGCCGAACAGGATGATCTTCTTCGAAACGCCGTCGTAGGCCATGCCGCCTTCGATTCTTGCGGGCGGGTTGACCGGCGCGTTCAGTTCAACCCATTCGACGTCCGGCACTGCGGCGGCTTGGGTGCAGAGGCCCAGACCGAGTACGAAGGCGCCAACGATCCATGGGCGCGTGACCAGTTGGACGAATCGCATGCAGTCTCCTCTCGATGGCATTGGGCTGACGGTCGGAAGCCGGTGGCTTGTCGCCGACGGCGCGAAGGTTCGAATCCCCTACCGCAGCGCGCGGCCTTCTTCGATTTCCCGCTGAAGCTTCTTGGTCAGGCGAGCGAGCACCAACTGATACGACCGCGTGACGAGCGCCTTCAGGTCCGCCAACGGCAAGGCGGTCGGATCTCGAAGCTGGATCCATTTCGCTCGCGCGAGGTAGGGCGCCGGGCTGAAGCCCTCCAACCCCGAAAGTTCGAGGAAGCGGTGATCGTCCGCCTTGAAGGAGCACGCCGTCCAGTCGTGTTCGCCGGGCCCGGCGGCGAAGAACATCTTGCCGCCTACGCTGGCGACCCAGTCGGAGCCCCACTTGATGTCCTGAGTGGCGCCGCGCATCGATGAGACGTGCGCTTTCAGGCCTTCGAAGTTGCGGTGCATCGATCCTCTCCTGTATGGCGCTGGCTGGCGGCCCCGACCAGGCAGGAGGGATGTTGAGAGTCGCGAACAGCGACGTCAACGGCGTCAAGGACGCCCGGAGCGCCTGATCGCCAGCCTGCTGTCACAAAACGGCATCGTCGGCCCGACCACCGACCCAAGGCCTTTGTCGCTGGAGCGTCCAAGCTCTCCGCTAGACTGCAGCGATCCCTGGCGCTGCAGTCGTCGGCGCTTTCCTGCTTCAACCTCCACGCTCTCCATGCCTGTCTCCGAGACCGCGCTGCTCGACGCCTTGCGCACCGTCGTCGACCCCCAGACCCAACAGGACTTCGTCAGCGGCAAGCAGTTGCGCAACCTGCGAATCGACGGCGACCAGGTCTCGTTCGATGTCGAGCTGGGCTACCCCGCCAAGAGCCAGATTCCGGCCCTGCGCAGCGCCCTCGTCGGCGCGGCGCGCAGCGTCCCCGGGGTGGCCAACGTCAGCGTGAACGTCGGCTTCAAGGTCGTCGCGCATGCCGTGCAGCGCGGCGTGCCGCTGCTGCCGCAGGTGCGCAACGTGATTGCCGTGGCCTCGGGCAAGGGCGGCGTGGGCAAGAGCACCACCACGGCCAACCTGGCGCTGGCACTGGCGGCCGAGGGCGCCCGGGTGGGCATCCTCGATGCGGACATCTACGGCCCCAGCCAGCCCACCATGATGGGCATCGCCGGCCGGCCCGAGAGCGCCGATGGCCAGACCATGCAGCCGCTCGAGAACCACGGCGTGCAGGTGATGTCGATCGGCTTCATCGTCGAGCCGGACCAGGCCATGATCTGGCGCGGCCCCATGGCCACGCAGGCGCTGGAGCAGCTGCTGCGGCAGACGAACTGGCAGGACCTCGACTACCTGCTCGTCGACATGCCCCCCGGCACCGGCGACATCCAGCTCACGCTCAGCCAGCGCGTGCCCATCACCGGCGCGGTGATCGTCACGACCCCGCAGGACATCGCCCTGATCGATGCGCGGCGCGGCCTGGCGATGTTCGAGAAGGTGGGCGTGCCCATCCTCGGCATCGTCGAGAACATGGCCGTCTACTGCTGCCCCAATTGCGGCCACACCGAGCACATCTTCGGCGCCGAGGGCGGCCGCAAGATGGCCGAGAAGCACGGCGTGCCTTACCTGGGCGCGCTGCCGTTGACGATGAAGATCCGCGAGCAGGCCGACAACGGACATCCGACCGTGGTGGCCGAGCCTGACGGCGAGATCGCCGGCATCTACAAGGCCGTGGCCCGGCAGGTGGCGGTGACGGTGGCCCGCAAGGCCAAGGACTTCTCGTCCAAGTTCCCCACCATCAACGTCTCGAAATCCACCTGATCCGCAAGGGACTGGGAGCCAGTCGGGGCTCGGGGGAGCTGATGTGCAGCCGCCGGCCCTATGCCGGAAAAGCCAGGTCCCGAACGTGGGTCGGGCCGGCGCGGCGCTCGATCTCGTCGTGTAGCGGCCGCAGCAGGCCGAACGAGAACAGCGCCTCGGCGGTGACGAAGGCCGGGCCGACCAGCAGGCCGATCAGGTCGTCGGTGAAGGCGGGCCTGCGGCCCTCGTAGTAGTGGCCCAGGAACTGGATCACCCAGCCCAGCACGAAAAGGCCCAGGCCGGCCGCGAGCCAGGAGACGAACCCGGCATCGGCCAGGGGCGCGCCGAGCATGATCAAGGCGCCGTTCAGCAGGCTCACCGAGAGCCCGAGCAGGAACTCGCCACGGGTGAGGTACCACAGGGTCGTCGCAAACCACAGCAGCACCGCCGGCGTGAGTGCCAGCACGCCGGCTGGCGTGGGCAGCGTGTCGAGGGTGGGGCGGGCCAGGAGCACGCCGATGGCGAACACGATCATCGGGATGCCGACCAGATGCGTCGCGATGTTTCGCCGGTCGCGGTGGTGGCGGGCGTACTGGATCAACAGCTCCCGCGCGGGACGGAACGGTGCAGGCATGGTGGCCTCCCGGAGCAAATTCATGGCCCGATGCTAGCGCTGCCGGCCCGACCTGAACAAGGGTCGATCCCCAGGCTGGCGTGACGCTGTCAACGCCAGCCCAGCCTGGCCTTCAACTCGGCCGGCGCCAGCGGGCCAGGCTGCTGCGGCCAGGCTTCGATCAGCGCCTGGATGCGCTCGTTCAGCGGTGCCTGCAGGCCGTGCGATCGAGCGAGGCGCACGACTTCGCCGCACAGCGCGTCCACTTCCGTCCTCCGCCCCAGCGCCAGGTCGTCGGCCATGCTCGAGCGGGCCTGCGGGTCGATGCGCAGCATCCGCTTCGCCACGCGGTGGAAGAGCCAGTCGGGCAGGGACAGCAGGATGGGCATGCGCCGCGGCGCCACGGCGGCCACCTGGGCCGGCTCGATGCCGGCAGCCGCCAGCGCGGCCAGGGCCTCGCGCTGAAGCGCGGCGAAGACCTGGCGGTAGCCGCGCTCCATGAGTTCGGCGCGCAGCGGCCGCCCCGATAGAGCGTTGATGGCGTTGTTGAGGTTCAGCAGGAGCTTGCCCCATTGCACCGGCCGCAGATCGGCATGGAGCTTCAGGCGCAGCCGCGCCGCCTCGAACGCCGGCAGCCACGCGCGCACCGCCGGATCGTCCTCGGCGGCCAGTTGCCCGCCGGTGCCGCGGTGCAGGTGCCCAGGGCCGACCTCGGCGATGTTGTAGGGGACCATGCCGGCCAGCCAACGCAGGCCGGGCGCGGCCTCGGCGCCGGCCTCGGCATTGCCCAGCCCGTTCTGCAGCGAAAGCACCGGCGTGCCCGCCGGCAGGGCGGCGCCGAGGGCGGCCGCAGCCTCGCGCGTGGCGCCGCACTTGACCGTCAGCACGACGAGCGAAGGAGCCAGTCCGTCCGGCACCGACGCCGACAGCTTCAGCGCCCCCGGCGGCACGGTCTGGTCGCGCCCGTCCTGGTCGGTGACTCGCAGCCCGTGGGCCTGCCACGCTTCGAGCGTGCGCGGCCGCCCGACGAAGTGCACCTCGGCACCGGCCGCCTGCAGGCAGCCGCCCACGTAGCCGCCGACGCTGCCGGCCCCCATCACGAGCAGGGGGCCGGGCGTGGCCAGGGGCGATGCGCTCAACGCGTCGTCGCCGCCGGCCGCTTCAGGTCGCGCAGGTGCGTCGGCCCGGCCTGGCGCTCGATCTCCTCGCGCAGGCCGCGGCCCCAGCCCAGGGCGAACAAGGCCTCCGCCATCACGAACATCGGGCCGACCAGCAGGCCGACCAGGTCGTCGACGAACGCCGGCTTGCGGCCCTCGAAGTAGTGCCCGATGAACTGCAGCACCCAGCCGACCACGAAGGCGCCCAGCCCGAACGACAGCCACTCCTCGATGCTGCCGCCGGCGAATTCGTGCGCGAAGGCCACCAGCCCCACCGTCACCGCGCTCGTGGCCAGGCCCAGGTCGATGCGCCCGCGCGTCAGGTACCAGGCCGTGGCCAGCGCGGCGGCGGCCCAGGCGGCCGTCAGCGTGAGGTCGCCGATGACGAAGGTGGCGCGCGCCAGCAGCACACCGACGGCGAACACGATCAGCGGGATGCCGGCGAAGTGCGTGGCGATGTTGCGGCGGTCACGGTGGTAGTGGGCATACTGGACCAGCAGTTCGGTGGCCTGGCGCATGGGGTCTCCTCGCGATCGATGCATTGGTGGGCGCATGCTAGGGTGCGCCGCCCTTGACGACTGTCAAAGCGCCGACATTCGGCGCGCGTGGCCCCTCATGGACGATCAGGACATTCCCGAATCCTTCACGCCGGCCTGGCGCGAGCTCCTGGGCTCGGATGCCTGGTTCGCCGCCGCATCTGCCGAGCTGCGTGCTGCGCTCATGCGCCTGGGCCGCCTGCGGCGCCTGGGCGCCGACGAGGCCTTGTTCGCCCGGGGCCAGGCGGCCGAGGGCCTGTGCTGCGTGCTCGATGGCGCCTTGCGAATCCGCGCCCTGCAGGCCGACGGCAGCGAAGCCGTGCTGGCCTTCGTCGAGCCGGGCCAGTGGTTCGGCGAGATCTCGCTCATCGACGGCCGGCCCCGCACCCACGACGCCGTGGCCGACGGCCCGACCACCGTCTGGCAGGTGCCGCAGCCCGCGTTGCTCGAATGGCTGGAGGCCCATCCGGTCCATTGGCGCCCCATCGCCCAGCTGGCCTGCGCCAAGCTGCGGATGGCCTTCGGCATGCTGGAGGACATCGCCCAGCTGCCGCTCCAAGGCCGCCTGGCCAAGCGCCTGTGGCTGCTCGCCCACGGCTACGGCGCTCGCAGTGGCCCGCCCCGTTCGACCTTGCGCCTGCCGCAGGAACAGCTGGCCCTGATGCTGGGCGTGAGCCGCCAGAGCGCCAACAAGGCTCTGCGTGCGCTGGAAGCGCGAGGGGTGATCGCCGTGCGCTACGGCGGGATCGAGCTGCTCGACCTGGACCGGCTGATGGAAGCGGCCGGCGTGCCGCTACAGTGAATCGCACGGAGGGGCAGGGATGACGACGGACAGTGAAGCGGCGATGCCGCCGGCCAGGCACGAGCGCATGCGAAGGGGAGCGCTCGGCGCCTGGTGGGGGCAGGGCGCCCGCACGGCTTTCCTGATGAGGCCCGACTGGACCGGCCTGCAGGTGACGCCTTTCAACGTGGCCTGGCTCGTCGCCGTCCCCTTCGGGCTGAGTGTGGCTTGGCAGCGGCTGTCGATCGATGGGCCGGCGAACTTCTACTGGCCTGCGCTTCTCTCGGGCTGGCTGCAGACCGTCGTGGCCGCGTGGCTGTGCTGGTGGCTGGTGCCGGCCGGTGGAACGCCGGGCTCGCCGCGCCATGCCCCCGGTCCCGCAGCGTTGTTCGGCCTGCTGGCCGCCCAGGCCCTGCCCCTGTTCACGCTCCTCGCCGTCGCCGGCTTGGCCCTGCGGCCCGGCGGCGACATCGATCTGACCAGGCTGGGGCCCTGGACCTCGTGGGGCGTGTCGATGGCGATGCTCGCTTGGTATGAGGCCGCCGTGCTGACGCTCTGCTGGCGCAGCAGCCCCGCCCCCACGCGTGTGAAGGTGACGGCCTGCCTGCTCTCGGTGGCCTGTACGGCGGTCATCCAGGCCTCGCCGGTCGGCCTGTGGTACCCGGCCGAGCCTGCCTCCCGGGCGCGCGAGCCCGAGCTGAAGCTGACCCAGGCCCTCATGGAGCGCCAGCCGCAGCTGCTGGCGGAGCAGCTGCAGGCGCTGCGGCCCTCTCGCCGCAACGTCATCGATCTCTACACCATCACCTTCGCGCCCTACGGGCATGCGGACGTGTTCCGGCGCGAGAGCCAGCTGGTGGCCGACGTCATGCAGCAGCGTTTCGACAGCACCGGGCGGACCCTGCAGCTCGTCAATCATCCGGGCACCGCGGAGCAAAAGCCGTGGGCGACGCCCCTGAACCTGGAGCGCGCCATCCACCGCGTGGCGGAGGTGATGGACCGCCGGCAGGACATCCTGTTCATCCACCTCACCTCCCACGGCGCCCACTCGGGGGCGCTGTCTGCCGGCCTGTGGCCGATGGAGGTGGAGGAGGTGACCCCCGCCATGCTGCGGCGCTGGCTGGACGAAGCCGGCATCCGCTGGCGCGTGGTGTCGGTCTCGGCCTGCCATTCGGGCAGCTGGATAGAGCCCCTGGCCGGGCCCGACACGCTCGTGATGACCGCCTCGGACATCGAGCACACCTCCTACGGCTGCGGCCGGCGCTCGGAGCTCACCTTCTTCGGCCGTGCGATGTACGAAGAGCAGCTGCGGCAGACGAGATCCTTCGAGCAGGCGCATGCCGAAGCCCGCAGGGTCATCGAGCAGCGCGAGCGTGAAGCGGGCAAGAGCGACGGCTACTCGAACCCGCAGATCTCGATGGGCGATGAGATGCGCCAACAGCTGCTGAGCCTGCGCGTGCAGCTCGAGCCCGGGGCGCCCTGAGCCAGCCACCTAAAATCGCAGCCCCTTCCCGAAAGACCGGCATGAGCATCAAGAGCGACAAGTGGATCCGCCGCATGGCGCAAGAGCACGGGATGATCGACCCGTTCGAGCCCGGCCAGGTCCGCCAAGCCGCGGATGGCCACAAGATCGTCAGCTACGGCACCTCGAGCTACGGCTACGACATCCGCTGCGCCCGCGAATTCAAGGTCTTCACCAACATCCACTCGACCGTCGTCGACCCGAAGAACTTCGACGAGAAGAGCTTCGTCGACATCGAGAGCGACGTCTGCATCATCCCGCCCAACAGCTTCGCCCTGGCGCGAACGGTGGAGTACTTCCGCATCCCGCGCACCGTGCTGACGATCTGCCTGGGCAAGAGCACCTATGCGCGCTGCGGGATCATCGTCAACGTGACCCCGTTCGAGCCCGAGTGGGAGGGCTACGTCACGCTGGAGTTCAGCAACACCACGCCGCTGCCCGCCAAGATCTACGCCGGCGAGGGCTGCGCGCAGGTCCTGTTCTTCGAATCGGACGAAGTCTGCGAAACCAGCTACGCTGACCGGGGCGGCAAGTACCAGGGCCAGCGCGGCGTGACGCTGCCCAAGACCTGAAATCGTTGGTCAAGCCCGGGGCAGGCTCGCCGCTTGCCGCAGGCCGGATGTCTGGAGGGTCAGACCATGAAGTGGGAAGGCAACCGGCAGAGCGACAACGTCGAGGATCGCCGTGACCAGGGCGGCGGCTTCGGCGGTGGCGGGCTGCCGTTCGGGATAGGCGGCCGCGGCATCGGCCTGGGCACGGTGGCCGTGGCCGTGGTGGCCGGCTGGATCTTCGGCATCAACCCGCTGACCATGCTCAGCATGCTGAGCGGGGGCGGCGGACCGCCGCCATCGACGCAGGCGCCGGCGCATGCGCCACCGGCCAACGACAAGGAGGCGGCCTTCGTCTCCACCGTCCTGGCCGACACGGAGGACGTGTGGACGGAGATGTTCCGCGGCAATGGCGGCCAGTACCGCCCGCCGCATCTGGTGCTCTTCCGGGGCGCGACGGCCACCGCCTGCGGCACCGGCCAGACGGCCATGGGGCCGTTCTACTGCCCGGGCGACCAGAAGGTCTACATCGACCTGGGCTTCTACGAGACGATGCGCCGCCAGCTGGGCGCGCCGGGCGACTTTGCGCAGGCCTACGTCATCGCCCACGAGGTCGGCCACCACGTGCAGAACCTGATGGGCGTCACCGGCCAGGTCGAAGAACGCCGCGGGCGGATGAGCGAGGCGCAGGCGAATGCGCTTTCCGTGCGGGTCGAGCTGCAGGCCGATTGCTTCGCCGGCGTGTGGGCCTATCACGCCAACGCGTCCCGGCAGATCCTCGAATCGGGTGACGTGGAAGAGGCGCTGAACGCCGCCTCGCGCATCGGCGACGACACGCTCCAGCGCGAGGGTCGTGGGCGGGTGGTGCCCGAGACCTTCACCCACGGCACCAGCGCCCAGCGGGTCGGCTGGTTCCGCCGCGGGATGCAAAGCGGCAAGGTCGGCGATTGCGACACCTTCAAGTCCAAACAGCTGTAGGAGCGCGATGCGCACCGGCCCCCGTTCAAAGGCCCTGATCTCGGCCTGGCTGGATTTCCAGCCACCGGCCCAGCGCGAAGTGGCGGTCTCCCTGCGCAGCGCGGTGCGCGAGGCCGAGCCGGAGCTGGAAGAAATCATCCGCTGGGGCCAGCTCGTCTTCGTCTGGAGCGGCTCGCCCCTGATGGCCATCGCGCCCCACCGCGGCCACGTCAACCTGCAGGTCTTCAACGGCCACCTGCTACCGCCCGATGTCGCGCCGCTCGAAGGCGGCGGCCGCGGGACTCGCAGCTACCGCTGCCGCCTGCACCAGCCGGTCGACGTCGTCCAGGTGCAGATGCTGGTCGCGGCCAGCGTGGCCCGCGCGCCACGGCCTGAACACATCGGCCTGCCGCGGGACGAGCCGGAGCCGGGCGAGCCTTGACCGCTCACTCGGTCGACCGGCTCGCCGTGGGCGGTTGCACCGCCTCCAGCCAGTCGCAACGCACGCGCTGGTGCTCGTGCAGCGTGCGGCGCAGTCCCAGGTAGCCGCGGGGCGCGAAGAACAGGGCCACGCAGGCCAGCACCGCCCACGGGTCGTCCAGCATGAAGAAAGCCGGGGCGCCCATCCAGCCCATCAGCCACAGCGTGAGGACGGCGTCGCAGGCGTGGTATTCGATCGGCTGCCGGGCGCGGTGAGCCACCATCCAGGCCTTCATCGCGGAGAGTTGGGAGACGGTCATGGCGGACTCCTGGGCGGCGGCTGGGGCGGTTCGACTTTAACGCTTCGTCAGTTTCGCGTCAGCTTTGATGTCGCTTCGAGTAGGGGAGGGCCGGCCCCATGGTCTGGAGCAAGGGCTGGGCCGACACTGCCCGCATGGACACCTCATCTCCTGTCACCGCCACGCCGCCCGGCCCGCGCCATTCGAACGCCCACGCCCGGATGGCCGCGTTGGCGGAGCGTGGAAAGGTCGTCTCGGCGGCCGACGCGGTGCGCCTCGTGCACGACGGCGACATGCTGGCCACCGGCGGCTTCGTCGGCATCGGCTTTCCCGAGAACCTGGCCGTCGCGCTGGAGAAGCGCTTCGTGGAGACGGGCGCTCCGCGGCGCCTGGGCCTGGTCTACGCCGCGGGCCAGGGCGATGGCAAGGAGCGGGGCTTGAACCACCTCGGCCACGCCGGCCTGTTGGGCAGGGTCATAGGCGGCCACTGGGGGCTGGTGCCCCGGCTCCAGGCCCTGGCCGTGGGAGGCGAGATTGAGGCCTGGAACCTGCCGCAGGGCGTGATCTCGCAACTGTTCCGCGACATCGCCGCGGGCAAGCCCGGGCACCTGAGCCGCGTGGGCCTGGGCACCTTCGTCGACCCGCGCCTGGGCGGCGGCAAGGTCAACCGGAACACCACCGAGGACCTCGTCCGCCTCATGCCCATCGACGGTGAGGACTTCCTCTTCTACAAGACCTTTCCCATCGACGTCGCCTTCGTGCGCGGCACCACCGCCGACCCCGACGGCAACGTGACGATGGAGCGCGAGGCGCTCACGCTGGAGGCGCTGGCCATCGCCATGGCGGCGCGCAACTCCGGTGGCATCGTCATCGTGCAGGTCGAGCGCCTGGCCGCGGCCGGCTCGCTGCACCCGCGCCAGGTGAAGATCCCCGGCGTGCTGGTGGATTGCGTGGTCGTCGCCGAGGACCCGCGCTACCACCAGCAGACCTTCGCCGAGCCCTACAACCCGGCCTTCGCGGGCGAGATCCGCCTGCCCGCCGGCGAGGTCGAGCCCATGCACGCCGGCAAGCGCAAGGTCATCGCGCGCCGTGCGGCGCTGGAGCTCAGGCCGCACGCGGTCGTCAACCTCGGCATCGGCATGCCCGAAGGCGTGGCCGCGGTCGCGGCCGAGGAGCGGGTGATAGACCTCATCACCCTCACGGCGGAGCCTGGTGTGATCGGCGGCATCCCGGCCGGCGGCCTGAACTTCGGCGCCGCGGTCAACACCCAGGCGGTGATCGACCAGCCCTACCAGTTCGATTTCTACGATGGCGGCGGGCTGGACCTGGCCTTCCTCGGCCTGGCGCAGGCCGACGCGCAAGGCAACGTCAACGTCAGCCGCTTCGGCAAGCGCCTGGCCGGCGCGGGCGGCTTCATCAACATCAGCCAGAACGCCAAGAAGCTCGTCTTCACCGGGACGTTTGCCACCGAGGACGGGCCGAAGTTCGTGGCCGAGGTGGAGCAGCGCACCTTCTCCGGCGCGGAGGCGAGAAGGCGCGGCCAGCAGGTGCTCTACGTGACGGAGCGGGCTGTCTTCCGCCTGCATCCGCAGGGCCTCGAACTGACCGAGATCGCCCCTGGCCTGGACCTGGAACGCGACGTCCTCGCACACATGGCCTTCAAGCCCATCCTGGAGCGCGAGCCTCGTCGCATGGAGGCCTCGCTCTTCGAAGACGGGCCGATGGGACTTCGCGCGCGCCTGCTGTTGCTGCCCCTGGCCGAGCGCTTCACCTACGACGCCGCCCAGCGCACGCTCTTCGTCAACTTCGAGCACCTGAGCATCCGCACGGCGGACGACGTGGAGGCCGTGCGGCGCGAGATCACCTCGCGCCTGGAGCCGCTGGGCCACAAGGTCAACGGCGTCATCAACTACGAGCACTTCGCGCTGGCACCGGAGGTGGAGGACACCTGGGCCGCGATGGTGCACGAGGTGGTCGAGCGCCACTACCTGCAGGTCACGCGCTACACGAGCTCGGCCTTCCTGCGCGCCAAGCTGGGGCCGGCGCTGGCGGCGCGCGGCGTGACGCCCAGCCTGTTCGACACAGCCGCTCAGGCGCGCGCGGGGCTGAAGACACCGTGAACCCGGGCGCCGCGGGCGCGGCGATTGCTCCGTCCAGGTCGATGGACGTCCGCCGGCCTTGGGTATCGCTGTGTGCGGCGCTGGCCACCGCGGCAGCGCCGGTGGTGGGCGCGCCGGCCGCCGCCCCGCCCGACCTGGCGCAGGCCCGCCGCGCGGTGGTGGCCGGTGCCAACAGCTTCAGGCAGTCCCAGGGACTGGCCTCGCTGTCGACCCAGCCGCAGCTCGATGCCGCCGCCGCCGACTTCGCCGCCTACATGGCGCGAACCGAGCGCTACAGCCACGAGGCCGATGGGCGGCAGCCCTCGCAACGCGCCGAGGCCAGGGGCTATGCCTGGTGCCTGGTGGCCGAGAACCTGGCCTACATGATGAGCTCGCGCGGTTTCGCGACCGACGAGCTGGCGCAGCGGCTCGTGAAAGGCTGGATCGATTCGCCCGGCCATCGCCACAACCTGCTCCAGCCCGGGGCCACCGAGACCGGTGTCGCGATCGCCCACAGCGCCGCGAGCGACCGCTACTACGCCGTGCAGATGTTCGGCCGGCCGGCGGCCCTGCGGGTGCGCTTTGCGCTCAGCAACCGCAGCGGCCAGTCGGTCCGCTACCAGCTGGGCGACAAGAGCTGGGCCCTGGCGCCCGGCGTGACGCGCGAGCACGAGCAATGCGAAACGCCCGACTTGCGCATCAGCCTGCCAGGCCGTGCCCAGGCCGTGCCTTTGCAGCCAGCCAACGGCGCGCGGCTGCGCATCGAGCCGGATGCGGCCGGGCTGCGCGTCGTCAACGAAGGGTAAAGCCATGTCACACGAACGAACTGCGCGAGGGGACTTCGGTCCAACTGGCATGAAGCGTTGGATGACCCCGCTGCTTTGCGCGATGACGGTGAGCGCCTGGGCGCAGGCCCCCGGATCGCCGGCCTGCCAGCAGGCGATGAGTGCGCTCCAGGCCGAAGAGGCCAGCGTGCTGTCATCTCGCGAGGCCGGGGCGAGCGGAGCTCCGAGCGCTACCGATTCCGCCGTCGCCTCCGCGCGCCTGCAACCGTGGCGCGAACGCGCCGCCCGCGCGTGCCTGGGCTCGGCGGGCAACGCCTACACGCCACCCGCGCGCACCGCGCAAGACCCGGTCACCGTGCCCCCCGTGTCGCTCGGCCCGCCGGTCAAGCTGCCGCCGGCGCCGACGACACCGGCCGCCCCCGTCGTCCCCGCCCGCTCCGATGCGCTGACCACCATCGTCGGCTGCGATGCCTCAGGCTGCTGGGCCAGCGACGGCTCGAGGCTGAGCCGCAACGGCTCGACACTCACGGGCCCGCGCGGCGCCTGCACCTTGCAGGGCGCCGTGGTGCGCTGCCCGTAGCGCGGGGGCGCGTCCTCAGGCCAGCCCCGCCACCGCGCTGCCTTCTTCGGCCGATGCCGGCGGCGCGATGGTGCGCAGCGCCAGCTCGGCGCTGTTGAGCGAGCCCTCGATGAAGCCCTGGTAGTCGGAATAGGTTTCGCCGACGATGTGCACGTTGCGCGCGCCGCTGCCGAAGTCGAAGGCCTTGAAGGCGTCCATCACCTTCCAGGAACGCACGCCCGGCTGCCAGCCGTGGTTGGCGGCGCCGTAGGGGGCGCGGGCCCAGTCGCGGATGCCGTAGGTGACGATGGACTGGCGCACGTGGGCCGTGGCTTCGTCCAGCGACATCTGCTGGAACACGCGCCGGGCCTGCTCGGTCAGCCGCACTTCGTCGCCCTGTGAAGAACTCGACTCAAGCGAGCGCTTGACGTCGCGTGCGACGAACAGGGCGAAGGCGTCGACGATGCGCCCGTTCTGGTCGACCTCGGCGCGGTCGTGGCGATGCGGATCGGTGACGTAGGTGCGCCAGAACTCGGTGGAAGGCCGGTCCATGTACAGCAGCACCATGCCGTGGCCGTCGGGGTCGTTCTCGCGCGGGCGGCGGAAGTAGTGCACCTCGCGTGTCGGCATGCAGTTCGCGTGCTGCTGGGGCGGCTGGTCGTGGTCCCACCACGGGGCGTTGCTCACGAGGAAGACCTTGAGCATCGGGAAACCGTTGACGCTGTCGAGCTGGCGGGCGATGTGGCGCGGCAATTGCGGAGACAGCTTGACCAGCGGCAGTCGCGGCAGGGCGAGGATGAGCCTTTGCGTGCCAATCTGCACGATGCCCCCCTGGGTACGCACGTCCAGCAGCAAGCGGCTGCTGCCCAGCCCCGCCGGCTGCAGGCCCAGCAGCGTGTGTCCGCCGGCCAGGGTGACGTTCGGGTGCCGTTGCAGATCGGCCAGCAGCCCTTCGGTCAAGCGGGCGGAGCCGCCCGAGATGGTGGCCAGCTCGCGGCCCACCGTCTTCAGGGCGCGCAGCCACCAGACGATCCATTCGATGGCGTTCAGGTTCTCCGGGATCATGTGATAGAAGGTCCCGGTGTCGCGCAGCTTCACCAGCGCACGGTGGCTCAGGATGCCCTGCGCCGACAGCGCGTTCCAGAAGCCCGTGGCCCACAGGGGCTGGCCGTGGAGCTGGGCGTGCTTGCGAAGACTCATGTAGTCGTCTTCGGTCAGGCTGTCTATCCAGGCCTGGTCGTCCGGTGCGCGGCCCATGATGAGCATCACCCCGCGCTGCAGCAACTGCAGCGAGTTCAGCCCCCGCTCTTCGGGCGGCAGGTCGAGATCGGGCGCGGCCACGCGATCGGAGCCGGGGCCGGCGAAGGGCAGCAAGTCGACCCCGAGCTCTTGGCACAAGGCCGCGAAGCGCGGCTGCAGCGTCGGCTCGAATCGCATCGGGCCCATCTCGGCGAGGAAGCCGTCCAGCTCTTCCGTCTCGATGCGGCCGCCCCAGCGGTCGGAGGCGGCTTCGAGGATCAGGAGACGGTGGCCTGCCTCGGCAAGCCGGCGCGCGCAGTACAGGCCGGCGATGCCGCCGCCTGCGATGACGATGGGGTGCTCGTTCATCCGACCTCCGTGCTCAGGCGCGGATTGTCGGCAGCACCAGGGTCACCGCCAATCCCCCGCCTTCGCGGTTGGCCAGCGCGATGCGGCCGCCATGGGATTCGGCGATCTCGCGCGCCAGGGCCAGCCCGAGGCCTGTGCCGCTGCGCTTGGTCGAATAGAAGGGCAGCAGGGCCTGCGCGAGCACGGTCTCGCTCATGCCCGGCCCCCGGTCGGATACGGTGAAGCGTAGATCGCCATCGCGCAGGGAGACGGCCAGCGCCACCTCGTCGGGCGCACTGCCCGACTCATGCGCGTTCTTCAGCAGGTTGATGAGCGCCTGCTCGACCTGCGCGGCGTCGAACCAGCCGTCCTCGACGGGCACGGCGCCTTCGAGCCTGAAGGCCGCATGGGCGGCCAGGCGCTCGATGAAGCCGGGCCAGTCGACCGCGGCGGGCTGCGGCTGGGGCAGCTTGGCGAATCGGGCGTAGCCGGCCAGGAAGGCATGCAGATGGGCGGCGCGGGCGCCAATGCTTTCGAACACGCCGGGCAGGCGCTCCGCCTGGCCGCGGCGCGCCAGCTCGGCGCCGGTGTGCGCGAGCGAAGAGATGGGCGCCAGCGAGTTGTTCAGCTCGTGGCTGATGACTCGGATGACGCGCTTCCAGCTCGCCACCTCCTCGCGCGCCAGCTCGCGGGTCATGCGCCGCAGGAGCACCAGCCTATGCGGCTGGCCCTGCAGCAGCAGCGCCCGCTGAGAGAGGTGGAAGTGCTCCTCGTGCCCCGCCTCGTCGACGACCGAGAACAGCTGGTCCTGGCGGCTTTGCAGGGCCGTGCGCAGGTCGGCCGGCGCATCGGCCAGGACTTCTTCGTCCAGCGCGAGGCCGAGCAGGCTGCGGCCTTGGGCAAGCAACTGCCGTGCGGCGATGTTGGCGTAGACGATGCGGCCGTCGGCTTGGGTGAGCAGCAGCGCGAGCGGCGTGTTCTGCACCACCGTGTCGAGCAGGAGCTCGCGCTGGGCCAGCTGCTGGCGCTGCTCCCGCAAGGCCTGGCCCAGCTCGCTGTGCAGTCGCAGCAACTCACCGAGATCGCCCGAGCCCTGGGCCCGGATCGACATGCTGAAGTCGCCCTCGCGGTAGCTCAGCACCGAGCCTTGCAGTGCGCGGAGGAGCCGTTGCAGCGGTGAGACGGCCCGTGCCGCGGCAGTGAGGATGAACGGCAGCATCAGCAGCAGCGTGAGGCCCAGTGCCGCGGTGCTGCCCGGTGCGGGCGCTGCCAGCGGCCACTTGAATCGGCGATGCAGTTCTTCGAGCAGTTGCGGCAAGGGCCATTGCGCGATGGCCGCGTGCACCAGGCCGGTGGCGATGACGATCACGAGCAGCAGCAGCGCGAGCCGTGCCTGCAGGCTGTCTCCCAGGCCACGGAGGGAGGGTGGCAGCTCCATCACTCAGAGATGCCGTAGCGCTCCATGCGTCGATACAGCGCCTGGCGCGACAGGCCGAGCGCCTGCGCCGCCCGGCTGACCACGCCGTGGGCTTCGGCCAGCGCGGCCAGCACGGCCTCCTTGCCGGGCTCTTCGAGGTCGCGCACGGCCGCGTGCCGCGCCGGCAGCTCGATCTGCAGATGCTGCGGCTGGATGGGACCTCCACCGGCCAGCAGCGCCGCGCGAGCCATCACGTTCTTCAGTTCGCGCACGTTGCCGGGCCAGCTGTGGGCCAGCAGAGTTTCGCGCGCCGCGTCGGTGAGCGTGGCCGCGCTGTCGCGCAGGAAGTGCGCGGCCAGGGCCAGCACGTCGTCTCGCCGCTGTGCCAGCGGGGGCACCTTGAGCTCGAACACGTTGAGGCGGTAGTACAGGTCCTGCCTGAAGCTGCCCGCAGCCACCATGGCCCGCAGGTCGGAGTTGGTGGCGCTGATGATGCGCACCTTGGCTTCGCGCGTGCGGCTGGAGCCCAGGCGCTCGAAGCGGCCGGTCTCCAGCACCCGCAACAGCTTGACCTGCCCGGCCAGCGGCAGGTTGCCGATCTCGTCGAGGAACAGCGTGCCGCCGTGCGCGGCCTCGAAGCGGCCCTCGCGGGCACGATGGGCACCGGTGTAGGCGCCGCTGTCTGCCCCGAAGAGCTCGGCCTCGATGAGCTCGGAGGGCAGCGCCCCGCAATTGAGTGCGACGAAGGGCAGCTTGCGCCGCGCCGAGTTGCCATGCACCAGGGCCGCGACGTGCTCCTTGCCAACGCCGTTGGGCCCGGTCACCAGCACGGGCAGGTCCGTGCGGGCGACCTGCGCGGCCAGTTCCAGCATCGACAGCATCGCCTCGCTGGCGAAGACGAGGCCGTCCAGGTCGAAGCCCGCCGTCAGCGCGGCGCGGCGGTCGCGCCTTTCCTGGCGGGTGCGGATGAGTTCGCGGTTCGAATCGCCGAGCTCCAGCAGGTTGCCGACGGTGGCCAGCAGCTTGGCGTCGTCCCACGGCTTGGCGAGGTAGTCGGCGGCGCCGGCCTTGACCAGCTCGACCGCGCTCTCCAGCCTCGTCCACGCCGTGAGCAGGATCACCGGCAGGTCGGCATTGCGCTCGCGCAGGGCGCGGAACAGCGCCACGCCTTCTTCGCCCGAGGTGGTGTCGGCGCTGAAGTTCATGTCCTGGATCACCAGGTCGACGCGCTTGCCCGCCGCCATGGCCAGCCCCTCGGCCGGCGTCGCCGCGTGCAACGCCCGGATGTCGCGCAAGGACAGCAGCAGCGTGAGCGCCTCTCCCACGCCCGGGTTGTCGTCGATGATCAGGACGGTGTGCATCGGATGGTGGCGATTCTCTCCTCAGCTGCGCAGCGCCTGTACCGGCGGCAGTGCGGAGGCGCGCCGCGCCGGTGCCAGCACCGCGAGCTGCCCCAGGCCCCACAGCACCAGGGCGCCCACGGGCAGGTACCACAGCGGCAGGCGCGGCATCTCGTAGCTGTTCATGAGCACCAGGCTCAGCACGAAGGCGCCGCCCATGCCCAGCGCGATGCCGAGCGTCGAGAGCAGGAAGTTCTCGAGCTGGAAGTAGCGCAGGATCTGGCCGCGCGTGGCGCCCATGGCGCGGCGGGTGCCGATCATCCGCGTGCGCTGCTGGACCCAGAAGCTCGCCAGGCCCACGATGCCGAAGGCGGTGACCACCAGCAGCGCGACGATCACGCCGACCATCAGCCCCACCATCGAGTGATCCTGCGCGTAGAACGCCGCACGCATCTCGGACAGCGTCTTGGCGTCGTGCAGGATGCGGGTCGGGTCGTTGCGCTCGATGATCGCCGGCGCCGCCTTGAGCACCGCCTCGCGCTGGTCCGGATCGGTGCGCACGAGGAAAGTGCCGCCGCGGAAGCTGGGACGGACCGGGAACAGCATCGCGTAGCCCTCGTCGCGCTCGGACCGGCCGGGATAGGGATGCGTCAGCCGCTCGACCACGCCAACGATGGTGGACGGCCGCTCGACGTAGCCGTACAGCGGCTGCCCGACGGCCGACTGGCCGGGGTAGAGCTTCTCGGCCAGCTGGCGGTTGACGATGACCTGGCCGACGTTCGGATCGTCCTGCTTGTCGATGACCGAGCTGGCCTGGTACTCCTGCGGCTGGAAGTCGCGCCCGTCGATCAGGCGAAGCCCCATCGTGGCCAGCGCCTGCTCCCCGCCGGCGTAGAGCGAGGCGGCCACCCGCGGGCCGGTCTTGTCTGCGGTCTTGCGCACGTCCGTGTTGCTGCTGTTGTTGCCGTAGATCACCTGGCTGACCAAGGCCACGCTCTTGACGCCGGGCAGCTGGCGCAGCGCGGCCACGTCGCGCGCCGTGACCTCGTCCACGTCGGCCTGGCCGCCGGCGGAGCGCACGCCGAGCACGACGAGCTCGTTCTCGGGCAGTCCGCTGTCGTGGTTCAGCGTCTCGATGCGCTGGCTGATCATGTGCAGCGCGTTGCAGACGATGGCGCTGGTCAACGCGATCTCCACGATGATCAGGCCGGCGGCGGTCTTGTGGCGGCGAAGGGTCGAGAGAATGGGCAGCAGGTCCATGGTGCGGCTCCTCACTGGGTCTTGAGTTGCTGGGCGGGCGTCACGTTGGCGGCGCGCCAGGCGGGCAGCAGGCCGGCCAGCACGCTGGCGGCCAGGGCGAGGCCGAGCGTGAGAGCCAGCATCGGCCAATCCATCCGGGCCAGCGCGGCGTACTCGGCCGGGCTCTGCCGCACCAGCCACAGGCCTAGCGCAGCCAGCAGCAAGCCGAGCGCACCGCCGGCCAGGCCGAGCGTGCCGGCCTCCACGACGAACTGCGAAAAGATCGCGCCGCGGGTGGCTCCGAGAGCGCGCCGCACGCCGATCTCCGTCGAGCGGCGCAAGCACTTGGCCAGCAGCAGGCCCACGGTGTTGGTCAGGCACACCAGCAGGAAGCCGAACGCCAGCCAGACCTGCAGCCGCACGTCGCCCGGCAGCACCTGCTTGTGGACCAGCCATTCGGTGACGTTGCGCAGCCGCACGTTGGCCGGGCGCTCGAAGCGGCCGGCGCGGCGCTGCTCCTCGGAGTACTGGACGAGGTAATCGCGGAAGGCCGAGGCCTGGTCGGCCGACTCCAGCTCCACCCAATACTGCACCCAGCTGCAGGGCGCGCTGAGGTCTCGCGGGTTGGGAGTGTTGTCCCAGCAATCCATGTTGCCGGACGAGCCCCACTTCAGCGCCTGGGAGGTCGAGAAGGGCATGTAGACGTCCTCGGCCTTCTGGTAGCTGCCCATGGTGAGGTCGAAGTAGTGCGGCACCGGGCGCCAGTCGTTCAGCACGCCGGCCACGCGCAGCAGCTGGCTGCGGATGCGCAGCTCGCGCCCCACGCTGTTCTCGCCGCCGAACACCTTGTCGTTCAGCGACCTGGAGATCACCACCACGCGGGCCTGCGCTTCGTCGGCCGCGGCGTCCCAGCCACTGCCGTAGAGAAAGGGCGCCTCGAACATGGCGAAGAAGTCGGCCGAGGTGAAGCGCGCGGGGGCATAGAAGGGCTTGATGGTGGCCGACTCCGGCTGCACCGCCAGGTTGGCGCCGGTCATCATCACCTGGCGCTTGGCATGCCGGGCTCGCAGCAAGGCTTCGGCGTCGAAGCGGGTCAGCTGGAAGGTGGGCTCCTTCCCGGGCTGGTAGCCGATCATGTTGCCGGCATCGAGCTCGACGTCGAACAGGCGCGCGCTCTTGTGCGGGATCGGGTCGCCCGACAGCACGTGGTAGACGGTCAGCGTCGTCATGCAGGCGCCTATGCCGAGGGCCAGGGCGAGCACCATCAGCACGCTCAGGGCCCGGGCAGACCTGAAGCTGCGCAGCGCGAGGTCGAAGTAGTAGGCAAGCATCAGACGGGCTCCTTCGCTTTGAGCAGCCATTGAT
Source organism: Ideonella flava (assembly GCF_051857595.1). Lineage (NCBI taxonomy): Bacteria > Pseudomonadati > Pseudomonadota > Betaproteobacteria > Burkholderiales > Sphaerotilaceae > Ideonella > Ideonella flava. Next base: position 67,838 of record NZ_JBPZHD010000002.1, read on the forward strand.
TGACGGTGGCGAGTTCGGCCTCGCCCAGGGCACCCGCGGCCTGCTGCAGCAGCAGCCGCGCCAGGACGTAGCCGTGCCGCGCCTGGTCGTGCGCGCTCTGGGCCAGGGCCTGGGTCTGGATGGCCAGCAGCAGGTCGGTCATGGTGCGGGTGCCCAGGCTTTGGCCCGAACGAGTGGAGGCCAGGGCCTGGTCGGCGGCCGTGACCGCCGCCCGCGTGGTCTCGATCAGCGCGGCGCCGGCCGTGACGGCCTGCACCTGTGCCTCGGTTTCGCGCATCAGCGCGCGGCGCGCGACTTCGAAGTCGTCGCGGGCGATGTCACGCTGCCAGGCCGCCTGCCGCACCGCGGATTGGGTGGCACCGCCGGCAAACAGCGGCACGGTCAGGGTGACGGCGAGCTGCGTGCCACCGCGCCGCTCGGCCTCGGTCGTGCCCGCACCGCCGAGGCGGCCCGACTCCACGCCGGCACGCAAGGTGGGCCAGTGAGCGGCGCGCGCGGCGACTATGCGTTGGTCGCCGGCATCGACGACGCGGGCCTGGGCCTGCAAGGCCGGATTGGCCTGCAGCGCACGCGTGACCCAGGCCTCGGGGGCGGCCGGATCCGGCGGCACGGCCGGCAGCTCGGCGGCCAGGGGCTTGAGCTCGCCCGGAGGCTGGCCGGTGAGTTCAGCCAGGGCCTGGCGCGCATCGGCCAGGGCCTGGCGCGCCTGCAGCGTCGAGCCGCGTGCGAGCGCGTGGTAGGCGCGAGCCTGGTCGACATCGACCTGGGCCGACAGGCCGGCCTCGAAGCGCTTGGAGGCCTGGGCGACCTGCGCCGCGAAGGCATCCTCGTTGGCCTGCGTGGTGGCCAGCGCGGCCTGGGCCGAGAGCACCCCGAAGTAGGCGGTGGCTACGCGGGCGCACAAGGCCTGCTCGGCTGCGCGAAGGCGCAGGGATTCGGCCGATTCGAGTGTGCGCTCGGCGTCCCAGCGCCGCAGCGCGCCGAGGTCGAACAAGGCCTGGGTCACGGTGCTGGCGAGCTCGCGGCTGCGCGAGCCGTCCTGCTGGTCGCGCCTCTCGGTGGCCGAGAGCTGCCACTGAGGCATCAGGGCCGCGCGGGCCTGCACGGCGGCTTCGCGTTGCACGCCGCGGCGGGCGTCGGCCGCGGCCAGCACAGGGTCTGCGGCGCGGGCCTGTGCGTAGACCTGCAGCAGGTCTTCGGCGTGGGCCGCGCACATGAGCGCAACAGACGAGATCGCCAGGATGGACGAACGAAGGCGCATGGCGATCAAGAGGCCGCCGCGGCCTGCGGGCGGAACAGCGTGGGGTTCAGGTGCAGCTCGGCGGCGATGTCGACCACCTGGCCGTCGATCACGTGCACGTTGCGCTGGGCCCGGGCCGCCAGCTGCGGGTCGTGCGTGACCATCACGATGGTGGCGCCCTCGCGGTGCAGCTCTTCCAGCAGGTCCATCACGCTGCGGGCCATCTGGCTGTCGAGGTTGCCGGTCGGCTCGTCGGCCAGCAGCAGCCGGGGGCTCCCGGCCAGCGCGCGCGCAATGGCCACGCGCTGCTGCTGGCCGCCAGACAGCTCGTTGGGGTAGTGCCGCGCCCGGGCTGAAAGGCCGACGCGCGCCAGCGCATCGGCGGCGCGCTGGCGGCGCTCGGCGCTGCTCAGCCCGCGGTAGCGCAGCGGCACCTCGATGTTGTCGATGACGCTCAGGTCGGGGATGAGGTTGAAGGCCTGGAAGATGAAGCCGATCTTCTGGTTGCGGATGCGCGAGCGCTCGTCGTCGCCCATGCGGCTGACATCCACGCCGTCGAGCTCGTAGCGGCCGCTGGTGAAGGCCTCCAGCAGGCCGGCGATGGTCAGGAAGGTGGTCTTGCCCGAGCCGGAAGGGCCGGTCACGGCGACGAACTCGCCGGGGCGCACCTCGAGGTCGAACTGGCGCAGCGCATAGGTCTCGACCATCTCGGTCCGATAGACCTTGGACAGGGATTGCATCTTCAGCATGGCGGGAATCCTTTTCCGGTGGCTAGGTTCAAGGGCTGACGGTGACGCGCTCGGCACCGTGGAAGTTCTCGGCGCCCGAGATGACGACGCGCTCGCCTGGAGCGAGGCCCTCGACGATCTCGACGCGCGCCAGGCTCTGGGCGCCGACCCGGATGGCGCGCTTCTCGGCCAGGCCGTCGCGCAGCACGTAGGCGAAGCGGCCACCGCCTTCGTCGACGAAGCTGCCGCGGGCCACCGAGAGCACGTTGTCGCGCTGGTCCAGCAGCACACGCACCGACAGGCGCTGGTTCTGCCGCAGCTGCGCGGGCAGGGCGCCGTCGAAGCGCAGGCGGGCCGCGACCTCGTTGTTCACCACCTCGGGCGAGACCGAGCTCACGCGGCCCTTCCACTGCTGGCCGTTGCCGCTGATCTCGCCGGGCATCCCGGGTTGCAGCTCGCGGGCGAAGCTCTCGGCCACCTGCATCTGCACTTCGAGCTGAGAGAGGTCGACGACGGTCAGCAGCTTCGCATCCTTGGCCACGCTCATGCGGTCGGACACGAACAGCTGGCCGACCTGGCCGTCCACCGGCGAGCGCACGGTCAGCTCGTCGCTCTGGCGCTCGATGTCCTTGACCAGCAGCTGCTGGCGTTCGAAAGCCTGGCGCTTGGCGGCCAGCTCGAAGCGCATCGCGTCATCCTTCAGGTTCAGCATCTCGCGCGCCTGCTTCAGCGCCACCTCTGCCCGGTCGACGGCGTCCCGGGCCTGGTCGACCTGCGAGCGCGCCGTGGCACCGGCCTCGAAGGCCTGGGTCTGCCGCGCCAGCTCGTTGCGGGCGGTCTTGTGGGCGATGGTGGCGGTCTCCAGCGTGCCCTGGCCCTGGGCCCGCTGCTGGCGGGAGTCGGCCTCGGCGCGCAGGGCTTCGCTGTGCAGGGCGTCGGCATTCGAGCGCTCCTGGGCGAGTCGGGCGGCCAGGTCCGGGCTGGCGATGCGGGCCAGCGGCTGCCCGCGCTGCACCTGGTCACCGGCCTGCACCAGCAGGGTCACCGTGCCGGCGCTGCCGGCGTACAGCGTGGGGCTGACGGCGGCGACGACCTTGCCTTCGCCGGCCACGTCACGTGTCAGCGGACCGCGCGAGACCTCGGCGACGGCCAGGCGCGACAGGCTCACCGAGTTCTGCGTCGACCAGCCGCGCGACAGCGCCGGCCAACCCCAGACCAGCAGCGCGATCGCGGCCAGGCAGGCGCCGGCAATCCACCAGGTGCGCCGCTGCAGCCAGCCGGGGGCGGGGCTCAGCACGCGGTCTTGGGACGAGGTGTCTCTGATCATGGTGTCCGAAGGATCGGGAGGCGGCGACAGCTGATGTGTCGCAAGCTCCGTACCGCCTCATGCGAAACAAAATCTCGTTTCGCATCAACGACTTGGCGATGACCGGCCCGCCATCGGGCTGTCCGCGGACACTCCGGCGGACAGCCTCGCCGGACACCTTCTGTTGCCACCATGGTCTTTGATGGCGCTTGAAATTTGGGATAAATTTCCCAGACATGGACGCCCCGAACCGTTCCCAGCGCATCTTGGAGAACGCCGTTGCCACGCTGCTTCGGCCGCTGTTCCGGGTGCTCCTTCGCCAGTCCATGTCCTTTCTCGCCTTCGAGGAGCTCGCCAAGCGCGTCTTCGTCGACGTGGCGATGAAGGACTTCGCGCTGCAGCACAAGCAGCCGTCGATCTCTCGCGCGGCGATTCTTTCGGGCCTGACCCGCAAGGAGGTCAGCCGGCTGCTGGCGGTGTCGGGCCCCGGCGAGACGGTGGGAGGCGAGCGCTACAACCGAGCGGCACGGGTGCTCACCGGATGGCTGCGCGACGCCGCGTTCATCGATGCGAACGGCATGCCGCGGCTGTTGCCCGAGGACGGCGAGAAGGGCTTCGCCGAGCTTGTGCGGCGGTACAGCGGCGATGTCCCGGCGCGCGCCGTGCTCGACGAACTGGTGCGCGTCGGCGCGGTGCTCAAGCGGCCTGACGGGCGGGTGGAACTGCTTTCCCGCGCCTACGTGCCTTCGGCCAGCATCGACGAAAAGCTCGCCATCCTGGGCAGCGACGTGGCCGATCTGATAGACACCATCGACCACAACATAGAGGCGCACGGCGAGGCGCCGCGCTTCCAGCGCAAGGTGATGTACCACCGCATCCCGGCCAGCGCGGTGCCGGGGTTTCGGCGCGTCTCGGCCATGCAGGCGCAGGCCCTGCTGGAGCGCATGGACCGCTGGCTGATGGACCATGACACCGGCCCCGAGCCCGGCGCGCCCGCACCGCGCGCGGCTCGCCTCGGCCTGGGCATCTACTACTTCGAGGAGCTGTTCGAGCCCTCGGGCGAAGCAGGAGAAGACACACCATGAACAAGATGACGCGTTGGGCGCTGGCGGCGATGACCGCCGGCGGGATGTTGCTGGCTGGCTGTGGTGGGGGCAGCGGCGGGGGCGGCGGAGGCATCGGCGGCACCGGCTACATGCGGGTGTCGCTGACCGACGCCCCCGCCTGCGGCTACGACGAAGTCAACATCACGATCGACCGGATCCGCGTGAACCAGAACGCGAACGCCTCGGACACCGACTCGGGCTGGACCGACATCGTGCTCAACCCGGCGCGCAAGATCGACCTGCTGACCCTGCAGAACGGCGTGATGGAGGCCCTGGGCGAGACGCCACTGCAGCCGGGCAAGTACACCCAGCTGCGCATGGTGCTGGTGGAGAACAGCAACGCCAACCCGCTGGCCAACTCGGTGGTGCCCACGGGCGAGGACGAGACCGAGCTGCACACCCCGAGCGGCAGCCAGAGCGGCATCAAGGTCAACATGGATGTCGACGTGGCCGAGGGCCAGGCGGTCGACCTGGTGCTGGACTTCGACGCCTGTCGCTCGGTGGTGAAGGCGGGCAACTCGGGCCGCTACAACCTGAAGCCGGTGATCGAGGCGATCCCGCTGGTGACCACGGCCGGCCAGGCGGTGGTCGGCTACGTGGATCCGGCGATCGCGCTGCCCACCACCACGGTGAGCGTGCAGCAAGGCGGCGTGGTGGCCAAGGCCACCGTGCCCGACGCGGCCGGCAAGTTCACGCTCTACCCGGTCCCGGCCGGGAACTACCAGCTGGTGATCAGCGCCGAAGGCCGGGCCACCGCCGTGATGACGGGTGTGCCGGTGGACACGGTCGCCGTGACCAACGTGAGCAGCGCGGGCGTGCCCATCGTGCCGCCCGTCGCACCCTCCGGCACGGGGGACGTCACCGGCACCGTCTCGCCCGCCACGGCCACAGTGCGTGCGCTGCAGACCTTCAGCGGCGGGCCGACGGTCGAGGTGGCCCATGCCCCGGTCGATGCCTTGTCGGGCGCGTTCGGCTTCGCGCTGCCGATCGACCCGCCGCAGCGCACCGCCTACGTCGCATCGCCGAGCTCGATCACCTTCACCGGCGACCCGACGGCGGCGGGCCTCTACGCCATCGAGGCGGCCTTGGCCGGGGCGGTGAAGACGCAGGACGTGGACGTGACGGCGTCGGTGCCGCCGCTGAGCTTCACCTTCCCTTGACGCGGGGCGCGACAGGCGCTGGCAGCTTCGCCAGCGCCTCGTCGCTCACACGTCGCGGACGTGTGCCGGACCGGTTCAGCGCAGCAAGTCCAGCGTGCGTTGCGGGAACTGCCCGATGCGCGGGAACACCGTGGCGAGATCGCTGTCGGGAACGCCCATCCAGGTGGCCAGCGTGGCGCCGAGCTGGTCCACCGAGATGGCCGGCAGCATGCGGCCCTGGCCGACCTCGTCGCTCGCGCCCAGCTCGCACCGCGGCACGGCGCCGACCCACTGGCGCGGCTTGACGGCGCCGCCCATCACCAGGTGGTGGCCGGCCCAGCCGTGGTCGGTGCCATCGCCATTGGCGGTCAGCGCGCGGCCGAAGTCAGAAGCGGTGAAGCTCAGCACCGCGTCGCCCAGGCCGGCGTCGTTCATCGCGGCCTGGAAGGCGGCCAGGGCATCGCCCAGCTCCTGCAGCAGGGGCGCGTGGCCGAGCGCCATGCCGCTGTGCAGGTCGAAGCCAGGCATGCTGACGAAGAAGGTCTGCCGCTTCATGCCGAGCCGGTCGCGCGCCGCGACCAGGCGCGCGACCATGTCGAGCTGCAGCCCCAGTGGCGTGGCCGGCAGGCCGAAGCTGCCGATGCCGGCCAGGGCGGAGTCGAGTTGGGTGGCGCCGGTTTCGGCGACCTGGGTGCGGCGGGCGAGCTCGCGGCGCATGAGCTGGGGGCTGCCGCGGGTCAGCGAATTCAGGATGGCGCCGGCCGAGCCCGGGGCGCCCGGCACCGGGGCCACGTGGATCGGCCCGGTCGAGGCGAGCATGAACTCGTTGACGGACGAGCCGGTGGAGAAGACGGCGCTGCCGTCGAGCGACATGGCGGTGAACAGCGAACCCTGCTGGCCGGCGTCGTTGGCCAGCAGGTCGCCGATGCGACCGCCCCAGCCGGACTGGGCGCCCTCGGCCAGCAGCGACTGCCATTCGCTGAACTGGTCGTTGTGCGACATCAGCTTGGGCGGCAGGTGGCGCTGGGCGAAGAAATCCTCGCGGGTGGTGGGCTGCAGCAGCGTGCCCACCCGCATCGCGAGGGCCAGCTGGCCGTTGGTGAACAAGGGGTGCAGCGCCTGCAAGGCCGGGTGGAAGGCGAAGGCCTGCCCATCGGGGAAGGCGAGCGCCGGATCCAGCAACCAAGGCGCCAGGGCGTCGCGGGTCAGGGCGAGGTTGCCGCGGGCCTGCGCGTAGCGAGCGTGCGTGGGCTCGTCGAAGCTGACGATGCTGTTGTGGCTGTCGTTGCCGCCGTAGAGGAAGACGCAGACCAGCGCGCGGTAATCCGGTGGCAGCGTGGCCGCCGAGGCGGCGCCTATCGAGGCCAGGCTCAGGCCCAGCGGTGCGGCGGCGCCGAGGGCGGCAAATTGGCTGGCGTGACGAAGGAAGGCGCGGCGGGAGAGAGTGCTCATGCGGTGGCTCCTCACCAGGCCTGGACGACGAAGGCGGCCGAAGAGGCCACCAGCTGCAGCGCCACCTGGATCCTCAGTTTCGGATTCAGGGGCGACACCCCGGACACGAGTTGCGTGAAGGCTTCCTCGTCCGCCATCGACAGTGAAGCCCCGGTGAGGATGAGGCTCACCCGCTGCACCAGGGCGCGCGGTGCCAGGCCGCGCAGATGGCCGAGCTCGATGAGCAGGTAGTCGTCAGCCACGCGGACGAACTCGTTGATCTTGTTGATCGACGCCGCGATGATCGGCCCGTTGAGCAGCTGGAATTCCGGCGCCACGTAGCCCTGCGCGCCCAGCTCGGACTGCGGCGCGGCATAGCCGGGGCGGAAGAAGTTGAACACCGTCGGCGATTTCAGGGGCGCCTGGCCGACGCCGGTGGAAGCGCCGCTCAGGTTGGCGATCGGGAAGACGATGGTGCCGGGGTCGCCGGCTTCCATCGCCCGGGCCACAGCGACCAGGCGCAGCATGGGCTCGCGCACCTTGCCGCGGATGTCGGGCAAGTCGCCGCCACCGACGTCGCCGGCACGGGCTTCCGGATCGAGCAGGACGGCGCGCAGCACTGCGCGCAGGTCACCTCGCACGCCCTGGCCGTTGTTGGCGAAGGCGGCCGACACGCGGCCCACGTAGCCCGCGCTCGGGTTGCTGGTGACCAGGCGCTGGATCAGCTGGCGGCCGATGAAGGGCCCGACGTTCTCATGCGCGAAGACGATGTCCAACGCCTTCTTCAGGCAGGTCTCTGCCTTGGTGCCGGCGGCGATCACCTTGCCGAGAAAGCGGATTTCCTCCGGCGAATGGTTGGCCGCCACCGGAACCATGGGCTTGGACCACTCGGCCATGTCTGGCTCGCCGTTCACCGGCTTGGGCACGCGCCAGCCGGTGAACACACGCGCCAGGTTGAACACGTCGTCCTGGGTGTAGGTTTCCTGCGGCTTGCCCTTCTTCAGCTTCAGGCTGCCGTCGGCGTTGAGCTTGTACAGGCCGATGGAGAACAGCTGCATCAGCTCGCGGGCGAAGTTCTCGTCGGGGACCCTCGTCTCCTTCCCGTCGGGCCCGTATTCGGCCTTCAGGTTGTCGCGGTACGAGAGGTACACGCCCATCGCGGAGCTGCGCGCGATGCCGTCCAGCAGCTCGCGGAAGTTGCCGAACGCGCGGTCGTTCAGCATGTCGACGTAGGCGGCGGCGGTGACCTGGTTCTGCCCTATGCCGATGATGCCGACGCGGGTGGTGATGACGAAGATCTCGAGCAGCGCGGCAACCACGCGCTGGCGCAGCGCATCCGGCCCGGTCATGAACGCGCGCCAGGCCTCGTTCATCATGAACTCGGAGTTCTCCGGGCCGAAGGTGTGGACGATGCCGACATAGCTCCAGCCGCCGAGAGCGTCGCGCTGTTCGAAGATGCGGTCGACGTGGCGCGGGCCTCGCGGCGCGGCGAACTGGCTCTCGATCCACGCGGCCAGGCCCTGTGTGCGCACGGCAGCCAGGCTGGAGACGGTGGGCCCGTGGCTGGCCTGGATCAGGAAGCGCGCCGCCCCCTGGGCGTCGACCTGCCCCTGGCCGTCGGGGGCGAATGCCGCGGCGAGTTCTTCGGGCGTGTAGGGCGTGTAGTCGGCAGGGGCGGCGAGGTCGCGACGGCGCTCAGCCTGACTTTTCGGTTCAGCGGCTTGTTCGTCGGCCTGGCCGCCGCCGCAGGCCGCCAGCATGGCCGCGGCTGACACCCCGGCGATGGATGGCGCCATGGCGCTCTCGCACCTGGCCTCGGCCTCGGCCGCAACGTCGTTCGACATGAAAGCTCCCGTCCCCTCTGACACGCCAGTGTGAGGCGGCGCCGGGCATGAAGGAATCCCACGCTCCCAGGCTCTGAACTTTTGTGCAGGCGCCAACCCTGACGGGCGTGAGATTCAGCTCGACTGCGTGGTGTCCGGCAGCGGCTGCGCCAGCCCGGCGACCAGCAGGCGAAGCAGTTCGGCGCCCATCTCGCTGGCGGCCGTGGCGTGTTCGTCGGCGTCCAGTCCGAACAGGTCTATGGCCTGGCGCTCGAGCACCAGCGTCACGTAGCCGTGCATCAGCGACCAGGCGAGCAGGATGCGCTGCCCCAGCTCGGAGGCCGGCAACCGGCGTTCGGCCATCACGGCGGCGATGGCCTCGCGCAGGCCGTCGCCCAGGCGCTTGCCCGCGCGGCGAAGCACGGCGTCCGTCGGATCGAGCCGGTCGCGGCGGAACATCAGCTGGAACAGGGCGCGATTGGCCAGGGCGAAGTCGATGTAGGCCTGGCCGCCGGCGCGCAGCCTGGCCGTGGCGTCGTCGGCGGGCGCCAGCGAGACGTAGCCGTCGATGGTGTCGGCCAGCCTCTCCAGCCCGGCGGCAGCGCAGGCGGTGAGCAGGCCGCGCGCATCGCCGAAGTGATGGGCCGGGGCGGCGTGCGAGACGCCGGCGCGGCGGGCGCATTCACGCAGGGTAAAGGCCTCCAGGCCCTGCTCGCGGATGAGCGCCTCGGCGGCGTCGACCAGCGCCTCGCGCAAGGCGCCGTGGTGGTAGCTATCCGTGGAGGAGGGAAGTCGCCGCGAGGACATGAGGGGATTCTAACTTGACACTGTCAAATTTGGGTCATAGCATTCGCCCATCGCAATCTTGACGGTGGAAAGATATGAACTCCCTGATGCTCGATGCGGTGCTGGCCTCGGTCCACCACCTGTTCGTCTTCTCGCTGGTGGCGGTGCTGTTCGCGGAGCTGGTGCTGGCCAGCGGCCCGCCCGATGCGGCCCGCCTGCGCCAGCTGGCCAGGCTCGACAGCGCCTATGGCCTGCTCTCGATGGGCATCATCGCCGCCGGCTTCCTGCGCGCCACCTACGGCGCCAAGGGGTGGAGCTTCTACGCCCACAACCCGGTCTTCTGGACCAAGATCGGCGCCTTCGTCGTGGTGGGCCTGCTCTCGGCCGTGCCCACGGTGCGCCTCCTGCGCTGGCGCAAGGCCGGCATCGTCCCCGACGCGGCGGCCATGCGCTCCACGCGGCAGTGGATGCTCGCCGAGGTCGCGCTCGTGGCGGCCATCCCGGTGATCGCCGTGCTGATGGCGCGCGGGGTTGGCTACTGAGCCAGCCTGCAACGAGGCCTATCGCTGCCGGCTCCCGCGCACCAGCGTGGACATCGAGGAGGCCACCGCCGACCAATCGTCGGGGGTCAGAATCTTGAAGGCGGCCGCGCGAAGCGAGGTGTCTTCCCTGGCCACGTGGGCCCGCAGCAGCTTGCGGTGCTGCGCCAGTCGCTCGGCACATGCTTCCGCCGCGTCGGCGCGTCCTTCGGCGAGGGCGTCCAGCAGGGCAAGGGCCTCGGCGAGCAGTCGATCGCATTCGGCTTGCTCATGCTCGTGGGCTTCGACGAGTTCGTTGGCGCCTGGCTCGGCAGACCTGGATTTCAGCGCGCCGATCAAGGCCGCGCCCTTGGGGCGGTGGGTCTCGTCGTCGAAGGCGCGCAGATCCTCGAGCAGGCGCTTGAGCGCCCGCAACTCCGCGCCGGGCTTGTGCCAGGCATCGGTCGCCGTCGCCCTTTGGATGGAGCCGAGGAATTCGCGGATCCGCGCGTGTTCCGCCATGAGGATGCGCCAGGCCGATTCGGATGCGAGCACGATGCCCCTTCGCCCAAGGTCGACTACGGATGCCCGATTGTGCGCGCCCACCCTGCCGAGTGCCGCGCGGTGCCACGCGGTGCCACGGGTGACACCGGGCAAGCGGGGAGCCTGTCACCACGGCGTCCCGATGGGGCTGGAGGCTTCGCTGCCCGGTCCGGAGCCGGTCTTCTTCTTCGCGCCGGACCGGCTGCGCAGCGCTCGAAGGATTGGGGTCGCGAGGGCATCGAGCCGCGGGTCAACGCGCAATGGGCCGGCTTCGTGCAAGGCGCTCGCGAGTGGCTCACCGTGCGGCACGCGACGGGCGCGGCCGCTGTGCAGGCCGCCTACGCCGAGGCACTGGCCGGGCGCATATCGCCGGACACCGGGCTGGTGTTCTCGCTGCGCGAGCCGCGCTGAGCGGCCGGACCAGCGCGCCGCTTCACCAGCCCGACGGGCCCGCGCCGCGGCGTGAGGCGGGCAGGATCGGCCGGCCCAGGGGCCAGTCGGTGCGGTCGCGAGCTTCTGCGGTCTCGCCGCCCGTCCGCATCGGCGGCCGATGCGGCTGGGCCAACGGCAGGCCGAGGGGTTCGCGCTGGCGGGTCGGGTGGAGCGAAAGGCGGATCACGGGCTTCCTCGGACAGACGGACCTGGGACGTGGCGATTGCAGCGCAGTGTTCGTCAGAAACGCATCAGGATTGAGTCGGCGACGTCAAGATGTCACGGCCTGATACTGCTTGCGTGCCCGATGCGGCTCGTCGCGCCCGACCGCCCATGAAAAACGCCTCCCGAGGGAGGCGTCATCCGTTCAGCGGCGAGCCCGGCTCACCACTCGCGCAGCTTCACGCGCAGCCGCGCGATCGACTGGCTGTGCAGCTGGCACACGCGCGACTCGGTCACGCCCAGCACGGCCGCGATCTCCTTCAGGTTCATGTCGTGCTCGTAGTACATGCTCATCACGTACTGCTCGCGCTCGGGCAGCTTCTTGATGGCCTCGACCAGCGCCTGGCGCATGCGGTGGTCCTGCAGTTGCGACAGCGGGTTGACGTCCTCGTTGGCGACGTGGCGGTCGAGGAACTCGTCGCCACCTTCGTCGCCCGACATGTCCTCCAGGTAGACGAGCTGGGTGCCGCGCACCTTGGTCAGGGTGTCCTGGTATTCGGTCAGGCTGACGCCCATCTCCCTGGCGATCTCGCTTTCCTGCGGGGCGCGGCCGAACTGCTGCTCGAGCTTGTGCACGGCGGCCTCGATCTCGCGCTGCTGGCGGCGGTTGCCGCGGCTCATCCAGTCGCTGCCGCGCAACTCGTCCAGCATGGCGCCGCGGATGCGCTGGGTGGCGAAGGTCTCGAACTGCACGCCCTGCTCGGTGTCGAAGCGGCCGAAGGCGTCGTGCAGCCCGATCATGCCGACCTGGATCAGGTCGTCGATCTCGACGTTGGCAGGCAACTTGGCGATCATCTGGTGGGCCAGGCGGCGCACGAGAGGGCTGTACTGCTTGAGCATCGCATTGGCGTCGAGGCGGCCGGTGGCGGTGTACATAGCGGTCTCCGGGGAATCAGTAGGCGTGTTGGTCGTGGGCCACGCCCAGGGGGGCGAGGCCGAAGCCGGTGTCGGGCGCTTCGGGGTCCAGCAACTGGTTGGCGGCCAGGCGCGCGAGCGCGGGCGTGGCGGGCGAGTCGGCGGGGTCGCGCTTGTCGAGCCAGACGGCCTCGCGCACCACGGCCCCGAGGAAGCTGTCGGCGCAGCTCGCCAGCCGCTCGGCGATGCGCTGCGCGGCCTTGGGCGCGCCGGCCATGCCGGTCAGCAGGTCGAAGGTCATCAGGTTCGATCGCTGCGCGAGCAGCTTCATCGAGGTGTAGGCATCGGTGAGGCTCGCCGGGTCGAGCGAGGTGACGAGCACCGGCCGCACCTCGCGCCGGCCGAGCAGGCGGACCAGGTCGCGCGGGTTGGCGTGCAGCAGGATCACGTCGGCCTGGGGCGCGGCGGTCTCGACCGCGCTCAGCCAGGCCTCGCACGAGCCGCGCGTGTTGACGTGGCGAAGCGGCAGGCCACGGGCGGCCAGGTAGCTCATGCGTTCACCCAGCGATTCGATGGCGGCGGTCAGGTCGATCTCGGCCATCGCGTTGGCGCGCGGCGCACTGTCCGCCGCATCGACGACCAGGGTGTGGGCGCCCAGCTCGTGCAGGGCACCGGCCAGGCGCTCCAGCAGGATGGGCGTGCAATCGACGTGGGCGTTGAAGGCGACAGGCACCAGGCGCTGGCGGCGGCCGGAGGCGAAGAGCCTGCGCAGGCCCTCGGCCTGGTCCATCGGGCCGTGGCCGGTGGAGGACCATTCGTCGACGCTGGGAATCTGGACAGGCATGGCGAAGAGCTCGTTCAGATGTGCAGCGACGAGGCGCTGGAGCGGCCGCCGCGCGGCGCGGTGGCGAAGACCAGCTGGACGTCGTCGGCTTCGAGCTTCCAGGTCGGGTTGCTGCTGGCGCGGAGCGCGCGCTGCACCATGGCCTGGGCCGACAGGCGGTGCCAGTCTTCGGGCACGCGCTGGCCGTTGGCCACGCCGAGCACCTTGAGCTTGTGGCGGATCAGCGCGTCGAGCGCCGGGGCCAGCTTGACGGCCTCGTCGATCTTGCTGAGCACCACGCCCTTGCACTGGGCGGCGCGCCAGCTGGTGATGACCTCGTCGATGGTCTCGCCCTGGGCCGAGGCATCGACGACGAGGATGCGCTGGATGGAGCGGTGCGAGAGCATGTCCAGCAGCTCGCGGCAGCGGCTGTCGCGCTGGGCCATGCCGGCGGTGTCGATGAGCACCATCTTCTTGCCGGCCAGCAGCTCGAGCAGGTCCTCCAGCGAGGCGCGGTCGTGGGCGGTGTGCACCGGCACGCCGAGGATGCGGCCGTAGGCGCGCAGCTGCTCGTGGGCGCCGACGCGGTAGGCATCCAGCGTGATCAGGCCGAGGTTGGCGGCGCCGTACTGGGTGGCGAAGGCGGCGGCCAGCTTGGCGGTGCTGGTGGTCTTGCCGACACCAGTCGAGCCGATCAGCGCGAAGACGCCGCCTTGCTCTTCCAGCGCGGGCTCCTGGTCGCCGGCATGCAGGTTGCGCTCCAGCACGCCGGTGGCCCAGGCGGTCTCGTCGGCGGCGCTGGCGGGCAAAGCGTCGGCCAGCTTGCGGATCAGGCCGGGCGAGAAGCCGGCGTCGAGCAGCTTCTGCGCGAGCTGGGCCTGGCGGGGCTGCCGCTGCAGTTTCTCCATGAAGGCCAGGGCGCCGAAGCGCTCCTCGATCAGGCCCTTCATCGAGCGCAGCTCGCTCATCATGTCCTGCTGGTCGCGGCGGCTGGCGGCCGGCGCGGGGATGTCTTCGGGCACGGTCGAGAGGCTGGGCATGGCGGCGGCGAAATCACGCGGTTCTGCGCGCGAGTCGGCACGCGGCTCGGGGCGGGTGTCCTCGGCGCGGGGCAGCGCGCGGCGGGCCAGGGCCGGCTCGGCCACGGCGGCGCGCGGGGCGGGGCGGGGAGCGGGCGCTTCGGCCGGCAGGATGTGGGCACCCATCTCGTCCTGGCCCAGGGCGGCCTGGCGGCGCTTGAGCATGCGTTCGCGGACGTAGTCCTGGAACGACAGGGTGCTCATGGCCATCTGTTCGACGTCCTCCTGGACTTCGGGCATGGTCGCGCGGCGGCCGGCGGCAGCAGGCTGGGCGGTCTGACGCTCGACGCGGGCCGACAGGCTCTCGCGGCTGGCGGCGGCGCGCGGGGCGGCGGCCTGTGGCGCGGCCTCGGCCACACGCTCGATCTGCTCCATCGAATCCGGCGCCATCGCGAGCACTTCGACGCCTTCGGCCGAGGGCTTGGTCGACAGCACCACGGCGTCTTCGCCGAAAGCGTGGCGAACGAGTGCGAACGCTTCGCGAGAGGTGCGGGCGGTAAAGCGTTTGACGTTCACGACGTTGCTCCAATGATCGAGCCGATCCGGATCGAGTGGGTCTCAGGAATCTCGCTGTGCGCCAGCACCTTCAGCCGAGGGGCGGCGCGCTTCAGAAGCCGGGCCAGGGGGGCGCGCAGGGCATCGGGCACCAGCAGGCAGGCGGGCACGCCGAGGTTCTCCTGCTTGCGCACGCTGTCGGCGGCCTGCTTGGTCAGGGCCTCGGCGACGCCCGGGTCCAGCACCGCGCCGTGCGGCGAGTTCAGGGCCTGGTTGACGAGGCGCTCGAGTTCGGGCTCCAGCGCGATCACGTCCAGCTCCTTGGCCGGGCCGTAGATCTGCTGGACGATGGCCGGGGCCAGGTGGATGCGGATGCGGCGGGCCAGTTCGGCCGGGTCGGTCACCATGGAGGCGTGCTCGGCCAGGCATTCGATGATCGAGCGGTAGTCGCGGATGTGAACGCCCTCGTCCAGCAGCAGCTGCAGGACCTTCTGGAACGTCGCGATGCCGACCATCTTGGGGACCACGTCTTCTATGAGTTTGGGGGCGAGTTTCGTCACATGCTCGACCAGCGCCTGGGTCTCCACTCGGCCCAGCAACTTGGCTGCATTTACTTGCATCAAGTGTGAAAGGTGGGTCGCCACGACGGTCGAGCAATCAACGACCGTATAGCCATTCAATTGGGCCTGCTCGCGGTGGCGCTCCTCGATCCACACGGCGGGCAGGCCGAAGGCCGGGTCTATGGTCTTGGTGCCAGGCAGTTGAGGGACCGAGCCGCCCGGATTGATCGCCAGGTGCATGCCCGGGAAGGCCTCGCCTTCGCCCACCACCGCGCCGCGAAGGCTCACGCGGTACATGCTGGGCTTGAGGTCCAGGTTGTCGCGGATGTGCACCGAGGGCGGCAGGAAGCCGACTTCCTGGGCGAACTTCTTGCGGATGCCCTTGATGCGCGCCAGCAGGTCGCCCTTGCGGTCCTTGTCGACCAGTGCGATGAGGCGGTAGCCCACTTCGAGGCCGAGCGTGTCGACCGGCTGCAGGTCGTCCCAGGTGGCTTCGGCATTGGCGGCCGGGGCCGGCTGCGAGGCATCGGTCTTCGGACGTGCGGCCTCGGCCTTCGCGCGCTTGGTCAGCCACCAGGCGTAGTAGCCGATCACGCCGCTCATCAGCAGGAAGACCAGGTGCGGCATGCCGGGCACCAGGCCCAGCAGGCCCAGGATGCCGGCCGTCAGGCCCAGCGCGCGCGGCGAGTTGAAGACCTGGGTGCGGATCTGGTGGCCGATGTCGTGCTCGGAGCCCACGCGCGAGACCACCATCGCCGCAGCCACCGAGATCAGCAGGCCGGGGATCTGTGCGACCAGCGCGTCGCCGACGGCCAGCAGGATGTAGGTGCTGGCGGCGTCTCCGGCCGACAGGTCGTGCTGGGCCACGCCGATGATGAAGCCGCCGACCACGTTGATCAGCAAGATCAGCATGCCGGCGACGGCATCGCCGCGCACGAACTTCGAGGCACCGTCCATGGAGCCGAAGAAGTCGGCCTCCTCGCCCACTTCCGAGCGGCGCTTCTTGGCCGTCGCCTCGTCGATCAGGCCGGCGTTCAGGTCGGCGTCGATCGCCATCTGCTTGCCGGGCATCGCATCGAGGGTGAAGCGCGCGCCGACCTCGGCGATGCGCTCGGCGCCCTTGGTGATCACGATGAAGTTGATGACGACCAGGATCGCGAACACGATCAGGCCGACCGCGAAGTTGCCGCCGATCAGGAAGTGGCCGAAGGCCTCGATCACCTTGCCCGCCGCGCCCGGGCCGGTGTGGCCCTCGATCAGCACGACACGGGTGGAGGCCACGTTCAGCGACAGGCGCAGCAGCGTGGTCACCAGCAGCACGGTCGGGAAGGCCGCGAAGTCCAGCGGCTTGATCATGTTGGCCGCGACCAGCATGACCATCAGCGACATCGCGATGTTGAAGGTGAAGAACAGGTCCAGCGCGAAGGGCGGCAGCGGCAGCACCATCATCGACAGGACCATCACGATGAACAGCGGTGCCATCAGGGCCTTCGCCATGACGGCGTTCTGCTGGCCGAACAGGGCTTGCAGTTGCTGTTGAAGGGTGTTCATCGGGGCTTGATGGAGGCGAGGGATCTTGTGAACGGATGTTGCCCGGCCGGCCGGAAAACTTGAGCCGGAAAAGCGCCGTGAAAGCGGCTGTCTTCATGAGGCCCCCACGCCCCTTGCCAGGGGCGCCTTGCAGGCCGCGCCGTGCCAGCGGCCCGGCCCCTCGCCAGGCACGAACAGTCCACTGGACTGTTCATGTCCGGGCGAGGCCGCCCGAGGGGGCTCGCGCAGCGGACCGGCGGAATGGTGCCCCCACGGCCCCTTGCCAGGGGCCTGCCCCCCAAGGGGGCTCGCGCAGCTGACCGGCAAAGCCGGATCCGCGCACGCCCATGGAGGGGGCGACGCTACGCGTGCCCCGTGTCGGACGTCACGGCGAGACGCCGTCAGGGGGGCGGCCGGCGACCCTTGGCCTGGAAGGCGGAGGAGTGCGGGTCGAGTTCGTCGGGCACGTGGACCTGGGGATCGGCGATGGCCGCGTTCGGCGAGCGGCGAAGCGCATACACCCAGGCCAGCACCTGCGCCACGGCGGCGAAAAGATTGGCGGGGACCTCGGCGTCCAGCTCGCAGTGCGCATACAGCGCGCGCGCCAGCGGCGGTGCCTGCAGGACGGGCACCTTGGATTCGCGAGCGAGGTCGCGGATCTTGAGCGCCAGCAGGTCGGTGCCCTTGGCCACCACCCGAGGCGCGCCCATCCTGGTGTCGTCGTACTTCAGGGCGACGGCGTAGTGGGTCGGGTTCATCACCACCAGGTCGGCCTGGGGCACGGCGGCCAGCATGCGCTTGCGGCCCATCTCGCGCATGCGCGCCTTGATCTTGCCCTTGACCTCGACGTTGCCCTCGGCGTCCTTGTGTTCCTGCCGCGCTTCCTCGCGGGTCATCTTCAGGCGCTCCAGCCACAGGTGGCGTTGCAGGGGCACGTCGATGAGCGCCCAGCCGCCGACGACCAGCAGCATCAATCCGAAGCCGCTGGCGATGGTGCCCGACAGGGTCGCGATGCCCTCGGGCAGCGGCATGGCGAGCAGTTGGGCGAGGCCCTGCCATTGCGACTTCAGGTAGGCCACGCCGACCGCCCCGATGATCAGCGCCAGCAGGACCATCTTGGCCAGGTCGATCAGGTGCTGGCGCGCGAACATGCGACCTATGCCGGAGATGGGGTTGAAGCGGCCGAAATTGGGCTTCAGGGCCTTGAAGCTCATGCTCCAGCCGCCTCCCATCACCGCTGCGAGTACTGCCACGCCGGCCATGATCACCCCCATCGGGATGACGACCAGCAGGCCTTGCAGGAGCAGGGCCCAGAACTGCCGGCCCATCATCTCGGGATTGGCGATGGTCTCGTGGTCGAAGCGCAGGCCCGAGGCCAGCAGGTTCTGCATCCAGCCCGACAGGGGCCGGGCCGCGGCCATCAGCAGCGCGCCGCCGGTGGCCAGCGCTGTGAAGTGGGCCAGGTCGCGGGAACGCGGGATCTGCCCGTCCTCGCGGGCACGGGCTTTCTTCCGCTCTGAGGCGGGTAAGTTGCGGTCCTGGGCGGAGTCGGCCATGTCGACAGGCATGGTGCCGGGCGGGCTGGCGGACTTGAGCGGGAAAAGCCGGCTGATTCACGGCCATTTGCGATCCGGCGCCGCAATAATCCGCAGCCGTGAGCGCCGTGACCATCGTCCCCACTCCAGAGCCCGGCGTCACGAGGGCGCAGGTCGAGGTGCTGCCTCCCGAGGCCTGCCGCAATTGCGGAGCGCCGCTGCCTCATCCGCGGCCCAACTACTGCGGCCACTGCGGGCAGGAGACGCACCTCAAGCCACCGACCGTCGGCGAGTTCCTGCAGCAGTTCGGCGGCAGCTACATCGCGATGGAAGGAGCGCTGTGGCGCACCTTGCTGCTGCTGCTGTTTCGCCCGGGCCGCCTGACGAAGGAGTACTTTGCCGGCCGCAAGCGGCGCTACGTGCTGCCGCTGCGGCTGTACTTGACGATCAGCGTGGTGGCGCTGCTGGCGCTGCAGTGGTCCGGCGCCGTGCGGCCGCCGCCCGACAGGCCGCTGATCCAGCTCGATGGCGGCGCCAAGGACGACTTCACGGTGATGGACATGGGCAGCATCGTCGCCCGTGTGCAGGACGGGAAGTTCGTCTGCAAGGGCCTGCCCGAATCATGGTGCGAACGCGGCAGGGAGCGCTTCTCGCTCGACGCGAAGGGCCTGGAGCGCGAGATGCGCCAGGTGCCCGAGCGCTTCGTCCGGCACTGGGGCAGCGCGATGTTCGCCCTGCTGCCGATCTACGCGCTGCTGCTGAAGCTGGTCTACCGCAGCCGCCGGATGCGCTGGTCCGAGCACCTGGTGTTCGCGCTGCACCTGCACGCCTTCATCTTCGCGATGGTGATCGTGCAGCTGGCCGACATCGGGTGGGTGCACGACCTGGCGATCCTCGCGATGCCGGTCTACTCCGTCATGGCCCTGCAGAAGGTCTACGGCGGCCGCTGGTGGGCCACCACGCTGCGCGTGATGACCCTGGGCTTCCTCTACTTCGTGGCCATGGTGATGGCCATGGCCGTCGTGGCGATCTGGGCCTTTATGACGTAGAACTCCCACGGCCCCTGCCCGGGCCGCCCGGGACCCCGAGCGCGCGCAGCGCCGCTCCCTACCAGGGCGTGCGCGGATCCGGCTTTGCCGGTCCGCTGCGCGAGCCCCCCCGGGGGGCAGGCCCCGGCAGGGGCCGTGGGGGCATTGCTATTGGGCGAGGCTGGAGAGGACGCCCTGGACGGCTTCCTTCAGCTTGGCCTTGGCGAGGTCGTTGCACTGCTCGCGCGTGGCGTTGGGCAGGGCGTCGAAGGCGGTGGCGGTCTTGTTGGGCTTGAAGACGAGCGAGCGGCCGGTGGCGGTGAGCGGCAGCATCATCGCGCGGGCGGTGATCACGCAGGTCTTGGCCTGGTTGAAGCCGCCCTCGACCTGGCTGACGAATCCCCAGCGGCGGACCGGATAGAGGCGGTCGAGCCGGGCGGTCTTGCCGGCGAGAGCCTCGGTCCAGACGCCCTGGGCGGCGGCCTTGTCGATCAGGCCATCGGTGGAATGGTCCAGGGTCTTGTACACCGGGTCGGCGGCTTGAGCGGTGGCGGCCAGCGCGAGCAGCGGGGCCGCGACGAGGCAGGCGAAGCGGATCTTCATGGGGTCCTTTTCATGGCTCGGGATGAGGCGGCGGAAGTATGCCGCCAGTTCCCGCCGCCCCCGCGCGGCGCCCCGCCGCAGGACTCTGGGTTTTCCCTAGAAGACGCTGCCCCCCGAGCGCGCGCAGCGCCGCTCCCTACCAGGGCGTGCGCGGATCCGGCTCTG
The DNA here is from genome assembly GCF_051857595.1 of Ideonella flava. Classification (NCBI taxonomy): domain Bacteria; kingdom Pseudomonadati; phylum Pseudomonadota; class Betaproteobacteria; order Burkholderiales; family Sphaerotilaceae; genus Ideonella; species Ideonella flava. The sequence goes on from NZ_JBPZHD010000002.1 coordinate 87,785, forward strand.
CCGGTCCGCTGCGCGAGCCCCCTTGGGGGGCAGGCCCCTGGCAAGGGGCCGTAGGGGCCCCATCCCTCCGGTCCGCTGCGCGAGCCCCCTGGGGGGGCAGGCCCCTGGCAAGGGGCCGTGGGGGCCCCATCCCTCCGGTCCGCTGCGCGAGCCCCCCTGGGGGGCCTCGCCCGGACATGAACAGTTCAGTGGACTGTTCGTGCCTGGCGAGGGGCCGGGCCACTGGCCCGGCGCGGCCTGCAAGGCGGCCCCTGGCAAGGGGCCGTGGGGGCTTCATTCATTCCGCACCAGCAGCAGCTTGCCGCCCCAGAAGTCCACCTCGACCACGCCTTCGTCGAACGAGACACGCCAGCTGTAGACCGGGTTGCCGGTCCAGTGCGTGCCGGTGTGGAAGGCGCCGATCTGGAAGCCCGGGAAGGCGCCGCGGTCGACGGCCGGCAGGCGCACGTCGGTGTCGGCCAGGCTGGACAGCTCCTTGATGTTGGGCGTGCGCCAGGCCTTGCCGCTCGACAGCGCCTGCGCCTTGGCGTGCTCGACGGCCTCGCCCACGGTCAGGAAGGTCGCCGGTGCGCCGTCGCAGGTGCTGCCGTTCCACGCCTGGCCCTCGGCGCAGCGCCGCCAGACCAGGTGGGTGGACTTGTCCAGCACCTCGCCGCCGTTGGCGACCCAGCGGTGCGCCGGCGGCGTGCGTCCCTCGCGCACCAGCCGCACCGCGAACTCGCCGTACTGGCCGCCGTGCCAGATCGTCTGGCCGTTGTAGAAGTTCACCGCCCAGCGGTAGGCCGAGCTGCCGCCGTTGACCTTGGCGCTGCTGGCCGTCCAGTGCAGGGCGGCGGCCGAGTTCGGGAACCAGCGGCCGTCGATCATCGGCCCGCCCTCGCCCACGCTGAAATCGACCAGGCTTTCCATCTCGACACGCGTGGGCAGGCGCCAATCGGACGCTCCGCACAGCCCGGTCGCGTTAATCGATTGGACGTAGTAGCTGGCATCGCCGGGCAAGCCATTGCCACGGTTCTTGAAGCGAGCCCGGCCGTCGCGCGGGCCGCCGTCATCGGTCTTGACCTCCCACATCGCCCCGGTAACCTTGTCGCGTACGCAGGACCAGGCGGTGGCGCTGTGCGGGAGCACCTCGCCGTCCGCCCCGATCTTCTCGAAGCTGAAGCCGGCGCGGCCGTTGCCATCGTGCGAGGCGATGGCATCACGGCCGAATTCGCCATCCTGGCCGGTGCCCTGGCAATCGGGCGTGAAGATGTAGCCACGCTGCTCGTCGTACACCACGCACTGCGTCAGGCCGGTGTCGTCCAGCCGCGGCTGGCGGCCGGCTGTTGTCTCAGCGCCGGCGGCCAGGGCCAGCGCGGGCACGGCAGCGAGCAGCAATGACACGGACAGGCAGCGATCGACTGGCGGCATGCGCGACTCCTGCGGGCTTCGGGATGGGCGGCAGTATGTCCGGCCCCCGCCACCGCACCAGCCCGCCAGCCCCCTAGCTCAGCAGGGGGTTGCGCCTCGGGGTGTGACTTGCTGCACCACATGGCGCCGCGGCGCCTTTCTCAGGCGGGCGCTTGATCCGGCCAAGGCGGCCTGCCGCGGCATAGAATTTCCTTCCCCATGCTGCGAGGGCGGTGGTCGTGCTGGTCAGCGCACATCCGAGTCACCGGAGAGGTCCGTCGCGCATGAAGAGGTGGAGCGATCACCTCGTTGCACTGTCCTTCGCTCTCGCAGCGCTGGCGACCAGCGGGCTCGCTCATGCGCAGGACATCCGCGTCGCCGAAGTGCCCCTCGTCGCGGGCGCCCCGATCCAGTTTCACCGGTTGCCGTCGCCAGCCCCGCCTCTGCCGGTGCAACGCATAGTGCAGGACCGGTACGGGTTTCTCTGGCTGAGCGCTGCGGACGGCTTGCGCCGCTACGACGGCTACGGCTTCATGAAGGTGCCGGATGGGCCGAGCGCGAACAGCGTGGGCTTCATGATCGGCCACTCGCTGGCGACGGACCGCGCGGGCCGGCTGTGGATTGGCGGGGACGACTCGCTCAGCAGGTACGACCCTTCGACCGGCAGCTTCTCGCAATACCGCTCGCCCAACGAGGCCTGCGGCACCGTCGCGATCGCGCACGACATCGTCGAGGACACGGACGGGGTGGTCTGGCTCGCGACGGACGACGGGTTGACGGCCCTGGATCCGGCCACGTCGAAGACGACCTGCCATCGGCCGCGCTACACGCCCGGGGTCGGCGAGACGCGTGTCATCGCGATGCTTCCGGTGCGCGACGGCACCCTGTGGGTCACCAGCAGCGAGGGCCTCTACCAGCTCGACAGGCGCACGGGCAAGGTCACCCGCCACCTCAAGCTCGAGACGTCCTCCGGCCGCAAGCTCACCTGCATGGGCTTTCCTTCGAAGCCGTTCCAGGACAGCAGCGGAACGCTGTGGTTCGGCCTGTCCTCAGGAGGCGACCTGGCCTCGGTCGACGTCGCCAGCGGCGAGGTCACGGTCTATGCGTTCCGCGACGGCACGTTGCCGCCGAACGCGTCCTCCGGCGTCGTGTCGATCCAGGAGGATCGCGAGCGGGCGCTCTGGCTCGGCACCGACAAGCTCGGCCTGGTGAAGTTGACGCCGGACCGCACGCAGGCGGTCTGGTACCAGAGCAACCCCGACGATCCCGACGGCCTGCGCGGCGACCTCGTCATCAGCCTGTTCAGGGACCGCGACGAGAGCTTCTGGTCGACGACGAAGGCCGGGGCCGTCTACCGCTTCGAGACCCAGGCGGCGCGTTTCCGCTCGTACCGCCACCAGCAGGCGGGGCCGCAGAGCCTCGGCAAAGGCGCGGTGACCGCGGCTTTCGCCGAAGACGCCGACACGCTCTGGATAGGCACGGACCGCGGCCTGAACCGTGTGGACCGCGCGACGGACCAGGTCACGCAGATCGACCAGCCGGCCTTCGCACGAGGCGTCAGCGCGATCGCGAAGGACCGCGCCGGCCAGCTCTGGTTCGGCACGAACGGCAACGGTGTCGTCCGCTTCGATCCCGCCTCGGGCAGCTACACGACCTTCACCCGCGATGCCGCCGAGCCGCGATCGCTGAACCATGGCCGGGTCACCGCCCTTCGGGTCGATCGCGGCGGCAGCCTCTGGGTCGCGACGGATTTCGGCCTCAGCCGCTGGGAGCCGCAGACGCAGGACTTCTCGACCTTCAGCCCGCAGCCCAAGAGCCTGGTCCAGTACCGCTCGATCTCGGAGGACGCGAGCGGTGCGCTGTGGCTGGCGACTTCCTCGCACGGCTTGCACCGTTTCGACCCGGGCACGGGCACCTTCAAGGTCTTCGACGCCGAGCTCCGTGCCGCCCATCCCCCCGGCCACAACCGGGTCAACTCGGTCCACGTCGACCGCGCGGGGATGGTCTGGGCCGCAACGTTCCGCGGGCTGGGCAGGTTCGATCCTCGCAACGCGAAGTTCACGTCTTTCGACTCGAGGTCGGGGCTTGCCGCCGATACGGTGTACGGCATCCTCGAAGAAGACGACGGACACCTGTGGGTCAGCACCCCGAACGGGCTGTCGCGGTTCGATCCGCGCACCGGGATCTTCACCAACTACCACGCGTCGGATGGTTTGCTGACCGATCGCTTCGCCGCGCCGGTGGTCGCCGCCAGGAGCTCGAGCGGGGAGATGTTCTTCGGCTCGCAGAAGGGGCTGGTGGCGTTCTTCCCGGGGCAGGTGGTGGAGCGCAAGCCGGCCCTGCCGGTGTTCCTGACCGACTTCCGCTTGTTCGGCGAGCCGGTGTCGACAGGAACCGCACCGCTGGAGCAGCCGATCTGGTCCGCTGCCTCGCTGAAGCTGGAATCGCGCACCATCGTGTCCTTCGACTTCGCCGCCCTGAACTATGCCGATCCGGCGCGCACCCGCTACCGCTACCGGCTCGAAGGCTTCGAAACGAAATGGAACGAGACGGACAGCGCCCGGCGCAGCGCGACCTACACCATGCTGCCGGCGGGCGCCTACAACTTCGTGGTCCAGGCGCGCGGTGCCCGTGGAGAGTGGAGCGAACGCACGCTCAGGATCCTCGTTCCGCCGCCTTGGTATGCGACCTGGTATTTCCGGGTCCTCGTCGCCACTGTGCTGCTGACGACGCTGTGGCTGGCGTATCGACTGCGCGTGCGCCAGCTGCATCGCCGATACGAGATCGCACTCTATGCGCGGCTTGGCGAGCGGGCCCGCATCGCGCGGGAGCTGCACGACACGCTGCTGCAGTCGTATCAGGCGTCGCTGCTGTGGTTCCGCACGGCCATCGACGCCCTGCCGCAGCGCCCGCTCGAGGCCAAGGAGCGGCTCGAGCTCGCCCTTGACCGTGCGGAGTCGGCGATCGTGGAAGGGCGCGATGCGGTGCAGGGCTTGCGCGCCTCCACCGTCACGGTCAACGACCTCGCCGAGGCGATCGCCGCCATCGGCTCCGGCCTGACCAATGGCCACGCCGGAGCCGAAGCGCCGGTGGTCGGTGTCGCGGTCGACGGAGCGTCGCGCAACCTGAACCCGCTGGTGCGCGAAGAGGCGTGCCGAATCGCGGGCGAGGCGCTTCGCAACAGCTTCCACCACGCCGAGGCACGGCACATCACCGTCACGTTGCACTACGGCGCTCGGCAGTTCCGGCTGACCGTCGCCGACGACGGCAAAGGCATCGCCGCCGCGACGATGCAGGGCCAGCAGCCGGAGGGCCACTTCGGGTTGCCCGGCATGCGCGAGCGCGCCGCCGTCATCGGCGGGCAGCTGGACGTGCGCAGCGCGACCGGTCGCGGCACCGAGGTGGAGCTGCGCGTGCCCGGGCGCGACGCCTACCTGGGCGACGCGCGCCCATCGCGCTGGTGGGACGCCTTCTGGCGTGCGCGACCGGCGGCGGAGCACGCCGATCGGCCAGGCATGGACGCCTGATCGTCGCGGCGGCTTGGTCGACGCCGCCGACGAGCGCTAGCGGGGCGCGGGCGCATCCCGCTGCATGGCGCCCGACAGCAAGACCTGGCGGCCCTTCGCTGTCGGGACCGCGGACAACAGGGCGCTGGCCACAGCGGCCGCGTCGATGGGCCTGTAGTTGGCGGGAACCAGGAAGCCGAGGGCCTTGCCCAGCGCGTACCCCCATTCCTCCCCGCGCCGGGTCGGCTGCCCGAGGGCTTCGCGGTGGCCCACCAGGAGCGAAGGGCGCGCGATGACCAGGCCTTCGAAGGGCAGCTGCGTCAACTTGTCTTCGAGCTCCCCCTTCACGCGGCTGTAGAAGACCTTCGAACGGGCGTCGGCCCCCATGGCGCTCACCAGGCCGGCTTTCCTCACGCCGGCAGCCCGTGCCGCCTGGGCCACGGCCAGGTTCGCGTCGTGGTCGACGGCGCGGAACGCCGCCTGGCTGCCGGCCACCTTGATCGTGGTTCCCAGGGCCAGGTAGACCTCGTCGGCCGGGGGCAGGCCAGGCAGGGCCTTGAAATCGACGACGAGAGCCGCGAGCTTCGGGTGCTGCAGAGGCGGCCTTCTGCGACCCAGGCAGTGCACCGCGGCGACCGTGGGGTCGGCCAGCAGACGCTGGAGGATCTCGTGGCCGACCAGGCCGGTGGCGCCTGCGACGATGACGGTTCGCCGATCCATGAGGCCTCCTCGTGGCCAGCCGTGCGATGGACCGATTCTCTTCGTTGGCGCGGCCATGCCCGATAGGCATGCGCGCAACTTCGCCGGGCCCGTGTCGTCAGTCCAGCCGGATGCCGTTGTCCTTGATCAGCTGGCCCCAGCGCTCGCGCTCCGCCTTCGCGTACGCGGCCATCTGCTGCGGCGTGCCGGGCAGGGCCTCGAGCGAGAGTGTCTGGAAGCGGGCCTTCACCGGCGTGGAGTTCAGGGCGGCCTGCAGCGCCTGGGCCAGGGGCGCGACCTGCGCCGGCGGCGTGCCGGCCGGCACCACCAGGCCTTGCCAGGCGTAAGCCTCGAAGCCCGGCAGGCCTTGCTCGGCCAGGGTCGGGATGTCGGGGAAGGTGGCCGGGCGCCGGGCGCTCGCCACGCCGAGGGCGCGCAGCTTGCCGCTGGTCAGGTGCTGCTGCACGCTGGCGCTGTCGATGAGGCCAAACGGCACCTGGCCGCCGATCAGGTCCTGCACGGCCGGCGCGGCGCCGCGGTAGGGCACGTGCGTCAGCTTCAGGCCGGTGCGCTCGCGCAGCAGTTCGGTAGCGAGGTGGTGCGGGCTGCCCAGGCCCGGCGAGGCGTAGTTGACGCCCTCGGGCGAGGCCTTGGCCCAGGCGACGAACTCCTTCCAGTTCTTCACCGGCGACTTCTCCGGCACCACCAGGATGAGCGGGAAGCGCGCCAGCAGCCCCACCGGCACGAAGTCGCGTTCGGCGTCGTAGGGCAGCTTCGCGAACAGCGACGGATTGGCCGCCAGGGTGGCGAAGTCCGCCGTCAGCATCACGTGGCCGAGGTCCCTGGATTTCGCGACGTACTCGGCGGCGATGTTGGTCGCGGCGCCGGGCTTGTTGTTGACGACGATGGGCCGGGCGAGCGTCCTGGCCATCTGCTCGGCCACGGTGCGGGCGACGATGTCGCTGCCGCCGCCGGCCGCGTAGCCCACCACCCATTCGAGCGGCCGGTCGTCGGCGTAGGAGGCCATGGGCAGCGAGGCGGCCAGGCTCAGGGCGAGCGCGGCCAGCGCGCAGTGGCGCGCGTGGCGAAGGGGCATGGGATCTCCGGAGGTGGATTCAGCGGCCGCTGTCGCGGGCCGCTTCGAGGGCCTGCTTCAGCACGTCCAGTTGGCCGATGTGGTTGGCCAGCAGCAGGACGAGGCGGGCGTTGAGCGCGTGGCTCTGCGCTTCGCTCAGGTCGCGGTGGGTGTCTATCAGGGCCTCGTAGAAACTGTCGGGGGCGTCGAGGTTGGGTTCGGTCACTAGCTTCATGGCTGGGGTCTCCTCAGGCCGCTGCGGGCAGGGCCAGCGCGCGCCGTAGTGCGGCGGCGACGTCTGCTGCGGTGGGGGCGCGCCAGCGAGCGCAGACGTGCTGGTCGGGCCGCAGCAGCACCACCGTGCCGGGGCGGGCGTCGTAGCGCTCGGCGGCCAGGCCTTCGGGCGGCAGGTGGATCAGCTGCACCGGAACGAGCCCTTCCGCGCCGGCCGTGACGGCCGCGCCATCGCCACCGAAGACGAGCGCCATGAACCCGTGGCCGCTCGCCTTGCGCAACAGCCAGGAGCCATCCGGCAGCGGTGCATCGAAGGCCGGCGCGCCAGGCACCATCGCGCCCTTGAAGGCCTCGCGGTCCGGTGTGTTCAGGGTTGATTCGTGCAAGGTGGCCGGCACCGACAAGCGCCCGCTGTTGACGATGCGGCGCGCGAAGGGGTGGTGGCGTGCCAGGTCCAGCGTGGCGTCGCGGAACAGGCGCGAGATCGGGCTCTTGGGCGTGATGAAGTCGGTGGCCCGCGTCGAGTTCAGGAGGTTCTCGTCGGCGGCGTACTCGCGCTCGGGACCGTAGGTTTCCAGCAGCGCCGGGGGCGCGACGCCGCGCAGCACGAGGTCCAGCTTCCAGGCGAGGTTCTCGGCGTCCTGCACGCCGGAGTTGGCGCCGCGCGCACCGAAGGGCGAAACCCCGTGTGCGGCGTCGCCGGCGAAGATCACCCGGCCGTGCACGAAATGCTCCATGCGCAGGCAGGCGAAGGTGTAGACGCTGGCCCATTCGAGCTCGAAGGGCACCTCGTGGCCCAGCGCGGCGCGCATCATCGCGTCGACCCGGGGCTTGATGCGCTCGGGCTGCTTCTCGGCCTCGGGGTCGGCGTCCCAGCCGAGCTGGAAGTCGATGCGCCACACGCCGTCGGGCTGGCGGTGCAACAGCACGCTTTGATTCGGATGGAAGGGTGGGTCGAACCAGAACCAGCGTTCCGCGGGGAACTCGGCCTGCATGCGCACGTCGGCGATCAGGAAGCGGTCGCGGAAGACGCGGCCCTTGCTTTCCTGGCCGAGCATCGCGCGCATCGGCGAGCGCGAGCCGTCGCAGGCGGCCACGTAGTCGGCCTCCATCTCGTAGCGGCCCTCGGGCGTGTCTATGCCGAGCAGGACGCCGTCATCGCGCGGGTCGCAGGCCACCACGTTGTTCTGCCAGCGGATCTCGAGGTTCGGCAACTCGGCAGCACGCACCGCCAGGTAGGCCTCGGCGTAGTACTGCTGCAGGTTGATGAAGGCCGGGCGCTCATGGCCGGGTTCGGGCAGCAGGTTGAAGTGGTAAAGCAGCTCCTCGCGGAAGAAGACCTTGCCGACGTTCCACTCCACGCCCTTGGCGCACATGGCATCGCCCACGCCGAGGCGATCCCAGATCTCCAGCGCGCGCTTGGAGAAGCAGATCGCCCGCGAGCCGGTGGACAGCTTGTGGTCGTTGTCCAGCAGCAGCACGCGCTGGCCAGTGGGTTGGAGTCTTTGGGCCAGGTCTATGGCCAGGCTCAGGCCGACCGGGCCCGCGCCCACCACCACCACGGGGTGGCGGGCGGGCTTGGCGGCGTCCTGGTCGGCGCTGCGGCGGTAGTCGAAGGCGTGGCGCTGGATCGTGGCGCCGTCACTGTCGTAGCTCAGCGCCATGGCCTCAGCCTTCCAGCGTTTCCCACATCTGGCGGTCGCGCTCGGCCGTCCAGACGCGCGGGTCGCGGTACTGCGTGGCTTCGTCGTAGCAGCGCGTGACGTCGAAGGGCATGCAGTGGTCGAAGATCACCCAGTGGCCGTACTTGGGCTTGAGCGCCGCGTAGGTGGCCTTGTAGACCGCGTTCAGGTCCTTGCCCGCAGCCACGCCGGCCTGGACCTGGGTCCACACGTCGCTGATGAACGAGCGGGTGGCCTCCAGGCCCTGCTGCACCTGGGCCTCGCCCTTGAGCGCCGGGCCGCGGCCGGGCACCAGGGCCAGCGGCTTCAGGGCGGCGATGTTGTCCAGCGTCTGCGGCCAGTCCTGGAAGTAGGCGTCGCCGGCGTAGGGGGTGGCGTCGAACTCGACCAGGTCGCCCGACAGCAGCGTGCGCTCCTGCGGCAGCCAGACGACGGTGTCGCCCTTGGTGTGGCCGCGGCCGAGCTGCAGCAGCTGGACCTCGAGCTTGCCCAGCCACACGGTCAGCTTGCCGCTGAAGGTCATGGTCGGCCAGGTCAGGCCCGGCGGCACCGTCTCGACGTTGCTGAACAGGCGGGGGAAGCGGCCGATCTCGCTGGCCTTGTCGGCCTCGCCGCGCTCGACGATCAGGTCAAAGGTGTCCTGGCTGGCCAGGATCTGCTGCGGCTGGTAGGCGCTGGCGCCGAGCACCCGCACGGCGTGGTAATGCGTGAGCACCACGTACTTGATGGGCTTGTCGGTCACCTCGCGGATGCGGCGGATCACGTCGGCCGCCATGGCCGGCGTGGCCTGGGTGTCGGCCACCAGCACCGCGTCGTCGCCGATCACGATGCCGGTGTTCGGGTCGCCCTCGGCCGTGTAGGCCCAGGCGTGCTCGGAGAGCCGCTCGAAGGTGACCTTCTTCTCTTCGGTATCCGCATGGCTGGCGAAGGCCTTGGTGCTCATTTGACCCCCTTGGCGCTGCGCGCCGTCCCCCCGAGGGGGAGTTCGCCCTTGGGGCGGCCCTGCGTGCTCATTTCGTCTCCTGGCTGAAGTTTGTCAATAACGAATGGCTTTGCAGTCTAGCGATAAGTTTGTCATTGTCAAATTGATTTGCCAGAATGGGCCGATGGACATCGGTGAAGAAGAAGCGGGCAAGGCGCAGCGCGCCATCCAGTCGGTCGAGGTCGGTGGTCGGCTGCTGCTGGCCCTGGCCGAGCACCTCTCGCCGATGACGCTGAAGGACCTTGCGGCCAGCGCCGGGCTGCCGCCGTCGCGAGCCCACCCCTACCTGGTGAGCTACGGCCGCCTGGGCCTGGTGCAGCAGGACGGTGCGAGCGGCCGCTACGCGCTGGGGCCCGCGGCGCTGCAGCTGGGCCTGGCGGCCTTGCACCAGTGCGATCCGGTGCGGATGGCGGAGCCCGTGGCCGAGGCGCTGGCCGCCGAGACGGGCCAGGCCGTGGCGCTGGCGGTGTGGAGCAACTTCGGCCCCACGGTGATCCGCATGATCGACGCGCGCCAGCCGCTGCACGTGGCCATGCGGGCCGGCACGGTGATGTCGATCTTCGGCACGGCCACCGGCCGCGCCTTCGCAGGCGTGATGAGCCGCGAGCGGGTGGCCGCGGCGTTGACGGCCGCGGCGCTGGGCGACCCGGCGGCCGGCGCCAAGCCGCCGCGCGCCGAGCTGGTCGCGCAACTCGCCTCGGCCCACGAGGAGCTGGCAAGCCACGGCTGCACGCGCGCCGTGGGCCGGCCCATCCCGGGCGTCAACGCCTTCAGCGCCCCGGTCTTCGACCACGACGGCGAGGCGGCCGTGGTGATCACCCTGCTGGGCCACCAGGACCACATGCCTTCGGCCTGGTCGTCCTCGATGGCGGCGGCCCTGAAGCGCGCCGCGGCCGAGGTGTCGGCGCAGCTCGGCTATCGCGCGGGCTGATCAGCACGGCGGCCTGCCGCAAAAACCAGGCTCGGGTCGACGGCCCCATGCGATAAGCTGGATCGCCGAGCGGTCGTTTGGGGAGGCGGAAACTGCGGACCAGTCGTTGGTGGGGCCTGTGGCCGATCCTGGCGTTGGCATTGACGCTGGCGATGGCGTGCCCGGTGCACGCGGAGCATGCATCGCTGCGCGAGTACGGGCGTCCAGAAGGGCTGGACAACCTCGCGGTCCGCACGCTGGCCCAGGATGCCGAGGGATTCCTCTGGGCCGGCACCGAGAACGGTCTCTATCGCTTCGATGGCGGTCGCTTCCGGCGCGTGGGCGGGGAGCAGGGGTTGTCGTGGGTGAATGCGCTGGCCCCGCAGGCTGACGGGCTGTGGATCGGCACCCCTGCCGGCCTTTGGTGGTGGCGGCGCGGCACGCTCGTCAAAGTCTCTGCGGGGGACGCCGGGCCGTTGGCGGTCCTCGGCCTGGGCAGCCTGGCGGCGGGAGCTGACCGAACCCTCTGGGTGGCCGCCAAGAGCGGTTTGCACAAGGTCACGCCGCTGCCCGATGGCCAGGGCTGGCGTGCCGAGCGTGTCGTCGACGAGGCCGGGCGATCCGGACCGGGCCATCTCGGCGGCCTGCTGGCGCAGCGGGACGGGACCCTGTGGTTCGGCTGCGCCAAGGCCCTGTGCCGGCTCCGCGACGGACGCACGGAAAGTTTCGGTCCCTCGCGTGGCGTGCCGAGCTCGTTCTGGAATCGGCTGATGCTCGCCGGCGACGGTTCCGTGTGGGCCCGTGGTGGCAGCCACCTGGTGCAGATGGCACCCGGTGCCGAACGCTTCGTGCAGCAAGTCAATGCCGGCCTCGAGGCGGACGAGGCCGGTTCCTACGCGCTGGCCGAAGATGCGCAGCACCGCATCCTCACCGTCGCGCGCAGTGCGTTGCTGCGCTGGGATGGCCAGCGCTGGGAGCGGTTCGGCCCGGCGGCCGGCCTGAGCTTCGACGGGTGGCTGATGTCCCTGCTTGTCGACCGCGAGGGCGGCCTCTGGCTGGGATCCGGCGGCAATGGCCTGCTGCAGTGGCGGGGCTACGGCCCGTGGGAGAACTGGTCGGTGGGCGACGGCCTGCCTGATGGGGTGGTTTGGCGCTTCCTGCGCGAGAAGTCCGAGGCCGGGCGGCCGTTGTATGTCGGTACCGGCAAGGGCGTGTCCGTGTGGGACCCGCGGGCGCGCAGGTTCCGCTTCCTGGCGTCGAATGCCTCGGGCGCGGTGGACATCGGTGCGCTCGCGGTCGATTCGCAAGGGGTGCTCTGGGCCGGGACCTGGGGCGGCCAGGTGGTTCGCTACTCCGGCTCGCCGATCGCGCGCGGCCGGGTGGATGCCACGGTCGGAAGGGGCGAGACGATCTACGGGCTGCTGCCCGATTCGCCGCCGGGGCCGCTCATCATCGGCCTGCACCGCCTGTACGACTGGCGCCCCGCCCGCCCGGGCCCACCGCCGAAGCCGATGGACGAGGCCGTGGTGGGCCGGGGCACTTTCGGCGGCGCCTGCCGGGGGCGCGACGGCCACCTTTGGGTGGGGAGCGAAGAAGGCCTGGTGAGCGACCGGGCCGGGCGCCTGGAACTGTCCAAGGCGGGAGGCGGCGACATCTTTCGCATCGCGTGTCTGCAGGACGGCGGCCTGCTGGTGACCAACGGCGAGGACAGGCTTCACCGGATCGAGCTCCAGGGAGACCCGTTCCGGCGGGTCGATGTCACGCCGGCCGTGCTGAAGGGGCGCAGCGTGGTGGCCCTGCTGGAAGACCGGCGCGGCTGGTGGTGGGTGTCCACGGATGCCGGCGTGGCCGTGTTCAACGGGCGGAGTTGGCGCTGGCTCGACCAGGCGGCCGGCCTCGTCTGGAGCGATACCTCGGGCGGCGGGCTGTACGAGGATGCCGACGGCACGGTCTGGATCGGCACCAGCCGCGGCGCTTCGCACATGCTGGCTCCGCAGGCCCTGTTCGAGCCGGTGCTCGGCACGGTCTCGATCGAGGAGGTGCGCAGTGGATCGCGCACCGTGCCGCTGGACGCCAGGCCCGGGCTCGCCCTGCCGTGGACCCAGGATGCGCTCGAAGTGCTGCTGGCGGCGCCGGTTTACGGGGGGCGCCATGCGATGCGCATCGAGTACCGGCTGACCGGCTTCGACGATCGTTGGGCAGCGGTGCCGGGGGACTCCGTGCGCCTGACGGGCCTGCCGCCCGGCGCCTACCGTTTCGAGGCCCGGGTGATCGACCATGAGCTGGGTGTGGCCTCACCGGCCACGGGCTTCGGCTTCGAGATCGAGCCGCCCTGGTGGCGCACGCCGCAGGCTTACGCCTTGGCGATCTTCGGCGCCCTGGTGCTGGGCTTCATCGCGCACCGCTGGCGGGTGCGCCAGGTCGTCCGCCACGCGCAGGCGCTGGAGGCCCTGGTGCGGCACCGCACCCAGGAGCTGGAAGCGTCGCGAGAGCAGTTGCGCGAACTAGCCACGCGCGATGGATTGACCGGCGCCTGGAACCGGCGTGCGTTGATGGAAATCATCGAGCGCGAGGTGGGCCGCGCGCGGCGCGAGCGCTCGCCACTCACGCTGCTGCTGGCAGACATCGATCACTTCAAGCGAATCAACGACACCTTCGGCCATCCGGCGGGGGATGCGGTGCTGCGCGAGTTCGTGAATCGCCTGACGAGGGCCGTGCGCCCCTATGACGCCGTCGGTCGGTACGGCGGGGAGGAGTTCGTGCTCGTGCTGCCGGGGATGGATGCGGTCCGGCCCGACGACGGGCGGCGGCTGCAGGCCGTGCATGCGGTGATCGCCGCCGAGCCCATGCCCCAGGCGGGCCGCGTGACCTGTTCCTTCGGCGTGGTGACGCTCCTGCCCGGCATGCAGGCCGACGTCGACCAGCTCATCGCCATGGCCGACCGCGCGCTCTATCGGGCGAAGAACAACGGGCGGAACCGGGTGGAGTACGCGCAGGAGTCGGATGAAGCACCAGCATGAGGTGCCGCGCTTCGAAGCCTGTGGCTCAGCTCAAGGCGCGGTGCCCGGCAGCAGGATCCCGCGGTCCACCGTGTCGATCTTCGTGTGGCCGCAAAAGGCCATGGTGAGGTCGAGCTCGCGGTGGATGATCTCCAGCGCCTTCGTCACCCCCAGCTCGCCCATCGCGCCCAGGCCGTAGAGGAAGGCGCGGCCGATGAGGGTGCCGCGGGCGCCGAGCGCGCGGGCCTTGAGCACGTCCTGGCCCGAGCGGATGCCGCCGTCCATCCAGACCTCGATGCGCGAGCCCACCGCCTCGGCAATCGCCGGCAGGGCCTGGATCGATGACGGCGCGCCGTCGAGCTGGCGGCCGCCATGGTTGCTGACGATGAGCGCGTCGGCGCCGCTGTCGGCGGCGAGCCTCGCGTCCTCGGCATCCATGATCCCCTTGAGGATCAGCTTGCCGCCCCAGCGCTTCTTGATCCACTCGACGTCGGCCCACGACAGGGCCGGGTCGAACTGCTCGGCCGTCCAGGCCGACAGCGAAGACAGGTCGCCCACGCCCTTGGCATGGCCGACGATGTTGCCGAAGCTGCGACGCTTGGTGCCCAGCATGCCGAGGCACCAACGTGGCTTGGTGGTGAGGTTGATGAGGTTGGCGAGGGTCGGCTTGGGCGGCGCGGACAGGCCGTTCTTCAGGTCCTTGTGGCGCTGGCCGAGGATCTGCAGGTCCAGCGTCAGCATCAGCGCCGAGCACCTGGCGGCCTTGGCGCGGTCGATGAGGCGCTCGATGAAGTCGCGGTCGCGCATCACGTAGAGCTGGAACCAGAAGGGTTGCGCGGTGTGGGCGGCGACGTCCTCGATCGAGCAGATGCTCATGGTCGACAGCGTGAAGGGCACGCCGAACTTCTCGGCCGCGCGGGCGGCGAGGATCTCGCCGTCGGCGTGCTGCATGCCGGTCAGCCCCGTGGGCGCGATGGCCACCGGCATGGCGACCTTCTGCCCGACCATGGTCGTCTCGGTGCTGCGGCCTTCCATGTTCACCGCCACGCGCTGGCGCAGCAGGATCTTGCCGAAGTCGGCTTCGTTGGCGCGGTAGGTGCCTTCCGTCCACGAGCCGGAGTCGGCGTAGTCGTAGAACATGCGCGGCACGCGGCGCTTGGCGATGAGGCGCAGGTCCTCGATGTTGGTGATCACGCTCATCCGGTTGTCTCCGTGCTGGTTCTTCGCGACTGGCCCGGATGCTAGCGGCGCCCCTGTCCGGCCGGGCGGAAAGAAATTCAGGCGAAGGCGGAACCCGTTTCCGGTGCGACGAGGGCGAGCCCTTCGGCCGCGGCCTGGTGGCCTGCGGCGCGCAACCATGTCGCGAAGGCGGAGGCGCCCGGCGAGATCGGCTCGGCGGGCAGCAAGTGGTAGGCCGTCGTCGCCGGCACCAGCGGCGTCCGGCCGACTCCGAGCGCGGGCACCAGCTCGCCCGAAGCCAGCATCTGCCGCGCCAGCGCGGGCCGGGCCAGCGCGACGCCCTGGCCGCACCGGGCGGCCTCGAGCGTCAGGCCCAGGTCGACCAGGCGCGGGCCCGTGTCCGGCTCGGCCCAATCCAGCTCCATCGCGCGGAACCAGGGCAGCCAGGGTTCGACGGGCGTGCGCAGAAGCGGAAGGCGGGCGAGGTCGGCGGGAGTGCGCGGCGGATCGACGGCCAACAGGGCCGGGCTGGCCAGCGGCAGGAGGTGGTCCAGCGACAGCGGCGTGATCTCGGGTCCGAAGGAGCCGATGGCTCCGTGGCGGACCTGCAGCTCGGCTTCGGCGCCGGCGAGGTCGAGGAAGGGGACGGAGAGCACGACCTCCAGCTCGATCTCGGGATGCGCCTGCGTGAAGCTCGGCAGGGCCGGTACCAGGACCTGCCGCGCGAAGGTCGGCGGGGCGCTGATGCGCAGGCGCTCGCGCCGCTGGGCCGTGCGTTGGTGGAGCGGGACGGCGCCCAGCAGCGCCAGGGCGGCGCGCACGGAGCCGAGGTACTCCTTGCCGGCGGCCGACAGCGTGAGCGCCTTGGCGCCGCGCTGGAACAGGGCGGCACCCAGCAGCTCCTCCAGCGCGCCTATGCGCTTGCCCACCGCGCTGGCCGTCAGCGAGAGCTCGTCGGCCGCTCGCTCGAAGGTGCCCAGGCGCGCCGCGGCCTCGAAGGCGCGCAGGGCGTCGAGCGAGGGCAGGCGAAGGTCGGGCGGCAAGGGTGCGGTCACGGCCGCACTCTAGCGCCGGCTCGGCTCAGCCGCCGCCGGGCCGCCCCTAGGCAGCTGATCCCCTTGGGGGACCGACGCCGAAGGCGGCGTAGGGGCCCATTTTTTTCAGGCCGTTTCCGTCTCGCCCGGCTGCGGCGCCGCCGAGCAACTCTTGCCGCCGCAGCCGGTGATGGGCCGCGCGGCCGGCGGGCGGGCGATGTGACCGGTGGCGGGGTCGTGGCCGATCTGGTCGAGATGCGAAGCCAGCGCCGCATCCATGGATTGCGCGTGGACGCGAAACCAATGGCCCAGCTCGGGCAGCACGCGTTGCATCGGGCCGAAATCGCCCAGCTCGCGAGCCAGGCGGTCGACCTCCTGCATCAGCTCCAGCACTTGTGCGTGCTGGAAGCTGTGGCAGTTCTCGCGTGCGAACCCGGACTCGGCCATCCAGCGGTCCTCCTGGCCGAAGTGCGCGCGGGTGTGCTCGATGAGCGTGGCATACGAGGCCAGGGCGACGGGCGGGGATTCGGCCAGGGCCGCTTCGGCGGCGGCCAGGAGCGCGACGAACTCCTCGTGCGTCGCATCCATGGCGGGGTGATCGAGGACGAGTTCGTCGGACCAGGTCAGCATGGGTATCTCGTGGGGCAACTCGGGTTCTGGCGCGATCTTGAAGGGCGCTTCGCGCGGGCTGCGCCCCTTCTGCGGCCGGCTTGCGCCAGATCAAGTCGAGCGGCTCACACCCGCCGGCGCCTGGGCGTGAAGTTGAGCTGGCCGGCGGCCTTGGTGGACGGGCCGGCGTCGACCTGCACCTTCACCGGCGACTGCTCCTGCAACTGGTCCGGATGCCACAGGGTGACTTCGGCGGCACCCTCGGGCACGCCCTCGAGGTGGGCGATGCCCTTGGCGTCGGTCTTGGCGAACCAGGGGGTCGCGCTCACGTAGACCTGGCCGCGCATCGAGCCGTGGATGTGGCAGCCCAGGCCGATCGGCCCGGCGTGGTTCAGCTTGACCTCGGCCGTGGTGGTGCCGGACTTCTTGGATGGAGCCGCGGCGGTCTTGTATTCATCGTCGTAGCTGCTGCTTCGCTGGGCGGTCTTGGCCGCGTCCAGCCGCAGCTCGAAGTACTCCACCGCCGGCATGCTCCCCAGAGGCCCGCTGGGCATGGAGCGCACGTGGTGGTCGTAGCCGTCCTGGTTCACGAAACGCAGCGTGCTGCCCACCGGCACGACGGTGAGGAAGGGCACGAAGCGCAGGTTCTCTTGCGCGATGACGACAGGTGCTGCGGCGGGCTTGGGCGAGGGCTGGTTGGGCACTTGCAGCAGCACGACGACGTCGGCGGCGGGTTGGCCATCTCGGTCGGTGACGGTGATGTCCAGCGTGCCCGCGACGGAAGCTGAGGAGGCCGAAGCGGCCAGGACGAGTGCGGCGAAGGAGGTCGTCAGGTGGGTCTTCATCGTGGTGGCTCGGACTCAGGGGACGTTGATGATCTCGCGGTGCATGGGCGCCAGCAGCGCCAGGAGGCGGTTCTGCGTGCCGAAGGGGATGCCCCGCGCATCCATCGACTGCTGGAGCACCTCGACCAGCGCATTGAAGGCGGCGCGGTCGATGTCCACGCCTTCGTGCACGCGTTTCATGTCCGGGCCTTCGCGCCGGCAAGGGCCGCCGGACACCTCGCAGATCTGCAGCACCAGCTCGGCCCGGATGTGCGCCTGGTCGGCTTCCTTGAAGAAGGGGTTCATGCGCGGGTCGGCCAGCAGGCGCTGCATGAAGTCTTCCATCAGCGCTTCCAGGCCGGGCCGGGCGCCGAGCTGGCGGTAGAGGCTGTCGTCGGCGGCGAAGCCGGGGGTGGACAGGGCGAGGGCGCAGATCGCGGCGGACAGCAGACGGGCGAGCAGGGATGGCATCTTCATGGCAGACCTCAGAACGCCAGCTGGGCGGAAAGGTAGGCGCCTGTCTGGCGGCGGGGCACGACCGCCGGCACGATGTGGCCGAGGTCGACGTAGGCGGCGGTCAGCGAGAAGGCCTTGCAGGGCGCCCAGGCGATGAAGAGGTCGGCCCAGTCGTCCTCCTTCAGGCCCGCGCCGAGCGGCGAAGGGTTCAGGTTGTCGGGCTTGGCGCGGTACTCGATGCCGAGGGCCAGGTCCTTGCGCAGCAGCCAGGCCAGCGAGACCTCGGGTTGCAGCGAGTAGCCGTCGTGGGCCGTGCCGCCGAAGCCGAGCAGGCCGTTCTGGTTGGCGCGGGTCAGGCGCAGGGTGCCGTTGACCAGCACGCCTGGCGCGAGGAACAGCTTGGTGGCGCTCAAGTAGAGGTCGGTGCCGCTGGTGTCGGCGCCCAGCGCCTTCAGCGTTGGCGCCAGGCCGCCGGCATCGACGTGCTTTTGCTCCAGGCCGACGGCCAGCTGCGGCAGCCAGGTGTCGCTGTCGAGCACGGCTTCGCCCACGAAGTGCCACTTGAAGCCGATGATGTCCTGCTTGAGGTGCAGGCCCGGCAGGCCGAGCGCCGGGCCGGTGGGGCCGGTGTCGAAATCCTGGTGGGCGAGCGAGACCTCGAAGCGGTCGTCCACGCCTGCCGCGGCCCCATAGGCGTTCATCGCGTAGGCCTGGGTGGTGGTGCGGGTGGCGAAGGCCGTGGCGCCGAACTGGTGGGCGGTGGCGTAGCTGGCCGTCACCGCCCAGGGCGTGAGGCCGCCGCCGGCTGCGCCGTCTATCGAGCTGACGCCGCCCGTCAGCAGCAGCTTGCCCTGGCCGTGGGTGAGCGGTGGCGCGGGGTCCTCGGCCGCGTGGGCGGCGAGTCCGAGGCCCATCAGCAGGGCGGCGTAGAAGCGGGCGTGGCGTGGCGGCATGCGATCGGGCGGAGTGTCGGTGCTCCAGCTACGGGGCAGCTGCGGCATTGGATGCACGCCGCGGCGGCGCGGCGCGCCCTTTCGCCGCCGCGCCGCGGGCTGCCGTGCGTTTGTTCACGCCTCGCCGTCGAAGAGCGGCAGGTTGTAGGCGGCCGGCGGCTCCTCGGCGGTGGTTGCCGCCGCCGTGGTGCGTTTCGGAGCCGCCCCGGCACGAGCCCGCGCCTGTGCCTGCCGGGCCTGCCACTCGCCCGGCGTCATCAGCTTGCCTCCGCGCACGCCCAGCAGGCGCAGGCGGCGAGTCAGGTCGACCCGCTTGAGGCACTCGCCGGCCGCGCGTCGGATGGCCAGTGCATCGGACGTGGGCTCGGGCAGCGTCAGGTCGCGGGTGGCGATCTTGAAATCGTCGAAGCGCAGCTTGATGCCAATGGTCTGGCTGAGGTAGCCCTTGCGCTGCAGGCCGGCGGCGAGCTCTTCGCACAGCTGGGTGAAGATGGTACCGAGCTGGGCCTTGTCGCGCACGGCGTGCAGGTCGCGGTCGAAGGTGGTCTCGTGGCTCATCGAGACCGGCTCGCCATCGGTGACCAGCGGCCTGTCGTCGCGGCCCCAGGCGGCGTCGTTCAGCCAGGCTCCGTAGCTGCGGCCGAAGTGCTCTATGAGCCAGGGGCGTTCACAACGGGCCAGGTCGCCCACGGTCTGGATGCCGAGCTCGGCCATCCGGGCCGCCGCCTTGGGCCCGATGCCGTTCACCTTGCGGGCGGCCAGGGGCCAGATGCGGGTCGGCACATCGTCCATCGTCAGCACGGTGAGGCCGTCGGGCTTCTCCAGCTCGGAGGCCAGCTTGGACAGCAGCTTGTTGGGCGTGACCCCTATCGAGCAGGTCAGGCCGCCGGTGGCGCGCTTGACGTTGTTCTTGATCTCCAGCGCCAGGGCCCGCACGCCGCCGAGGGGGTCGTGCCCCACCGGCTCCTGGGCGCCGGGGACGTTCGTCAGGTCGATGTAGATCTCGTCTATGCCGCGGTCCTCGATCACCGGGGCCAGCTCGGCCACGGCCGCCTTGAACCGGCGCGAGTACAGGCGGTACTGCTCGAAATCCACCGGCAGCAGCACCGCGTTGGGCGCGAGCGCGGCGGCCTTCATCGTGCCCATGGCGGAGAACACGCCCATGGCTCGGGCCTCGTAGGTGGAGGTGGTGATGACCCCGCGGCCGGCGTAATCCTTCAGCAGCGAGTAGCGCCGGGTGCCGTCGGGCAGCACTTCGGGCTGGTGGCGCCGACCACCACCCACCACCACCGGCTTGCCCCGCAGATCGGGGTAGCGCAGCAGCTCGACGGACGCGTAGAAAGCGTCCATGTCGAGGTGGGCGATGAGACGTCGGGGCGGGGGCATACAGGCGGCAGACCTGTATGGATTATCAGTGCCTGATGGCGCTTGTGCCAGTGGGCAGGCTGGGCTTCGACAGGCTCAGCCCGAACGGGATGGAGGTTGGAGCCATCCCACCCCCCGTTCGCCCTGAGCCTGTCGAAGGGCCTCGCGCAAGGAGGCTTCGACGAGCTCAGCCCGAACGGCGTGGACGTTGGAGGCATTTCACCCCCCGTTCACCCTGAGCCTGTCGAAGGGCCTCGTGCAAGGAGGCTTCGACGAGCTCAGCCCGAACGGGGTGGAGGTTGGAGCCATCCCACCACCCGTTCGACCTGAGCCCGTCGAAGGGCCTGAAGCACAAAGGCATCGACGAGCTCAGCCCGAACGGCGTGGAGGTTGGAGCCATCCCACCCCCCGTTCGCCCTGAGCCTGTCGAAGGGCCTGAAGCACAAAGGCTTCGACGAGCTCAGCCCGAACGGGTTGGAGGTTGGAGCATCCCACCATCCGTTCACCCTGAGCCTGTCGAAGGGCCTGAAGCACAAAGGCTTCGACGAGCTCAGCCCGAACGGGTTGGAGGTTGGAGCATCCCACCACCCGTTCACCCTGAGCCTGTCGAAGGGCCTGAAGCACAAAGGCTTCGACGAGCTCAGCCCGAACGGGTTGGAGGTTGGAGCATCCCACCCCCCGTTCGCCCTGAGCCTGTCGAAGGGCCTGAAGCACAAAGGCTTCGACAGGCTCAGCCCGAACGGGGTGGAGGTTGAGCCGTCCCACCACCCGTTCACCCTGAGCCTGTCGAAGAGGCCTGAAGCACGAAGGCTTCGACAGGCTCAGGCCGAACGGAAGGGAGCTTGAGCCAGAGCGGGGGAGGTTGATCCCGAACGCGGTCGAGCTGGATGCCCTCAGTGCCCCAGCCGCGCGCGGTGCCTTTCGATCTGCGCGCGCACCTGCTGAGGAGCGGTGCCGCCGATCACGTTGCGGGCGTTGAGCGAGCCGGTGAGGCTCAGCACCTCGAACACGTCCTCGCCGATGCTCGCATGCAGGGATTGCAGCGCTGTCAGCGGCAGCTCCGACAGGTCCACGCCTCGACCGAGCGCCTCCTTGACGGCGTGGGCCACCACCTCGTGCGCGTCGCGGAAGGGCAGGCCCTTCTTGACGAGGTAGTCGGCCAGGTCGGTCGCGGTGGCGTAGCCGCGTCGGGCGGCGGACTGCATGGCCTCGGCCTTGACCTTGAGGCCTCCCGAACGGGTGCCGTTGGCGGCATCGATCTCGCCACCCACCATCTCGGCCATGATGCGCAGCGTGTCCTTGACCGTGTCCACGGTGTCGAACAGCGGCTCCTTGTCTTCCTGGTTGTCCTTGTTGTAGGTCAGCGGCTGGCCCTTCATCAGGGTGATCAGCGCCATCAGGTGGCCGACGACGCGGCCGCTCTTGCCGCGGGCCAGCTCGGCGACGTCCGGGTTGCGCTTCTGCGGCATGATCGACGAGCCGGTGCAGTAGCGGTCCGACAGGTCGATGAAGCTGAAGTTCTGGCTCATCCACAGCACGATCTCTTCGGCCAGGCGCGAGACGTGCACCATGACCAGCGAGGCGAAGGCGGTGAACTCGATCGCGAAGTCGCGGTCGCTCACCGCATCCAGCGAGTTCTGGCAAACGCCGTCGAAGCCCAGCGCCTGGGCCACGCTTTCGCGGTCCAGCGGGTAGCTGGTGCCGGCCAGGGCGGCGGCGCCCAGTGGCAGGCGGTTGACGCGCTTGCGCACGTCGGCCAGCCGCTCGCCGTCACGGGCGAACATCTCCACGTAGGCCAGCAGGTGGTGCGCGAAGCTGACCGGCTGCGCGACCTGCATGTGGGTGAAGCCGGGCATCACCGTCTCGGTGTGGTGCGAAGCCACCGAGATCAGCGCGCGCTGCATGTCGGCCAGCAGGGTCGCGATGGCATCGATCTCGCCGCGCAGCCACAGGCGCACGTCGGTGGCGACCTGGTCGTTGCGCGAGCGGCCGGTGTGCAGGCGCTTGCCGGCATCGCCCACCAGCTGGGTCAGCCGGGCCTCGATGTTCAGGTGGACGTCCTCGAGCTCGTCCTTCCAGACGAACTCGCCGTTCTCGATCTCGCTCTTCACCTGCGCCATGCCGCGCTCGATGTCGGCCAGGTCCTGCGTGGCGATCACCCCCTGGCGCGCGAGCATCGCGGCGTGGGCCAGGCTGCCCTCGATGTCGGCCCGCCACAGGCGCTGGTCGAACGAGACACTGGCCGTGTAGCGCTTGACCAGCTCGCTCATCGGCTCCGAGAACAGGGCTGACCAAGCCTGGGACTTTTTGTCGAGTTGGGTCATTGGAGCCCCTCGTCCGATGAGTACATCGGCCGATCCCCCGAGGGGATGCCGGCCGGCTGGGGAGCGGCCCGGCGCTCGGCCGGCGTCGCGCTGATGAGCGTTGCGGTGGGCATGTGATGTTCCGTCAGGGAAACCCTGGATTCTAGAAGTCGCGGGGACGAGCGGCCTGGTCCCGCCGACGACAATGGCCGCCGTGAGACCGACGCAAGACACCGGCACCGCCAGCACGCTCTTCGATGACCTGCGCGAGGCCGTCACGGCCCCTGACCCCTCCCGGCCCGAGCCGCTGCCCCTGTGCCGCAGCGGCACGATGTTGAGGGCCCTGCTGCTGGTCGTGGTGGTGCTGGGCACGGCCCTGCTGTTCAGCGCCCACAGCTTGTTCGGCTGGCTGGAGGAGCTGGCCTCGGCCGCCACCGTGGCCGTGCCGGCCACCTTGCTGTGGGTGCTGGTGGCCTGTGCAGGGCGCCGCGTGATCGCTCGGGCCGCAGCTCCTTTGCAGGTGGGCGTGGCCGCTGCGTTCGGCGCCGCCGCCGCGCTGGCCCTGTGGTGGCCGCTGGCCTCCGTCGGCATGGCGCCTTCGCCGGCCTCCCACCCGCTGGCGCCGGCCTTGGCGGGCGCCTTGATGGCGGCGCTGGTGTTCCAGAACGAACGGTGGCGTGAACGCGCTCGCCTGCCGGCCGCGGCCGCGGCCCGCCTGGCAGACCTGCAGACCCGCATTCGCCCGCACTTCCTGTTCAACACGCTCAACACCGCGATCGCCCTGGTGCAGCTGGATCCGCAACGCGCCGAGGAGGTGCTGGAGGACCTGTCCGACCTGTTTCGCGCCGCGCTGGGCGCGCTGGACCAGGCGACCACGCTCGGCGCCGAGATCGAGTTGAGCCGGCGCTATCTCGCCATCGAGCAGCTGCGCTTTGGCCGCCGGCTCGACGTCGAATGGGATCTCGATGCCAACGCGACGGCGGCCCGGCTGCCGCCGCTGGCCCTGCAGCCGCTGATCGAGAACGCCGTGCGCCACGGCATAGAGCCGGCCGACAAGGGCGGAACGATAGAGATCCGCACCCGCCGCCGCCGCGACCGGGTGCTGATCTCGGTGACGAACACCGTCGCGTCCGGCCCCTCGAAGGCCGGCCATGGCATCGGCATTGCCAGCGTCCGCGAACGCCTGCGGCTGATGCATGATCTGGACGCCGATTTCCGCAGCGGCCTGACCGAGGACGGCCGCTACCGCGTCAGCATCGGGATACCCGTCTGAACATGGATCGACTACGCGTCCTCATCGTCGACGACGAACCGCTGGCCCGCATGCGGCTGCGGGGTCTGCTGGCCGACTGCGTCCACCCGGGCGCCACGGTGGTCGACGAAGCCGGCAGTGCCGCCGAAGCGCTGCACGCCCTGGCCCGGCTGCAGGTCGACGCGGTGCTGCTGGACATCCACATGCCGGGCATGGATGGCATGGCGTTGGCCCAGCGCCTGCGCGACCAGCCGGTCGCTCCGGCGGTGGTGCTGGTCACCGCGCACGCCGAGCATGCGCTGCAGGCCTTCGAGGTCGATGCCGTCGATTACCTGACCAAGCCGGTCCGGCGCGCGCGCCTGCAGGAGGCGCTGGTGCGCGTGGAGCAGCGCCTGGGCCGCTCGAGCTCTGTGGCCCCGCCCGTGCAGACGGTCGACGTGCCGACGCTGGTGGTGAGCGACCGCGGCCGCGTGCTGCGCATCCCCGTGTCCGAGGTGGTCTACCTGCGCGCCGAGATGAAGTACGTGACGCTGGTCACCGCCAGGCATCGCTACGTGCTCGACGACGCCTTGTCGGATCTGGAGCAGCGCCTGGGCGAGGCGGTGGTGCGCATCCACCGCAGCATGGTGGTCGCGAAGTCGGCGGTGCGGGCCCTGGAGCGCCGGGCGCCGGTCAACGGCGAGGCGGACGAAGGCGGGGAAACCTGGGCCGTGCAGGTCGAGCCCGGCGGCGAGTGGCTGCAGGTCTCGCGCCGCCAGCTGCCCCAGGTGCGCGAGGTGCTCGCGCGTGCCGGCTGAAGCCTCGCGCCGGCGGCGGCGCGCGGCCTGGGCCGCGGGCGGCGTGCTGGCGTTGGGACTCGGCTGGCTCGCCATCGTCGCGCTGCGCGATGACTCGCAGACCGCCTCGTCGGTGCCGTCCGGGCCGGGCATCGACATGGCAGCGGCAGCCCTGGGCGCCGTGGCGGCTCAGCTGGCGGCGTCGGCCGCGTCGGCTCCGGCCTCCATTCCAGCGGCGGCATCGGGCACCGCTGCCGAGCCGGTCGACGCCGCCTGCCCGCCGGCGTGGCGTGCCCTGGCCGGCCAGCCGGCCGATGCAGTGGACCGCGCCTTTCGCCGCCTGCGGCCGGCGGCGCTGGCGCACGCCTCGCGCCTGCTCATGGCTTCGTCGGATCCGTTCGAGCGTGTCTCCGGCCAACTGCTGGGCGCCCGGGCGAAAGCGCCGGACGAGGCCCCCCCGCCCGAAGCCTTTCTCAACCTGGTGAGCGAAGCGCTCGCCGGTTCGGATCTGCGGGTCGCGGGCCTGGCCGCGCAGATGTGCGCCAGCCCTTCGACCGAGCCGCCCGCCGCCTGCTCCTCCTTCACGCCGCAGCACTGGGCCGCCGCCGATCCGGACAACATCCAGCCCTGGCTGGCGCTGGCGGCGCACGCCCAGGACAGCGGTGACGTCGCCGGTGTGCGCGAGGCCATGGCGCGGGCGACGCAGGCGGGCGCGAACCGGCTGGTCAGCGCCGAGCTGCCCCGCCTGGCACGCAGCCCCGCGCTGCAGGCGCTGTCGCCGGTCGAGCGTGAAGTGCTGGTGATCGACCTGCTGGGGGTGGGCAATGCCCTGACGGCGGTCGGCTCGCTCGAGGTGTCCCGCCTGTGCCCTGCCCAGGGCATGGGCACATTGCGCGAGCAGCAGTGCGGCCTGATCGCCGAACGCCTGGTCGACCAGGGCCAGACGCTGATCGAACGCGGCATCGGCATCTCCATCGGCCGCCGGACCGGCTGGGATGCCGACCGCGTGACCGCGCTGGACGCCGAGCAGCGCGAACTGCTGGAGGCCCTGGGCGATGCGACCGGATTCATCTCGCCCTCGGAGGGGCCGATGACGCTCGCCCAGGCCTGCGAAACCTGGCGCCGTATCGATGCCGTGACCGCGCTGATCACCACCGACACCGAAATCGCGCTGGCACGCCATGCGCTGCAGCAGCAACAGGCGACTTCACCGACGGATCGGTGATCCGATGGCGGGTTTCATCGAGCGCGCGAAGCGCCGCTCGCCTCCAAGGGCGTGCGCGGATCCGGCTACGCCGGTCCGCTGCGCGGCCCCCCGGGGGGCAGCCCCCGGCAGGGGGCGTGGGGGCCCCATTCAGCCGGTGTTTCGCAGGCCAGCGGCGATGCCGTTGATGGACAGGTGGATGCCGCGCTGCAGGCGATCGTTCGCCGGGTCGCCCTCGCGGCGGCGGCGGTAGCGCCGCATCAGCTCGACCTGCAGGTGGTTCAGCGGATCCAGGTAAGGGAAGCGGTGCTCGATCGAGCGCGCCAGCGCCGGGTTGCTTTGCAGGCGCTCGGCCTCGCCGGTGATCAGCGCCAAGGCATCGTGCGTGCGGTCCCACTCGGCGCGCACGGCAGCGAAGATCCGCTTGCCCAGGCGCTTGTCCTCGACCAGCTCGACGTAGCGCGCGGCGATGCGCAGGTCGCTCTTGGCCAGCACCATGTCCAGGTTGGACAGCAGGGTGCGGAAGAAGGGCCACTGCTTGTGCATGCGCTGCAACAGCTCCAGCCGGGTCGCGCGCTCGGCGCCGTCCCCCAGGAAAGCCTCGACCGCCGAGCCGAAGCCGCACCAGCCGGGCAACGCCACGCGGCACTGGCCCCATGAGAAGCCCCAGGGGATGGCGCGCAGGTCCTCGATGGCCCGCGTGGCCTTGCGCGAGGCCGGGCGGGAGCCGATGTTGAGCTCGGCGATCTCGCGGATGGGCGTGGCGGCGAAGAAGTAGTCGGTGAAGCCATCGGTCTCGTAGACCAGGTGCCGGTAGGCCGACATGCTGGCCTGGCTCAGCGCCTCTGCCGCTTCCAGGAAGGCCCTGGGCGCGGCCTTGGTCGGATGCAGGAGGCTGGCCTCCAGCGTGGCGGCGACGAGCGTCTCGAGGTTGCGCCGGCCGATCTCCGGGTGGGCGTATTTCGAGGCGATCACTTCGCCCTGCTCGGTCAGGCGGATCTGGCCCTTCACCGTGCCCGGGGGCTGGGCCATGATGGCCTGGTAGCTCGGGCCGCCGCCTCGGCCGACCGTGCCGCCGCGGCCGTGGAACAGGCGCAACTTGATGCCGTGCTCCTCCTCCAGGGGGTCGAACATCTCGACCAGCGCGATCTCCGCGCGGTAGAGCTCCCAGTTGCTGGTGAAGAAGCCGCCGTCCTTGTTGCTGTCGGAATAGCCCAGCATCACGTCCTGCTCGCCGCCGCCGCGCGCCACCAGCGCGGTGATGCCGGGGAGGGCGTAGAACTCGCGCATGATCGATACGGCATTGCGCAGGTCGGCGATGGTCTCGAACAGCGGCACGACGATGAGGTCGGCCACGCCGTGGTCGTTCAGGGTGCCGCGCATCAGCCCGGCCTCCTTCTGCAGCAGGAGCACCTCCAGCAAGTCGCTCACCGTCTCGGTGTGCGAGATGATGTAGTGGCGGATGGCGGCCTGGCCGAAGCGCCGGCGCATCTCGGACGCCGTCTCGAAGATGGCCAGCTCGCCCTGGGCCAGGGCGGAGTAGTCGGCCCCCCGCACGCGCAGCGAACGGGCGTCGTCGAGCAGGCGCAGCAGCAGGGAGCGGCGCTCCTCCTCGCCCAGGCTCGCGTAGTCGGGCTCGACGCGCGCGATGCGCAGCAGCTCGGCCACCACGGCTTCGTGCTGGTCGGAGCTCTGGCGCAGATCGACGGTGGCCAGGTGGAAGCCGAAGACCTGGACCGCACGCTGCAGCGGCGCCAGGCGCGGCGCGACCAGCGCGTCGGCATGGTGCGATCGCAGCGAACGTTCGATGACGGCCAGGTCGGCCGCAAAGGCCTCGGCGTTGGGGTAGGGATCCTGCGGGGCGACCGCGTGGCGAAGGGCCTCGGTGCCCGTCAATTCATGCAGGGTGGCGGCCAGGCGTGCATAGACGCCGATCAGCGCGCGCCGGTACGGCTCGTCCTCGCGGTGCGGGTTCTTGTCCGGCGAGCTTTCGGCCAGGGCCTGCATCTCGGGCGTGACCGGCGCCAGCATGGCCGACATCGACATCTCGGCGCCGAGCGAGTGCACCTCGGTCAGGTAGTGGCGCAGCGCGGTTTCCGACTGGCGAGCCAGGGCCAGCCTCAGGGTCTCGGCCGTCACGTTCGGGTTGCCGTCGCGGTCGCCGCCTATCCAGTGGCCCATGCGGAAGAAGGACGGCACCGGATGGCCCTGCAGCGCCTCCTCGATCTCGCGGTACATGCGCGGGATCTGGCGCAGGAAAGTGGCGTGGTAGTAGGACAGCGCGTTCTCGATCTCGTCGGAGACCCGCAGCTTGGCGGTGCGCAGCATGCGCGTCTGCCACAGCTGGGTGACGCGGGCGCGGATCATCTGCTCGTTCTCGTGCAGGTCGCGCTCGCTCTTGAGTTCGTCGCGCTGGCCGATCAGGTTGGCGATGCTGCGCTCTGCGTCCAGGATGCTGGTGCGCTGCACCTCGGTGGGGTGGGCGGTGAGCACCGGCGAGATGTAGGCCCGCTCCAGCAGGGCCGCGACGTCGGCGCCGCGGTGGTCGGCCTTGGCCAGCCGCTCGAAGCAGTAGGCGAGCGAGCCCTCGTGCAGGTGGCCCTCGGCCTCGTGGTGGGTGCGCCGGCGCACGTGGTGGCGATCCTCGGCGATGTTGGCCAGGTGCGAGAAGTAGCTGAAGGCCCGGATGACGCTCACCGTCTGGTCGGCCGAGAGGTTCTTCAGCAGCCGGTCGAGCACGCGGCCGGCCGAGGCATCCTTCTTGAGCCGGTAGGCCACCGAGAGCTGGCGTACCCGCTCGATCAGCTCGAAGGCCTGGCGGCCCTCCTGCTCGCGGATCACGTCTCCCAGCACCCTGCCGAGTAACCGAATATCCTCTACGAGAGGCCGATTCTTCTCCGCGGCGTCGGCCGCCGAGCGTGCCGCCCCAGAGGAGGAAGGTACCTTCGCCGGGCTGCGGCGGGTGGAGGGCGCGGGGCGGGCGTCGCGAGGCATGGTGGCTCCAGGCTTCAGGTAACCAAATTACCAATGACCTATGGTATCAGTTCGGGCGCTGGCTTTCGAGGCCTGTCCCGGGGCTGGCGATAATCCTGCGCATGTCTGCCGAAGCCGCCTCCCCAGCCGCCCAGCCCATCGTCATCGCCACCCGCGAGAGCCGCCTGGCCCTGTGGCAGGCGGAGCATGTCAAGGCCCGCCTCGCTTCGGAGCTGGGCTTGGCCGCCGAGCTGCTCGGCATGACGACCCGGGGCGACCAGATCCTCGACCGCACGCTGTCCAAGGTCGGCGGCAAGGGCCTGTTCGTCAAGGAGCTGGAGTCGGCGATGGAGGCCGGCCACGCGCGCCTGGCGGTGCACTCGCTGAAGGACGTCCCGATGGACCTGCCCCCGGGCTTCGCGCTCGCCGCGATCCTGGAGCGCGAGGATCCGCGCGACGCCTTCGTCTCGACGAGGTACGAGCGACTGGCGGCGCTGCCCGAAGGCGCGGTGGTCGGCACCTCCAGCCTGCGCCGGGTGGTGCAGCTCAAGGCCCTGCGTCCTGACCTGCGCATAGAGCCCCTGCGCGGCAACCTCGACACGCGGCTGCGCAAGCTGGACGAAGGCTACTACGACGCGATCGTGCTGGCCGCCGCAGGCTTGAAGCGGCTGGGCCTGCCGCATCGCATCCGTGCGGTGTTCGAGCCCGACGAGATGATCCCGTCCGCCGGCCAGGGCGCGCTGGGCCTGGAGATCCGTTCCGACGATGCCGAGCTGGCCTCCGCCCTGGGCCGCCTGTCGCACCGCCCCACCTGGCTGGCGGCCCATGCCGAGCGCGCAGTCTCGCGCTCGCTCGGGGGCAGCTGCTCGGTTCCGCTGGCGGCCCATGCGCGCTGGGACGAGGCGGGCGGCGAGTTGCGCCTGGCCGTGGCGCTCGGCCATGGCGCGGATCCGCTGCAGCCGCTGCTGATGCTGGAGGTGCGCGGGCCAGTGGCCGACACCGAGGCCGCCGAGTCGCTGGGCCGGCATGCGGCCGCGCGCCTGGGCGAAGCCGGCGCGGCACGCTACCTGGCGGCGGCCACGGCAGGCTGATGGCGACAGGTCGGCTGGCCCTCGTCACCCGCCCGCGGGCGCAGGGGGAGGTCTGGCGGCGCCGGCTGCAGGCGCTGGGCGTCCAGGCCGACCTGCTGCCGCTCATCGACATAGCGCCGGCGCCCGATGCCCCCGGGTTGAAGCGCTGGGCCGGGACGCTGGCCGGCGGCCCCCCCGGACCCGCGGCGCTCGTGATGTTCGTCAGCCCGAACGCGGCGCAAGGGTTGTTCGACGTGCTGCCGCAGGGATGGCCATGGCCTGGCACGACCTGGGCCGGCGCGACCGGCCCGGGCACGGCTTCGGCCCTGCGTGCGGCCGGCGTGCCCGAAGAGGCCATCGTGGTGCCGGCCGCCGACTCGGCGCAGTTCGACTCGGAAGCGCTGTGGGCGCTGCTCGAGCACAGGCGTTCGTGGGCCGGCGCGCGCGCGGCCATCGTGCGAGGCGACGGGGGGCGCGACTGGCTGGCCGAGCAACTGCGCGCCGCGGGCGCCCAGGTCGAATTCGTCCAGTCCTATTCGCGCCGGCCGCCGCAGCTCGGCCCGCACGAAACACAGCTGCTGGAGCGCGCGCTGGCCGAGCCGACCGCGGTGGCGTGGCTGCTCAGCAGCTCGGAGGCGGTCGACCACTTGCGGGCGCTGGCGCCCACGGCAACCTGGGCCGGCTCGACCGCCCTGGCCTCGCATCCGCGCATCGCGAACAGCGCCCGGCAACTGGGCTTCGGGCGCGTGGTCGACGTGCGGCCCACGCCGGAGGCCGTGGCCGAGGCTCTGGCCGGGCTCTGAGTCCCGCCGTCACCGATCCTCACCATTCGGACATCGCCACTGTGGCGCGGACGCTGCGGCCGCATCGGCCCTGCGGACCCGTCGATACAATCCTTCGACACCGTGAATGCCCCTGAATTGCCCTCGCCGACCCCGGCACCGGCAGCCGCCGCACCCGCGGTGACAGCGCCCTCCGGCCCTGCTGCTTCCCCGGCCGTCGCCTCCCGCCCCACCACGCCCGATGCGCATGCCCTGCGCGGCCTCGTGCTGCCTGTGGGCGCCTTGCTGCTCACGGTCGCGTGCGTCGTGAGCCTGTCGCTCGTCTGGAGCACCCAGCAGCGCGTCAAGGCGCTGGAGCAAGAACTGGTGCGCCGCCAGCAGAACACGCAGGAGCAATCCACCGAGGCGCGCCTGCTGGCCCGCCAGGCGCACGACACCGCGGCCGACGCGGCCGGCAAGCTGGCCCTGCTGGAGGCCCGGGTGGCCGAGACCGCGCTGCAACGCAGCCAGGTCGAGGAGCTCATCCAGTCGCTGTCGCGCTCGCGTGACGAGAACGTGCTGGCGGATGTCGAGGCAGCCTTGCGCGTCGCGCAGCAACAGTCCGCCATCACCGGCAGCGCCGAGCCGCTGGTGGCGGTGCTGCGCCAGGCGGACGAAAGGCTGGCGCGCTACAACCAGCCCCGGCTGGAGCGGGTGCGCCGCGCCGTGGCGCGCGATCTCGACCGTGTCCGCGCCGTCTCCGTCGCCGACGTGCCCAGCCTGTCGATCAAGCTCGACGAGGCGGTCCGCCTGGTCGACGAACTGCCCTTGCTCGTCAACCCCGAGCGCAAGCCGGCATCGGCCGGCGGCCCCGCACGCGCCGTGGCAGCACCGGCACGAGAAGCGCAAGCCGCCTCGGCTGCCGGCTTCAGCGGCTGGCTGGGCTGGGTCGACCAGGCCTGGCAGCGCAGCGCGAGCGAAGTGTGGGCCGAGGTGCGGTCGCTGGTGCGGGTGACCCGCATCGACCAGCCCGAGGCCATGCTGGTCGCCCCCGAGCAGGCGTACTTCCTGCGCGAGAACCTCAAGCTGCGGCTGCTGAACGCCCGGCTGGCCCTGCTGTCGCGCCAGTTCGACCAGGCGCAGAACGACCTGGCCCAGGCGCAGGCGGCACTGGAGCGTTACTTCGACCGCAGTTCGCGGCGCGTGTCCGGCGCGATCGAGGTGCTGCACCAGGTGGCCGGGCAGACGCGCCAGGTGAACCTGCCGCGCCCGGACGAGACGCTGGCGGCGCTGGCCGCAGCGTCCGCTGGACGCTGAAGGGCGGTTGACGGATGCGCTCGGTCATCTGGCTGGTCCTGCTCTTCGCGGCCGCGGTCGTCGCCGCGACGGTGCTCGGGCAGAACGACGCGCTCGTGTCCCTGTTCTACGGCCAGTGGCGCGTGGACATGTCGCTCAACCTGTTCCTGCTGGTGCTGATCGGCTCGATCTTCATCGTCTTCGCGGCGATGCAGGCGACCCAGGCCTTCCTGAGCCTGCCGACGCGGGCGCGCGAGTGGCGTGAGCTCAAGCGCGAGCGTGCGGCCGGCGCCGCCTTGAGAGAGGCCCTGGCCGAGCTGTTCGCTGCTCGCTATGCGAGAGCCCAGCGGGCGGCCCAGCGGGCGCTGGATCTGCAGGCCTTGTGCGGCGTGCTGCGCAACGACCTGCAGTTCACGGTGCTGGCCGAGATGATCGCCGCCTCGGGCCTGCACCGGCTGCAGGACAAGCGCGGCCGCGACGAGCGCATGGCCGCGGCGCTGGCGATGGTGCGCGGCCGCGTCGGATCGGGCACGGCCTTCGATGGCTTGCAGCTGCTGGGCGCGGACTGGGCCCTGGAGGACAGGGATGCGGAGCGCGGCCTGGCGCTCCTGGCCGAGCTTCCCCCGGGCGTCGCCCGCCGCACGCAGGCACTGCGGCTCAAGCTGCAGGCAGCGCGGCAGCAGCGGCGCCCGCTGGACGCCTTGCAGACGGCCCGGCTGCTCGCCAAGCACCAGGGTTTCTCGGCGCCGGCTGCGCAATCCTTGCTGCGCTCGCTGGCCATCGAGGCCATCGAACAGGCGTTCGACATCGAGCAACTGCGCCGGGTCTGGTCCGAGCTAGACGCCGTCGACCGGCGCGATGCCTTCGTCGTTTCTCGCGCCGCGCGCCGTGCCCAGGCGCTGGACCACGCCGAACAAGGCCGCCAATGGCTGCAGCCGGCGTGGGATGCGATCGGGAATGCCGGCGCCGACGACCGCCGCGAACTGGCGCTCGCGCTGGTGGCCTGCGCGCCCGGCATCGGCAGCGACTGGCTGCCCCGCATCGAATCGGCGCTCGCGGTGCATGGCCACGAGCCGCCCCTGGTGGCGGCGGCCGCGATGGCCTTCGCCGATCGCCAGCTCTGGGGCAAGGCCATGCGCCTGCTCGAGCAGACAGCCACTGCGGCGTCCCTGCCGGCCCCCGTGCGCCGCCAGGCCCTGCGCTGCCTTTCCGCCATCGCCCGCGAAGAGGGCCGCAACGAGCATGCGCAGGGCTACGACCAGCGCGCGGCTGCGGTCGAGTGACCGCCGTCCGGCGCGGACGTTCGAAGCGATTTTCGCCACGCATTGCAGAATACTGAAAATCCTTGCTATACTGCGAGGCTCAGCGGCTGTAGCTCAGTTGGATAGAGTACTTGGCTACGAACCAAGGGGTCGTGGGTTCGAATCCTGCCAGCCGCACCAATCAAGACAACGGGTTAGCTCTCTCAAGGGGCTAACCCGTTTGTCTTTTCAGGCGCCAGTGGGCCACCCAGGGACCCACCCGGTGGGAGGAAGGCGAGGCATCGCCAGGGACCGCCTGGGATGACATGCCGTTGACTTTCAAAGTCACGTCCGGACGGGGTGCGGCTAGCGTTGACCGTACAACCGCGCCAGCAACCGCTCGAAGGCAGCCTGCCGCTGCGGCGAGGGGGCCAGCACCATCCCCTGCTGCTGCAGCACCTCGATCAGCTTGTTCGGCGCGATGTGCTTGTCACCGACGATCTCGACATGCCCGGCGGCGATCTAGACGCGGGTGACACGAGGATCGGCGTCGGGCACCGGGCAGCGCTGTTCGGCCAGCGAGAAGATCTCGTCGCTGTCGATGCAGCGACCATCGGCGTTGGCCCGGCATGTGCCGCGCTCGTCGGTGTCGATCTTCAGGTGCTGGCTGACGCGGTTGGACAACGTATCGGGCTCGAGGATGAAGGGCGACGAGAAAGTGATGTCGCCCCATTTCGGCCCGGTTGCTATCAGGCAGCTCAGCGGCACCTGGCCCAGTGACAACGGGTAGAGCCAGCGCCGGCCGCAGGTGCGCGCCGCCTCGATGCCCGAGAACGGGCCCGACACGGTGACCAGGCGCAGGTCGATCGGCGCGCCGGGCAGCGGCGCCGGCAGCGTGTCACCCGTGCGCCACGAGCACGGTGACGGCCAGCGGCCGCTCTTCGGCGACTGTCGAGAGCCGCACCCTCCATCGGATCGTCCCGCCATCCGACTCGGCCGAGACGAGGCGCACGCGCATCGCCTCGCCCGGATCGGCGTTGCCGAGGAAGGCGCATTCGCGTTCGCGCACGCGCAGCCCAGGCGTCAGGCGGCCCCACTGCCAGAGCGCGCGATCGACCCAGGCGCCGAAGCTGGCGAAGTACAGCAGCCCGGCGCCGTTGAAGTCGTGGCGCGGGCAGGGGTGGACGACGAGCGCGGGTAGCCCGGGCTCGGCAGCCACGTCCAACGACGCGCGCAGCGCTCGCGCGCGCTGTTGCGTCGCTGCGGCGTCGGCGTCGGGGTCGACGACGGGCAGCAGGCCTTCTATGCGCCGCACTTTGCGGTTGCTGCACGACGCCTCCCGGGCGACGAAGCTGGACAGCAGGTCCAGCACCCCGATCGGTCGCCCCTGCGTCGACAGCCGGTGCCGGCTGTGCACCTGGCTGCGGCCGGCCGCCTGCAACTCCGTCGCGATTGCGAGGCGCCGTCCCTCCTGCGCCGTTTCCAGCCGGGCGTGCGACAGGCGCAGATAGCCGAAGGCGGCATAGACCCGGTTGCCCCGCGTGTCGCGCCAGTCGGCCGGGCGCCGGCCGATCAGCCGCGCCAGCGCTTGCCAGTGCCGGTCGCCGCAGGTCTTCTGCAGCCAGTTCTCAGACAGGCCGCAGGCATCCAGTTGCGGCATGCCGAGCAGCAGGCTGGTGCGGCTGCGCTGGGCGCTTGCGCTGGGTGGCGTCGTGGCCAGCGGCACCTCCGTCGACAGGGGAGCGAAGCGGTCCCAACCCATCGTCGTCAGGCGGGCGCCGCCACGCAGGGCTCGGCAAGCTCGGCGCGGCCAGGCGCGGCCCGGCGCTGCACGATGGTGTCGACCAGGTGCCGCGCATCGTCGGCGACGCCGAGGAAGCGGCCCGAGCCCCAGGTGTTCAGCCAGGGCAGGCCGAGAAAATAGAGTCCGCTCACCGGCGAGACGCCGCGCTTGAAGGTCGGATGCCCGCGGCCGTCGAACGCCGGCAGGTCGATCCAGCGGTAGTCGGCGCGCAAGCCGATCGCCCACACGATGCTGGTGATGCCGGCCGCCTCCAGGTCGAGGGACGTCGGATCCTGCGCCGGCGCCCAGGCCTTCTCGAACGGCGCTTCCGCCGGGGCATCGATGCCCGCGCGGGCGATGTAGGCATCGATGTCGCGGCGGATGCCGCAGTAGACCTCGTCGGCGTCGTCCAGGTTCTTCGTCAGGTCGGGCACGAAGCGCACCGTGTTGCCTTGCGCATCGGCGAAGGAACCGTACAGCTTCACGCCCTTCAGCGCGAACCGGCGCAGGTCGATCTCGTGCCCGCCGTCGCGGCCGGACATGTAGTGGTTGGTCTTGTGGCGTGCCTCGTCGCGCAGCGGATGGCGGTCGACGGTCAGCTCGTAGAAGCCCAGTTCGTGCAGCCACTCGGTGGATTCCCGGCCGCGGTACATGCGTGGCGATCGCGGCGCGGAGCCCACCGCGAGATGCACCTGCCGCCCGGCGATGAACAGGTCCTCCATGATCTGCACGCCAGACTGGCCCGAGCCGACCACCAGCACCGCGCCCGGCGGCAGCTGATCCGGGTTGCGGTAGTCCACCGAGTGCCGCTGCGTGACGGCCGTTGAGAGCCCGTGTGCGCCGGGCGGCACGATCGGGATGTCGTAGCCGCCGGTGGCGACGATGACGTGGTCGGCGCGGCAGCGGCCGACCGAGGTCTCGACGTCGAAGGCGCCGCTCGCGTCGCGCGACAGCCGCGTCACGGCGACGCCCTCGAGCACCGGCGGGCGGATCTTCGCCGCGAAGGCCTCGAGGTAGGCGACGATCTCGTCCTTCAGCATGTAACCCTTGGGATCCGGCCCGGCATAGGGAAAGTCGGGCAGCCGGCACTGCCAGTTCGGCGTGACGAGGCAGAAGCTGTCCCAGCGGTCCTGGCGCCACGATTGAGCGATGCGCCGCTTCTCGAGCAGCACGTGCGCGATGCCCGCCTGCTGCAGGTAGTGGCTGGCGGACAGGCCGGCCTGCCCGGCGCCGATCACGACGACGGGGTAGTGCTCGGCGAGCGTCTGGGCTGGGGTCATGGTGGAGCTCCGTGGCAATGGGGGTGGGGAGGGGCTCAGTCGGCGGCGCTGAAGCCGGTGACCTGCACCAGTGCATCGGGCTGGCCGGCGAAGGCACGGGACAGGTTCTCGAGCACGGCCAGCTGGTCGTTGGCGCGCGAGCAGACGAAGCCGTACTTCGCCTGCACCCGCTCGTTCGCAATCGCCGTGGCCTCGCGCACGCGGCGCATGAACTCGGGCAGCGGCAGCGCGCGGTCCTGCGGCAGCAGTTCCTGCACGATGAGCGACGGGCTGTAGCAGACGGTCTCGCGCGCGTCGGGCCAGCGGACGGTGTAGTGGATGGCAGGCATGGGTTTCTCTCGTCAGGCGGGGATTCGATGGGCGGCGAGCACCTGGGCATACCAGGCCTCGTGGCGGGTGGCGCTGCGGCGCCAGTCGTGGCGCCGGCACACCTCGGGCGGCTCCTCCACGTGCGGGATGCGAATCGCGTCGGCCAGCCCGCGCGCGATCGACCCGACGTCGAGCGGGTCGCACCAGGCCACCTGGGCGCAGCCCCGCAGGTGCTCGGTGAAAGGCGGGCGCTCCGACACCAGCACCGGCGTGCCGCAGGCCAGTGCCTCCAGTGCGACCAGCCCGAAGCCCTCGACCAACGACGGCATCGCCACGGCGCGAGCGCCACGCAGCAGCTCGGGCACCCGCGCGTCGTCGATCGGGCCGAGGCGCTCGACCGTGCTGCCCGGCCCTTCGGACAGGCCGCAGCGTGCCAGCGTCTCATGCCATTCGCTCAGCGCGCCGCGATGGTCCAGCAGGCTCGCGCCTCCGGCGACCACCAGGCGCAGCGTGCGCGCATGAGGATCGTCGCGGCGCAACGCCGCGAAGGCGTCGAGCAGGCGCGGTGTGTTCTTGCGCGCCTCGACGCCGCCCAGTGCGAGCACGTAGTCGCCAGCGGCATCGGGCCGGTGGCCGCGGGGCGTGAAGCGCTGCAGGTCTACGCCGTTGAGGAGCCGCTCGGCCGGCCGGCGCAGGACCTGCTCGAAGTGGCGCTGCCACAAATCGCTGACGCAGCCGACCGCATGGCTCGCCTGCCAGCCGCGGGCCTGCCAGACGCCGAGTTCGGGCGCGTCGAAGTCGTCGAGGTGGTGGACCGTGCGGACCCAGGGGGCCGAAACGACGCCGCGTGTGCTCAGTTCGGCCAGCGCGTTGCCGTTCAGGCTGTCCTGCGCATGCAGCAGCTCGAAGCGGCCGGCTGCTAGCGCCGCAGGCAGCGCGTCCACCAGCGCGCCGATGCGCTGGCGCACCTGCTCGACCAGCGGGCCGCTCGGCGTCGCCATGGGCAGCAGCACCGTGGCGGCCCGCGTCTGGCGGAACAGCGACTGGCCCGGCTGGACCGGCGCCAGCACCGTCACCGCATGGCCACGCTCGACCAACGCATCGGCCAGCGCGAGGGTGTGCACGACGCCGCCGCGTGGCAGCACCGAATGGGTCAGCAGCGCGAGGCGGGTCATCTCCCGGGCTCCCGCGCCGCGCCGGTGATGAAGCCGGCGTCGGCGAAGTCCCACAGAAGCTGCCGCTCGTCGCCGGCGCCGTCGCCGACGCTGACCTGGCTGCCGGCCACGATCTCGCCGATGTCGGCGCAGGCGATGTCACGGGCAGCGAAACGCGCTCGGACCGCGCCAGCTCGCCCGGCGGGCACCGCGAGCAGGTAGCCGAAGCTGGGGAACGCGCACAGCCAGCGCAGCAGGGCATCGCCGTCGCCGTCGACGGTCGCCGCAGGCCTCGGCAGCCGCGACAGGTCGACCCTGGCGCCCACGCCGGAGCACTCGCACAGCATCAGCAGCGTGCCCAGGACGCCAGCCATGCTGATGTCCTTGCCGGCGCCCAGCAGACCTTGCTCGGCCAGCTCCGGCAACAGCGCCAGGTCGTCGCGCAGCCGCTGCGGCGGCGCCTCGGTGGAGGCGTTCCAGAAGGGGAAAGGGTCCATCCAGCGCCCGCGCAGATCGACCGCCATCAGCAGTCGGTCGCCCGGCAGCGCCGCGAAGCTGCTGATCAGCGCATTCGCGCGC
Organism: Ideonella flava; assembly: GCF_051857595.1. NCBI lineage: Bacteria > Pseudomonadati > Pseudomonadota > Betaproteobacteria > Burkholderiales > Sphaerotilaceae > Ideonella > Ideonella flava. Next base: position 125,662 of record NZ_JBPZHD010000002.1, read on the forward strand.
CCGAGCACCGCCACCGCCAGTTGGGCCTGCGCCGCACGCAGGTTGGTGTGGCCGCCGACCAGCGGCACGCCGTAGCGCGCAGCCGCCGCCTGCATGCCGTCGATCACTTCGGCCGCGACCGCGGCCTCGGCGCTCCACAAGGCATCGACCACCGCGATCGGCCGGCCGCCCATGGCCGCGATGTCCGACAGGTTGACCATCACCGCGCTGTAGCCGGCGAACCAGGGCATCGCCTGCACGAAGTCGGCGACCAGGCCTTCGATCGCCAGCAGCAGGTGGCCGCTGCCGCCCGGCTCGGGCAGCACCGCGCAGTCGTCGCCGTTGGGCAGGCTGGTGCCGGTGGTCTGCGGGCCGAGCCTGCCGAGCACCGCGCCTATGTCGCGCTTGTGCGCGAAGCCGCGGCTCGCGCGCAGCGCGTCGCAGAGGGCCTGGAGGTCGGTGCTCACGACGGCTTGTCCGGCGTCAGCACGAAGCCGGTGTACGGCGTGTGGCAGGGCGGGTAGGCCGCCAGAGTCGCGCTCATCAGGGCGTGCGGCCGGCCGTGCAGTTCCATGCGGTCGTGCGTATGCCAGTGCAGCCGCTCGAACAGCGGCACGTTCTGCGCCTGCACGTGGGCGAGAAACTCGCGGCAGCCGAGCGCATGCGCGCTGCTGACCGCCAGCCGGATGAGTGCGCTGCCGAGCTGCGCCTGGCCGCGCCAGTGGCGCCGTATCGCCAACCGCGAGCCCCACCACAGGCCGGACGCCGCTTCGTGGATGCGCACGGTGCCGACCAGCTCGTCGTACTGCCCAGCCTGGCAGCTCAGCGCGGCCAGCGTTCGGACCTGCGCGCCGTGGCGGTCGATCTCGTCGACGTCCGAGCCTGAGGCGCCGCCGAACAGCCCCTGCTCGACGCAGAAGACCTGGTGCCGCAAGGCCTGGGCCTCGCGCAGCATCCACGCCCCGTCCGCCCAGCAGATGCGGAATTCGGCAGGCGTGAAGCCTTGCGGCAGCTCGCAGAACGTTTCGGCGTGAAGTGCGTGGAGGGTCGTCATCGCGTGTGCTCCCGCAAGCGTCAGGCGGCCAGCGGCGTCTCGTAGCGCGACAGCGTCGAGCACGCAGCGCACTTGCCGCAGCCGGCCTTGATGTCGGCGGCACGCAGGCCGGCCTGGGCCACCATGTCGCCGAGCGGCTCCAGCACGCTGCGCATGAAGCCGGCGTCGGGAGCGGGATGGCTTTCCAGCGGCGTGCCGCTGATCGGCACGAAGGGCACGACGAAGGGGTAGACGCCCAGCTCCAGCAGGCGCCGGCTGGTCGCGAGGATCAGCGCGGCGCTGTCGCCCAGCCCGGCCAGGAGGTAGGTGCTGACCTGGCCGCGGCCGAACACCGCGACGGCGGCCTCGAAGGCCTGCCAGTAGCGCGCCATCGGCACCTCGTTCTTGCCGGGCAGCACGCGCTGGCGCAGTTCGTCGCCGATGACCTCGAGGTGCATGCCCAGCGTGTCGATGCCGGCGTCCTTCATGCGCTGGAACCAGGCATCGCTGTCCGGCGGCTCGCACTGGCCCTGCAGCGGCAGGTCGACGGCCGCCTTGATCGCGGCGGCGCTCTCGCACAGCAGTGCCGCGCCGCGGTCGGGCGTGGGCGGGGTGCCCGTGGTGAGCACCATGTGCCTGACGCCGTCGAGCTCGACCGCGGCCTGGGCCACCTCGGCAAGCTGTGCCGGCGTCTTGCGCTCGATCGTGCGGCCGGCTGCGAGCGACTGGCCGATCGCGCAGAAGCGGCAGGCCTTGCGCCGGCTTTCGTAGCGGATGCAGGTCTGCAGCACCGTGGTGGCGAGCACGTCGGTGCCGTGCAGCGTGGCGATGTGCGAATAGGGCACGCCGTCGGCGGTGGAGCGTGAGTAGAAGCGCGGCGTCTTGTTCAGCGTCACCTGCGCGATCGGGATGGCGTTGCGGCGCAGCGTGGCGCGTCCGTCGCCGCCCGGCGTGTCGAGCACGAAGGGCGAATCGAAGGCCGCCGCCGTGTGCACCGGGATCATCAGCGTCACGCCGTCCACCGTCACGGCCTGGTGGTCCGACGGGCCGGCGCCGCCGCGGCGGCTGCCGGACGCGGCTCTCGGGTCGGCCACGCGCATGCCGCGCGTCTGGAGTTCGGTGAGCAGTTCGCGTGGGGCTTGCATGGGGGCTCCTGGTTCAGGCGGCCGGCTCGGCCGGTTCTTCTGCGGCGGCCGGCGGCGGCTTCATCGGCGTGGTGAAGGTGGCGGCCTCGCGGCGGATCGCCAGCGACAGCAGCTCGGGCCGAGCGTAGTGGCCGACCGAATCCATCATGCGTTTGCGCTTGGCGATCAGCGCCATGTCGAGGTCGGCGACGACCAGGCCCTCGCCCTCGGTCAGCGGCTCGGCGAGGTACCTGCCTTCGGGCGAGACGATGGCGCTGTGGCAGCCGCCGCGCAGTGCGCCCTGCAGCTTCTCGTCCGCCGTGACGCTGCGGATCTGCGCGTCGGTCAGCCAGCCCGTCGCGTTGACGACGAAGCAGCCCGATTCGAGCGCGTGGTGGCGGATCGTCACGCCCATCTGGTCGGCGAAGATCGGGCCCACCAGCGAGCCCGGGAACTGCGCGCAGTGGATCTGCTCGTGTTCGGCCATCAGCGCGTAGCGCGCCAACGGGTTGTAGTGCTCCCAGCAGGCGAGCGCGCCGACGCGACCGACCCGGGTGTCGACCGCGACGAGGCCGGAGCCGTCGCCCTGGCCCCAGACCATGCGCTCGTGGTAGGTGGGCGTGATCTTGCGGCGCTTGAGCTTGAGCGTGCCGTCGGCGTCGAAGACCAGCTGCGTGTTGTAGAGGCTGCCGTGGTCGCGCTCGTTGACGCCCAGCACCACCACCATGCCGTGTTCGCGCGCGGCGGCGCCCACGGCGTCGGTGACCGGGCCCGGCACGGCGGGCGCGCGTTCCATCAGCAGCAGGTGCGGTGTGCCCTGCTGCACCGGCGGCAGCACGAAGCTGAAGTACGGGTAGTAGGGGACGAAGGTCTCGGGGAAGACGATCAGCTCGACACCGCGTCGCGCGGCATCGCGCATCGTCTCCAGCACGCGGGCCAGCGTGCCGTCGGCGGAGTCCAGGTCCGGCGCGATCTGCGCCGCGGCGACGCGAACCATGGCGCTACAGCGTCCAGGTGTCGAGGATGAATGCGCCCTGCTTGCGGTGCAGCAGCACGATGTCGAGCACGTCGAGCGGATTGATCGGGCGGATCCCTTCGATCAGCGCGCCTTCGCCATGGCCGTACAGCGCCTGCAGCGCGAAGCGGCAGGCGTAGACCTTGCCGCCTTCGGCGATGAACTTGGCGATCTGCTCGTTGAAGTTCTGGTGGCCCGGGAAGGCCGCGTCGCCCAGCTTCGGGAAGCCGCGCTTGACGCCCAGCGTCACCCCCGGGCCGTAGAGCAGGATCGAGGTCTCGAAACCCTTGCGCTGCAGCCGGGTGGCCTGCAGCAGGTTGACGAAGCCGATCGAGCCTTCGAAGGCCACGGTGTGGAAGGTGACCAGCGCCTTCTCGCCGGGCTCGGCCTTCACGTCCTCGAAGACCTTCTCTTCATAGTCGACCAGGAAATCGCCCTTCTGGGCGGCGGGATGGGTGACCTTGGGCATGGCAGTCCTCTGCGGTGGTTGAGCGTCGCGTGGCCGCCTCGTCGGCGTTCACGGCCTGTCTCGTTGCGAAGCCCGTGCCACGCTTGGCGCCGGCCGTGCAACCAAGGTGCGATCAATCGAGGCAGCGCGAGAGGGAAGCGGGCAGGTCCGCAGCCGTCGCGTTCGGCACCGCGCCAGGCGCGAAATCCAATCAATGCACCCAATCAATGGGGCGGGGGCACCATTGCAAGGCGCCCCAGGCGCCTCCACGGGGCCCGCAGCTTGCTAGTGTTGGCGTCAGCACAAGGCGACCCGCATGACCTTTGATCACTGGAAGCGCCGTCTGGCGCAGGGCGGGATCCCGGCCTACCAGCTCATCCCCGAGCTGATCGCCGACGACCTGCGGCTCGGCCGGCTCGCGCCGCGGCAGCGGCTGCCGCCGCTGCGCGACCTGGCGCGCGACCTGACGCTCGACTACACGACCGTCGTGCGCGGCATCGCGCTGGCGCGCGAGCGTGGCCTGATCGCCTCGCGCCCGGGGCTGGGCACCTTCACCCGCGGCTCGTTCATCGGCTTGCCGCTGCGCGCGGGCACCGGAGCCGAGATGACCATGAACCTGCCGCCCGAGCTGAACGACCATCCCGTGCTGGAGGAGCTGAGGCAGGAGGCGGTCACGCTGATCCAGTCGGCGCACGTGCCGGACCTGATGCGCTACCAGGATTTCGGCGGCACGCCCCATGACCGCGCCGTCGCGGCGCAGTGGCTCGCGCAGTGGCTGCCTGAGGCGCCGGTCGAGCGGGTGCTGATCGCACCGGGCATCCACGCGATCCTGCTCGCCCTGGTGTCGCTGCTCGTGCGGCCGGGCCAGAGCCTGGCGGTGGAACGCCTGGCCTATCCGGGCATCAAGGCGATCGCCGCGCAGCTGGGCCTGCAGCTCCAGCCGCTGGACATCGATGCACAGGGGCTGGACCCGGAGGCGTTCGAGCACGCGTGCAAATCCATGGCCATCGGGGCGCTGTACCTGTGCCCGAACCTGCACAACCCGACGACGGCGACGCTGCCGATCCGCCGCCGCGAACGCATCGCCGACATCGCGCTGCGCTACAGCGTCCCCATCATCGAGGACGACGCCTACGGCATGCTGCCTCCCGCCATCCCGCCGCCGCTGGGCGAGCTGGCGCCAGGCTTGACGTACTACCTCAGCGGGCTGTCGAAGTGGCTGGGCGCCGGGCTGCGCACCGCCTATGTCGTTTCACCCAACGCCGCGGCACACCAGCGCGTGGCGGGTGCGCTGCGCGCGACCACGGTGATGGCGTCGCCCTGGACGAACGCCCTGGTCACCCGGTGGCTGGAGCAGGGGCTGGGCGAACGCGTGCTGGTGGCGCTGCGCGAGGAGTGTCGCGCGCGCGCAGCCCTCGTGCGGGAGCACCTGGGGCCCGTGGGCGTGCGCACGCAGCCGTACGGATTCCATGCCTGGTTGCCCGTGCCGGACTGCGAGGAAGGCTGCACCGGCGTCGCGGGCCGCCTGCAACAGTGGGGCGTGGCCGCGGTGTCCGCGACGGCCTTCTCGACCGATCGCGACCCGCCGGCGGGCTTGCGACTGTGCCTGGGCGGGGCCCTGACCCGCGACGATTGCGTGCGTGCGCTGCAGGCGGTCGCGCAGGTCGTGGGCGACAGCGCCGTGTCCTCGTAGCCAAGCCCCGTGATTCTTCAATCGACGATCGCCTGCATGGCAGTGTTGTGGATGACCCTCCCTCGCGATGACCGCGAGGGCAGGCGCCAGCCGCCCGCCGACCCTGCGTCTGCAGGCGGGACATGAAACCGTCCATGCGTTCGAGGTGATCGGTCGACATGCCCGGCGAGGGTGGCGTTCAGGGGCGCGCTTGTACATTTCGTCCCTCCACAATAGTCATTCGTTCGGAGGGTCGGCGATGCCGAGAGCAGAACCCATGCGAGGGAGATCCTTCGTGAACGCGCTGGTCAGCGGCCTCTGCCTCCTTGGGGCGGTTTCCGCCGAAGCCCAGGAGCCCGCCCGCACGGATTCGCAGCGCATAGAGGTAGTCGCCAGGAAAGGCGAGGTCTCCAAGTGGATTCGCGGCGAGAGCCAGCACCTTGTCGCGTACTCCGACGCCCGGGAGGAAGACCTCACCAGCCTGCTGGAAAACCTGGAGAAGCTGGACCACCTGCTGCGTGTCTACACCGAGCGCGACGGCGCTGCCGACCGGCCGGAGCCGAAGCTGACGCTGTACTTCCAGTCCCGGCCGTCGGACCTGGGCAGGATCGACGACGGCCTGCCGGCCGACGCTGTCGGCCTCTACAGCAGCTGCGCCGCGGGCGTGCATGGCTTCGGCGTGTACCTGGAACGGATCACCGGCCTGCGTGACGAGCAACTGGAGAAGTCCGCGCTGAACGACACGCTGTCGTATGCCTTCGAGGCGTATGCGCGGCACTTCCTCCATCGCCATACCGACATTCGAACCCCTGCGTGGTTCATCGCCGGCTTCGCGCAGTACTTCTCCAGCGTGCGGTTCTCCGGAGAACAGATGGTGGTGGGCCGGATGCCCGGTCCCATCGCCGAGTACCTGAGGTTCCTCGGCGAGGGAAGAAGGTACAGCCTCGAATACGAAGACGTGCTGGAGAACCGGGTCGCCAATGCCCGCAACTACGCCGGCGACGCCGGCGTGCGCCTGGAGTTCGAGGCGAAGTCCTGGCTGTTGACGCACTACGCGCTGTCGTCCGAGGACAGGCGCAAGCGCCTGAGCCGGTACCTCGCGCTGGTTGGCGGGGACGTCGGCCCGACGGTGGCCTTCGAACGTGCATTCGATCTGAAGGCCTCCGACATCGGCAAGCTGATGTGGCGCTACGGCCGAGGGGTGGAGGTGCTGCGGGTGGCCTACCCGTCTGTTCCTGCTGCGCGGGTGCGGCTGCGCAGCTTGCCGCGAGCGACGGATGAACTCATCGTGACGGATGCCGCCCTGAAGGCGTGTCCGAGCCGGCAGGCCGGAGGGCTGCTGCTGAAGCAGGTCACCGAGCTGGCGGCACGATTCCCGCAGGACGAGCTGGCCCGCCTCGCCTCGAGCCGTGCGCGCATCGCCTGGGGAGATCCCCGAGAGGCCCTGCCCTCGCTGGAGGCCGTGCTGCAGAAGGACGCCGCCAACTTCGAGGCCCGGTATCTGCTCGGCATGGCGCACCTGCGTCTCTCCGAGCGCGAGGAGGACGTGGCAAGGCGCGACCATCTGCGGGCCGCGCAACAACATCTGCAGACTGCGCGGGCCCTGGATCCCCGATCGGTCGAAGCCGCCTTCGCCGCCTTCCAGGCCGAGCTGGCCGGCGGCGGCGAGCCCGGCAGCGCTGCACTGCAGGGCTTCGTTTCGGCCTGGCAGGCCGCGCGCGAAGCTGACACTCTCGCCCCATCCGCGGCGCTGGCGATCGCCTACGGCGGCGACGCCGACGAGGCGGACCGGACGCTCGGCTTGCTGGCGCAGAGCGCCGGCGACGAGCGGATGGCCCTGTGGGCGAGGCGCTGGCAGGGCCGCCTCGAGGCCGGCGTGAGCCGCGAAGACATCCTCGCCGAGATGCGGCTTCATCCTGCGTCCGACACGCCGTCCAAGGAATGGACGATCGACAAGCAGCGCGTGATGCAGAAGGTGGCGTACCACCAGGGCCTGGAGGCGGCGGAGCCCTTCATCAAGGACATGCAGCGCCGCAACCCGGATTCACGGGCGGCTGGCAGCCCGGAAGGCGCGCAGCAGAGATGACGGCCTGAAGGCGCCACCGTCCATGGCCTGGTCAATCTTCGGTCGGCGTCGGCACGTCCTGCTACCGCTGGGCGTGCGGGCTCAGCGAATCGACAGCAAACCGACGCGCGGCGCGGCAACGGTCCCGCGAAGGACCATTTCGGTCGGCGCAACGATGTTGCGCGGCCCCTGGTACAGCGAGCCCTGCCGATGCCCCTCCACGCAGGCGAGCAGGACCTCGACCGCCTGCCGGCCGATTTCCAGCAGCGGCTGGCGCACGGTCGCCAGCTGCGCGCTGCGCGCCAGCGCGGTGTCGTCGAACCCGGCCACCGAGACGTCGTCCGGTACGCGAAGGCCATGCTGGCGCAGCGTCTCGATGCAGCCGAAGGCCATGGCGTCGCTGCCGGCGAACACGGCGGTGGGCAGGGGCTGCGTGCGGTGCCGCTCCAGCCAGGCTTGAAGGGAGCGGCGGCCGCCTTCGAAGATGAACTCGTCGCGGGTGACGCCGTCTTGCAGGGGCTCGATGCCGGCCTCGTGGTGGGCCCTCAGGTAGCCTTCGACGCGCCTCGCGGCGCCAATGGACTGGAGCGGGCCGCCCACGTGAAGAATGTGCCGGTGCCCCAGCGCCAGCAGGTGCCGCACCATGGCGAAGGCGCCCACCTCCTCGTCGGACTCGACGTTGACGACATCCGCGTGCCGGCGATTGGAGTGGATGGTGACGACCGGCGTGTGCTGCGGCAGGAAGTCGTCGGGGGCCTCCTGCAGCATGGGCGCGAGCAGGATGAGACCGTCGATGCGGCCGTCGCAAAGGCGCGCGATGCGCCGTGGCTCGCTCCAGCCCTCGACCGGGAAGACGGTGGTGTTCTGCCCGGCGGCCACCGCTGCCTGCAGGACGCCGTTGAAGACTTCGAGGAAGTACTGGTTCGGCTCCGGACCGAGCAGCGTGGCAGCGATGCCGAGGGTGTTGGTGCGACGGCTCGCCAGGGCCCTGGCGGTCTCGTCCGCGCGATAGCCCAGGCGCTGCGCCGCCTCGACGACCCGTTGCCGGGTCTCTTCCGAGATCCTGGACGTGGTGCGGGAACCGTTCAGCACCGCGGACGCCGCCATCGCGGACACACCCGCCTCCCGGCCGACATCGGCGAGGGTGGCGGCCTTGCGGCGGCGGGAGTCCGGGGTCATCGACGGCCGCCGCCCCTGCGGCCATCCCCCGGCCCCCGGCTCGGCTTCATCCGCGGTAGAGAACCCCACGGCCACCGCCGCTGATGTAGACGCGCCCCTCGACGTCGTGATCGGCCGCCATGGTCCCGATGCCGCCGTACTGGTGCTGGTCGTCGTTGATACGCGTCCAGGTTTCGCCTGCGTCGTCGGAGCGGTAGACCCCCCACACGCCGCTCACCGTGCCGACCATGTACACGGCGGCGGAATAGGACGCACCGGGCGCCGGCTTGCCGAGCGCCACCACGGTGGCACCGAAGAGGACGGGGTATTTCCACGGTTCATTGTCGCCCCACACCGACTGCATCGAGGTCAGCTTCGTCCAGGTGACGCCTGAATCCACCGAGTGGTAGAGGCTGTTGCCGTCGGCGATCCAGACGTCGCCCTCGACGTACGGATTCACCACCAGTCCCGTCGTCTGGTAGTTGTTGCAGCGCAGGCTGTCCAGGGCGGGCGAGGTGCTTTGCGTGAAGCTGTGGCCGCCGTCGGTGGAGTAGTAGAACTTGCCCGTCGTGTTGGTCCACCAGGCACCGCCGGAGTCGTAGGCATAGACCTTCGCCGGATTCTGGCGGTCGGCCGCGAGCCGATAACTGCGGTTGACGCCGACCCAGGAAAGAGACGACAGGTTCGTGGGCGTCCAGGTCTTGCCGTTGTCGGTCGAGTGGTACGGCACCGAGTTGGCGGGCGCCCAGACGGCGTGGTCCGGCTGGGTCACGGCGATGTTCGATTCGCCGCTCTGGTTGGACAGGGCATCGGGATGGTTCGTCTCGAAGGCGGCCCAGGTCACGCCCGAGTCGGTCGAGTAGACGCCGGCGACGGTGCTGCCCCAGGTGGTCGCGCCCACCGCAGCGATGTACGAAGGGGTGGACCACGCCATGTCGGCGCACTGGCCGGATCCGAAGGACAGGTTGCCCCGCGGCCCCAGGGTCGGCGCCTGGTCCAGCGACGTGTGCACCAGCATGCCGACGTCCATGGAGCTGTTGAGCAGCAGGTACGGCGAGCCGGCCGGAGGCGTGATCATGCTGACGTTGGCCGTCTCCTCGATGCCCTCGACGAGGAAGACCCAGCTCGGGTCGGCCGACGAGGCATCGCGCGTCTCCCAGACGCCGCCGCCGCTCACGTGCAGGATGTGGTCCCGGTCGAACGGGTCGATCTCGACGTCGTCCACCCATCCGGAGAAGCCGCCGTCGGGCGCGTGCGGCTTCATGGCCGCGATCTCGCGCCAGGTGGCGCCGGCATCGTCCGACAGCTGGACCACCGGCTGGCCCTGCCAGTTGCCCCAGGTGTTGGTGACGCCCAGGGCGATGCGGGTCGTGGCGCCGCTGCCGTGGACCGACACGCCACCGAAGCCGAAGCTCGTCCACTGGTCCGGGTCGAAGCTCCTGAGTAGCGTCCAGGTGGTGCCGTCGAACCTGTAGAACCGGGCCGGGCCGTTGGCGCCCGGGCCGGGGCCCTGCGTGAACGCGACGTAGAACATGCCGTCGTCGGCGCGCACCATGTGCGGGATGTGGAAGCCGGACACCGGCGTTTGGATCCCGGTCCAGCTCTTGCCGCCGTTGGTGGACTTGTAGAGGTTGAAGGCCAGGCCGGCGGCGCTGGCGTAGTCGGGTGCGACGCCCACGTAGATCGTCTTCGTCGCCTTGCCCGTGGCGCGGGTCGAGGTGTCATACACGACGAACTCGACGCCCTTGGCACTGCCGTTCGAAGCGGCGATCTGCTCCTGGGTCATCCAGGTCGACGAGAAGGAGGTGACCTGGCTCCAGGTCCGGCCGCGATCGCCGCTCCTCCACAGGCCGGCGGTGCGAGAGCCGTAGTACAGGATCTTCGGCTGGTTCGGGTCGACCATCATGCGTTCGCCGATGGCCCGCCCTTCGTTGTTCGAGCCCACCGAGAAGGGCAGCTCGACGTGATCCCAGGTCTTGCCGCGATCGGACGAGATGTACAGCCGGCCCTGGCCATCGGCCGAGTTGTACATGCCGGTGCTCAGGTACAGCAGGCTGTCGTCGTTCGGATCGAGCGCGATGCTCTCGCCGCCGTGATAGAAGCCTTCGTTCGGGCCCATCTGGTCCGTGATCGCCACCCACGAAGACTTCTTCGGGTTCCAGCGGTAGGCGCCGCCGATGTCGGTCCGCGCGTAGAGCAGATCCGGCGTCGTGGGGTGGAAGACCAGGCCCGGCACGTAGCCGCCGCCGCCGATCTTGACGCTCTTCCATGTCGACCGCGCGCCCGCGCCATCCGCTGCGTTCACGCCCATCGCGCCCATGGTGCGCGTGCCGAGTGCACCCGCCTGGCCTGCGGATTCCCCGTTGCTGCCTCCACAACCGGCCAAGGCGCCGACCAGCAGGGCGGGAAGGGAAGAAAACTGTCGCCTGTTCAACATGAGGAAGGTCTCCAACTTGGTTTTGCGGAATCAACGGAAGGCGCTGTGCGGCGTGCGAGGTTCACACGCTCCAGGTGCCGCGCGGCTCACCCGGTCGAAAGTCTCTATTTCGTGGCCGGCTCCAGGGTGACGAGCACGATGTCGTTGCTGCGCATGGGCAGCTTCCACTGCAGCTGGCCGCCCGGGCCGACGCGGACCACGCGGTCGACTTCCGGCTGGTCGGTGGTGAGGTCCTGCAGCTTGCGCAACTGCTCGGCGTTCAGCTCCTGGGGAGAGCCCATCTCGAGATAGGCGGTGTGCGCGTCATTGGCCTGGTAGCCGGTGCGGCGCACCTGCACGCGGTAGCTGCCGGGCGCGAGGTGGCGCAGGTCCAGCTGCACCGGCCTCGAGTCGATGGCGGGCACCGGCTTGCCGAAGAACACGCCGTTGCTGGTGGGCTGTTCGCGGTGCTGCCAGTCCCACGCGAGCACCGCGGTCTTGCGGCCGTCGGCCGCGGCGAGCACGGCCTTGTCGGCACTGGGGATCTCGTTGCCGCTCAAGGCGTTGAGGTACTTGTAGGCGAACCACGCCGGCTTGCGCACGCCGTCGCGGGTCATCAGGCCGAAGCCGCCGTGGAACGGCCGGTCGGGTGGACCCGGCTCCTCGAACAGGTCGCTGTACGTCCAGTAGCTCATCGCCTGCGCCAGGCCGCGCGTGCCGCGCAGCTTGGTCAGCATCCACGAGGCGCTGATGTAGCTGTCATGCACCTTGTCGCGCGGGTTGTAGCTGGTGCTCCATTCGGTGATGTACAGCGGCAGGCCGGGGAAGGCCGAGGCCTCGATCTCCTTGCGCACGCGCTGCACGTCGCCAATGATCGAGTCGGGGTTGGGCGAGAGCTTGCGGTCGGACTGGCCGTACTCGTCGAGGTAGCCTTCCTCCACGCCATAGGTGTGCGTGGTCACGAAATCCACCGGCACTCCGTTGGCCTTGGCATAGGCCAGCAGCTCGGGCACCCAGGCGGCGCCGGCGGTGGAGGGGCCACCCACCCGCAGCGCCGGATCGACGCGCTTGATCGCGCGGGCGGTGGCGGCGTAGAGCTCGAAATAGGCCTTCTGGTCGGCGCGCTCCCAGAAGCCGTCGAGGTTGGGTTCGTTCCACACTTCCAGCGGCCACTGGCGCACCTCCTGCGCGCCGTAGCGCTGGATGAGATGGCGCATGAAGGCCTCGATCAGCTCCGTCCACGGTCCCGGCCTGGGGTGCGAGGTGTTGCCCTTCCAGTAGAAGATCGTCTGCTTGGAGGTGGTCATCGCGCCCGGCGTGAAGCCCAGCTCGACGAAAGGCCTGATGCCGCGTGCGAGCAGCGCGTCGTAGAGCTTGTCTATGCCGCTGAAGTCATAGGTTATGCGTCCATCGACCTCGCGCACCGTGCCGAGCGAGTCATGGAAGATGTCGTGGAAGCGCAGGTACCGGAATCCCAGCTCGTCGACTGCGGTCTTGAGCTGCGCCAGGTTCTCGGCACGGCCGGTGGTGCCGGGGTAGTCTGCGCCGACCGAGAGGTCGAAGGAGCGGTCCACCGGCGTGGTGGCGCGGGACAGGTCCAGCTGCACGTGGCGTTGCGCGGAGCCTCCCGCGTGGGCCGTCACGGCATACATGCCCACGGCCAGTCCCAAGGTCATCGAACGAATGTTTCGCACTTCCTGCTTCCTCTAGAGCGGCATGGGTGTCGCGGCCGGCCATGGCGGCCGGACCAGCCCTCGCATGGCGGGGCGCGAGAAGTTAACGCGATCGCCTCGGCAACACCTAACGATGGCCTAACCCTCGTGCGGATGTGCGGCGTTCCAGGCACGGCGCTGCAGCCGAAAGAACTCCGTTAGCGGGCAGTTATGAGAGGCGGCGCGTATTTCCCTAGGCTGCACGGCAGGTCGTTTTGGAAGGGTCCGTCGTGTCAGTCGAGGTCGCCGGCAGTCAGCTGCTGTTGAGGGGTGTGAACCGCATGGCGGTGGTGCGCCAGCTGTGCGTGAACCCCGGCCTGTCGCGCTCGGACCTGTCGGCCTGCCTCGGCCTGACCCGCTCCACCGTCACGACGCTCGTGCGGGACTTGCTGGCTGACGGCTGGCTCGTCGAGCGCGAGGTGGTGACGACCGGCGATCCTGGCCGTCGGCCGACGCCGTTGTTCATCGATCCGCATCGCCTGCTGCTGCTCGGGGCCGAGGTCAGCGTGAAGACGCTGCGGGTGGTGGCGGTCTCGCTGGCCGGCGAGGTGCTGGGCCGGCTGGAGGTCGGCTTCGACCGGGGTGCCGGCGCCGCCGCTTGCGTGGACGGCCTGTCGCGCGCGCTGCTGGCGTTGTGCGAGGAAATCGACGAGCCGTGGCGACGGCCCATAGGCATAGGCGTGGGCCTGCCGGGCGGCGTGGACGAGGCCCGGGGCATCCTGCACTTCGCCCCCAACCTCGGTTGGCGCGACGTGCCCCTGGGCGCGCTGCTGATGAAGCGCTTGTCGCCCACGCCCTTGGCCGGCATCGCGCTGTTCGTCCAGAACGAGGCCGACGTGGCGGCCGTGGGCGAGATCGAGTTCAACGCGTCCCGGGCCACGAGTCCGCTGCTGTACCTGAGCATCAACCAGGGCCTGGGCGCCGGCATGGTGGTGCGCGACAAGCTGGTCACCGGCCATCGCGGCTTTGCCGGCGAAGTGGGGCACATCGTCCTGCAGGTCGACGGGCCGCGTTGCACCTGCGGGCGCCGCGGTTGTGCCGAAGCGCTGATCAACACGCGGGCGGCCCTGGGCACGGACGAGGCCGTGGCCGAGGCGGGGCGCTATCTGGGCGTGCTGCTGCAGAACCTCGCGACCGCCTACGACCCCGGTTGCATCGTGCTGGGAGGCGAACTTGTCGCCCTCGGCGAGCCCTTTCTCGGCTCCGCGCTGCAGACCCTGCGCGAATACGCCGACGCGGCCCGGCTGTCGGTGCCGGATGTGCGGATCACGCAGCTCGGTGCCGACGCGGTGGCCATAGGGGCGGCGGCACTCGCCCGCTATCGCCTGACGCAGCCCCACACGATCGGCGCCTCGAGGTTGGCGAGCCCCAGCGCGAAGGCACAGGTGCCGCTCCACCGTTTCCAGCGGCTGACGCCGAGGCCCTGATTCGCATCACTGGTCCCCATGAACAGCTGCTTCCACGGCATCGCCGCTATCGCATCCAAGCACCAGTACGAGCTCGGCACCGCCGGGGCGGCTGGAGGTCAACCACACGGAACAGAGATTCCACGCGGCGGCGAAGAGGGCCGTCGAGGGTGCCGCCCCGGGCGGCAGCGAATTCATCAAACACCTGAAGAGGATGGACCCATGAGGAGACAAGTGACAACGACGATCGGGCTTTCGGCCGTGGCGCTGTCCTGCGCAGCCTTCCTGGCTGCCTGCGGCGGCGGTGGAGGCGGGGGGGGCGACGAAGGCGGGGCGGTGCAGGCGGTCGATTTCGCCTTTCCCGGAGGGGAGACGGTGGCCATTCCGCCCGAGATCGCGACCGTCGAGCTGGTGGCGACTTCCAGCTCCGGCGGACCGGTGACCTTCACGTCCAACACGCCCGACACCTGTACCGTCAGCGGCAGCACGCTGTCGCTGCTGAAGGCGGGGGAGTGCTCGGTGACGGCGACGCAGGCCGGTGGCGATGGCTACGCCCCGGCCTCTTCCAGCCAGCTCTTCGTCATCCCCAAGCGTCCGCAACTGATCAGCTTCATCAACCCGGGTTGGCAACCGCTGGATTCGACTCCGGTGCCGCTGACCGCTGCGTCCAACCTGGACCGGCCCATCACCTTCTCGTCCAGCACCCCCGACGTCTGCTCGGTGAGCGGAAGCTCGATGCTCAAGCTGGCCAACGGGATGTGCGTCATCACTGCCACGCAGGACGGCGGTGACATCTACGTGACGCCGTCGGTGGAAAAGAAGATCCCGATCGGCACCGAGATGGCGCCCAAGTTGACCTTCCTGAGCGGCTACAAGGCCGACGGGTCGGCCACCGCGGAAGAGGGCTCCATCGGCACGTTCGCGGGCAGCAACCTGGATGGTTGGTGGTGTGGCGACCCGAACTGGTGTGCGCGCTCGGTGTCGGGCGACGGCAGCAGGTTCACGTTCTCCTACAAGATGCAGCCGAAGGATCCGAACCATCCCAACAACGACGGCTGGATGGGGGGCTACTGGGGCTTCAACATGCTGGCTGGCGGCCTGTCGGAGCTCGCCTCCTCGGGCGACACGAACACCGGTGTGCACATCGATGCCCAGGCGGCGTTGAAGCTCAGGCTCGCGCAGAACGCCGAGTGGTTCAACACCGGCAGCAACGGGGTGAACATCGACCTGATCCTCGGTCACTTCGCCCTGAGGGACGGCAATGCCTGCAATGTGAAGCTGAGGACGACGCTGAAGCCCTCCGCGGCGGCCGCCGCGAACTACAGCGTCAGCCTCAAGAGCTTCGCGTTTGTCAAGGATGACCGGAATCCGGACAAGCCGGACGACCCGGACAAGGTGTGCGGCCTCCTTCTGGCCTCGCTCGACGTCGCGAGCGAGTTGCAGACCTACGCGATCTCGAAGATCGAGTTCTCCGCGGTCAGCGTGAACACCACGGTGTCGAGCACCCCGATGGACTACCCGACCTATCCGACGGAGCTGACGCTCACCGGCGGCATCACCTTCCAGTGACAGCGCAAGGCTGTTCCCTGCCTCCGCCCGGCGCGGTGGCCCACCCAGGCATTCGCCAGAGGACGAGGATCATGAGGAGACATTTCAAGAGGACGGCGCTGTCCGTCGCGGCCGCGCAGTTCGCGCTGCTTTGCGGCGGCGCGCTGGCGCAGTCGGCGGCGCCGGCACCGGCGGGTGCGGCATCCGCACCGGTGACGGCCGACAAGGACGCCGAGCAGCTGCCGCAGACCGTGGTGGTGACCGGCCAGCGCGCGGCGCTGGAGACGGCCCAGAAGATCAAGCAGAACGCCGAGCAGATCGTCGACTCGGTCGTCGCCGACGAGGCCGGCAAGCTGCCGGACAAGTCCATCACCGAGGTGCTGCAACGCGTGGTGGGCGTCACGATGGACCGCAATCGCAACCGCACCGGCGGCGGAGCGCTGGGCTTCGATGTCGAGGGCTCGGGCGTCCAGATCCGCGGCCTGTCGTGGGGCTCTTCCACGCTGAACGGGCGCGAGAGCTTTTCGGCGGGCTGGCCCGGTCGCGAACTGAGCTGGGGCGAGGTGCCGCCCGAGCTGATGGCCGGCGTCGACGTGTACAAGAACCCGTCGGCCGAACTGATCGAAGGCGGCATCAGCGGGCAGATCAACCTGCGCACGCGGCTGCCCTTCGACTCCAAGGGCGAGACGGGCGCGTTCTCCGCGTCGGACAACTACAGCGAGTTCGGCGGCAAGAATTCGCCGGCCATCTCCGGCCTCTACTCCAACCGTGTCTCCACCGACCTCGGCGAGTTCGGCGCGCTGGTGGACGTGTCGTACAACAAGTCCACCTACCGGGCCGACTCGGTCGGGATCTCCGCGTACTACCCGCGCACCGACCTCATCCCGGGCCGCACGGTGTGGGCGCCGGAATCCGTCTCCTGGAACACCAACTCCGGGCAGAGCGAGCGCGCCGGCTTCTACGGCGCCTTGCAGTGGAAGAACAACGGGATGGAGTCGGCGCTGACCTACTTCGACTCGGCCTTCACTTCGGACGATGTCTCCAACGGCATCTTCGCCGACTCGGAGTTCGCCTACGGCACCAAGATCGACAACGCCAAGTACGACGACAACGGCGTCTTCCAGTCGGGCACGCTGTCCTATCCGATCGGCGGGCAGGGCGCCAACCAGTTCGCCGCCGGCGGCCTGAAGATGGGCACCGACCAGGGCTTCAGCCACACCGAGGGGCGCACCCGCGAGCTGGCCTGGAACTTCAAGTGGGCGATCAACGACCGCTGGGCGGTGCAGAACGACCTGCAGTGGGTCCATGCCACCAACAGCATGCGCGGCGGCATGATCGGCCTCGGCACCTTCGTGCCCAGCCTGGGCCTGGACGTGACCACCGAACGGCCCACCCTGACCTTCGACGAGACGGCCCGCAACTTCCTGGCCGATCCCGGCAACTACTACTGGAACTTCGTCCAACCCACGCTCAACAAGGCCGAGGCGGACCTGTATGCGTGGAAGGCCGATGCCCGGTTCAACTTCGACGACCCGGTGCTGCGCGACCTGCGCTTCGGCGTGCGCCTGACGGAGCGCTCGTCGACCCACCAGAACGCCAGCGGGAGCGGCTGGAAGTCCATCGCCGAGCCCTGGGCCGTGCAGCCCACCAAGGTGCCGGGCCAGCTCCCGGATGCCGGCGACCTGGGCTGGCAAAGGGCCAACTTCGGCTACATGAGCGACCCGCGGTACCAGGTGCCCGGCGGCGTCAACACGTTCGCGTTCCCGAACTTCTTCAATGGCCGGTCCGGCCAGCCGCCGACGATCGTGGTGCCCTCGATGGCGATGGTGCGCGACTACCCGGGCTCGTACAAGGGCTTGATGCAGATGATCGTCAAGCAGTGCGAGGACGCCAATGCGTACAAGGGCACCAGCAACGATTGCTCGACCGCGGCCGGCGACTGGACGGTCCAGAGCTTCGACGGTGACCCCAAGAACACCAGCAAGCACAGCGAGGACACGCAGGCCCTCTACGGCACGCTGCGCTTCGGTTTCGACGACTGGGAGTACCCGGTGGAAGGCAATGCGGGCGTGCGGGTGATCCGCTCGCACACGGTGGCCCATGGCTACACGGTGTTCAAGCCGGACTATGGCAACGATCCGATCCCCAGCGTTCCGCATTTCGGGACCATCGACGACCCGCTGGATGTCTCCGACAGCCACATCGACGTGATCCCCAGCCTGAACCTGAAGATGAACATCACGCCGAAGCTGCAGTCGCGGCTGGCGCTGTCCAAGGGCATGTACCGGCCGGGCTTCGAGCAGCTGCAGGAGTACATCACCCTGGAGCAGAAGGTGACGATGGACCCGACGGGCCAGCACGTCCAGCAGATCACCTACACCGGCAACAACAGCGGCAACGCCAAGCTCAAGCCGGTGAAGTCGAACAACTTCGACCTGTCGCTGGAGTGGTACCCGCGCGATGGCCAGTCGCTGACGGCGGTGGTGTTCTACAAGCAGGTCAAGGACATCATCATGTCCAACACCTACACCCGGACCATCAAGGATCTGGCCGGCAACCCGCAGGACTTCCAGATCACCGGGCCGGCCAACGCGGCCAAGCTCTGGGAGGCCGGCATCGAGCTCGCCGGCATGACCTACTTCGACAAGATCCCCGGCCTGGGCGAGATGCTGCCCGACTGGGCGAAGGGCTTCGGCATCTCGGCGAACTACACCTACCTGGACGGCAAGCAGGAGCTGTATCACCCCTTCAAGATGCCGTACTGCCCGGGTGGCAGCACGAACATCCCGGGCAATCTCTACGGTTGCGACACCAACGGCCTGCCCTTCCAGGACCTGCCGGTGCCGTACATGTCGAAGAACGCCTTCAACGTGGGCTTCATGTACGACCAGGGGCCGATCTCGGCGCGACTGGCGTACAGCTGGCGTGACCGCACCCTGCAGGCCACGAACGCCTACGGGGCGAGCGGCTGGGATGCCACGAGTGCCGATCCGGCCCGCGCGGCCGCCAATGGCGGGGTGCCGCCGAAGGACGTCGGTTGGGGTTTGCCGGTCTGGCAGGAAGCCGTGGGCCAGTGGGACGCGGGCCTGAACTACAAGGTCAACGACCACCTGTGGACGAGCTTCAACGTGAGCAACCTGACCAACGTGGTAACGAGGCAGACCCAGCAGCAGGGCATAGGCAACATGGGTCGCGCCTGGTTCGATCCGGGCCGCAGCTATCGCCTGTCCATGGGCTACTGGTTCTGACCGCCGCCGGAGCGGCCTTCCCTTGATGGGCATGCCGGGCGCGGGAAGCGGGTCGAAGCGGTTCGGTGCCGCTTCGACCCTCGCGCCCTCGGCGCCATCGACGCCTGCCGTGCCACCGCACCGGGCGGCCGCGCACATCCCGCTCACGGCGACGACGCGTTCATGTTCGTCGCCCGTTCGGCCCATGCCCCAGGACATCCCATACCCCACGACGTGAAAAACTTCAGATCCTCCCGCCCGTGGCTGCACGGCGCGCGTGCACTGGTCTCGGCCTGCGCACTGGCCTTCGCCTCCTGGACCTTCGCTGCGGCGCCCGAGGCGGTCGAAGCCCGGCTCACGTTGCAGCAGGAGGCCGCCGGCCCGCGCATCGAACCCGAGGTCTACGGCCAGTTCGCCGAGCACCTGGGCAGCGGCATCTATGGTGGCCTGTGGGTGGGCCCCAAGTCCACGATCGCGAACACGCGGGGCTGGCGCAACGACGTCGTGCAGGCCTTGCGCAAGCTCGAGGTGCCGGTCGTGCGCTGGCCCGGCGGCTGTTTCGCCGACGACTACAACTGGCGCGACGGCATAGGCGACCCGGCCAAGCGCCCCGTGCGGTTGAACCGTTGGTGGGGCGGCGTCCCGGAGAGCAACCGCGTCGGCACGCACGAGTTCATGGACCTGGTCGAGCAGCTCGGCACCGAGGCCTATGTCTCCGGGAACATGGGGTCGATGACGCCGCACGACATGAGCCACTGGGTGGAGTACATGACGGCCAGCGGCAAGTCGGCGCTGACCGACGAGCGCCGCCGCAACGGGCGCGACAAGCCGTGGAAGCTGAAGTACTTCGGCATCGGCAACGAGGCCTGGGGCTGCGGAGGCAACATGCGGCCCGAGTACCAGTCCGACCTGCACAACCAGTACGCCACCTTTCTTTCGGCGCCCGGGCTGGTGCGCGTGGCCTCCGGCGACGGCACCTCCAACGACCACTTGATCGACATCCTGATGGAGCGGTCGATCAATCATCTGGATGCGCTGACGCTGCACCACTACACCATCCCCTTCGGCTGGGAGCACAAGGGGCAGGCCACCGGCTTCGACGCCGACCGCTGGGCGAAGACGCTGCATTCGGCGCTGACCATCGAGGCGCGCATCGCCACCATCAGCGGCCTGATGGACAAGCGCGACCCCGGCCGGCGCGTGGCCTTGTTCGTCGACGAGTGGGGCACCTGGCACGACGCCGAGCCCGGCACGAATCCCGGCTTCCTCTACCAGCAGAACACGCTGCGGGACGCGCTGGTGGCCGCGCTGTCGCTCGACGTCTTCCATCGCCACACCGACCGCGTGAAGATGACCAACATCGCGCAGATGGTCAACGTGCTGCAGGCCATGGTGCTGACCGACGGGCCGCGCATGCTGCTCACGCCGACGTACCACGTGTTCGACATGTACAAGCCCTTCAAGGGCGCCACGCCGCTGAAGGCCGCACTGGACTCGCCGCGTTGGCGTCAGGGCGAGACCGAGCTGCCCTCGGTCGACTTCAGCGCCGCACGCGCGGCCGACGGCTCGACCGTTCTCGCACTCGTCAACCTCGATCCGGACCGGCCGGCCCGTGTGCAGACCAACCTGTCGGGCGCCGTCCAGGGGCGCATGCTCACCGCCGCGGCCATGGACGCGCACAACACCTTCGACCGGCCGCAGGCGCTGGTGCCGGTGCCCTATGCCGCGAAGCCCGGCGCGCCGGGCCTGGCGCTGGACCTGCCGCCGAAGTCGATCGTCGTCGTCACGGTGAAGGCGGACCGCTGATGAATCGCCTTCCCACCCTGGGCACGGCGCTGGGCTTCCTGGCCGTCGTCGCCGCGCTGACGGCCTGCGCTGTCGGCGCCGGCACCGCTGCGCTTCGGCCGGCCGGCGACGCCGTCGCCTCGACCGGCGGCATGCGCGAGCTGACCAGCGTGCAGTTGTCGAAGGAGATGGTGCCCGGCATCAACCTCGGCAACACGCTGGAGGCCATCCCGAACGAGACCGCGTGGGGCCAGCCGGTGCCCACCCAGGCGCTGATGGATGCGTACCGCGCGGCCGGATTCAAGTCGGTGCGCCTTCCGATCGCGTGGAGCCAGTACGCCGACGCGCAGCACCGCATCAGCCCGCAGTGGATGGCGCACGTGAAGGAGGTGGTGGGCTACGCGCGCAAGGCCGGCCTGTACGTGGTGATCAACGTCCACTGGGACGGTGGCTGGATGGACCACCCCACCTACGACCAGCAGGCCGCGATCAACGGCCGGCTGGCGACCTTGTGGACGCAGATCGCCACCGCGTTCAAGGACCAGGACGACCACCTGCTGTTCGCCGGCACCAACGAGGTCGGCATGCCCAACACCTCGGGCCTGCCGAAGCCCGAGTGGGCCGCGGTGCAGAACAGCTTCAACCAGACCTTCGTGGACACGGTGCGCGCCACCGGCGGCCACAACGCCAGGCGCCACCTGGTGGTGCAGGGCTACTTCACCAACATCGACAACACGGTCGCGATCAACACCGTGCCGAAGGACAGCGTGCCGAACCGGCTGTTCATGGAAGTGCATTACTACGACCCCTACAACTTCACGCTCAACGGCGACAGCCAGGTCTGGCAGTGGGGCTCGATCGCCACCGACGCCTCGGCCACCGAAACCTGGGCCAACGAGCCTTGGGCCGACTCGCAGTTCCAGAAGATGAAGACGGCCTTCGTGGACCAGGGCGTCGGCGTCATCGTGGGCGAGTACGGCGCCTACGTGAAACGCCAGTTTCCGGGCATGGCCGCGTACCGGCGCCACTGGGCGCAGGTCGTGACCCGCTCCATCGTGCAGCACGGCCTGGTGCCGATGTGGTGGGACGCCGGCGAGCTGATCGACCGCGGCACTGGAATGCAGAAGCTGCCCGACGTGATCGGCGCGATCGTCAACGCCGCGCAGTGACGGCGAGCCCTCTTGAAAGCACCCTGATGAAGCGATTCCCTCACTCGATGGGCCAGGTCCTGACCTGGCTCGCCTTCGCGCTCGTGACCGCCGTGGCGGCCTGCGGCGGCGGATCGGCGGGCGGCGGCACGACCACGCCTCCTCCCGCGCCTCCCTCCAGCGGCATGCGCGACATCACCAGCGTGCAACTTTCGCAGGAGATGTCCCCGGGCATCAACCTCGGCAACACGCTCGAAGCCATAGGCGGCGAGACGGCCTGGGGCAACCCGATGACGTCGCAGGCGACGATGGACGGCTACAAGACCGCCGGCTTCAAGTCGGTGCGCATCCCGGTGGCGTACACCCAGTACTCGGACGCCTTCAACAACATCAGCCCCAGCTGGCTGGCGCGCGTGAAGCAGGTGGTGGACTACGCCCGCAAGGCCGGCCTGTACGTGGTCATCAACATCCACTGGGACGGCGGCTGGATGAACCATCCCAGCTACGACCAGCAGGCGGCCATCAACGCCAAGCTCACGAAGTTCTGGACCCAGATCGCCACCACCTTCAAGGACTACGACGACCACCTGCTGTTCGCCGGCAGCAACGAGGTGGGCATGGACGCGCCCTGGGGCACGCCGGTGTCGGCGGAGTGGGCCAGCGTGCAGAACGGCTTCAACCAGACCTTCGTCAATGCCGTTCGCGCCACCGGGGGCAACAACGCGAAGCGCCACCTCGTCGTGCAGGCGTACTGGACGAGCATCGACTACGCGGTGACGATCAACAAGGTGCCCACCGACACGGTCGCCAACCGGCTGTTCATGGAGGTGCACTACTACGACCCGTTCAACTTCACGATCAACGGCGACAGCAAGATCTGGCAGTGGGGCTCGATCGCCGTCGATCCGCAGGCGACCGAGACCTGGGCCAACGAACCCTGGGTCGACGCGCAGTTCCAGAAGATGAAGACGGGCTATGTCGACAAGGGCGTGGCGGTCATCCTGGGCGAGTTCGGGGCCTACCAGAAGCCCAACTACCCGGGCATGAGCCAGTACGTCAACTACTGGGCCCGGTACGTCTCGCAGTCCAGCCACGCCAGGGGCGTGGTGCCGATGTGGTGGGACACCGGGGCGATCGTCGACCGCAGCACCGGCGCCGTGCGCCAGCCCGAGCTGGTCAAGGCCCTTGTCGACGGCGTGAAATGACGCCGCGCAGAGTCATGCGAACCGTCCGCGGCATCACCGCCCTGGCGGCGGGCGCCCTGGCCCTGGCCTGCGCCTCGAGCCCGGCGGCGGGAGAGGCGGGCCAGGGGGCCTCGCCGAAACGCCAGGCCGCCGACGCCCAGGCCGCGGCCCTGGTCGCGCGGATGACCCGTGACGAGAAGATCGCCCAGCTGTTGAACGTGGCGCCGGCGATCCCGCGGCTGGACATCCCCGGCTACGGCTGGTGGACCGAGTCGCTGCACGGCGCCATCGGCCCGCGGCCCACCACCAACTTCCCCGAGCCGATCGGGCTGGCCGCGACCTTCGACCCCGGCCTCGTCAAGGAGGTGGCCTCGGCGATCAGCCTGGAGGTCCGTGCGTTGCACTCGCTAGGCGCCGTCGGCCTGAACACCTGGGCGCCCAACATCAACATCTTCCGCGACCCGCGCTGGGGCCGCGGCCAGGAGACCTACGGCGAAGACCCGTACCTGACGGCGACGCTGGGCGTGGCCTTCATCACCGGCATGCAGGGCCCCGATCCCGACCTGCCCGACGTCATCGCCACGCCCAAGCACCTGGCCGTGCACAGCGGACCCGAATCGACTCGCCACGTGGCGAATGTCTTCCCGACGCCGCACGACCTGGAGGACACCTACCTGCCGGCCTTCCGCGCCGCCATCGTCGAGGCCCAGGCCGGCTCGGTCATGTGCGCCTACAACCGTGTGGATGGCCTGCCGGCCTGCGCCAGCGCCCCGCTGCTGAAGGACAGGCTGCGCGGCGACTGGGGCTTCCAGGGCTACGTGGTGTCGGACTGCGACGCCGTCACCGACATCGACGAGAACCACAAGTTCTCGCCCGACGGTGCCACCGCGGTGGCCGCGGCGCTGAAGGCCGGCGTGGACAACGAATGCCACACCGGCTACTGGTCCAAGGGGCCGGCGCTGCTCAAGCGCTACCAGGATGCGCTGGCCCGCGGCCTCATCAGCGAGGCCGACATCGACACCGCCCTGGTGCGGCTGTTCTCGGCCCGCCTGCGCACCGGTGCCTTGGGCAACAGTGCCAAGCCCGCGGTGCCGGCGTCGGCCCTCGCCTCGCCGGCCCACCAGGCGCTGGCCTTGAAGACTGCCGTCAAGAGCGTGGTGCTGCTGAAGAACGACGGCGTGTTGCCGCTCCAGGCCGGCACGCGCATCGCCGTCGTCGGTCCGCTCGCCGATTCGACTCGCGTGCTGCGCGGCAACTACTCGTCCGAGCGCACCGTGGCTGCGGTGTCCGTCCTCGATGGCCTGAAGCAGGCGATGCCGAAGGCGAGCATCACCCACGTGCCCTTCACCGCGTCGATCACCGACGGCGACCCCGTCCCGGGCACGGCTTTCGTCACGCCCGACGGCCGGCCGGGCCTGCTCGCGGCCTACCACAACGCCAAGGCCGACGGCAGCTACGAGGTCCGGCCGGTGGCCACGCGCGTCGAGACCCATGTGGTCTCCAACGCCTCGCTGCTGCCCCAGGTCAACGGGCGCCACAAGGTGGTCTGGACGGGCTTCCTGGTACCGCCGGAAAGCGGCACCTACCGCCTCGGCATGAGTGCGCTCAAGGGCGAGGTGTCCACCGATGGCGCGGGAGTGCGTGCCACGGCCTATTCGGGCTGGAACGAGCCGCCGAGGCTGAGCGATGTGGTGCTGGAGAAAGGCCGCCGATACGCGGTGCGCCTGGAGACGGAGCCCGGCGTCGGGCCGTCGCCCGGCTTGCTGTGGAAGCGGGTCACGACCCAGCTCGAGGCGGACCTGAAAGCCGCGGTCGCCCGGGCCGACGTGGTCGTCGCCGCGGTGGGCCTGACCTCCGACATCGAAGGCGAGGAGATGCCCATCGCCATCGAAGGCTTCGCGGGCGGAGACCGCACATCGCTCGAGCTCCCCGCCGACCAGCGCCGCCTGCTCGAAGCCGCCAGGGCACTGGGCAAGCCCGTGGTGGTCGTGCTGATGAACGGCGGCGCGGTCGGCCTCGCCTGGGCCAAGGAACACGCTGCGGCGGTGCTCGAGGCCTGGTACCCCGGCCAGGCGGGCGGCCAGGCGATCGGCCAGGTGCTGGCCGGCCAGGCCGACCCGGGCGGCCGCCTGCCATTGACCTTCTATCGCAGCGTCGCCGACCTGCCGGCGTTCGACGACTACACGATGAAGGGCCGTACCTACCGCTACTTCACCGGCACGCCCGTCTATCCGTTCGGATACGGCCTGAGCTTCACGCGCTTCGCCTACAGCGGCCTGCGCGTCGAGCCGATGGGTGCGGGGCCACAGAACGGACTGCGCATAACGGCCACCGTGCGCAACACCGGCCAGCGCGCGGGCGACGAGGTCGTTCAGCTCTACCTCACGCCGGCGGGCTTCGAGGGCGCGCCGCGCCTGGCGCTGCGCGGCGTGCGCCGCGTGACCCTCGCGCCGGGGCAGTCGCAGGGCGTGAGCTTCGAGCTTTCGCCGCGCGACCTGAGCTTCGTGACCGCCCGGGGCGAGCGCCGTCTGATTCCCGGCCGCTACGGGCTGAGCGTCGGTTCCGGCCAGCCCGGGACCGGCGTTGCCACCTTGTCGGCCGACTACACGATCGACACCGACATCGGGCTGCCGCCATGAGAAGCACCCGCACGGGAGATCGGGACGGATGAGTTTTTCAAGGGCTTCAACGATGGCTGGCCGTTGAAGTCCTGTTCCCCGGCGAACCATTGGGGGTTCGTGAAGCTGTCCAGCCCAAACGGAAGAACAGAGCAACGGAGACAACCGTGGAAATTCGAAAAGGCGTTCTGCTTTCATTGCTGGCATTGGGGGCGCCCACCTGGGCCCAGACCTGCCAGCCCAGTGCCGTCACCCCGTACCTCAACATCAACGGCACCACCTCGTGGGTGGTGAAGTCCTCGGCCTCGTTGAACACGGGGTCCAAGGTCGTGCTCGGGCCGCAGCCGTTCAACGGCACCTGGTCCTGGAGCGGCTGCGGCGCCTCGGGCTCGTCGCGCGAGCAGACCCTCAAGCTCACCGCCACCTGCACGGCCACGGCCACGTTCACCAACTCCTGCGGCGCCAAGACCGTGCAGCCGTACACCTTCACCGTGTGGCCGGCGCCGGAAGCCAATGCCGGGCGCTACATCATGGTCGACCAGTTCGGCTACCTGCCCAACCGGAAGAAGGTGGCCGTGCTGCGCTTCCCGATCGTCGGCTACGACCGCAACGAGTGGTACTGGCCCGGCAACACCATCCAGGTGGTGAATGCGGCCAACGGATCGGTGGTGTTCACCGGCCCGGTCGCGGAATGGCAGGGCGGCAACACCGACAGCTCCTCCGGCGATCGCACCTGGAGCCTCGATTTCAGCTCCGTCACCACGCCGGGCACCTATGAAATCGTGGACGTCGACCGCAACCTGCGTTCGGCGCGCTTCGAGATCGGCGACAACGTCTACCGCAACGTGCTGATCCAGGCGGTGCGGATGTTCTACTACCAGCGCCTCGGCCAGGCGAAGAGCGTGGCCAACGCCGGCGCCAACTGGGCCGACGGCGCCAGCAACCTGGGGGCCGGGCAGGACCCGCAGGCGCGGCGCTTCCTCGACAAGAACAACGCCTCCACCGCACGCGACCTGCGCGGCGGCTGGGCGGACGCCGGTGACTTCAACAAGTACACCAGCTGGGAGGCCGGCTATGCGCAGGAGCTGATGGACGCCTACGTCCAGAACCCCGCGGTCTTCACCGACGACTTCAACATCCCGGAGTCGTACAACGGCATCCCCGACATCCTCGACGAAGCGAAGTGGGGCCTGGACTACCTGAAGCGCCTGCAGAACAGCGACGGCTCGGTGCTGTCCATCGTCGGCGTCGGGGGCGCCAGCCCGCCATCGGCCGACACCGGCCCCAGCTACTACGGCGACGTGAACACCTCGGCCACGCTGGCGGTGGCGGCGGCCTTCGCGGAGGGCGCCAAGGTCCTGGGCAGCCTGAACAACGCGGCGCTGAACACCTATGCGGCGGATCTGCTGCAGCGCGCCAAGAACGCCTACAACTGGGCGGTGGCCAACCCCAACGTCATCTTCAGGAACAACGAGGGCGCGACCGCCGGTCTCGGCGTCGGCCAGCAGGAAACCGACGATGCCGGGCGCCAGTCCCTGCGCCTGGCGGCGGCCATCAAGCTGTTCGCCGCCACGGGTGATGCCACCTACCGCGCCTACGTCGATGCGCACTACATGGAATCGAGGATGTTCACGTACTGGGACGTGTCCGGCTTCAGCGCCGGCGATGCACGCACCATGCTGTACTACGCGGCGCTGCCCGGCGCCACGCAGTCCGTGGCCACGGACATCCGCACGCGCTTCCTCGACCTGATGGGCCGCCCCGACTACGACAACTGGGGTGCCATCGATGCGCAGAGGGATCCGTACAGGGCGCAGATCGGCAGCTACACCTGGTCCAGCAACAGCGTCAAGGCCAACGCCGGGACGCTGTACACGGAGGAGAGCTACTACGGCATCAGCCGCCACACGCCGGACCAGGATGCCAACGCCGCGGCCGACTATCTGCACTACCTGCACGGCGTGAACCCGTTCGGCAAGGTCTACCTGACCAACATGTACAGCTTCGGCGCCGAGAATTCGGTGAACCAGATCTGGCACACCTGGTTCTTCGACGGCACCGCGTGGGACAACGCCAAGACCTCGACCTACGGCCCCGCGCCGGGCTACCTGGTCGGCGGCCCGGCCTACAACGTGTGGGACTGGGACGGCGGCTGCCCCAGCGTCTCGTCGAAATGCGGCTCGACCCGGCCCACTCCGCCGTACGGCCAACCGCCGCAGAAGTCCTACCTCGACTTCAATGACGGCTGGCCGCTGAACTCCTGGTCGATCGCCGAGCCCTCCAACGGTTACCAGGTGGCCTACATCCGCCTGCTCGCCCGCTTCGTGAAGTAAGCGGACGAGGGGCCCTGGGCGCGTCCGGGCGCCCAGGGCTTGCATCACGTCCGCATCCACCGATCCACGCATGAACAGAACTGCACCCATCCTGCTCGCGCTGGGCCTGGCCCTGGCCGCTGCCGCCGGCGCGGCACCCATTCCCTACGCCCACGAACACGTGATCGCCCCAGGCGACTCCGAGGCCGTCATCGTCGAGAAGGCGGCCAAGGTCCTGCCGCGGCCGAACCAGTCGGCCTGGATGCGGCTGGAACGCACCTTCTTCCTGCACTTCGGCGTGAACACCTTCAACGAGGTGGAGTGGGGCAGCGGCCAGGAAGAGCCGGCGATCTTCAACCCGAGCGAGCTCGATGCGAAGCAGTGGCTGCGCGCCGTCAAGCAACTCGACGGCAAGATGATCGTGCTGGTGGCCAAGCACCACGACGGCTTCTCGATGTGGCCCACGCGCTATACCGCGCATTCGTCGGCGGCCAGCCCGTGGCGCGGCGGCAAGGGCGACCTGGTGCGCGAGGTGTCCGATGCGGCGCGCGCGTCCGGTGTGAAGCTGGGCATCTACCTTTCGCCTGCGGACCTCTACCAGCTCCGGACCAACCCGAAGAACCCGGCCGGCTACTACGGCAACGGCAGCCCGAAGCTGAAGTCGACCATCCCTACCGATCCGGCGGCGTTCAAGAGCGAGCCCTCGAAGGGCAGGGCGCCGACGCCGGGCTTCAAGTCCTTCAGCTACGAAGTCGACGACTACAACCGCTACTTCCTCAACCAGCTCTACGAGCTGCTGACCGAGTACGGCCCGGTGCACGAGGTCTGGTTCGACGGCGCGAACCCCGACCCCAGCGTGCAGCAAGGCTACGACTACGCCGCCTGGTACGACCTGATCCGCCGGCTGCAGCCCGACGCCGTGATCATGGGCAAGGGCCCGGACGTGCGCTGGGTCGGCTCGGAAAGCGGCTACGGCCGCACCACCGAGTGGAGCGTGATCCCGCTGCCGACCGCGCCCGAGAAGTTCGACTGGCCCGACTGGCAGGGCGGCGACCTCGGCTCGCGTGCCCAGCTCAAGCCCGGCTCCCACCTGTGGTGGTACCCGGCCGAGACCAATGTCACCATCCTCGGCAACGGCGCGTGGTTCTGGGGCCGCAGCAAGCGGCCGCGTCCGGTGACGCAGCTGGTGGACATCTTCTATGCCAGCACCGGCCGCAATGCCAACCTGATCTTCAACCTGTCGCCCGACAACCGCGGGCTGGTGCCCGACGACCAGATGACGGCGTTGGCGCAGATGTCCGAGATCGTGCACGAGACCTTCAGCCGCAACCTGGCGGCCGGTGCCCAGCTCTCGTCCGACCATGCCGCGCCCCAGCGCACGCCAGCCTCTGCGCTCGACACCAAGCTCGACACCTGGTGGGAAGCGGCCAAGGGGCGAAGCGCCGGCACCCTGACCCTGAAGCTGCCCAAGCCGCAGACCTTCGACGTGGTGTCGCTGCAGGAGGCGGTGGACCATCGTGGGCAGCGCATCGAAGCCTTCGCCATCGAGGCCTGGAAGGGCTCGGGCTGGGTGGCGGTGCAGCCGATCGGCACCGACACGCTCACCACCGTGGGCCACCGCCGGCTCATCCGCCTGGCCGAGCCGGTGACGACCGACCGTGTTCGCGTGCGCATCACGGCCTCGCGCCTGGAGCCCACGCTGGCCGAGGTGGGCCTCTACAAGCAGTCGGTCGACCTGCTGCCGCCGGCCATCGGCGACCGCGGCAGCGACGGCACGGTGAGCATCAGCCATCCGGCCGGCGGCCGCATCGTCTACACGACCGACGGCTCGGCCCCGACGCCAGCCTCCAGCGTCTACGGCGCGCCGCTGGCGCTGCCGATGAGCGGCATCGTGAAGGCCGCCCGGCTGCTGGCCGACGGCCGTCTGGGCGTGATCGGCACGCGCAATTTCGCCGGCCTGTCGCCCAAGGGGTGGAAGGTGGTGGAGGTCGACAGCGAGGAGACGGCGGGTGGCCGCAACGACGCCGCATTCGCCATCGACGGCGACTCCACCACCTACTGGCACAGCCGCTGGTCCGCGGACCTCAAGCTGCCTCACCACATCACCGTCGACATGGGCCAGCTGCACCGCATCGCCGGCTTCGTCTACCTGCCTCGGCAGGACGGGATGCTCAACGGCACGGCCGAGAACTTCCGCTTCGAGACGAGCGAAGACGGCAAGACCTGGACCACCGCCGTCGAGAAGGGCACGTTCTCCAACGTGCGCAACAACCCCGACCTGCAGGAAGTGCGCTTCCCTGCGGTGAAGGCCCGCTACTTCCGCTTCACCGCGCTGGACGAGGTTTGGCGCAACGGCTGGACCAGCGCCGCCGAGCTCTCCGTGATTCCCGCCGACCGCGATTGATACGTTCCTGGAGTTTCATGATGAACAGCAAACAACTCATCCTTCTTCCGGTGCTGCTCGCCGGTCTCGTGGGCGGCTGCGGTGGCGGCGGAGGAGGCGGCGGAGGCGGCGGAGACGGCGGAGGCGGCGGAGACGGCGGAGGCGGCGGAGGCGGGCAGACCGATGCACCGAGCATCAGTGCCGTGACCTCGACCGACTCGAGTTTCAGCGCTTCGGCCACGCCCCGGATGAACGAGCGGGCCTACTACCAGGTCACCGGCAGCCATCTGCCCAGCACCTTGACGCTGGCCGTGGCCGACTGCGCCAGCATGAAGGCGATCTCGACCAGCAGCACCGAGGCGCGCTTCCAGTGCATGCCCAGCAACACCGAAGGCACCAAGGCCATCACGGTCCAGGACACTTCGGGCGGCACGACGCTGTACAGCGGCTCGATCGCCGTGCTGGCCGCGACATCGCCGTTGCCCGTTCCCACCTACGGGTTCAACCTCGGCAACTCGCTGGAGGCCATCTGGGGGTATTCGTACCCGGGCCCGGCGGTGTACACGACCGCGGCCGACGCCGGGTTCAACGCGGTCCGCGTGCCCTGCGCCTGGGATTCGAATGCCGACCCGGTCACCCACAAGATCGCTCCGGCCTACATGGCCCAGGTCAAGCTGGCGGTGGACCGGAGCATCGCCGCGGGCATGCATGTCTTCATCAACGTCCACTGGGACGGCGGATGGCTGGACAGCCATATCGGGGACAGCGCCGACCCGGCCGTCGTCGAGAAGATCAAGTCCTACTGGACGCAGATCGCCACCGAGTTCGCGGCGTATGACAACCGCCTGCTCTTCGCCGCGGCGAACGAACCCGATATCCACAGCCTGGCCCAGATGCGCACCCTGGTGGCGTACTACCAGACCTTCGTCGACACGGTCCGTGCCGCGGGCGGCAAGAACACCAACCGCTGGCTGGTGCTGCAAGGCGGGGGTGATACCTCGTGGTTCACCACCCTGCCGTCCGACACGACCCCGGGCCGCCTGATGGTGGAGTACCACAACTACACGCCTTCCCTGTTCACCATCATCCATGATGACCAGTCGTGGGGAAAGGCGATCTGGTTCTGGGGGCCGGCCTACCACTACGCCGGGAACCCGGAGCGCAACGCCACCTTCGGCGAAGAGGGCGCCATCGACTCCGGCTTCCAGCAGCTGAAGGAGCAGTTCGTCGACAAGGGCATCCCGGTGCTGGTCGGCGAATTCCAGGCGGCCGGGACGCCGAACCTGACCGGCGATGCCAAGGCCTGGAACACGGCTTCGACGCTGTACTGGAACAAGTACCTCGTCGATTCGGCCCACGCCCACGGCCTGAGCCCGTTCTACTGGAGCACGCCCGATGCGCCGTTCGACTACGGCACCGGCGCCATCAACAACACGGAGCTCGTTTCCGTGTTGACCGGCGGCATCGCTCCTCCGCCGCCGAACGGTGCCCCCTATGCGGTGACGGGCCTGACCGCGACCGCCGCCGGCACGGGTCAGGTCAAGCTGAGCTGGAAGGCCGTCGACGGCGCCACCAGCTACAGCCTGTACCGCACTTCGCGATCCGGCTTCGAGCCCGCCACGCCGTCGGTCAGCGGCATCACCGGCACGTCCTACAACGACACCGGCCTGAATGACGGGACGACCTACTACTACCAGGTGGTGGCGGTCAACGGCTCCGGGCCGTCCGGCTTTTCGACCGAGGTCCACGCGGCCACGACTGGCGTCAATCCTGATCCCGCGAAATTCTCGTTCGAGACCGATACCCAGCCCTGGTCGGCGAGCGGCGATCAGATCGCGGGGCTCGCGACATCCACCGCACAGCACTACGCCGGCCAGCGGTCGATGGCCGTGAACTTCAACGGCACCACGGCCGGCCAATCGTCGGTGGATCTGTCTGGTGCGGTCGTGCCGGCCGGCGCCACGGTGACCTTCCACGTCTGGGTGCCGGCGGGTCACCAGGTCAGCTCCATCGAGGCCTACCTGCAGGACTACAACTGGGCCTGGACCTCCAACTGGTACGGCAGCTTCACGGCCGGCGCCTGGAACACGCTCACGGTCAAGGTGCCCTCGGACGGCACCCCGCCGTTGCAGCGGCTGGGCCTGAAGATCTCGACCGGCGCGGCCTGGACAGGCACCCTCTACGTCGACTCGATCGACTGGACCGTGCCATGAGCGTCGGCAGGCGGCTGCTGGCCCTCGTGCTGGCCCTGTGCGCTGCAGGCAGCGGCTGGGCTGGCCAACGCGAACGCTTGTCGCTGGACAGCGGCTGGCTGTTCCACCTGGGCGACGTGGCTGCGCCGGCGATCAAGGGCCATGGCATGAGCTATGGCAGCGCCAAGGCGGGCAACGCCGGCGGCGCGGCGGCGAACGACTTCGACGACTCGTCCTGGCGCCGGCTGGACCTGCCACACGACTGGGCGGTCGAGGGCCCGTTCGACAAGAACGAGAACGCGTCGCAGGGTTACCGGCCGCGGGGCATCGCCTGGTACCGGCGCTACGTGCAGCTGCAGCCCGAAGACCGCGGCCGCCACATCGAGCTGCAGTTCGACGCCATCGCCACCCACAGCACGGTCTGGGTCAACGGCATCCTGGTCAACCGCAACTGGTCGGGCTACAACGGCCGCTCCATCGACATCACGCCCCACGTCCGATACGGCGAGGACGTGAACACCATCGCC
This sequence comes from Ideonella flava, assembly GCF_051857595.1. Classification (NCBI taxonomy): domain Bacteria; kingdom Pseudomonadati; phylum Pseudomonadota; class Betaproteobacteria; order Burkholderiales; family Sphaerotilaceae; genus Ideonella; species Ideonella flava. Next base: position 158,614 of record NZ_JBPZHD010000002.1, read on the forward strand.
GTCCGGGTGGACGCCGATGCCCAGGAGGGCTGGTGGTACGAAGGTGCCGGCATGTACCGCCACGCCTGGCTGGTCAAGCGCGACGCGCTGCACATCGCCACCGATGGCGTGCATGCGAACCCGGTGAAGGTCCATGACCGCTGGACCGTGCCGGTGGAGGTGACGCTGGAAAGCAGCGCCAAGGCCGCACGCGAGGCGGTGGTCGAGGTCACGCTGGTCGATCCCGCCGGCGCCGTGGTGGGACGGGGCCGTGCGCCGGCGCGTGTGGCGGCCCTCGACTCGGCCGTGGCGCGACTGAAGCTCGAGGTGCCCAAGCCGAAGTTGTGGTCCCTGCAGCAGCCCCAGCTGTACCGGGTGCGCGCCGTGCTGCGCGATTCGAGTGGCGAACTCGACAGCGCCGAGCTGCACACCGGCTTTCGCACCCTTCGCTTCGATGCCGACCGCGGCTTCTTCCTCAACGGGCAGTCGGTGAAGCTGCAGGGCGTGGCGATCCACCAGGACCATGCCGGCGTCGGCGTGGCCGTGCCCGATTCGATCTGGGAGTTCCGCCTTCGCCAGTTGAAGGAGATGGGCGTCAACACGATCCGCTTCGCGCACAACGCGCCGGCCGCCGAGGTGCTGGACCTGGCGGACCGCATGGGCCTGCTCGTGATGGACGAGAACCGCAACTTCAACACCTCGCCCGAGGTCCTGGAGCAGCTGAAATGGCTGGTGCGGCGCGACCGCAACCGCCCGAGCGTGATCCTGTGGTCGATGTTCAACGAGGAGCCGCTGCAGGGCACCGAGCCCGGCTACGAAATGACGCGCCGGATGGTGGCCGAAGTGAAGAAGCTGGACCCGACGCGCCCCGTCACGGCGGCGATGCACGACGGCATCTTCGGCGACGTCAACGCCACGCAGGCGGTGGACGTGGCCGGCCTGAACTACCAGGCCTGGGCCTACGACCGCTTCCACCAGCTGAATCCCAGGCTGCCCATGTTGAGCACCGAGGACACCTCGGCCTACATGACGCGCGGGGCCTTCACGAGCGACCAGAAGGCGCAGGTCCTGAACAGCTACGACGAGGAGCCCTCGAGCTGGGGAGCCACCCACCGCAAGGCGTGGCGCGCCATTGCCGACCGGCCCTTCATGGCGGGCGGTGCGGTCTGGACCGGCCTCGACTACCGCGGCGAGCCCACGCCCTTCGAATGGCCCAGCGCCGGCTCTTTCTTCGGCGCGATGGACCTGTGTGCCTTCCCGAAGACGGCGTTCTGGATCCACCAGGCGCACTGGATCCGGGACCGCCCCATCGTCAAGCTGGTGCCGCACTGGAACTGGGCCGGGCGCGAAGGCCAGGCCGTCAAGGTGATGGTGGCGACGAATGCGCCGCGCGTGCGGCTGCTGCTCAACGGCCAGGCGGTCGGCGAACGCGATGTCGACCCGATCGACATGGTGAGCTTCGACGTTCCCTACGCACCGGGGCGGCTTGAGGCGGTGGCGCTGCGCAACGGTGCCGAGGTCGGCCGCGATGCGGTGGAAACCAGCGGCGAGCCGGCGCGGCTGGTGCTCACGCCGGACCGCAGCGCGCTGGCCGGCGATGGCCGGGACGCGGTGCCGGTGACCGTGAGCGCGGTGGATTCGAAGGGCCGGCCGGTACCCACCACCGATGCGCTGGTGCGTTTCCACGTCGAAGGGGCGGGCAGCCTCATCGGCGTGGGCAACGGCGACCCGAATTCGCACGAGTCCGAGAAGGCCGGCGAGCGCCACCTGTTCAACGGCCTGGCGCAGGTCATCCTGCAGACGCAGCGGGCCGGCCGCGGGGCACTGACGCTGCGCGCCACCTCGCCCGGCCTGCAGGATGCGGTGGTGGTGCTCGACGTGCAATCCGTGCCGCAGCCGCCGGCCGTTGCGCCGGCGCAGGCCTTCGCCAAGGTCGGCGGCTGGCGCATCTCGCCGGCCCAGGCCGAGCGACCCGACCCTCGCATGGCGCCGGGCCACGGCGACATGAACACCTGGGGCTGGGGCGAGCCGCCGGTGAAGCAGGCTCCCGAGGACCTGGCGTGGCGCGTGTACCGCGCTTCGTTCGGCCTGCGCGCCGATCGCAACGACGGTCGCGGGCAGATCGTCTTCCGCGAGATCGCCGGCCAGGCCGAGGTCTGGGCCGAGGGCCTCAAGCTGGGCGAGAAGACCGACCCAGCGCCCGGCCCGCTGACGGTGACGATCCCGCAAGGGCCGGGTTGGCGCACGCTCAACGTGCTGGTCCGTTCGCAGCGGGGGCAGGTCTCGGGTCTGCTGGGCCGCGTGGTGGTGGAGCCCGGCGTGCGCTGAGGCGCAGAAGCCCCCACGCGTGCGCCGCCGCGCACTCACCGGCGGCCGTGCGCGATGACTCCGTTGGAACTCGGTAACGACTTTCCGGCGGCTTCCGGGCAGAGTGCGCGGCAACGCCTTGGCGCTGCGGCGAGGACGGCCCGAATCGGGCACGTCGCCGCAAAGCGTCTGCAAGCCCTTCCCAGGGTGGGGCTGAAGGCGGGCCGTACGACCCGCACGAGCCGGAAGATGCGTTCTCCCCGGCTCGGCGCCAAGGCCGCCGAAGGCCGTCTCCTCGCCGCGACCGGACTCGTTGCCCTTGTGGCCGATCCGCTGATTCCATCAACCACGCCAGTCGATGCTGAACCGAATTGCCATCTTCGTTCTCGCCCTGCTCACCGCGACGGGGGCCTGGGCCGGCCCGCGCGAGCGACTTTCGCTCGACGAGGGCTGGCGCTTCCTGCAAGGCGACGTGCCGCTGCCTTCGATCAAGGGCCACGGGGCCAGCTACGCCAACGCGCAGACCGGCCAGGCCGACGGGCCGAGGAACACCGACTTCGACGATTCGCAGTGGCGACGCGTGAAGCTGCCGCACGACTGGGCGGTGGAAGGTCCGTTCGATGCCGACCAGAACCGCGGGCAGGGCTACCGGCCGCGCGGCATCGGCTGGTACCGGCGCTACTTCGCGCTGCCCACGTCGGACATCGGGCGCCACGTCGAGCTGCAGTTCGACGCCATCGCCACGCACAGCACCGTCTGGGTCAATGGCGTCGTCGTCAACCGCAACTGGTCCGGCTACAACGGCCGCTACATCGACATCACGCCCTACCTGCGCTACGGCGAGGAGGTGAACACCATCGCCGTGCGCGTCGACGCCGAGGTGATGGAAGGCTGGTGGTACGAAGGCGCCGGCATCTACCGCCACGCCTGGCTGGTCAAGCGCGACCCGGTGCACATCGCCACCGACGGCATCCACGCCAACCCCGTCCTGAAAGACAGGCGCTGGACACTGCCGGTGGCCGTCGAGGTGGAGAGCAGCGCCGAAGCGGCGCGCAACGCAGTGCTCGACGTGACCTTGCTGGACCCGGCCGGAGCCGAGGTGGCCAGGGGCCGGGCGCCGGTGCAGGTCGGCGCGCTGGGCAAGGCGAGTGCGCGGCTGGAGCTCGCGGTGCGCAACCCGCGGCTGTGGTCGGTGGACAAGCCCGAGCTGTATAGCGTGCGGGCGGTGCTGCGTGAAGGCAGCAAGGAGCTCGACAGCGCCGAGGTCCACACCGGATTCCGCACGATCCGCTTCGATGCCGAACGCGGCTTCTTCCTGAACGAGCAGCCGATGAAGCTGCAGGGCGTGGCCATCCACCAGGACCACGCCGGCGTCGGCGTGGCGGTGCCCGATTCGATCTGGGAGTACCGCCTGCGGCAGCTGAAGGCCATCGGCGTCAACGCCATCCGCTTCGCCCACAACGCACCCGCGGCCGAGGTGCTGGACCTGTGCGACCGCCTGGGCCTGCTCGTCATGGACGAGAACCGCAACTTCAACCCGTCGGCCGACTACCTGCCGCAGCTGCAATGGCTGGTGCGGCGCGACCGCAACCGCCCGAGCGTGATCCTCTGGTCGCTCTTCAACGAGGAGGCGCTGCAAGGATCGCGTGCCGGCTACGAGATCGCGCGCCGCATGGCGGCAGCGGTGAAGGCGCTCGACCCGACGCGCCCGGTCACCGGCGCCATGCACCACAGCCTGTTCAACGAGAAGAACGCCGCGCAGGTGCTGGACGTGGCCGGCATCAACTACCAGGTCTGGGAGTACGACCACTTCCACAAGGAGTTCCCGAACAAGCCGGTCTTCAGCTCCGAGGACACCTCGGCCCTCATGTCGCGTGGCGAGTACAAGACCGACTGGAACCAGCACCTGATCGCCAGCTACGACGACGACGCGGTGGGGTGGGGCAAGACGCAGCGCGAGGCGTGGAAAGAGATCAACGAGCGTCCTTTCATGGCCGGCGGCTTCGCGTGGACCGGCCTGGATTACCGGGGCGAGCCCACGCCGCACAACTGGCCCAGCGTCAGCTCGTTCTTCGGCATCCTGGACCTGTGCGCCTTCCCGAAGAACGCGGCCTGGTTCCGCCAGGCGCTGTGGCTGAAGGACCGCACGGTCGTCAAGCTGATGCCGCACTGGAACTGGCCCGGCCGTGAAGGCCAGGACGTGCTGGTGCGGGTGGCCACCAACGCGCCGCGGGTGCGCCTGCTGCTGAACGGCAAGGCCATCGGCGAGAAGGAGGTGGCCCGCTACGACATGGTCAGCTTCCAGGTGCCCTACGCCCCCGGCAAGCTGGAAGTCGTCGCCTTGCGCGACGGCACCGAGATCGGGCGGGACAGCGTCGAGACCAGTGGCGCCCCGGCGCGCCTCGTGCTGACGCCGGACCGCCAAGCGCTCGCCGGCAACGGGCAGGACGCGGTGCCGGTGACGGTGAGCGCGGTCGATGCGCAGGGCCGCCCGGTGCCCACCGCCAACCTGCTGGTGCGCTTCGAGACCGAAGGCGCCGGCGAGATCATCGGCGTCGGCAATGGCGACCCCAACTCGCACGAATCCGAGAAGGCCCCCGAGCGCAAGCTCTACAACGGCCTGGCGCAGCTCATCGTGCAAAGCCGGAGCGCGGGCCAGGGCGCGCTGAAGCTGCGCGCGAGGGCCGAGGGCCTTCAGGGCGCCGAGGTGGCGCTGAACATGCAGGCCGGGGCGATCCCTTCGCTGCCCGAGGCCCAGCCGGTGGTCAAGGTGGCGCCCTGGCGCATCTCGCCCCCGCAGGCCGGGCGGCCCGACCCCAACCTCATGCTCGCCGACAACGACATGAACAGCTGGGGCTGGGGCGAGCCGCCGCTGAGGCAGGTGCCCGAAGCATCGAACTGGCGCACCTACCGCACGCCGCTGAACCTGCGCGCCGACCGCAACGACGGCCGCGCCCGCCTGGTGTTCCGCGAGATCGCCGGCCGGGCCGAGGTGTGGATCGACGGCGTGAAGGTGGGCGAGAAGACCTCGCCCGAGCCGGGCCCGCTGGCGCTGCCGCTGGCCAAGGGCGCGCCCGGCCGCACGCTGACCGTGCTGGTCCAGTCGCAGCAGGGCCAGGCGTCGGGGCTGCTCGGCCCGGTGGTGGTGGAGCCCGGAGCGCCGTGAAGGCAAGGGCGTTGTGGCGTGCATTGGCGGTTGCGGCGTGTGCGGCAGCAGCGTGCGCGCACGCCGAGACCGTGACCGTCAGGGATGCCCGCTCCCTGGCCGCGGCGTTGCAGCAGGCGCGGGTCGATCACCGCATCCGGCGCATCGAACTCGCCACCGGCGCCTATGAACTGACGGCACCGGTCCTCATCGACGAAAGGCTGTCGGGCACGGCCGACGAGCCCTTCGAGCTGGCCGCGGCGCCCGGTGCCCAGGCCGTGTTGAAGGGTTCGACGCGCCTGCCTGCGCTGCGCTGGCAGCCGTGGAAGCCAGGCATCTGGCGCGCCCGTCACGCGGGTCCGTCGTTCCAGCGCCTGTGGCTGGGGCAGCAGATGCTGGTGCGCGCCCGATATCCGGACGAGGACCGCGCGAAGCCCGGGTTCGGCGGCGCCGCCGATGCCACGGCGCCGGAGCGCGTCGCGCGCTGGCACGACCCCGAAGGCGCTGTGCTGCATGCCTTGCACGGCAACCGCTGGGGCGGCGTGCAGGTGCCCATCCTGGGCAAGAAGGCCGATGGCAGCCTCGTCTATGGCGCGCAAGTCGGCAACAACCGCGTGATGCCCCCGAGCGAGAGCGATCGCTATGTCGAGAACGTGCTCGAGGAGCTGGACGCGCCTGGCGAATGGTTCCACGACCGGCGCCAGGGCTGGCTCTATTTCAAGCCGCTGTCCGGTGGGCGTCCGCCGGCCGGCGGTTTCCGGGCCGGCCGGCAGGAGGTGTTGGTCCGCATCGAGGGCCACGCTGCGCAGGTGCAGCACGTGCGCCTCCGCGATCTGGTGTTCCAGGACACCGAGCCCACCTTCCTCAAGGCGACGGAGCCGCTGCTGCGATCCGATTGGAAGTTCTACCGCGCGGGCGCGGTGACGATCGAGAACGCGGCCGACGTGCGGGTCGAAGGCTCGAACTTCGCCGACCTGGGCGGCCACGCGGTGGTGGTCAGCGGCCGAGCGCGGCAAGTGGTGATCTCCGGCAATCACATCCATGACATCGGCGGTTCGGGGGTGGCCTTCGTGGGCCGGCCGCAGGCCGTCCGGTCGCCGCTGTTCGAGTACCACGAGCACCTCGAACTGGCCGACATCGACCGCACGCCCGGCCCGAAGTCAGACGCCTATCCGAGGGACTCGGAAGCCGCGGACAACCTGATCCACGACATCGGCCGGATCGACAGGCAGGCCGCCGGGGTGCAGATCGCGATGGCCGCGCGAATCACGGTCGACCACAACAGCATCTACCGCGTGCCGCGGGCCGGCATCAACATCGGCGACGGCACCTGGGGCGGCCACCGCATCACCCACAACGACATCTTCGACACCGTGCTGCTGAGCGGCGACCACGGCGCCTTCAACAGCTGGGGCCGCGATCGCTACTGGCACCCGGATCGCGCCGAGATGGACCGCCGGGTGGCGGCGCATCCGGACCTGCCGACGCTCGATGCCGTCGAGCCCATCGTGATGAAGCACAACCGCCTGCGTTGCGACCACGGCTGGGACATCGACCTGGACGACGGCGCCTCGAACTACGTGATCGAGGACAACCTGCTGCTGGCCGGCGGCCTGAAGCTGCGAGAAGGCTTCGCCCGCATCGTGCGCAACAACATCCTCGTCAACGGCAGCTTTCATCCGCATGTGTGGTTCGACGGCAGCGGCGATGTGTTCGAGTCCAACCTCGTCATGGGGCCGCACCAGCCGGTCGACATCAAGCGCTGGGGCCGCAGCGTGAACCGCAACCTGTTCGTGTCCGGGGCCGACCTGATGGACGCGCAGGCCCGCGGCACGGATGCGGATTCCGTGGCGGGCGATGCGAGCTTCGCTGCCCCGGGCCGGGGCGACTACACCGTCACCCACATGGCGCTGGCCGCCCGGATCGGCTTCGTCAACTTCGACATGGCCGACTTCGGCGTGCGGTCGGCGTGGCTGAAGGCGTTGGCATTGCGGCCGGCCTTCCCTATGCCGGCGCTGCGCATCCAGGGGATGCCACGGGAGGCCGCTGTCACGCTGCAAGGGCTCATGCTCAAGTCGGTCGAGACCCTGGGCGAGCAGTCGGCGGCCGGCCTGCCTTCCGTGGCCGGCGTGCTCGTGCTGGCCGTCGCGCCCGACAGCCCTGGCGAGGCGGCCGGCTTCAAGCCGCGCGACGCGATCGTGGGGCGGGCGGTGCAGGCGGGGGCCGAGCCCATCGCCGATGTGGCCTCGTTGCGGGCGCTGCTGTCCTCGGGACAGGCCCTCGACCTCGTCGTCGTTCGTGACCAGGCGCGGATCGCCCTGCGGTGGCCGGCCGGTGCCGGGGGCCGGCCATGACCCGCGGGATGAACCCGGCCCCAAGTGACGAGAGGCTTGGATTGGTCTGACCGGATGGGGGAGAATCCCCGTTGGCGGACGCTCCTGACCCGACGGGAGGGGCGCCGATGGGGAGATTGGTCTGACCAAAACAGAATTGAACTCGCCGGCGGGGCGACACACGATGATCTCTACGAAACGAATGGGTGCGGCGCTCCTGGTGGGCGGCCTTCCCTGCCTGGCCTTCGGGACCGAGTTCAACCTGGTGGAACAGGTGGCCGAAGGCGGCGCTGCGGTGCTCGTCACGCTGGGGCTGTCGATCCTGTTCCTGGCCGTGACGCTGGAGCGCTTGCTGCACCTGCGCACCCGCGCCGTGGTGCCGGGCGACCTGGTGGCGCGCGTGCAGCCGCTGTGGACGGCGCATCAGTTCGCCGAGCTCGAGAAGCTGCTGGCCGACGACGACAGCACGCTGGCGCGCGTGATCGCGTGGATGGTCGCGCATCGCCATCAGCCGTACGCCGTCATCAGCAGTGCCGCCGCCGACATCGCATCGATGGAGCTGCGCCAGCACCAGCAGAAGGCCTATGCGCTGGCCATCGTCGCCACCGTCGCGCCCATCGTCGGCCTGCTCGGCACGGTGCTGGGCATGATCGACGCCTTCCATGTCATCGCCTACTCTGAGGGCATGGGCAATCCCGCCTTGCTGGCGGGCGGCATCTCGAAGGCGCTGGTCAACACGGCCGCCGGCCTGACGGTGGCCCTGCCCGCGCTGGGCATGCACCACTTCTTCAAGCACCGCCTGGCGACGCTGGGCCTGGCGCTGGAAAGGCAGGTCAATGCGCTGATCAACCAACGCTTCCTGCCCCAGCCGGAAACGCCGGCCCTGAGGGTGGTCCAGCATGCGCATTGACCTGGGCGAGGACGAGCAGCCGGAGATCGGCCTGATCGCGTTGATCGACTGCATCTTCTTCCTGCTGATGTTCTTCATGGTGGCGACCTCGTTCAAGCAGCCGGTCGGCGAGAAGCCGCAGAAGGAACTGCCGGTCACCTTGCCCGCCGCGCAGATGAGCCTGGATCGCGTGGGTGCGGGCGCGCCGCCCCTGACGGTGGGCGTCGACAAGCACGGGAAGCTGTATGTGGACGGCAGCAGGGTTTCGGTGCAGGAGCTGCACGATCGCCTCAAGCAGGAGGCGGCCAGCCATCCCGGCCGCCCGATCCGCATCGATGGCGATGAGATGGCGCGCTACCAGGACATCGTGCATGTGCTGGACCTGTGCCAGTTCGAGGGCTTCACCAAGATCTCCATGCACACCCGCCAATGAAGCCGCCCGTGCCAGGCTTTCCGCTGCTGATGCCGATCGCGGCGGCGGCCACGCAGGTCGCGCGTCGGCCTTACTTGTCGGCATCCGTGCTCGTCCATGCCGCGCTGCTGGCGCTGCTCTACTACTTCGGCAGCTACCAGCTCGAGCTGCGCGAGCAGGAGGAGGAAGTCGCTTCCAGCCTGCGTGCCACCAGCCAGGCCAGCGCGGCCAAGCGCCTGCAGGACCTGCAGACCATCAAGCAGTTGCTGCAGAAATCGGCCGACCGGGTCGATCCCCAGCACGAGCCCGGCCCGGCCCCTGCTGCGGTGCCGCAGACGCCCGAGCAGATGCTCGAGCAGGCGCGCGAGCTGTCCAGGGAGATCGACGCGCTCGACCAGGAGATCCGGGCCGAGGAACTGACCCGGCTGACGGGCGTGCCCCAGCCGCCGCCGGCGGCCGATCCACCGCCGGCCGCGGTGCCACGGGCGCCCGTGGCGGAAGCAGGGGCGGCGAGCGCCAACGCCGCCCCGCAGGCGAATGGGCCGCAAGCGCAGGCCCAGGCCGAGGAGAGGGCGGCCAGCGAGATGGCCGAGCTCGAAGCCAAGGCGCGGGCCACGCTGGCGAAGCGGCAGCAGCGCCTGGAGGCCAAGGCGAACGGGGTCCAGGTCGAGGGTGACAAGACTGGCACGGGCGGGGAAGGCGCCGGGAACCGTACGGGGGCCCAGGCCGACGGAAGCCGAACGGGGGCCCAGGCCGACGGAAGCCGAACGGGGGCCCAGGCCGACGGAAGCCGAACGGCGGCCCAGGCCGCCGAGGGCCGCCAAGCGGGCTCGACAGTGAGCGCCGAGATCGCCGACTTCATGGGTGCCGGCGACGGTGCCGAACGGACCTCGTCGTCGAAGAATTACTCCGGCTCCGACTTCTTCGACCGCGGCAGGAGCCAGATTCCACCGGTGGATGCCAAGAGCCTGGTGCTCGGGCGCGGACGCATGCTCGGCGCGGGCGGGGAGTATGCCAACCGCGTCTACCTGAACAGCTGGTACCTCATCGGGCCCTTCGCCGGCCGCCATGAGGCGGGCCTGTTCGACAACCCCTCGTACCCGCCCGAGAAGGCCGTGCTGCTGGACGCGGTGTACTACGGCAAGGACAAGCGCCTGGTCAAGTGGCGCTACGTGACCTCGCAGAGCTATCCGTTGGTCCCGCCCGACATGGTCGAGGATTCGGTCTACTACGGCTACACCGAGGTGCTGGTCGACGAGGCTTGCGACCTGACCGCCTGGATAGGCGCGGACGACGACGTCCAGGTCTACCTGAACGACCGCCTCGTCTGGAAGGGCGGCAACGTCAACAAGCAGTCCTACTTCGATGCCGTCTTCAACAGCGGGGCGGCCTATCTGCGCGACTACAACCGGACCGAGGGCCGGCGCGTCCTGCACTTCGACAAGGGTCGCAACAGGATCTTCTTCAAGCTGTCCAACGGACCCAACGCCGCCTACTTGTCGATGGTGCTGACGCGCTAGATCCGACCGCCGCCGGTTGACCATCCGCCGTGGACAGCGGCTCGTAGCGGGTCTTCGCTGATGGCATTGGTCTGACCGCTTGGCAAAATAGCTGATATTGGCCTGACCAAAAATCCATCAAGAGCCCGATGAAACTCAAGCGAACCCTCCTGTCACTCGCGCTGGTGCTCGCCGCGCTGAGCCCGCTCGCCGCCCGCGCCCAGAGCGCCGACGGCCGCACCGACTGGCCCGGCGCGGGCCAGCTCTTCGTCGGCACGAACTACCAGCCCTTCGACCGCACGCGGGAGCAGGTCCCGCGCGACATCGAGCGCATGAAGCAGGCCGGGATGAAGGTCGTGCGCATGGGCGACCTGGCGTGGGACGCGTTCGAGCCGGCCGAGGGCAAGTTCGACTTCAAGACCTTCGACTGGGTCATGGACCAGATGGCCGCCGCGGGCCTGAAGGTCATCATGGACATCCCGGGCCAGCCGGCGCCGATCTGGTTGCACAAGAAGTACCCGGGCGTCGACATCGTCAACGAGAAGGGCAACCGGCTCGAGCCGGTCGAGCGCTACATGGACGACACCAGCGACCCGGACTACCGGCGCCTGCTGGTGCGCCTGGCCGACACGATGACCAGGCGCTATGCGAAGCACCCCGCGCTGTTCGCCATCGGCTACAACAACGAGAGCGGCAACGGCATGGTCTCGTACTCCGAGGCCGACCGGCTGCGCTTCATCGGCTGGCTGAAGAAGAAGTACGGCACGGTCGAGGCGCTGAACAAGGCCTGGGCCACGCAACGCTGGTCGCGCCACCTGAACACCTGGGACGAGGTGCGCCTGCCCAACATCGAAGGCCCCGGTCCCTACGAGCGCTACCTCGACATGCGCCGCTTCTGGTCGGCGCAGACCATCGAGGTGCTGGATTCGCTGGAGGCGGTGCGCAGGAAGAACGTGCCCGACAAGCCTGCCATCTCCAACCTGTGGGACAGCGCCTGGCGCAAGGGCTTCGACTACCTGGCCACCTACCGCCAGTACACGAGCTACGGCGCGATGGGCTTCTATCCCGGCGACCCGCTGGGCGCGGCCTTCGAATCGACCATGATGCGCGCCGGCATGAACGCGCCGATCTGGTTCAACGAGTTCACCGCCGGCGGTCCCGGCTACTACGGCAGCAAGGGCCGCTCGCGCATGTGGGCCCACTTCGGGCTGCTGATGGGCGCCCAGGCGGTGATGCCCTGGACCTGGCACAGCCACCACGGCGGGGAGGAGCAGGCTCTGTTCGGCCTCATCGACCATGACGACCGCGCCTCGTGGAAGCTCGACGAGTTCGCGACCGTCGCGAAGGAGTTCGCGACGCTGGAGAAGCTGGGCTTCCCGCGCTTGCAGAAACCGCAGGTGGCCATCGCGTACGCGTTCGACAACGTCATCGCGACCAACCTGCCCAAGGAGGGCATCTCCAACACGGTCCGGCCCTACATCAACCCGGGCTACATGAAGCAGGCCCACAACGCCTACCAGCCGCTGTTCACTGACAACATCGACGTCGCGGTGATCCACATCGGCCACGAGGACCTGAGCCGCTACAAGCTGGTGATCGTGCCTGGCATGTACCTGCTCGATTCGGCCTCGACGGCCAACCTGCGCAAGTTCGTCGCCGAGGGCGGCACGGCCATCATGACCGCGCAGTCGGCCAAGGTGAACGACCACAACCAATGGCATGACACGCCGCTGCCCGGCGGCCTGACGGACGTCTTCGGGCTGCGCACCAACGCCTTCTACGACGCGGGCAAGCTGCAGACGACGATCGCCGGCGAGGCGGTCCAGGCCGAGCTGGGCCAGTTCGAGGTGCTGGAGCCTTCCACCGCCGAGGTGCTGGCGCGCTTCACCAATGTCGATGGCCAGTCGCCCGCCATCACGGTCAACCGCTTCGGCAAGGGCCGGGCGATCTACGTCGCGACGCCTGCGCAGCCCCAGGTGATGCGGCCGCTGTACAAGCAGCTCTATGCGAGCCTCGGCCTGGAGCCGGGGCCCAGGACGCCGGAGGGCGTCTACGCCAGAGTCGTCGACGGTCGCGTGCTCTACGTGAACACCACGGGCGACGCCAAGGACGTGGCGATCGAAGGCGCGATGAAGGGCGTCCTCTCCGGCAAGACCTGGACGGGCACGCTGCGGCTGGACCCGCTGGGGGCCGACCTGCTGCAACGATGAACCGGCTCCAACCCACCATGAAAAACGCAGACTTCCCTTCCCGCGATGTCCCGGCCGACTCGGGCCGACGAGAGTGGCTCTCGTCCGGCCTGGCCCTGGCAGGCAGCACTCTTGTCACATCCTCCGCCTGGGCCCAGGCTTCGCCCACTTCGCCGTCGGCCGGCGAGGTGCTGCCCAGCGGCCTGGATGCCGCGGGTCAGCTTCAGACGCTGCCCGTCCCGCTCGCTGAAGGCTTCGGCTGGCAGCGCGTGGCGGGCGGCGTGCAGTTCCGGGCCGGCGCCATCACCAAGAGCGTGATCTTCTACGGCGCGGCCGTGGCCCGCGTCTGCGCCCATAGGGGACGCAGCCACACCAGCCAGCCCAGCCTGGTCGTGGTCGCGAAGCCGCAAGCGCTTGCGCTGCAGGTGAGCGAAGCCGCCGACCAGCTGACGATCCAGAGCCCGGCGCTGCGCATCGTGGTGGACAAGCGCTCCGGCGCGCTGGCCTTCCATCGCCTCGACGGTGCGGTGCTGCTGCGCGAACGCGAGGCGGCCGGGATCGAGGAAGTGCAGATGGCCGGCGAACCCACCTACGCCATCGACCAGTCCTTTGCGCTCTCGCCCGACGAATCGCTCTACGGCCTGGGCCAGTACGACGACAAGTACATGGACTACCGCGGCCGCGACGTGCTGATGGTGCAGACCAACATCGGCATCGTCGTGCCCTTCATGATGTCCACGCGGCGCTGGGGCCTGCTGTGGGACGTGTATTCCAAGGGCACCTTCGCCGACCGGCCCGAAGGCGCCCGCTTCCGCTTCGAGAGCGCACCCGCCGGGGTGGATTACTACTTCGTCGCCGGCGGGTCGATGGACGAAGTGGCCGCCGGCTACCGCCACCTCACCGGCGCGGCGCCCATGCTGCCGCGCTCGGCCTTCGGCCTGTTCATGAGCAAGGAGCGCTACCCCACGCAGCAGCGGCTGCTGGAGGTGGTGCGGCGCTTCCGCGAGGAGCGCTTCCCGCTCGACTGGATAGTGCAGGACTGGCAGTACTGGGGCGGTGACAAGGACGGCACCTGGAGCGGCATGGTCTGGAACCGCGAGCGTTTCCCCGACCCCGTCGCCCTGACCCGCACCCTGCACGAAGACCTGCACGCCAAGCTGCTGATCTCGATCTGGCCCTCGGTGGGCAACGACACCGCCCTTGCCCATGAGCTCGACGCCAAGGGCCTGCGCTTCGAGCCGCTGCACTGGATCTCGGGCCGCGCCCGCATCTACGACGCCTTCAGCGAAGAAGGCCGCGCGATCTACTTCAAGCACGTCAAGAAGGGCCTGCTCGACGCGGGTGTCGACGGCCTGTGGATGGACGGCACCGAGGTCGAGGTGGGCGGTGCGTGCCACGACCCGGCGCAGGTGGAGGCCGACATCAAGCGCCTGGGCCGCAACGCCATGGGCGACTTCTCGCGCTACCTCAACGTCTACAGCCTGCTGACGACGCGCGGCGTGTACGAGGGCCAGCGCGCCAGCTCCGACAAGCGGGTGTTCACGCTCACCCGCTCGGCCTGGGCGGGCCAGCAGCGCTACGCCGCGCTCCCGTGGTCAGGCGACACCACTGCGAGCTGGGCCACGCTGCGCATGCAGATCGCCGGCGGCTTGAACGTGGCGATGGCCGGGCTGCCCTACTGGACGCAGGACACCGGCGGCTTCTTCGTCAACGCCCCCGGTGGCGAGCGCGACCCGGCCTGGCGCGAGCTGTTCGCGCGCTGGAACCAGTTCGCGGTGTTCAACCCGGTCTATCGCATCCACGGCACCTCGGTCGAGCGCGAGCCCTACGTCTTCAAGACCCTGGACCCGCCCATGTACCGCTCGCTGCTGCGGGCCGCCCGCTTGCGCTACCAGCTGCTGCCCTATGTCTACAGCCTGGGCTGGCGAACCACGCACGAGGGCTACACGATGATGCGTGGCCTGGCGATGGACTTCCCCGACCAGTTGGCGCTGCGCCGGGTCGATGACACCTACATGTTCGGCCCGGCCTTCCTGGTGCAGCCGATCACGCGGCCTATGCTGCATGCCGAGTTGCCGCCGGCTTCCACCGTGCCCACCTCGCAGCTGCGCACGCCCGAGGGCCAGCCGGGACTGGCGCTCGAGTACTTCGACGGCGTGAAATTCGACAAGCCCGCCAGCCGCACGGTGGACACCGTGGTCGATCACCGCTGGCCGGGCCCGCCGCTGGCCAACCCGCCGCCGGGGCTGGACCAGCTGGAGCGCTTCTCGGCGCGCTGGCAGGGCGAGCTGGTGGCCATCGAGAGCGGCGAGCATGAGATCGGCGTCGAGGGCGACGATGGCTTCCGCCTCTGGCTGGACGACCGGCTGGTGGTCGAGGACTGGGCTGAAGCCGGCGCACGCTGGCGCAGCACGCGCATCACGCTGCGCGCCGGCCAGGCGGTGCGCCTGCGCATCGACTACTTCCAGGCCGGCGGCGGCCGGGTGCTGCGGCTGGGCTGGCGCCCGCCCTCCGAGCTGCGCACGCTCGCCGCCCGCAAGCTGGACCCGCGCCAGGCCACGCTGCTGCCGGCCGGCAGCGACTGGTACGACTTCTGGACCGGCCGGCGCCACGCCGGCGGCCGCAGCGTCGCGCGCGCCTACGCGATCGATGAATTCCCGTTGTTCGTTCGCGCCGGATCCGTCGTGCCCTTCGGCCCGGTGGTCCAGTTCACGGACGAGCAGCCGGACGCGCCGTACGAGATCCGCATCTACCCCGGCGCCGACGCCCGCTTCACGCTCTACGAGGACGACGGTGCGACCTACCGCTACGAAGCCGGCGAACACGCGACCGTCGAGCTCGCCTGGGACCAGGGCCGTCGCACGCTGCGCATTGCTGCGCGCGAGGGCCGCTTTCCCGGCATGACGGTGCAGCGCACGCTGCGCGTCCGCTTGATGGCAGCATCGCCAGGCGGCCGAGACACAGACAAGATGGTGCGCTACACCGGCGCACCGGTGGACGTGCGATTCGAGCCCTGAAACCCGAGACACCCCAGGAGACCTGCATGAAGAACCATCCCCTGCATTTGCTGGCCGCCGCGATCGTCGGCCTGTCGTCGTTCGCGGCGCAGGCCCAGGTGGTCGGCGTGAGCTGGTCGAACTTCCAGGAAGAGCGCTGGAAGACCGACGAGAAGGCCATCAAGGACCAGCTGGCCAAGGCCGGCGCGAGCTACGTCAGCGCCGATGCCGGCGGCTCGCCCGAGAAGCAGATCGGCGACATCGACAGCCTGATCGCCAAGGGCGCGAAGGCGCTGATCGTGCTGGCGATGGACAAGGACGCGATCCTGCCGGCGCTGGCCAAGGCCAAGGCGCGCAACATCCCGGTCATCGCCTACGACCGCCTGATCGAGGCCCCCGGCGTCTTCTACATCACCTTCGACAACAAGGAGGTGGGCCGCATGCAGGCGCGCGGCGTCTTCGCGGTGAAGCCCAAGGGCAACTACGTGATGATCAAGGGCTCCCCGACCGACCCCAACGCCGATTTCCTGCGCGCAGGGCAGCAGGAGGTGCTCGACGCCGCGATCAAGAAAGGCGACATCAAGATCGTCGGCGAGGAGTACACCGATGGCTGGAAGCCTGAAGTCGCGCAGCGCAACATGGAGCAGATCCTCACCCGCAACGGCGGCAAGGTCGACGCGGTGGTCGCCTCCAACGACGGCACCGCCGGCGGCGTGATCGCGGCGCTGTCGGCGCGTGGCCTGAAGGGCGTGCCGGTGTCGGGCCAGGACGGCGACCATGCCGCGCTCAACCGCGTCGCGCTGGGCACACAGACGGTCTCTGTCTGGAAGGATGCGCGCGACCTCGGCCGGGAGGCGGCATCGGCCGCGCTGGCCATGGCGGGCGGCAAGCCGGTGCCGGGCGCGGTGAAGTGGTCGGGCGGCGAGAAGAAGCTGACGCTGGACGCCATGTTCCTCAAGGCCGTGCCCATCACCCGGGCCAACCTCGATGTGGTGATCAACGCCGGCCACATCACCAAGGCCGAAGCCTGCAAGGGCGTGAACCCGGCGGACGCGCCACCGGCCTGCAAGTGAAGCAATGCTGAAGCAATTTCAAATCAGTTCGCTGGACTTGCGCCTGTCGATCATGGCGGGCGTGTTGCTGGTCATGGCCCTGGTGTTCCACCTGGCCAGCGGCCAGTTCATCACGGCCGAGAACCTCTACAACATCGCCCAGCAGACGGCGGTCGTCGGCATCATCGCGGCCGCGATGGCGCTGGTGATCGTGGCGCGGCAGATCGACCTGTCGGTGGGTTCCGCGCTCGGCCTGGTGGGCGTGCTGATCGCCTGGCTGATGTACACCAAGGGCTGGCACTGGGTGCCGGCCAGCCTGGCCGGGCTGGCCGTCGCGCTGGCGGTGGGGCTGTACCAGGGCTGGCTGATCGCGGGGCTCGGCGTCGCCTCCTTCGTGGTCACCCTGGGCGGGCTGATGTCGCTGCGCGGGGCGGCCTTCCTGGTCGCCTCCGGCAAGACCCAGCCGGTCACCGACCCGCTGTTCCTGATGCTGGGCGGCGGCCTGGACGGAGCCATCGGCCCGCTCCCGAGCCTGGTGCTGGCGCTGGCGCTGTCGGCATGGCTCACCTTCCGTATGCTGCTGCGAAGAGGGCAGCAACGCACGCACGGGCTCACGCCGCGGGCCCTCTGGTTCGACGTGGCGGTGACGTTCGCGCTGTGTGCAGCAGCGATGGGTTTCGCGCTGGCGATGAACGCCTACCGCATAGGCGACAAGCCCGAGGGGCAGGGCATCCCGGTGCCCGTGCTGGTGTGGGCGGTGGTGGTGATGGTGGTGTCGTTCATCGTGAATCGGACGCGGTTCGGCCGCTATGTCTACGCCATAGGCGGCAACCCGGAGGCCGCGCTGCTGGTCGGCATCCCGGTGCGGCGGGTGATGCTGCAGCTGTTCCTGCTGCTGTCCGCGCTGGTCACAGTGGCGGCCATCGTTGCGGTGGCGCGGTTGAATGCGGGCACCAACTCGCTGGGCACCAACCAGGAGCTGTACGTCATCGCCGCGGCGGTGATCGGCGGCGTGGCGTTGTCCGGCGGCAGCGGCACGGTGCTCGGCACCGTGCTGGGCGCCCTGGTGATCCAGTTCCTCGAAAGCGGGCTGCTGCTGCTGGACGTGGACATCGGCTGGCGAATGGTCATCGTGGGCCAGGTGCTGATCGCGGCGGTCGTCTTCGACGTGCTGTATCGGCGCGCGACCGGGGAGCGTGTGGCATGAATGCGCTCGTGTCCATGAAGGGTGTGTCCAAAGCGTTCGGCGGCGTGCACGCCGTGGAGAACGCCAGCCTGGCCGTCCATCCCGGCGAAGTGCTGGCGCTGCTGGGCCACAACGGCGCCGGCAAGTCGACGCTGATGAAGGTGCTGGCCGGCGCGTTCGCGCACGACGCGGGCGAGATCCGCATCGACGGCCGCCCGGTGGAGATGCGCTCGCCGGTGGATTCGCAGGCACTCGGCATCGAGACCATCTACCAGACGCTCGCGCTGGCCGACAACCTCGACGCAGTGAGCAACCTGTTCCTCGGCCGCGAGCTGCTCACGCGCTACGGCACGCTGGACGACTACGCGATGGAGACGGCAGCGCGCGCCGTGTTCAAGCGCCTCAATCCGAACTTCCAGAACATCCGCGTGCCGGTGCGATCGCTCTCGGGCGGCCAGCGGCAGGTGGTGGCGATCTCTCGTGCCCTGTACTTCAACGCCCGCGTGCTGATCATGGACGAGCCCTGCGCAGCCCTCGGCCCGGAGGAGACGCGCATGGTGCACGACCTGGTGAGGACGCTGAAGGCCCAGGGCGTCGGCATCATCCTCATCTCGCACGACATGCCGGATGTGTTCGCGCTCAGCGACCGCCTTTGCGTGATGAAGAACGGCCGCACCATCGGCACCTACCGCACCGGTGACGTGGACGAGGAGGCGGTGCTGGGGATGATCATCGCCGGCCGGCTGCCGCCGGGCGTGGCGCCTTGCGCGCGGATGGAAGCAGCGTAGGCCGAACTGGCCTGGTGCCCTTGCGAGGGCTCCAGGCCGCTTGCCCGGTGAGCCCTGCGCCGTCGGGCCAACCACCAACGGAAAAGAAGGACGAGATGAAGAGCATCGTTGTGCGCGGCACCGCCGTGGTCATGGCACTGGCCTGTTCACCGCTTGGGGCGCTGGCGCAGGTCCAGCCCGCTGACGGACCGCGCATCAGCATCGCCGCGGATCAGGTCAAGGCCCGCATCAGCCCCATGCTCTACGGCCTGATGACCGAAGAGATCAACTTCGCCTATGAAGGCGGCCTCTACGGTGAACTGATCCGCAACCGCAGCTTCAAGGCCGAGGGGGGCTACGCCTACCGGATCGAAGAGCCGGTGTACTGGTCTGCCCTGGGCGATGCGCGGATCGCGCTGGACAGGAACGTCAAGCTCAACGACGCCCTGGACCTGAGCCTGCTGGTCGACGCCAGCAGCGCTTCGGCGCAGCATCCGGCCGGCGTTTCGAACCCCGGCTACTGGGGCATCCCGGTGATGCCGGAGACGACCTACACCGCGTCCTTCTATGCCCGCGCCGAGGGCGAGGCCGGACCCATCACGGTCGCATTGGCCGGAAAGGAGGGCCGTGTCATCACCTCCGCGACGGTCAACGGGGTGGGTCGGGAGTGGAAGAAGTTCGAGCTGAAGCTCGTGACCGGCCGGCTCGAAGCGTCGAAGGACAACGTCTTCACGCTCACGACGACGCGGCCGGGCAAGCTTTGGCTGCAGCAGGTGTCGCTGTTCCGCCCGACCTACAAGAACCGCCCCAACGGCAACCGGTCCGACCTGATGGAGATGCTGGCCGCGCTGAAGCCGAGGTTCCTGCGCTTCCCGGGCGGCAACTACGTCGAAGGCGATACCTTCGACCAGCGCTTCCAGTGGAAGAAGACCATAGGCGACGTCGCCCAGCGCCCCGGCCACCGCAGCCCCTGGAACTACTGGTCCACCGACGGTTTCGGCATGCTGGAGTTCCTGCTCTGGTGCGAGGAGCTGAACATGGAGCCGCTGCTCGGCGTCTTCGCCGGCTATGCCCTGCAGGGCGAGCGCCTGTCCTCGCCCGAGGACCTGGCGCCCTACGTCCAGGAGGCTCTGGACCAGATCGAGTACATCGTCGGCGACACCAGCACGAAGTGGGGCGCGCAGCGTGCGAAGGATGGCCACCCGGCACCCTTCGCGCTGCGCTACGTGGAGATCGGCAACGAGGACTTCTTCGACAAGAGCGGCTCCTACGACCAGCGCTTCGCGATCTTCTACCGGGCCATCAAGGCCAGGTACCCGCAGCTGCAGCTCATCTCCACGATGGGCAGGGAATCCACGCCTTCGCAACGGCCCGAGCTGGTCGACGAGCACACCTACGCCTGGGGCGA
This sequence comes from Ideonella flava, assembly GCF_051857595.1. Taxonomy (NCBI): domain Bacteria; kingdom Pseudomonadati; phylum Pseudomonadota; class Betaproteobacteria; order Burkholderiales; family Sphaerotilaceae; genus Ideonella; species Ideonella flava. The sequence goes on from NZ_JBPZHD010000002.1 coordinate 178,776, forward strand.
GGCGCAGATGTACGAGCACCTGAACGACTACGACAAGCGCCCGCGCACGGACCCGAAGATCTTCGTCGGCGAGTGGGCCACCCACCAGGGGTGGCCGATGCCCAACATGAAGGCCGCGATCGCCGATGCGGCCTACCTGGCCAGCCTGGAGCGCAATGCCGACCATGTGGTGATGGCGGCCTATGCGCCGCTGCTGGCCAACCTCAGCCACGTCGGCGGCCCCAGCCGCGACAACTCCTTGCAGTGGGCCACCAACCTGATCGGCTACGACGCGCTCAAGGCCTACGGCACGCCGTCGTACTACGTGCAGAAGATGTTCGTCGAGGCGCTCGGCGACGTGGTGCTCGACAGCCGAGGCACGGGCGTGCCGGACTGGACGAGCAACGACAACAAGACCTTCCCCGCGCTGCACTGGGTGGCGACGCGCACCGAGAAGACCGGCCGCATCCAGCTCAAGCTCGCGAGCCGCGCCAGCACGCCGCAGGACGTGCGCATCTCGCTGACGGGCCTGAAGAGCGTGGCGCCGACCGGCAAGCTCACAACGCTCTCGTCGCCCGACGGCGATGCCGGCAACAGCCTCGACAACCCGACGCGCATCGTGCCGCAGGCACGTGAGGTCAAGGGCCTGGGGCGCGAGTTCACCCTCACCGTGCCGGCGTACTCGGTGTCGGTGCTCGAGCTGGACGCGAAGTAGGGCGGCCGTGAATAGTGCGCGGCCGACGCCGTTGCCACGCTTGCGTCATCGATTCGTGACTTTGCGGTAACTACTTGAAGAAGGCCCCCCTCCTAGCATGGCTCGTCACCGATCGCGAGAGCGTCGGTTCGAACCAGGGAGTGTGGTTCTTGAGTATCAAGGCGTCGCCTTTGAAGGGTTGCTGCACCATGACAGACCGAGCTCGTTCATCCAGAACGTGTATCTCCCGGCCTTTGATGTTCGCTCTGTCGAGCGCCATCCTTTCCCTGGCAGGCTCAGCTGCCTTGGCGGCCGTCGGTGACGGCGGCCTGGCCGACCCCAACATCACGTTCGTGGGGCGCTGGGATCAGAGCAGCAGCACCCAGTACACGAGCCACTGGGACGGGGCCTACCTGACGACCCGGTTCACGGGCCGGAACGTGGCGGTCAAGCTGGCTGCGGGGACGGGTTTCAGGGCCGTGATCGATGGCGGGCCGGCGGTGAAGGTCTGGGGCTGGACCGGCAGTGCGGTCCCGCTGACTTCCACGGCGCTGGCGAACGACGGCCCGCACACGCTTCAGATCATCGCCGACTACGACACCACCGAAGTGCAGTTCCAGGGGCTGGTGCTGGACCCGGGCGCGACCACCCTGCCGATGACCGGGTCCCGGCCGTTGGTCGAGTTCATCGGGGACTCCATCACCGCCGGGCAAGGGTCGAGCGAATGGGCCACCACCGACTATGCATGGCTCACGGGCGAGGCATTGGGTGCCCTGCATACGCAGATCGCGAGGGCGGGCATCACGCTGACCGACGGGTTCCACTATTCGAACAACACCTGGCCCGGCATGGAGTCGATGTACTTCAGGGCCTGGGTCCCCGACCGTTGCGGCAACCCCCAGTGCATCCCTGACGCCACCCACCCTGCCGTGCCGGCGTGGGACTTCTCGAAGTACAGCCCCAAGCTGGTTGTCGTCAACCTGGGCACCAACGACTGGAATCTCGGCGTGCCCAACAGCCAGTTCCAGAGCGAGTACACCAGCTTCCTCGCCAACGTGCGCGCCAAGCATCCTGGCGCGGAGATCTTCGTGCTGCGCACGTTCAACGGCTACCTCGTCCCGGAGACGCAGGCCGCGGTGACTGCGCGGGTCAATGCCGGTGACACCAAGCTGCACTACGTCGACACCTCGGGCTGGCTGCTCCCGCACCCGTCCTCGGATTTCACCGATGGTTTCCATCCGAACGACACCGGCTACCGGAAGGTCAAGGACCGGCTCGTTCCCATCCTGCAGCCGTACCTCAGCACGGCGGTGTCGGTCAACGACCCGCAGTTCCGATACGACAACACGGCGAACTGGCCCTACGGTTCGCAGGGCGGCGCTTACCAGGGCGACAACCACTGGTCGAACGTCCCCAACGCGGCCTACGAGGTGCCGTTCAGTGGAACGCAGATCAAGCTCCATGGGGGACGCGCACCGCAGCACGGCATCGCGGCCGTCTCCATCGACGGAGGGGCTGAGACGAACGTCGACACCTACTCCGCCACCCGAGCCGACGGCGTCTTGCTGTGGAGCAGCCCGGTGCTCGCGGCCGGCATCCATTCGCTGAAGGTGCGGGTCACGGGCATGAAGAACCCCAGCGCCGCGGGAACGTATGTCACGGCGGATCGGGTCGACATCGTCAACGGCGGCCTGAACCTGCTGAAGAACCCGGGCTTCGAAAGCGGCCTGACGGGTTGGTCCACCTGGCCGGTGTCGGCCCCGCAGGCCTATAGCGATGTCTGGGGCCCGCGGTCCGGCGCGACCAACCTGGTGCACTGGAGCGCCAGCCCCTACCAGGTCGCCAGCTATCAAACCTTCACCGGCCTGGCCAATGGCCTGTACACCGCCCGAGCGTGGGTGAAAGGCAGCGGGGGGCAGCAGTTGTACGTCAAGAACTTCGGCGGCGCCCAGCAGACCGCCACGCTCGCCCCTTTGGACAGCTATACCGAGCTCGTCATCCGCAACGTGAATGTCACCAACGGCTACGCCGAGGTCGGTCTCTGGACCGACGACCCGTCGGGCGGCCAATGGATGATTGCGGACGACGTATCGTTCTATAAGCAATAGCCCGCTGCACCGGCGACAAGGCCGCGGCGCATCCCGCCGCGGCCTTGTCGCGCGCGATTTGCTCATGACAGGTCCGCCTTGCTTGCTGCCAAGTTGCCCATGACCAGATGCCGTCGCGCCCTCGTGGTGGCGCTGATCGTCGCCGCCCACGCCCTCGCGCACGCCGCCGGCGCGGGCCCGCTCACGATCACCGGCGCGACCACCAATGCGCGCACCCGCCCGCTGGGCATCGATGCCGAAGACATCTCCCTCGGCTGGACGCTCGGAGCGGCCGGCCGCGGCGCGCGGCAACAGGCCTACCAGGTACGCGTCGGCGTGGAGCCCGGCAGCGCGAAGGTCTGGGATTCGGGCCGCGTCCGGTCCGACCGGCAAGTCGACGTGCGCCTGCCCGCGTCGCTGGCGCTGCAGCCGGCCACCCGCTACCACTGGCAGGTGCGAGCCTGGGACGGGCAGGGCCGGCCGGGGCCCTGGAGCGAGCCGAGCTGGTTCGAGACCGGGCTGCTCTCGGCCGCCGATTGGCAGGGCACGCAGTGGATAGGCGCGCCGTTCGATGCGGCGGACCAGCCGCGCCCCTTGCTGCGCGGCACGCTGCGCCTGAGCCAGCCCGTGCGCAGCGCGCGGCTGTATGCGACCGCCCGCGGCGTCTACCAGCTCTGGCTCAACGGCCGGCCGGTCGGAGACCAGTTCCTGGCGCCCGGCTGGACGGATTACCCGCAGCGGATGCAGGTGCAGACCTACGACGTGACCGGCCTGCTGCGCAGCGGGGCCAACGTCGTCGGGGCGGCGCTGGCGGACGGCTGGTACCGCGGCAAGGTGGGCATGGGCTGGCAGGCCGTCTACGGCCAGCAACTCGCCCTCAAGGCCAAGCTGCGCGTCACCTATGCCGATGGCAGGACGCAGGACTTCGGCACCGATGCGTCGTGGCGCAGCCTGCCTGGCCCTTACGTGCGGGCCGACCTGCAGGACGGTGAGCAGTACGACGCGCGCCGCCTTCCGGATGGATGGGCCGAGCCCGGCTTCGACGATGCGGCCTGGCAGCCGGTGACATGGCAGGCCGACACCGCCGCACGCCTGGTGCCGCAACCCGACGAGCCGGTGCGCCCCACCGAAGTGCGCACGGCCCAGGCGCGCCTGCCGGCGCCGGCCGGCGCCTTCCTCTACGACGTCGGGCAGAACGTGGTCGGCGTGGCTCGCGTCAAGCTCACCGGCCGTCCCGGCCAGACGGTGCGCCTTCGGTATGCCGAGGAGGTCTACCGGCGGGGCGCGCGCCAGGGTCAGCTCTACACCGACAACTTCCGCAGCGCCGCCGTCACCGACACCTACACCTTCGCCCGCGACGAGACGGTGACCTGGCAGCCGCGCTTCACCCAGCACGGCTTTCGCTACGTCGAGATCACCGGCGTCGATGCCGAGCCCGCGCTCGCCGACGTGCAGGCCGTCGTGCTGGGTTCGGACCTGCCCGGCATCGGCGAGCTGCGCCTGTCGCACCCCATGCTCGACCAGCTGGTGCGCAACATCCGCTGGGGCCAGCGCGGCAACTTCCTTTCCATTCCCACCGACACGCCGGCACGCGACGAGCGGCTGGGCTGGACCGGAGACATCAACGTGTTCGCGCCGACCGCCAGCCGGCTGCAGGACACGCGGGCCTTTCTTTCGAAGTGGATGGACGACCTGGCAGACGCCCAGAAGCCCGACGGCAACATCCCGGCCATCGTCCCGTTCCCCGGCAGGCAGTTCGGCGAGACCGGCGTCGGCTGGTCGGACGCCTTCATCACCGTGCCCTACGCCGTCTGGCGAGCAACCGGCGATGCCCGCATCGTGCGGAGCCACTGGGCCGCGATGCGCCGCTTCTACGACTTCGTGAAGGCCAGCGCCACGGTCGACGGCAACCTGCTGGAAGAAGGCCGCGCCTCCTGGTTCTCGGGCGACTGGCTGAGCCTGGAAGGCGTGGACAGGCTGCGCGAGCACCCCACCATCGCCACCGCCTACTTCGCCGAGGACACCCGAATGATGGCCGAGATGGCGGCCGCGCTCGGCGACGAGGAAGGGGCTCGCTCGGGCCAGGTGCTCGCCGAGCGCATACGCCGCTCCTTCGCTCGTGCCTACGTCCAGGCCGATGGCCGCGTCGAGCCCGGCACCCAGACCGTCCATGCGATGGCGCTGGGCATGGGCCTGCTCGCACCGGGCGCCGAACGCGATGAGGCCGCGGCCCGGTTCGTGGACAAGCTGGCCGCCGACGACCACCACCTCAAGACCGGCTTCCTCGGCACGCCGTGGCTGCTGCCGGCGCTTTCCAGCATCGGCCGCGACGACCTCGCGATGCGCCTGCTGCTGAATGACGACTACCCGTCCTGGGGCCACGAGATCCGCATGGGCGCCACCACGGTCTGGGAGCGCTGGAACGGCATCGCCCCGGACGGCGAGTTCGGCCCCGCCGACATGAACTCCTTCAATCACTACGCCAACGGCGCGGTGGGCGACTGGATGTTCCAGCACCTCGGCGGGCTGCAGATGCTCGAGCCCGGCTACAAGCGGGCGCGGATCGCACCGCTGACGACGCACCCAGCCTTGAGCCACGCGAATGCCAGCCTGCGCACGCCCTACGGCCTGCTGGCGTGCGACTGGCAGCGCGCGGACGATCGCCTGTCGCTGATCGCGGACGTCCCTGTCGGCACCGAAGCCGAGATCATCCTGCCGGCGGCCAACCCGAGACTCGTTCGCGAGGGTCTGCATGCCGCGTCGCTTGCGCCAGGCGTGCGTCAGGCCCGCTGGACGGCGGGCGTGTTGACCTTGCTTGTCGGATCGGGGCACTACGAGTTCCTGGTGCCGGCGGGGATTCCGGAACCGTAGCGCCGCAGGACCGCGGGTCGCAGGGCCAAACGGCACCGGCTGGGGTGCCGATCCGTCGGGCTGAGCTTGCTCATGCCATTTGTTCGTCAGCTGTCGGTTAGGACATGAAACTGGCAAGCCGGGGACACTGGCGGCAGTGTCGACCTGTCCGCACGGCATTGCTCCGGGAGGGCGCGATGAATCCGGCGAGGCCTTTCGTCCGCGCGCGCGCGGCGATCCTTGTCCACGAATAACGAATGGCAGGGAGAAGAGGATGGGAAGAATCGTGCTGGGGCGCTGCTTCTTGATGGTGGCGCTTGCTGTCGTGGGCGGCGCATTTCACGTGCCCGCGCGAGCGCAAGATTCGTCAGGGTCCGAGACAGTCGTCGTGACCGGGACCCGGTTGCCGCGCGAGTCCTCGGACGATGCCAGCCGCGATTCCGCAAGTGGTCTGGCGCGCAGCGAATGACGCCTTTGGGCGAAACGTCGTGGTCAACAGCATGGGCGGGCTGAACGTCGGCTTTCCCGGCCAGTACTACGATGCAGAGGGCGGGCTTTGGTTCAACTGGCATCGGTATTACGACGCGAGCATTGGGCGGTACCTTCAATCCGATCCAATCGGGCTGACGGGGGGCATCAATACCTACACCTATGTCGGTGGGAATCCGCTGAGTCGAGTTGATCCGATGGGGTTGACGCAGTGCGACATTGATGCTGCGTGGGCTTTTGCCCAACAAACACAGAAGGATCTGAACTTCTTCGGGCTGTCTCAGCCGACGACGGCAATGCCTTCGGGCGGCTATTCGTCAGGCGGCACGCAACCGCGTGCTCAGGTCGATACGTACATGGGTGCTGTCGTGGTACATCCTGACTTCCTGAAGCCTTTGGATTTCAGCGGAGCTCGCGATCTGTACACCACGGTGATCCATGAGGTTTTGCACCCCAACTTCCCTGGCCTCAACGAGGGGCAAATCCAGATGGATGCACGGAACCGCGCCGACCGCCAGTGGGGAGGCTTCGACAAGTTCCGGCAATCGTTTTGCTCGTGCGGGAAGTGATGATGGCCTTTGCATCTGCCAATTCGTTCGTCCAATGGAGCCTCACGGGCATTGTTGCCACGTGTTGTGTTGCAGGCATGGGAAGTGCACGGGCTGCCAGTTACTACAGGGACACTGTGTGCATGGGCACGGAGTCCAGGGAGCTTGATGGCGATGCCATTCAGAAGATCGACGCCCTCGTAGAGCGAGCGGCAGCTAACCCATCTGGGGTCGCCGGCACTTTCGTTACTGTGTTCCTTAGAGGTGAGTCACTGGCGGACCTGGGTCGCGGCCTCGCAGCCGCGTCCGCATTGACTAAGAATCTCGAAGACAGAAAGCATGTGCGGACATGGCCAGCTGATCTCAAGTTCTTGGCCCATCAAGAGCAACCGTGCTCTTCGGCGCGCGTTCTGATTGAGGTGTCAGTACTTCTCAACGAAAAGCCTCTGGTCGACCCGAAACGGTAGTCGAGCATAAGGCCTCGGGGTCAGGCTTTGCGTCCTGCAGCGGCTACCCCCTTCTTGCCCTGGTAGTCCTCGTGCGAACACACCCGATCGGCCGCTTGGGCGGCTCGGGCGGCGTCATCAGCTCGCGAAGCGAGTCAAACACCTGCTTGAGCTGGTTGCGGGTGTTGCGGCTGAAGGTGTCGTGGTTGATGGCCAGTGGCTCGGTCTCCGCCTTGAGCTGAGCCAGCCGCTGGACCGGCGCGCCATGCAAGTCAGCTGGCGGCCTGTCTCGACGCCCTAGCCAGTGCCGCAAATGAGCGGCAAAGCCTGCAGACATGCGCCTTGCTGGCGTACCGCCCGATTGGACAGAGGTCCGGGGCGATCCCCGTGATCCTTCCGTTAGGAATCGGTAGGGACCCCGGCGGCGGGCTCGCCTAGAGTCGCCGCGGTCGTGACCAGGACAGACGCGCATCCACGCTCGCACCCTGGTCGAGGAGACGCCGATGAATCAGACGAACCGACGCGGCCTCGGGTGGGCCTTTCTCGCCGTGCTGGCGTTCTGCCTGTTGGCCGGCGCGGCGCGCGCGGCCTACGTGCAGCCGGTGGTCGACCGCGCGAAGCTGCCGTTGAACGGAGCCTGGAAGTTCATCAAGAGCAGCACGCTCACCGGGGCCGGGGCCACCGCCTACGACGACAGCGGGTGGCAAACCGTGACCGTGCCGCACACCTGGAACGTGGTGGCCTCGTACTGGAACAACAACCGCATCGCCGACGCCAGCAACTCCTGGTACCGCACGCACTTCAGCATCCCCTCGGGCGACGCCGGCAAGCAGATCTACGTCAACTTCGAGGGCGCCTTCCAGGTCGCCGACGTCTACGTGAACGGCCAGTACCTGGGCCAGCACCGCGGCGGCTACACGCGCTTCACCTTCGATGCCACCAAGGCCATCGTCTACGGCGGCGACAACGTGCTGGCGGTGATGGTGAGCAACATGGATTGCGCGGACTGCCTGCCCGACCAGAACGTGGGCGGGTGGAAGGGCTACGGAGGCCTGTACCGCAAGGTGTCGCTGATCAAGACCCACCGGTACCAGGTCTCGACGACGAACTACGCGTCCAGCGGCGTCTACGTCACCCAGTCGAACGTCAGCGCGTCCTCGGCCGACGTGTCCATCCGCACGGTGGTCAAGAACAACGACAGCGTCGGCAAGACCTTCCTGGTGAAGAACTTCGTGGCCGATGCCGCGGAGAACGTCGTGCTTTCCCTGCAGCAATGGGTCTGGGTGAATCCCGGCCAGAGCGTCAGCGTCACGCAGACCGGGACCGTCCCGGCGCCGCGCCTGTGGGGGCCTGCGGATCCGTACCTCTACAACGTGCACGCCAACGTCTGGGTCGATGGGGTCATCGCGGATTCGGTCAACGAGCGCATCGGCTTTCGCTCCTACCAGCTCACCACCGAGGACTTCGTCTTCAACGGGGCCTCGATGAAGCTGCGCGGCGTGAGCAAGCACCAGGAGACGGAGACGCGGGCGACGGCCGTCACCGACGCCGACCTGGTCACCGACTGGGACAACCTGCAGGACCTGGGCGTCAACTTCGTGCGCCTCGTGCACTACCCGCACGCCGAGCTGGAATACAAGCTGGCCGACGAACGCGGCCTGCTCGTGTGGGCCGAGAACGGCCACACCGGCAGCGGCGTGCCGACGGCCAACGGCGACACCATCAACAAGGAAATGGTGTACCAGAACTTCAACCACCCCTCGATCGTCTTCTGGAGCGCGGGCAACGAGGCGGACGGCATAGACGCCACCTCGCGCTACGCCACGGTGATCAAGGCGGCCGACGCTTCGCGGCCCGTGGTCTACGCCTCGAACTGGCAGCGGCCGGCCAACATCGATCTCACTTTCGACAACACCTACCCCGGCTGGTACGACGGCCAGGGCACGATCTACGACTGGATCACCGACGGCCGCCGCTGGATCTCGGAATCCGGCGCCGGCATGGTGATCACGAACCAGAACCCGGACTACTTCAACTTCGCGCACACGGTGGACAGGTACGAGCCCGAGCAGTTCGGGCAGCTGGCCAACGAGGTGAAGTTCCAGGACCTGTTCGTCAGCCGGCCGAGCCACGTCCCGGCGTTCTCGAACTGGGTGTTCCGGGACATGGGGTGCAACAAGTACAAGGGGCTCATCAACTCCAAGGGCCTCGTCACCTTCTCGAACTACAAGAAGGACATCTACTACCACTTCAAGTCGTTCGCCAAGAGCAGCCGCGTCATCCACGTCGTGGGCCCGCACTACTTCCTTCGCAGTGCCAATCCTTCGGGGCAGGGCGACGTGAAGGCCTATTCGAACGCGGCGACGCTGACGCTCACCGTCAACGGCGTCAACAAGGGCGCCCTGGGCAACGGCAGCTACAAGCACCCGAACGGGCTGGTCGTCAACAACGCCTTCCTGTGGCGCAACGCGCTCTCGCTCGGCCGCAACGACATCGTCGTGTCCGACGGCAACGGGGCTTCGGAAAGCACGACCATCTACTACAAGGGCAACGGTTCGACGATGCCGGCCGAAGGCAGCGCGAAGATCACGAGCCTGGCCTCCAGCAACTCGGCGAACCCGGCTTTCTACATCCGCACGCCACTGAAGAACCAGTACCCGATCTACCACGACTTCGACGGCACGGCAGACAACACCTTCGATGTCGTTCCTTCGGTGCTGGCCGGTGCGGACGGATGGATAGCCACCAGGCGCCAGAGCGAGCCCACGAAGGCGACCAGCGTGTCGTTCACGATGGCCACCACCGGTGACGTCTACGTGATGTTCTCCAGGCAGGCCGGCGTGCCTTCGTGGCTGACGGCCGCCGGCTTCGTCGACACCGGCGCGAGCGGCAAGTGGCGGGACGACCAGCTGCTGCTGACCGACTACCAGGTCTACAGGAAGACGGTCGGCGGCGGCACCCGCGTGACGCTCGGCGGCACGGCGGTCGACTTCCTGATCGTCGTGAAATAGCGACTCTTCTCAAGGGCCCCGGGGGCAGGCGAACCACGGGAGACGGGCGCCCGTCATCGGGGGCGTTGCTCGGTCATCAGTCCATCATTTCTTGCCCTGACGCGGCGGCTAGATTCCCGCGATGGTCCTCGCGTCGCCTCCCACCGCCGGTTCCCTCGACAGGGCATTGCTTCAACTGAACAGCTGGCCCAGGCTGACGCAACTGCCGGCACAGGCGGATCACGAGATGCTGGCGCGCGTGTGCGCGCTGCTGGCCTGCAAGCCGACGGTCGGCTTCCTGGTGCCACGCATCCTCGATGCCCCCGCGGCGCGTGTGCACGCGGCACTCGAGGCCCTGTACCGCGATGGCCACGTGCGCCTGCTCGCAGGGCCCGCCGGCGTGAGCGCGACCAGCGGCGCGAGCGGTGACCTCATGACGCTGCCCACTCGGCAGGCCTCGTTCCTCCATCGCTTGTGGCAGCGGCTGGCGCAGATCTGAGACGGGGTCGCGGCGTCGGCGTGGAGTGGAGCATCCTGTTCGTGGGGCCGGTGGGCGCGGGCAAGACGCAGCTCATCCGCACCGTCAGCGACATCGACGTGCTCGCCACCGAGGAGATCCCCAGCGACGGCACGGCAGCACGGAAGGCCACCACCACCGTGGCGATGGACGTGGGCGCGATGAGCCTGGGCGGCGCAGACCACGTGCGGCTGTACGGGGCGCCCGGGCAGCTGCGTTTCCGCTTCATGTGGGACGTGCTGCTGGAGCAGGCGAAGGCCGTGGTGGTGCTGGTCGATCACTCCAGCCCCGACTCTTGCGCGGACCTCGTCGAGCACCTGCGGGCCTTGCGGCAACGCATGGGCGGCGAGCGCAGGCCCATCGTCGTGGCAGTGACGCACGCGGACCTTGCGCCCGGGCGGCCGATCGAGATCTACGAGCCGGTGTGGCGTTCGATCTGGCCTTCCTGTCCGCCCGTGTTCGAAGTGGATGCCAGGAATCCCGACCATGTCCGCATCCTGCTGCTGACGGTGGCCGCGCTGCTGGAGATGCGCGCCCGGCTGCCGGCACACCAAGCGCTCTGAGGCGGGCAGCGCCCTTTCACACGACCAAACCAGAAGAAAAGAGGATTGAGCTTGACCGACCTGGACAGTGCATTGAAGAAGGCCGTCAGCACCGTGCCCGACTGCGTGGCCGGGGGCTACGTGGATCTCGACTCCGGGCTGCTGCTGGGCCTCATGAGCGTGGACTCCCATCCCGCGGAGATCATGGAACTGCTGGCCGCGGCCACGGCGGACCTGTTCCAGGGGCCGAACGTGCGGACCATAGAGCAGATGTTCCGCATGGCGCGAGGCCAGACCGAGGACGGCCATCACTACTTCCAGGAAGTCATCGTCAACAGCGACCACTTGATCCACGTGTTCCTGCGCGGGCGGCAGCAGAAGCAGGTCGCCGCCTTCGTCTGCCGCAAGACCGCGAACCTCGGCATGGTGCTCGCCAGGGCCCGATTGGCGATGCCGGCCCTGGAGGCGGCGCTCTGAGATGGTCAAGCCCGATATCCGCCGCGTGCGGGCCATTCTTCGTGGATTGCAGGTCTCGTCCTCCGATGTCGAGGGCTCGGCGCTGGTGTCGTTCGACGGACTGGTCATCGCCTCGGAGCTGGAGCTGCATGTCGATGCCGACCGGTTCGGTGCGATGTGTGCCTCGTTGGTCTCGCTGGCCGTGCGGGCGGCGCGAGAGGTCGATCGAGGGGAGTTGCGCCAATTGATCGTGGACGGCGTCAACGGACCGATGCTGCTGACCCGCGCCGGGGATCGGGGCGTCCTGGCGCTGGCGGCCCGCCCCTCGGCCAGCCTCGGCCGGCTGATCCTGGATTCGCGCAAGGCGGTGCTCTCCATCGAGGAGGCGTTCGTTCCTGCCGACGGCTTCTGAAGCCCCCCTTCGCCAGGCCGATGCAGGGCCGACGCGATAGGCCCGCGGGCCCTCAGCGGTCGGCGGTGTCCAGGTATTCCAGCTCCGCCACGGCCTCGGCGAAATGCGGCTCGTACTCGAGCACGGCGAGGCAGAACTTCCGGGCCAGGGACCGATTCCCCTGCATGCTGGCCTCCACCGCGTGGGCGAACAACTCCAGCACCCAGTGGTCGTCCGCCTGGGCCTGCGGCGTCTCGGCGCCGAGCGGATTCAGGTGCTTGGGCAACTGGCGCGTGAGCTTGCGGCCCAGGCGCAGCGGGTCTTCCGCGCGCAAGGTGAACTGCTGCCGGGGGCCCGCGCCGAAGAGCGAGCAGTCCAGCCGGTACCCGGCCTTCTCCCGCGTCATGCGCGTGTGGATGAGCACGTCCACCTCGTGCCGTGCGCGAAGGGCTTCGGCGATCGCCGCGGGCTCGCTGAAGGCCGGCAGGGACTGCAGCACCGCCCTCAGGCTGCGCAGGGGAAACGGCCACGCGCAGCCCAGGGCGGCCAGGCCGTGGCCGACCGTGGCGGCCAGGCCCGCGGCGCTCCAGCCGCTCTCCGATTCGCCGGTGGCGTCCTCGGGCGGAAGCAGCGCGACCACGGGAGGCGCGCTCCCGGGCCGGGGATGGGCCGCCGGTCTCGACTCATGGACAGGGCCGACGAAGCGGAAGCCCACGCGATGAAGCGTCTGGACCATGGGTTCAGGCCCTTCGTCGATGGCCTTTCGCAGGCAGCACACCGCGCGGGCGAGGGCGCCTACGCTCACGATCCGGTCCGGCCAGATCTCGTCGATCAGCTCGTCCTTGCGCACGACGCGGTGCCTTTCGCGCAGCAGGTAGACGAGCAGGGAGAAAGGCCTGGGCTCCAGCGCCCTGAGGCGCCCATCGACCCGCAGCTCCCGGGTATCGACATCCAGTTCGCATCGGCCGAATCGGTAGACAAGGTTGCCCATGGTGAACTCGCTGGTGCCTGGCATCACGCTCGTTCAGAGCAGGCTGGGCAGAGGCCAATGGGCCGTATCGACCGCGCGGGCCGGCGTGCCCGGCGATTCGCAAAGCGCGAGCAGCTCCAGGTGGCGGGGCGGGGGAGGGCCCTGGAGCAGCGCCAGGCATTGGCGCTGGCTTCGCAGCGCCTCTTCGGACTGCCCTGCCGCCAGGTGGACGCGGGCGCGCGTCGCCCAGGCGAGGGGGTGGTCCTTCAAGGGGGCGGGAACCGAGCGCAGCCTTTGCTGCGCGCCCGTGAGGTCGCCGGCCTCCGACAGCAGCCATGCGGAGTCTATGCAGGCCCAGAAGCGGGACAAGGCCGAGGCGCTCTTGGCCAGCGCCGAATCGAGCCGCTCCAGCGCTTCACGAGAGTGGCCGCGCGCACGTGCGAGCCGGGCCTGTGCCAGCAGCGCCTGCATCCTCAACTCCGCGGTGTTCAGGCGCGCGCTGGTGGCGACTCGAAGCTCCGACTCGGCTTCGTCGAGCAGCCCGGCGAGGATCAGGGCGTCGATGAACCAGGGCAGGGCCTGCTCTTCGAGGTATCCGTCCTGCGCTTCCCGGTGGGCGAGGACGGCGCGGCGCAGGTGCTGCGCGGCCAGGGCGGCGTCGGCCCGGGCGAGCGCGACGAGGCCCAGGCAGCGCCATGCATGAGGCGCCTCCGGATCGGCCGACTCGAAGCCAGGTTGCTGGGCCGCGTGGACGGCGAAGCGATGGTCGCGTGCGAGGTGGCGAACCCAGTACAAGGTGGAAAGCATTTCCAGGCTCGCAGGCCCTGCCCTGTGGATCCTCGCCGCGGCATAGGCGTCTTCGGCGTGCATCGCCGCCTCCTCCAGTCGACCCAGCCGCGACAGGATCCAGGCGCCGTTGTCGGCGGAATCGATGCCGAAGCAGCTGGCACGCAGGCCGCGGCACTGGCGAAGGGCCTCCTCGATGAGGACCAGGGCCTGGTCGAGATCGCCGTGGGCCATCGCGGCGATGGCCTGCATGTTCAAGCCGGCGATGGGCAGCATGCGGTTTCCGCTCGCCTCGCACACCTGGACCATCTGCTCCAGCACGTGGGCCATGCCGCGGTGATCGATACGCGAGATGCGCACCGAGGCCTGGAGCATGAGCGTACGCGCGACCAGATCGAGGTCGTTCTCCTGCGACGCCAGTTCCAGCGACCGGGACAGCCAGACGTCCCCCCGTTCCGGCTGCAGCCGATTCAGGTACATGCGTCCCACGTGCTGGGACACGCGCGCGGCCGTCAGGCGATCGTTCTCGCGTCGAGCATGAGCCAGCAATCGGCGTGAACGCCACAGCACGAGGGGGCTGCCCAGGTTGCTGAGGGCGTGCAGCAGGTAGACCTGTGCGGCGACGTTGCCGGGATCGAGTTCCACGGCCAGGTCGAGGAGCTTGGCCGCCTTGGACCACTGCTGCCTGGTGAGCGCCTCCAGCCCGCGCGCCAGGCACTCCATCGGCAGGGAGGCCGCGCGCAATCCGGCGTCGATGGGAGCGGGGCCGAAGTCGAACCTGTCCTTCAGGGCTGAGGCGAGTTCGCGGGCCAGACCCGCGGCGCAGGTCGCGGTCCGCTCAAGCTGTTGCGAGGCACCGCCCGACGACCACGTGATCACCGCCCTCAGTACGGCGTCGCGCAGGTACACCCGCGTGTGCACGATCGTCGTGGCGTTCGTCGCCCCGCGGATCGCCGCTTCACGCCCGGGGCGCGACACGTCCTGCACGCCTTCGAGGGCCTGCAGGACCGTCTGCGGCGACAGGAGTCGACCGCCGGCGGTCCCGCCGAGGAGGTGCACGGTCAGGGCCATCAGACCGAACTCGATCCAGGCCAGGCGGGGGTCCGCAGTGCGGTCCTCGAAGGGAAGGATCGCCAACGGTCCCGGGATCTGCGATTGCGGCTCGGGGCCGGGCGCGGCCTCCTCGGGCCGGTTGACCTCGCCGGTGAACCGGTAGCCGATCCGCGCCACCGTGCGGATGCGGCCGTGCCGGCCGGTTTCCCCGAGGGCCGTCCTTGCCTTCACCACCGCCTGCAATATCGCGTACTTCGAGACCTCGGGACGGTCCTGCCAGACCTGCGTGCGAAGCTCCTCCCACGGCACCGCACGGCGGCGGTGGCGGATCAGGTGCAGGAGAACGCTGAGGGCGCGAGGCTCGATCGTGATGAGCTCGTCGTTGCGAAAGAGGCAGCGGCGCGGGGCATCGAGCAGGAAGTCGTCCCAGATCAGGTAGGCCGGAGCGCCGCTGTCGTCCGAGGTCGCGGCAGGTGATGGAACGTGGCCAGGGCCAGGCGGGCCCGGCTGGACATCGTGGACGGGCGAGGGCTGGACGGCATATCCGTGCATGGGAAGGGCTGCCGGGACGCTTCGGGCAATGCGCGCAATGCTAACGACGGTCCTGCGACGAGCGGCTCGACGCTGTGTGCGAAATGCACGGGACCGGTGTGGGGCGCGGTAGAGCAGGCGTTCAGTGAGGCGATGGTGTCTTGGCGCGCCTGGCGGTTCGGGCCGCCCCGGTGATCACCTGCCCCGAGTCCCCAAGGCGCACGCTCACCGGGCCAGCGGCTCGATATGCAGCAAGACGCGCCGGTAGCGGGTGAGGGCGGGGGTGCCCTTGTCGTTGACCTGGACGATGACGTGGGCCGTGGCCGGGGTTTCCGTCCCGGGCACCTGGAAGCGAACGCGAGCCAGGTTTTCGGTGCCGATCGACAAGGGCGCCTTGAGCGTGCCGGCCTCGGGGTAGGCGAACCAGAGGAAGCTCAGGCTGTCGCCATCGGGGTCGGTGCTGGGGGTGACGTCCAGCGTGACCCAGTCGCCGCTGCGCAGGTGAAGCTCCGCTTCATGGGCCAGCTGCACGACAGGGGCATGGTTGGCCTCGGCCGGCGGGCGGGTCGTCCAGAGCATGCGCGCGGCGAAGTCGTTCTGGATCGCCTCGCGCCAGCGCCACAGCGTCACACCCGCATCGCTGAACTCGCGCTCTCCCGGCCTCACGGGCCGCCCGTAGGCCGCGGGCACATGGGGCCGGTAGCGGTCCACGGCATTCGTCCAGATCGGGCGGGTCTCGGGCTCGATGGGAACGCCGCCGTTGAAGCCTTGCGGATCGGTGTCCTCGCGCCGCGGTGTGTAGAGCTCGTAGCGCCCGCCCCAGCCGCCCCAGTCCGGATGCTCGGGCGCGTTCAGGCCGTTGGGGATGAGGCCGAGGAAGGAAGGGGTGTCGCCTTCCATGCCGTAGGCGACGTCGGGGTAGGCGGCGCCGAGCGGGCCGTGGCCCTGCTGGATGTGGCTGGCGATCCAGGCATTGCTGATCTGAGTGTTGTCCACGCCTTCCACCACGCGGTGGATCGCGCCCCAGGTGGCGTTGCCGTAGCCGCCCGGGCTGACGATGTAGAACAGGTCCGGGAACTCCCGGCGCAGCCAGGCCCCGGTGTCGTCCTGGTCGGAGATGGCGTAGACGCGCAGCCGCGCGACGGCCTCGGCAAGGGCCTGTCTGGAACTGGTACGCCGCAGGCTGTGCAGCGCTTGCGCCAAGGTGTTGGCGCCACCCCAGACGCTGACCCACAGCGGGCGCCGGTCAGGGCGGCGGAGCTCGCGCAGCAGCAGCTCCGAGCCCGGGGTCTCGCGTCCTTCTCCGATGGCTTGCAGGCCATAGCCGGCCTGCCCTTCGGCCACGCGGGTGAGCAGCTGGTTTGCATCGGGGTAGGCCGGGTCGTGCCGGCGAAGCTGGGGCAGGACCTGCGCGTAGCGTTGGATCACCCGCCGGATCGATTCGGCGTGAATGCCCTGCCGCATGTGCACCGAGGTGGTGGCCACCAGGCCGCGCAGCTCGATGTCGTTGGCGTAGAGCAGCAGCCTCACCAGCGACTGCGTGTCGTCCGGTTCGTTCTCGATGTCGGTCAGGACGATCAGGCGCGGCTTGGGCGGCGGTGCTTCGGCCACCGAGGCACCCAGCGCGGCGCCCGAAAGGCAGAGCACCGACAGCCAGGTGCCGAGGCAGGCAGCGAAGGCGCGCAAGCCGTCGCGAACGGGCGTGGCGCGGCGCCTGTCCGCCCGACTCATCGGAACAGGCGCTGCGCGAAGTGGTAGAGGTTCTCGGCCCAGCTCTGGGGGCGGCTGAAGTTGGCGCGGGCCCGCTCCGGCGTGACGGTCTCGGACATCGCCACTGGCTGGTGCGTGGCTCCCAGCACGGGCAGGGCCAGGACGACCAGCAACGACATCCCGAGGTTGCGAAGGCGCCTGATCGCCCTGGCCAGCCCGGAACGGGCCTTGGGGCCTTTAGGGTCGGCGTGCACGGCTCAGGCCGCGGCCTGATGAAGCGGCACCGCGATCGCCACGCGCTCGTCTTCCAGCTCGGCCACGAAGCGGTAGCCCACGCGGTGGTGCGTGCGGATGATCTCGCCGCCTTCGTCGCCCAGCACGCTGCGGATGCGGTTGATGGCCACGGTGAGCGAACTCGGCTGGACGATCTGCCTCCCCCAGATGGCATCGAGCAGCTCGTCGATCGAGAGCACCCTTTCGCGGTGCTCGATCAGGTACACGAGCAGGTCGAAAGGGCGTGGCTGGATCTGCCGGGCCCGCCCGTTGACCAGCACCTCCCGCGACGCGGGGCGGACCTCGCACCGGCCGAAGCGCATGCCGGACCTCGCGGCCTGGCGCGCGGCGGGCAAGGCCACGGCGCGGTCGTACCGGGTTTCATGGGAAGCGGCTTGGAAGATCTCGAACATGGCAACCTCGGGGTGCGACAGCGGGGCGGGGATTCGGGTGCAGGGCGGCGGCCGGCGGCGGGTTCAGCCTATGACCTGGGGGGCGGTGCGCGGCGGGGCCATCGTGGCGCCGGCGACGATCTCGGTGGGCAGCACGAGGTTCGCCGACGTGCTCGTCAAGGCGTTCTCGGCCCGGGTCTCCATGCGTGAGAGCAGGATCTCGGTCGCCTGGCGTCCCAGCTGCTGCAGGGGCTGGCGCACGGTGGCCAGGCGGGACGTGCGGGCGAGCAAGGTGTCGTCGAAGCCGACGACCGAGATGTCGGCCGGCACCCGCAGATCGCGTGCCGCCAGCGCATCGATGCAGCCCAGGGCGATGGCATCGCTGCCGGCGAACACGGCCTGCGGCAGCTCTTCGCCGCGATGAACCTGCAGCCAGGATTCCATCGTGTGGCGGCCGGCCTCGAAGGTGTAGGCATCGCGCACGACCGGGTCCTGCATGAGCGGCACGCCCGCCGCCTCGTGCGCACGGCGGTAGCCCTGGACGCGACGGTCCGCGCCGGTCGATCCGACGGGGCCGCCGACATGCAGGATGCGCCGGTGCCCGAGCTCCAGCAGTCGCGACGTGGCCTGGAAAGCACCGGCCTCGTCGTCCGACTCCAGGTTGACCACGCCCGCGATCTCGCGGTTGGCGTGGATGGAGACCACCGGGGTGTGCCGGGGCAGCCAGGTCGCCGGGTCGTCCTCGAGCATGGGCGCCACCAGGATCAGGCCGTCGATCCGGCCGTCGCAGAAGCGGGCGATGCGCTGGGCGGCGTCGTCCCAGCCGTCGAGCGTGAACACGGTCGTGTTCTGGCCCGCAGCCGCGGCACCGCGGAGCACGCCGTTGAAGAGCTCGAGGAAGTACAGGTTCGGCTCGCTGCCCAGCAGCGTGGCAACGACGCCGATGGTGTTCATGCGACGCGACGTCAGCGCGCGCGCGGCCTCGTCGGGCCGGTAGCGCAGACGTTCGGCGGCTTCGAGCACGCGGCTGCGGGTCTCGTCGGAGATTCGGGCCGTCGTCTTCGAGCCGTTGAGCACTGCTGACGCCGCCATGGCCGACACGCCCGCTTCACGGCCCACATCGGCGAGCGTGGCTGCCTTTTGATGCGAACGGGAGGGAAGGGTTTCGGCCATGGAGGTTGTGGGGGCAGGACAGTGGGGCTACAGGGCGACAGTTCGTGACATTTATCGCTAAATCAAACCGGGCCTGGGCCAGCGGTTGGGACTTGGGCGCATGTTAGTTCGCCCGTCGAACGAACGAATTCGGGGCTTACCCGCGGATCTTCCGTTCAGTTCCGGACCTCTTCCGAGCGGGGGTGAAAAGGTGGGGCTGCCGCGTGCTTGCAAGCACCGGCAGAAGGTTCAAACTCGGCGCAGCGAGCTCCGCATCGGCATATCGCTCCTGTCGTGTGCGCAGACGAGGATGATGAACACGATCACCGCCGCAACGGCGTCGGACTCGGATCCGCCCACCCCGGCGCCCTGGAGGCCGGCCGATCGCGCCGCGCGCGCTGTCATCGAAGCTCATCAATGGCTGCTGCACGCCGAGGGCGAGCAAGCGCTTCTTGCACGCGTGTGCGGCGTCCTGCGCGAGCGGCTCGCCTGCCGCTCGGCCTGGGCAGGGTGTGTCGCCGAAGGCAGCGGTGGCCGCCTCGAGATGCGTGCCTGGGCGGGCGAAGAGGCGGCTCCGCCCGACGGCCATCTGCCCGCGGCCGATCTCGCCGCGCTCGTCCTCTCGGACGGTGTGGCCCGCCACGGCCCTGGCGACTCCAGCCTGTTCGCCTGCTGCGCCTTGCCGCTGAAGGATGAGCAGGCCGGCGTGGTCGGAGTGCTGGTTCTCGAGTCCCCGGCCGCCGAAGCTGTCCGGCCGCACGAACTCGAGCTGCTCGGCGAGTTGTCGCGCCACCTGGCTTTCGGCGTCGTGCAGATGCGAGCACGCCAGCAGCGCGGCCAGGCCCAGGCGGCCCTGCGCGCGCGGGAGGAGCGACTGCGCACGCTGCTGGAGAAGATCCACGCCGCGGTCGTCGTGCACGGGCCGGATACCTCGATCCAGATCTGCAATGCGCATGCGCGGCTGCTGCTCGGGCTGGACGACCTGGCTGTGCAGGGCAAGAAGGCGTCCGATCCGCAGTGGCGCTTCCTTCGCGACGACGGCTCGCCCATGCCGCTGCAGGAGTACCCGGTCGTGCAGGTCGCCTCCCGCCGCGAGGCGGTGCGCAACATGGTGGCCGGCGTCCGCCGCCCTGGGCAGGACGATGTCTGGCTGCTCGTCAGTGCGGACCCGGTGTTCGACGAGGAGGGCCAGATCGCCGAGACCATCGTCACCTTCGTCGACATCACCCAGCGCAAGCAGGCGGAGGATGCGCGGCGGCGCTCGCAGCAGGCCTACGCCTCGCTCGTCAACACCATAGACGGCATCGTCTGGGAAGCCGACGTGCCCAGCCTGTGCTTCAGCTTCGTCAGCCCGCAGGCGGAGCGCCTGCTCGGCTTTCCCATCGAACGCTGGTTCGAGCCGGACTTCTGGAAGGACCACATCCATCCGGACGACCGCGACTGGGGGATCGACTTCCGCGAGGCCTCCATGCGCGAGCTGAGCGCGCAGGAGTTCTTCTACCGCTTCTACGCAGCGGACGGCCGCGTGGTGTGGCTGCACGACCGGGTCACGGTGATCTTCGAGGACGGCCGGGCGACCAAGCTGCGCGGAGTGATGGTGGACATCACCGGCCGCCGCCGCCTGCAGATGATCGAGCGCATGCGGGCCGGCGCGCTGGAGAAGCTCATAGGCGGCGAAGGCCTGAGCGACATCCTCGACTCCATCGTGCGGGCGGTCGAGCAGCTGCAGCCGCCCATGATCGCCTCGGTGATGCTGCTCGATGAAGGACGCAGGCACCTGCGCCCGGCCGCGGGCCCCAGCCTGCCGGCCTTCTACAACGAGGCGCTGCAGGGGCTGGAGATCGGACCGGCTGCCGGCTCGTGCGGCACGGCCGCGCATACCGGGGAGCGCGTGATCGTCGAGGATGTGCGCAAGGATCCCTTGTGGGCGCCCTACCGCGAGCTGGCCGCCCGGGCCGGCCTGGTCTCCTGCTGGACCCAGCCGGTGCTGAATCGCGAGGGGCGCGTGATGGGCACGGTGGCGGTCTATCACCGCGAGCCTCGCGCGCCGAATGCGGATGACATCGAGCTGATGGAGGCCATGGCGGGGCTGGTCGGCGTGGCGGTCGAGTACCGCCGGACGCAGGACGAGATCCGCACGCTGAACGCGGAGCTGGAGCGGCGCGTGCGGCAGCGCACCGCCGACCTGCTGGTCGCCCGCGACGCCGCCGAGGCGGCCAGCCGCGCCAAGGGCGACTTCCTGGCCAACATGAGCCACGAGATCCGCACGCCGATGAATGCGATCCTGGGCCTTTCCCACCTGGCGATGCACAGCGGACTGACGCCCCGCCAGCACAACTACGTGCAGAAGGTGCATGCCTCGGCCGAGTCGCTGCTGGGCATCCTCAACGACATCCTGGACTTCTCCAAGATCGAGGCCGGCAAGCTCGACATCGAGTCGATAGCCTTCGACCTGGCGGACGTGATGGACAACCTGGCCGGCGTCATCGGCCTGAAGGCCGAGGAGAAGGACCTGGAGCTGGTGCTCGAGCAGCCGGCAGACCTTCCGACCGCGCTGGTCGGCGACCCTTCGCGGCTGCGCCAGATCCTGCTCAACCTGTGCAACAACGCGGTGAAGTTCACCGAGCGCGGCGAGGTGGAGGTGGGCATCGAGGTGCTGGAGCATGCGTGGGATGCGGTGCGGCTGCGCTTCGTGGTGCGGGACACCGGCCTGGGCATGTCGCCCGAGCAGTGCGAGCGACTGTTCCAGCCGTTCGAGCAGGCCGACGCGTCGACGAGCCGGCGCTTCGGCGGCACCGGGCTCGGACTCGCCATCAGCCACCGCCTGACGCAACTGATGGGCGGCGACATCGGCGTGCGCAGCGAGGTGGGCCGCGGCAGCGAGTTCCATTTCGACCTGGGCTTCGCGCTCCAGCCGGGCGCTGCGCGCGGTCCCCGGGTGTTGCGCCACGCGGCCTTTGCCACCCTGCGCACGCTGGTCGTCGATGACAACGCCTGCGCGCGCGAGCAGGTGCTGGAGATGCTGGACGCGGCGGGCATGCGCGCTGACGCGGCCGAGGGCGGCGACGAGGCGCTCGAGCGCCTGGTCCTGGCCGACGCCGAGCGCACGCCCTACGACCTGGTGCTGCTCGACTGGAAGATGCCCGGCATGAACGGGCTCGAATGCGCGGAGCGGCTGCGGCGCCTTCCGCTGAGCCGCCGGCGACCGCCTGCCGTGCTGATGCTCAGCGCCTTCAGCCGCGACGAGGTCCTGCAGCGTGCCCAGGAGCGTCGAATCGTGTTCGCCGACCTGCTGACCAAGCCGGTGACGCCTTCGTCGCTGTTCGATGCCTGCTGCAAGGCCCTGGGCCTGGCGCCGGTGTTCATCAGCAGCGTGAACCGCCGGGACGGCCTGCTGAGCCACACCCATGCGGCCTTGCGCGGAGCCCGCCTGCTGCTGGTGGAGGACAACGCCATCAACCGCGAGCTCGCGCTCGACCTGCTGAGCAATGCGGGGGTCGAGGTGCAGGTGGCCGGCGACGGTCGCGAGGCGCTGGACATCCTTTCGCGCGGCAGCTTCGACGGCGTGCTGATGGACTGCCAGATGCCGGTGATGGACGGTTTCGCCGCGGCACGCGCGATCCGCCTGCGGCCGCAGTGGCGCGACCTGCCGGTGATCGCGATGACCGCCAACGCGATGGTCGGCGACCGCGAGAAGGTGATCGCTGCGGGCATGAACGACCACATCGCCAAGCCGATCAAGGTCGACGAGATGTTCGCCACCCTGGCGCGCTGGGTGCGGCCGCGCCGCGGTGGCGAGGCGGACGATCGTCCTGCCGGCACGCCGGGCGGCACCGGCGAGTGGGAACTGCCGGGCATCGTGCCGGAGGCGGCCATCCCCGAGCTCCAGGCCAATCGCCCGCTGTACCGCCGCCTGCTACGTCGCTTCCGGGTCGAACAGACCAGCTTCGAGACCAGCTTCGCCGCCGCCCGCGCGGCGGGCCAACACGACCAGGCGATGCGCCTGGTGCACGATCTCCACGGCCTGGCCGGCACGCTCGGCATTCCGGCCTTGCGTCACCCCGCCAATGCGCTGAAGCAGGCCTGCCAGCGCGCGGCCCCGGATGCCGAGATCGACGCGCTGCTGCGGCAGGTGACGCAGCAACTGGCGCCAGTGCTGGCCGGCCTCGTGGCGTTGGACGGGGATTGAGTGCCTGCAGGCCCGGCCGCGCCGGCCAGTGCTTGGCACGCCCGCTGCGCGCCTATACACTCGCGCCCTTTTTCTCTTTTCGACTGCTGCTGCGGGAAGAGGCCCATGGCTCCGGCGAGACCGCCGGAGATGCCTTTTCGCCTGGCCTGGCCGGGCTTCGGACGTTCGTCCGAAGAAAGCACAGCACTCGTGTCCCACCTTTCGAGACTCCAGCGAGCCTTCGCGCGCTCGCGCATCCGCGTCGACCGTCAGGACGGCGTCTACCATGTCCGCGACGAATCCGCCGACGCTTCCATCCTGCTGCCGGCGTCCCTGCCGCTGGAGGAGAAGGCGGTCCGGCAGCTGCTGGCCTTCGCCGCGGTTCGAACACCGGCAGGCGAACCGGCGGTATGCCGGGCCTGCGCCACGCCGGACTTCCACCCGGGGGCGGTGGCGCCTGTCGGCTCCGTGGTCGCCACCCAGGGCGACGCCGTCATTCCCGCCGCCATCGGCACCGACATCAATTGCGGCATGCGGCTGCTGACGACTGGCCTGTCGCTGGCGGCGCTGGCGCCGCACAAGACAAGGCTGGTCAGCCGCCTGCAGTCGGTCCTGTTGCAGAACGAGCGTGACGTGCCCGTCCCGACGGTGGCCTTCAAGGCACTGTTCGATGCAGGCCCGTTGGCCCTGGTCGACGCGCTGCGGCCGCAAGGCCTGTGGGCCACCGTGGACCGCGCACGGCTCGAGGCCGAAATCGCCGGCGCGATCGGCCTGTCCGAGCTCAGGGCGGACGCACGCCACGCGCCCGAGGCGTTCGTCGGTGCGCGCGAGACGTTTCGCGATCCGTGCCTCGGCACGCCGGGCTCGGGGAATCATTTCGTGGAGCTGCAGGTCGTCGACGAGATCCATGACCGCCATGCCGCCTACGCGGCGGGCCTGAAGGCGGGGGATGTGCTGGTGATGATCCACAGCGGTTCGCGCGATCTGGGCTTTCACGTGGGCACGCGATGGATGGATCGCGCTCGTGCCGCCTGGCCGCATGGAGTGAAGCATCCCGAAAGCAGGCTCTACGCGCTCACGGGCCCCTTGGCCGGGGAGTACCTGGAGGCGATGGGCGTGGCGGCACGCTACGCCTGGCTCAACCGGGTCGTGCTGGCCGAGCTGGTTCGCATGGTGCTGGCCGAGTCGTTCGGTGCGGAGCGCTCGCGGCTGGTGGTCGACGTGCCGCACAACGTCGTGCTGGCCGAGCATGGGATGAACATCCATCGCAAGGGAGCCACGCCTGCGCGCGAAGGCGACCTCGCGCTCATCCCCGGCTCGATGGGCGATCACTCGTTCGTGGTCCAGGGCCTGGGCAACGACGACTGGTTGTGGTCGTGCAGCCATGGTGCGGGGCGGCGCGTGCGACGGCAGGCTCTGAGGTCCCGGTCTTTCCGGCAAGAAGATGGCCGGCTGGCGTGGGAATGCGTGACCACGCGAGAGGAGCGTCGCATCGAAGAGGCGCCCCAGGCCTACAAGCCCATCGGCCCCGTGATCGATGCACAGCGACAAGCTGGATTGATCAGCACGGTGGCGCGGCTTCGGCCGTGGGTCACCTTCAAGGCATGAGCCGGCGCCCTGTCGGCTGCAGGCCACAAGCCCGGCCCTTCCTGTTGCGGGGCCTTCGATGGGGGCGGACAATTCGATCCACCATGAAACTCATTCAAGTGATCAAGGCGAGCTTCGCCCCCTGACATCGCCCTTCGATCACTTCGGAAGGCGGTTCGCCTTCCGGCTGTCCAAGCAGACCCCGGCAGGCGCTCCGTCCTCCCGGGGTTTCGCTTTTTCCGGACCTCTCTCATGCGCACCTACGACAAGCTCATCGCCACGATTCCCGTCCGCCGGGGCGTGGCCCGCGTGCGCCCGTTCCCCGGCCGCTGTCTGCATCTTCGGCGCTAGTCCCTCAGGCGAATCGGCCTGGGGGCAGCGCTCGACTTCCAGGTTCTACACCCCAGATTCGCCATGAACTCCAAACTCGAAAAACTCCGCAACATCGGCGTCATCGCCCACGTGGACGCCGGCAAGACCACGACCACCGAACGCATCCTGTTCTACACGGGCGAGAACCATCGCATCGGCGAAGTGCACACCGGCACGACGCGCATGGACTTCGACCCGCAGGAGCGCGCGCGCGGCATCACGATCAACAGTGCAGCCATCACGGTGCACTGGAAGGACGTGCAGATCAACCTGATCGACACGCCCGGGCACATCGACTTCAACATCGAGGTCAACCGCTCGCTGCGGGTGCTCGATGGGGCGGTGGTCGTGTTCGACGGCGTCGCCGGCGTGGAGCCGCAGACCGAGACGAACTGGCGCCTGGCCGATCGCTACGGCGTGCCGCGCATTGCCTTCGTCAACAAGCTCGACCGAGTCGGCGCGGACTTCCTGCGCGTCGTCGGCACGATGAAGGACAGGCTCGGCGCGACCGTGCTGCCGCTGCAGTTGCCCATCGGATCCGAAGGCGACTTCCGCGGGGTCGTCGATCTGTTGACGATGCGCGCGCTGGTGTGGGAGCACGACGACGCGCGACAGCCTTTCCGCGAGGACGAGGTGCCTGCCGAGCTGATGGACGACGCCATCCGCTGGCGCTCGCGCCTGGTGGAGGCCGTCGTCGAGCAGGACGAACGCGCGCTGCAGGCCTACCTCGATGGCGAGACCATCGAGGTGGATCTGCTGCGGGCCTGCATCCGTCGCGGCACGCTGTCGGGCGCGTTCGTGCCGGCGCTGGCCGGCTCGGCCTTCCGCAACCGCGGCGTGGAGCCGCTGCTGGACGCCGTGGTCGACTACCTGCCGGCACCTGAAGACGTGCAGCGGCCCGAAGGCGTGCCGGCATCCGACCCGCAAGGGCCGTTTGCCGCGCTGGCCTTCAAGGTCGTGGCCGATCAGCACGGCTCGATGGTCTTCGTCCGCGTGTACCGCGGCACGCTGCGTCGCGGCGAGTCGGTGCTCGATGCGAACACCGGCCGCATGGAGCGGGTGGCGCGCATCCTCGAGGTGTACGCCGACGACCATGTCGAGCGCGAGGAGCTGCGGGCGGGCGACATCGCCGCGATCGTCGGCCTCAAGGACACGCTGACCGGGCACACGCTGTGCGACCCGAAGCATCCCCTTCATCTGGAGGAGATCAGCATCCCCGAGGCCGTGATCGACGTGTCGATAGAGCCGCGGACGCGCGAGGACTCGCAAGGCATGGCCAAGGCGCTGCAATCGCTGCTGCGCGAAGACCCGAGCCTGCGCATGCGGCACGACGCCGACTCCGGCCAGACCATCCTGTCCGGCATGGGCGAGCTCCAGCTGGAGGTGTCGGTGGAGAAGTTGCGCGAGCGGCACGGGGTGGAGCTGCTGGTCGGCCGGCCACGGGTGGCCTACCGCGAGACCATCGCGCGAACGGTCGAGGTGCGCCACGTGCTGAAGAAGCAGACGGGCGGGCCGGGGCAGTTCGCCGAGGTGCTGCTGCGCTTCGAGCCGCTGGCGCGTGGCGAGGGCATCCGCTTCGCGCACGAGGTCGTGGGCGGTTCGGTGCCGCGCGAGTTCGTGCCGGCGGTGGAGCAGGGCGTGCGGCGAGCGGCGCAGGCCGGCGTGGTCGGCGGCTATCCGTGCGTGGACTTCCAGGCCACGTTGCTGGACGGCCGCTTCCACGAGCGCGATTCGTCGTCGCTGGCTTTCGAGCTGGCCGCGGCGGCCGCGACGCGGGAGGCCTTCGCCCAGGCCGAGGCGCAGCTGCTGGAGCCGGTGATGGCGGTCGAGGTGCTCACGCCCGTGGAATACCTGGGCGACTGCATCGGCGACCTGCACCGGCGGCGCGGCGTGGTGCGTGGCCAGGAGCCCCGCGGCAACGCCGTGGCGATCGAGGCCCGCGTGCCCCTGCGCGAGATGTTCGGCTACATCGGACGCCTGCGTGCCCTGAGTTCGGGGCGGGCGCAGTTCACGATGCAGTTCGATCACTACGACACGGTGCCGGCGAGCGTAGCGGCCGAGGCCGCTGCCGGCTGAGGTGATGATCAGGATGGAATGACGACAGGAGGATGAGATGGAAGAACCATTCGACGAATCGCGTGGCGATGGGGTCGTGCCCGAGGCGCACCCCATCGACCCGCGCATCCGCGAGGAGGTGCTGTGCAAGCTCCAGGCGGTGGAGCGCGAGCACGATGTGCGCGTGCTCTACGCCTGCGAATCGGGCAGCCGCGGCTGGGGTTTCGCCTCGCCCGACTCGGATTACGACGTGCGCTTCATCTTCGTGCGTCCGGCCCGCGAGTACCTGCGCGTGACGCCGGTGCGCGACGTGATCGAGGAGGTGCCAGGCCCCGTGTTCGACGTCAACGGCTGGGACGTGCGTAAGGCGTTGCAGCTCCTGTCCAAGGGCAATGCCACCCTGGTGGAATGGCTGAGTTCGCCTGTGGTCTACCGGCAGGACGGGCATTTCATCGCCAGGCTGCGCGAAGTCGCCGCCGCCGTGTATCGGCCGGTGCGATCGTTTCATCACTATCACGCGATGGGGCGGGGCAACTTCCGCGAGTACCTCCAGGGCGAACAGGTCCGCGCCAAGAAATACCTCTACGTGCTGCGGCCCTTGCTGGCCGCTCTATGGGTGCTGGCGCGCTCCGATGCGCCCCCCATGGCTTTCGAGGCGCTGGTGAGCGCGATGGTGGACGACCCGCTCGTGCGCCAGGACATCGACGAACTGCTGGCCCTCAAGCGGCGAAGCGGCGAGCAGGAGTGGCTGCCCGCTCGGCCGCGGTTGAACGCCTATCTCGCAGGCCTCATGCAGCGGCTGGAGGGAGCCGACCCGGACGTCGGCCAGGCCGACATGACGCTGCTGGACGATCTGCTGGCGCAGACCGTTCTGGGGGCTCGCGCGGCCTGACGGCGCCCCTGCGGGCTCACTCGCGGATCCAAGCCGTGGACCGAGCACTACAGCGCCGTTCAGGCCGAACAACGTGGCGCGAGACTTGCCACGAGCCAGGAGCTTTCGGTCGAACTCGCGCAGTGAAATGCCCATGAAAGACATGCTGAAACTCACGCTCGCCCAACTCAACCTCACGGTCGGCGACATGGAGGGCAACGTCGCCCGGATGATCGCCGCGGCGCAGCAGGCCCGGGCCGAAGGTTCGCAGCTGATCGTGTTCTCCGAGCTCTCGCTCACCGGCTACTACCCGGGCGACCTGCTGGAGGAGGGGCACTTCCTGCGGCGCGTCGACGAGGGCCTGGAGTCGTTGCGCCAGGCCTCCCGGCAGATGCGCGACCTGTACTGGGTGGTCGGCGCGCCGATGCGCCGAACGGGCCCCGGCAAGCCGCTGCACAACGCGCTGCTGGTGATCAAGGCCGGCGACATCGTCCTGAGCTATGCCAAGCAGCTGCTGCCCACCTACAACATCTTCGACGAGCGGCGGCACTTCGAACCCGGGCCCGACGTGGCGCGAGTGCTTCGCATCGGCGAAGACACCATCGGGCTGCTGGTCTGCGAGGACGGCTGGAACGACGAAGGGCTGGACTACGTGGTCAACCCCTTCGACCGGATGCGCGATGCCGCGCCCGACCTGGTGGTGTCCATCAACGCCAGCCCCTCCAACATCGGAAAACGCGAGCAACGGCAGGCGATCTTCAGCGGCGCGAGCCGCCGGCACGGCCTGCCCATCCTCTACGTGAACCAGGTCGGCGGCCACGACCAGCTCGTCTATGACGGCGGCTCGTTCGCGGTCGAGCCGGAGGCCGGGCCGGTGTTCGAAGCGCGGCGGTTCGCCGAGGACGTGGTGACGCTGCGCTTCGAGAAAGGCCACTTCCTGGCCGCCGATGGCAGCGACCTGGCGCCTGTAGGCACCGAAGGTCTGCCGACGATGGCTTTCTATCGCGCCCAGATCGTGCTGGGTCTGCAGGACTATGCCCGCCGGTGCGGCTTCCGGCAGGCCGTGGTCGGTTCTTCCGGCGGCATCGACAGCGCCTTGACGCTGGCCCTGGCCGCCGAGGCGCTGGGGCCCGCGAATGTGATGGCCATCACCATGCCGTCGAGCTTCTCGTCGGCCGGCTCGGTCGACGACTCGGTGACGCTGTGCCGCAACCTCGGGATCGTGCTGGCGACGCACCCGATAGCGGAACTGGTCGCGGGCTACGCAGGCCAGTTCGAGCGCAGCTTCGGGCCGCCGCTGCGCGGCCTGGCGCTGGAGAACCTGCAAGCCCGCGTCCGGGGCACGATCCTGATGGAGTACTCGAACAGCTTCGGCCACCTGCTGCTGACCACCGGCAACAAGTCGGAGATCTCGGTCGGCTACTGCACGCTGTACGGCGACACCAACGGCGGCCTGGGACTGATCGGCGACCTCTACAAGACGGAGGTCTTCGCGCTGTGCCGCCACTTGAACGAGCAGGCCGGCCGGGAGCTGATCCCCGCCGCCATCATCGACAAGCCCCCGTCCGCCGAACTGGCGCCGGGCCAGAAGGACACAGACAGCCTGCCACCGTATCCGGTGCTGGACGAGGTGCTGAAGGTGCTGGTCGAAGGCGAGCGGCTGGCGCCCGAGGAGCGTGCCCAGGCGCAAGCCTTCGTGGCACGCCTGCAGTCGACGGACGAAGGCCGGGCGCTGGTGGAGCGCGTGCGCCTGATGGTGGCCCGCAACGAGTACAAGCGGCGCCAGGCCCCGCCGATCATCCGCGTGCGTGCGCGGGCCTTCGGCATAGGCCGGCAGATGCCCATCGCGGCAAAACACGTCTGAAGGGCCGCCATGGACCGGATGCGACTCCGGGACCTCAGTGCACGAAGCGGCCGCCCGAGCCGATCATCGTCATTTCGACGAAGTGCGAGCCGTTGTGGTTGTCGGGGCTGAAGGAGATCCTGATCCCGCCGGCATCCCAGCTGGTCATCGATTCCAGCGCGGCGACCAGCTTCGCGCGCGTCACGTCCCGGCCGGCGCGCTGCAGGCCTTCGACCAGCACCTTGGCGGCGAGGAACCCTTCCATCGAGCCGAAGCTGGCACTCGGAACGCTGGCCTTGTGCAGGGCCTTGGTGTAGTCGCGCTGCAGCTGCCCGCTCTCGCCCCAGGGGAAGGGCGTCACCTCTGAAATCATCACGCCGGTGCCCTGGCTGCCCAGCTCGTCGGCTAGCGCCTTGCCGCCGACGTAGGAAACGCTGACGAACTGGCCCGCATAGCCGTCCTTCTTCATCTCCTTGATGAGCGCGGCGCTGGAGCTGTAGGAGCTGATCAGCATGACGGCCTGGGCGTGCATCGCCAGCAAGGCCTTGGCCTGGGCCGCGACGTCGGTGCTGTGCCGCTCTATCGTCGCCGAGCCCAGCAACTGCACATCGCCGCGCTTGCGCTGCGCGGCGGTGAAAGCCTCCAGGCCGGCCTTGCCGTAGGCGTCGTTCTGGTAGAAGACGGCGATGCTCTTGAGGCTGCTCACGGTCAACTGGTCGACGATGTACTGCGCTTCGTCGAGGTAGCTGGCGCGGATGTTGAACACCATGCGGTTGAACGGACGCCGCAAGGCCTCGGCGCCGGTGACCGGGGCGATGAAGGGCACCTGGTTGGCGGTGACCACCGGCAGGGCCGCCAGCGTGGTGGAGGTGCCCACGTACCCGAACAGGGCCAAGGCGTGCTCCTTGTCGAGCAACTCGTTCGTGTTCTTCACGGTCACGCTCGGGTCGTAGCCGTCGTCCAGCGCCTTCAGCTCTATGCGTCGGCCATGGACGCCTCCGCTTTCATTGACCATCTGGAAATAGGTCCGCGCCCCGAGGTTGAACTCGGCGGCCAGTTGCGCCGACGGGCCGGTGAAGGGGGCGGATTGCCCGATCACGATCGGGTCCTCGGCATGGCTGGCCATGCAGAAGACGGCCAGGGTCAGGGCGAGCGCCCGCGTGGCGAACAAACGCATGTGGGTCATGGATTCCGGTGTGTTCCCGCAGGCGGCTGGGTGCCGGCTGCGCATTCATCGCCTGGGCGATGGGCGGGGATTGCCGGGTGCCCCACGATGGGGCGGGCCCGCAATGGCCGCGAATGTAGGTGAACGCTCGAAGAACAATCTTGAGCAATTCACGACGAAACTATGATGCGCCGCGAGGACACTGGGCGGGTGTGACAAGGTCGCGTAAAGCGAAGGTCTGACCTGGAGAAGAATGAGCGAAGTCGTGTTTCGTTTCGGGCGATGCGAGGTCAACGGCGCCCGACGCCAGGTGGTGGTCGATGGTATGGAGCGGCCCCTGGAGCCGCGGCCCTTCGATGCCCTGCTTTACCTGTTGCACAAGCGGCATCGCGTCGTCTCGAAGGACGAACTGCTGGACGCCGTGTGGGGCCAGCGCCATGTCTCCCCAGGGGTCATCTCCCGGGCGGTCTCGCTGATCCGCAAGGCGCTCGGCGATGAGAGCCGGGACGCGCCCCTGGTGCGCACGGTGCACGGCGTCGGCCTGCGTTTCGTGGGGGATGTCACGGTCTTCGGCGAGGAAGAGCCGCCGGATGCGGAGCCCGGTCTCGCGGCCCCGATGGAAGCGATGCATGCCCCTTGGGCCCGCGTGCGAAGAAAGTCACTGCGCCTGGCGGTGCTGCCTTTCGACAACCGCACCGGCGATGCCGCCCTGGACTGGATCGAGTTCGGGCTGTCGTCGCTGACGGCCCGCGCGCTCGAGCGGAATTCGCGGTTCGCAGTGGTGCCGTTGCCCGAGCTGCAAAGGGCCCTGGCGGCGGTTCACGCGGCCGCAGACACGGCGGAGCGGGCCGAGGGCGTTCTGCGCCTGCTGGGCGTCGATGGGGTGCTGCAGGCCGAAGTCCGCCGCGACCCGGCCGGCTTCCGGCTCAACAGCGCGTATGCCTCGTCAGCGCCGGAGCTGGACCGAAGAAGCCTGCGTGGCAGCGACCTCGTCACGCTGAGCGACCAGCTCGCCGCCGCCTTGAGCCTGACCCTGTCTCCGGTGGGCGACACCCGGCAGATCCATTTCGAGCCCATGGATCCCCTCAGCGGCCAGGCCTTCGCACGCGCGCTGCAGGCCGTCGGCGAGCAGCAGTGGAAGCGCGCCAGCCACCTGCTTCGCGTGGCCCTCGATCTGGAGCCTGACAGCACGCTGGTGAGAAAGGAGCTCTTCAGCAGCCTGGCGATGATCGGCGACGAGTCCGCCCTGCCGTTGGGGGAGGACCTGATGAGCGAAGCCGAGGCGCTGGGCCATCCCGAGCAGCTGGCTTTCGTGCACCACATGCTCGGCCGCTGCCATGCCGTCAACAGGAGCTACGAACCCGCGCGGCGGCATCTCGACGAAGCCTTGCTCCTGTCTCAGAGCGAAGGGCCATGGGAGTGGAGCGGGATGGCGATGCAATACCGCTTCCAGCTGGCCATGCACCATGGCGAAGTCGAGCGTACGCGCGACCTGATGGAGGTGATGAAGCAGACCTGGGCGCACAGCGCCAACCATTGCCTGCGGGTCAACTGGCTGTCCAACCTCGCCGCGGTCAGCTGGCGCCAAGGCCACATGACCCAGTCGCTTCACGCCAGCTGGCAGGCGAGGGAGCTGAGCGCGGAGTTCAACCTGGCCGGTGACCATGCGGCCGCTACCTCCGGCCTCGCCGTGCGATGCGGTGAACTGGGCATGTTCGAGTCGGCCGTCGAGTACGGCGAGGCGGCGCTGAAGGCCGGCCTGGCGATGGCGCAACCGATGCTCATCGCGCCGGCCGCATGCTCGCTGTGCTGGATGTATCGCGAGACGCGCTCTCCGCGGGGCGCAGAGGTCGTGGGATCGCTGGATTCGCCGGAGTACAAGGTGGCGGCCGGGCTGCCGGGACTGTGGATGGCGCGCGCCCACCACGCCGCCGTCGAGCGCCGCTTCGAGGATGCGGCAGCCTATTGGCGCGAGGCCGTGGCCCGGGCCCGCCGGCAGGAGGCTTCGCATGCCGAGTACGTGGCGCTGCCTTGGCTGCTGGTGGCCCTGGTCCAGGCCGACTGCCTGGACGAGGCCCACCGGCTCCTGGCCGAGCTGTACCCGCGCCCTGACATCGCAGGCTATCCCCGGATGATGGCGGCGCTGCGCCATGGTGAGGCGCTGGCGCTGCATGCGGCCGGCGAACGCGATGCGGCCCTGGCCTTGCTCGAGCAGGTGGCCCGCGAAGCGCCGCAGAGCCACTGGCGGGCCAGCGCCTGCATGGACGCGGCCTGGCTCAACCTCGATGCCGGGCGGCCAGAGCTGGCTGGACGGCTGGTGCTCGACCTGGGCCCCTGGCTGCAGGAGCATCCGGTGGGCAGGATGCTGGCGGTTCGTTGCCGCCAGGCCGAAGCAGGTCTGTTGCCGGAAGTCCCGCTGGCCCAGGCGGCCGCGTCGCCGCGGTGGCTGCCCAGCCGGTCCTGAACGAATCGGAGGTTCAGGCGTCCTGCGGCCACAGGCCGACGAACTTCGAGGGCGAGGGCGCCACGAGTCGAGGCGATGCCAGGTCCGCCAGCAGGTCGAGCGAAGCGCTTTGCGCATCGGTTCGCCAGGTCGCAGGCAAGTCCCACGCGCAGGCGAGCAGTGCGTCGACGCAGTCCGGCTCGAACTGCGTCCCTGCGCGCTGGGCGATGTAGCCCAGCGTCGCGTCCAGGCTCCAGGCCGACTTGTAGGGCCGTTCGCTCATCAGGGCGTCGAACACGTCCACCACCGCGACGATGCGCGCGCAGCGCGGAATGGCCGAGCCGGCCAGGCCGAACGGATAGCCCAGCCCGTTCCACCACTCGTGATGCGACAGGGCGACGGCGACGGCCACCGTGCTGGAGTCGAGCGTGTCCTCGGCCAGCTCGCCCAGATGCTGCGCCCCGAGCACGCAGTGCTGGCGGACCACCTCGAACTCTTCGGGCGTGAGTGCAGATCGCTTGTTCAGCAGCGCCGGTGGCAACTGGTACTTGCCGACGTCGTGGGTCTGCGCTGCGCGTGCAATGTCGAGGATCTGTCCGCCGGGCATCCCGAGTTCGGCGCAAAGGCGCGCACAAAGCCAGGCACTGCGTTGCCCGTGCAGCGCTATGTCGTCATCCATTCCGGGTTTCGATACAGGGAAGCCATCTGGCCACTCTAGGGGGACCAGCCTGCCGAGACATGATGGTTCCGCTATGGAAACTTGAGGGAATTAGTCTGACGGGGCAACGAATTCACGTCAGGCCTCCTTGCCGTGTGAGGCCGTGAACAAAGTCACGCATCCGGCCGGGCTGGATTCGCAGGCCTTCGCTGCAAGCTTCAGCGACGGCCCATCGCGTCGGCTCGAAGCGCGCGCCGTTGTCCGGCGGCCGCCTGCCCGGTCAAGAGGCTGCAGGAGCGTCCGCCGCACCTTGCGCAGGGGGCGGCTGCACCAGGCGTGCCAGCGCTTCAGCGACCTCGCGCTCGGTCTGGGGGCGCACCAGGCGCTCCTGTTCCTGACCGTCGCGCAGCAGCACCAGGCTCGGCCAGAGCTTGATGCGGTAGGAGCGGCCCAGGGGGCGGCCGGGGCCGTCCTCGATCTTGAGGTGGCGCAGGTCCGGGTGGTTCGCGAAGGCGCTGGCGAACAGCGGCTGCGCGCGAAGGCAGAAGCCGCACCAACCGGTGCCGAACTCCAGCACTGTCACGCCGGGCAGCGCGTCGACCGAGGCGCGGGTCGGTTCGGGCGACTGGAAGTGGGTGGTGAAGGGCATGCGGGGTCCTCAGGACGGCATCGCGCGGCGCAGGCGGCGCAGCGCACGGCCGATCTCGTCGGCGTCGATCACACCATAGCCGAAGGTCAGAGCCCACGGCACGGTGCGGGGATGCATGGCGTACTCGGCGATGGCCTGGGCGCCGGGTGTGTGCTGCCGCATGGCGGCGACGATGGCCGGGCCCTGGCGCGGGTCGCGGATGCGCGCGCTCAGGTGCAGGCCGGCTTCGCAGGGGATGGGCTCCAGCCAGTCGGCCAGCTCCTTCCGCAGGCCGGCCTGCAGCGCCTCCCGGCGCTGCGCATAGACCGGTCGCATGCGCCGCACGTGGCGCGCGAGGTGGCCATCGCCGATGAACGCGGCCAGGGCGTGCTGGGTGATGGTGTCGCAATGCGAATCGGCGCAATGCTTGACGCGCAGCAGCGACTCGCGCGCCCATGACGGCGTCACGACGAAGCCTTTTCGCAGCGAGGGGAACAGGCTCTTCGAGAAGGTGCCGATGTAGAAGACGCGGCCGTCGCGGTCCAGCGTCTGCAACGCGTCCAGCGGCCTCGCGCCGAAGCGGAACTCGCCGTCGTAGTCGTCCTCCAGCACCACCGCGCCGCGCTCGCGGGCGAAGCTCAGCAGGGCCATGCGCCGCCTGAGCGACAAGGCGACGCCGGTGGGCGACTGGTGCGAGGGCGTGACGACGATCACCTTCGCCTCGGCAGGCAGGCGCTCGATGAGCATCCCGTCTTCGTCGACCGGCACAGGCACGAGCCGCGCTCCGGCCGCGACGAAGGCCGCGCGCAGCGGCGGGTAGCCGGGCTCCTCGACGGCGACGACCGTCTGCCCTGGCGTCACCAGCAGCCGCCCGAGCAGGTCGAAGGCCTGCTGCGCGCCGGAGGTCACGACCACGTCGTCGGGCACGCAGGCCACCGCGCGCGCGAAGGCCAGATGCTGCGCGATCGCCTCGCGCAGTGCAGGCACGCCCTGGGTCGGCGGATAGGCAAAGGGCTTGCGCGACCAGTCGCGCAGCGACCTAGCCACCAGGCGGCGCCAGGTCTCGTGCGGGAAGAGCCGGTGCTCGGGGACACCGAGCCGGAAGCATCGTTCGGGCAACTGGCGAGGCGCTTCGCGCTGCAGGGCAGCGTCGGCCCACATCGGGTTGACGAGCTCGGTGGCGTCCACTGCCGCGGCCCGCACAGGCTTCACGGGCCGGGCCGAGCGCCGGGCCGAAGCCAGCTCCGCCACCACCGCCTTGGCGCCGGGGCGCTGCAGCACATAGCCCTCGGCCATCAGCAGGTCGTAGGCATGGACGACGGTGTTGCGCCCGAGGCCGAGGCCGGCGGCGGCCTGGCGGGTGGAGGGCAGGGCGTGGCCGGCAGCGAGCCGGCCGTCGAGGATGGCGGCGCGCAGCTGCTGGTGCAGCGCCTGCATGCGCAAGCCTTCGCCCCGCGCCGGCAGCCCGATGTCGAAGGGAAAGACTGGCTCCATCGAATCTTCCTGTACTGGCGTTCTGGAGGATCCAGATGCTACCTATGCTGGAGCCCATGGACACAGGAGCCTGCCGTGATCGACCTGCACCACCGGACCCCCATGCACTGCCCCGTCTGCGAGACATGCGGCACGCAGTTCGCCTCGAGTTCGCAGCCGCCGCTGCGTTGCCCGATCTGCGAGGACGAGCGCCAGTACGTCGGCTGGGCCGGCCAGCGTTGGACCACGCATGACGAGCTGGCGCGCCGCTTCAGCCTGCGGCTCGAAGAAGACGACGGCCTGTTCGGCATCGGACTGCGGGAGAGCTTTGCCATCCCCCAGCGCGCGCTGTGGCTGCCCACCGATGCCGGCAACATCCTGTGGGAGTGCGTGAGCCTCGTCACGCCGGAGGCTGTCCAGGCGCTGAAGCGGCGCGGCGGCGTCGACCGCATCGTCATCTCGCACCCTCATTTCTACAGCTCGATGGTCGAGTGGAGCGAGGCGCTCGGCGGCGTGCCCATCGTGCTGCACGAGGCCGATCGCGAATGGGTGCAGCGGCCCTCGGATCGCATCGAGTTCTGGCGCGGCGATTCGCTGCGGCTGGCGGATGGCGTCACGCTGATCCGCTGCGGCGGCCACTTCGAAGGCAGCACCGCGCTGCACTGGGCGGGTGGCGCACACGGCCGGGGCGCCCTGTTCCCGGGCGATGCGCTGCAGGTGACCGCGGACAGGCGACACGTCGCCTTCATGTACAGCTATCCCAACTTCATGCCGATGAGGCCCGGCGCCGTGCAACGCATGCGGCAACGCCTGGCCGGCCTGGCCTTCGAAACGGTTCACGGCTACACCTGGGGCCGCAACATCATCGGCGGCGCACGCGAGGCGGTGGAGCGCTCCTTCGACCGCTATCTCGAAGCAGTCGCCGCCTGAGACTTCGCCACGCGCCGCATGCCGGCGCGCGAGGCCGCCGTGGTGGAATGCGGCACATGAAGATCTGCATCATCGGCGCCGGCGCGATCGGCGGTTTCATCGGGGCCCGCCTGGCCGCTGCCGGCCGGGCCGAGGTCAGCGCGCTGGCGCGCAATGCCACGCTGCATTCCCTGCGTGAACACGGCTGGAGGCTGCGACACGGCGGTGAGCTGCTCACAGCGCCCCTGCATGCCGCCAGCGAGAGCGCTGCGGAGCTGGGGCCGCAGGACCTGGTCGTGGTCGCCGTGAAGGGGCCGGCGCTGAGCGTCGTCGCGCGCGGCATCGCGCCTCTGCTCGGCCCCGGCACTCGGGTGCTGCCGGCGATGAACGGCGTGCCCTGGTGGTTCTGCCAGGGCCAGCCCGATTTCGGCGACGAACCCCTCGCCAGCGTCGACCCCGGCGGCACCATTGCTGCGACCATTGCGCGCGAGCGGGTGATCGGCTGCGTGGTGCACATCGCCGCCTCCAGCCCTGAGCCCGGCCTGGTGCAGCACGGCTTCGGCAATGGGCTCATCGTGGGAGAAGCCGCTGGTGGACGCAGCGATGGCGTGCAAGCGATGGTGGAGCTGTTCTCGCACGCCGGCTTCGACGTCACCCACTCGGCCGACGTGCGGCGCGACATCTGGTTCAAGCTGTGGGGCAACCTCACCATGAACCCGGTCTCGGCCATCACCGGCGCCACCGTCGACCGCGTGCTGGCCGATCCGCTGGTGCGGGGTTTCTGCTCGGCCGCCATGAGCGAGGCGGCGCTGGTCGGGGCGCGCATCGGCTGCCCGGTCGAGCAGACGCCCGAGGACCGGCACGCCATCACCACCCGCCTGGGCGCATTCAAGACCTCGATGCTGCAGGACGTGCAGGCCGGCCGGGCCATCGAGCTCGACGGGATCGTGACGGTGGTGCGCGAGATCGCGCAGCGCGTGGGTCTGGCGACGCCGAACATCGACGCGCTGCTGGGACTGACGCGGCTTTTCGCCCGCGTCCACCGGCTCTATCCCGAGGCCTGACGGCCCCGGGACGGATTCAGCGCGGGAGCGCCGGCGCCGAGTAGTGCGCCGGCAGCTCGCCGGTCAGCGAACCCAGGAAGGCGACGATCTCGGCCACCTCGTCTTCGCCCAGTCGAAGCCCCAGTTGCACGTCGGCCATGATGCGCACGGCCTCTTCCAGGCGCTCCACCGAGCCATCGTGGAAATAGGGCGCAGTGCGGGCGATGTTGCGCAGCATGGCGACGCGGAAGACATAGCGGTCCGCCTCCTGCTTGGTCGCGTTGTAGCGGCCGGGGTCGGCGGGCGATGAGCCGGTGGCCAGCCAGTAGTCCTTGCGCTGGCCGAACTTCTGCAGGGAGCCGCCGCCAAGCAAGGGGCCGTTGTGGCAGCTCGCGCAGCCGGTGTCGATGAAGCGCCGCAGGCCGGCCAACTGCCGAGGGGCCAGCGCGCGGTCGTCGCCCTGCAGGAAGGCATCGAACGGCGCCGGCGTGCGCAGCGTCTTCTGGTAGGCCTGCAGCGCGGCCGCGTAGTTCGACGGGGTCATCGCCTCGGCCTGGTCCGGGAACGCCGCGTGGAACAGGGGCTCGTAGCCCAGGGCCTTCAGCAGCGGGTTCACGTCGGCCGCGTTGGCGAAGCCCATCGATCCGGTGAGCGAACGTTCGGCCTGTTGCGCGCCATCGCGCCGGTCGCCGTACCAGCGCAACGCGGACTGTTCCTGGGCCATGAAGATGACCTGCGAGTGCAGCGACGTGGGCTGGCCCTTGGCGGTGATCGAGAAGCGCCGGCGGTCCGCGCCGTGGTCCTCCCTCGCATGGCAGCTGGCGCAGGCCGTCTTGCCGTCGAGCGAGAGGCGGCCGTCCCAGAACAGGGCGCGGCCGAGCACGGCCGCCGGGGCCTGCACCTCCTCCTCGCGGACCGGTGCGACGGTGCCGAACAGCGTGCGCGACTGTGCCCGCAATTCGGCGGGCAGGAGGGCGGCCTCGGCCGAAGCGCTCCGCGCGCCAGCCAGCAGCATCGAGGCGCCGGCCAAGGCCAGCAGCATGGAAGGTAGGGCGTTGCGCATGC
The DNA here is from genome assembly GCF_051857595.1 of Ideonella flava. Lineage (NCBI taxonomy): Bacteria > Pseudomonadati > Pseudomonadota > Betaproteobacteria > Burkholderiales > Sphaerotilaceae > Ideonella > Ideonella flava. Next base: position 217,912 of record NZ_JBPZHD010000002.1, read on the forward strand.
AGCCTCCTTGGGAAACCACTGTTCACACTTTTTTGCCGGCGCGGCAGTCCACGCGGCTCGAGCCTCGCACCGATACTCGGCCCCTTCGCGACCCGCGCCGAGGCCGATGTGCTGTTGTTGTGGAAGCTGCTGTTGCGTGGACTGAGCCAGTGTGCGCCCGGAGGGGCCCTGGCCGCATCCCTGATGCTCGTGATGACGTGGCCGGCGGGAGCCGCGACGGCCTCGCCGGCCGGAGGGCGGCAGAGCCTGGTGGTGCAAGGCCAGCAGCGCCACTACGTCGTTCGGCTGCCGCCCGGCGCTCGTGCTCCCGGTGAGCGGCTGCCCCTGGTGCTGGTGCTGCATGGCGGTGGAGGCGACGCCGCCATCGCGGAGAAGACCACCGGCTTCACCGCCAAGGGCCAGCGCGAGGGCTTCATCGTCGTCTATCCCGAAGGCAGCGGCCGCCTCGCCAACCATCTGCTGACCTGGAACGCCGGCCACTGCTGCGGCCTGGCGATGCAGCGCGGTGTCGATGACGTGGGCTTCATCCGCGCCCTGATCGACAAACTGGTGGCCGACTACCCCGTGGATGAGCGACGCCTCTACGCGACCGGGATGTCCAACGGCGGGATGATGGCCCATCGGCTGGGTCGTGAGCTCGGCGACCGGCTCGCCGCCATCGCGCCGGTGGTCGCGACCCTCTTCGGCGACGAAAAGAAGCCCGGCCATCCGGTGTCCGCCCTGATGATCAACGGCGGGCTCGACGCCTCGGTGCCGCCCGAGGGCGGCCGGCCGGGCGGCCGCTTCGCCGATGCCTGGGACGACACGCCGGCCTTGCCCGCCACCGCGCAGGGCCGCTTCTGGGCCGCCGCCAATGGCTGTGCGGCCACGCCCGAAACCCGCACGCAAGGGCCGGTGCAGCGCACCAGCTATCGCTGCCCCGCAGGCCGCGACGTGCAGATGCTGCTGGTGGCCGACAACCCGCATGCATGGCCGGGCGGCGTGGCGGGCAGCCGCCTGGGCGATCCGCCCAGTGTTTCGCTCGATGCGACGGACGAGATCTGGGCCTTCTTCAAGGCCCATCCCAAGCCCTGAGGCTCAGAGGTGGCGCGTCTCGGCGGGCGTGTCCCTCCAGGCGTTGTCGCGACCGTTGCCGATGCGCACCGGGGCTTCGGCCAGTTCCTGCGGCGTGACGTCGTCCAGCGTGCACACCTGCACCGCCACGTAGTCGCCGCCGATGGCCTCGACGTAGCCGCGGCCGAAGGGGCGCACGCCACATCGGCGGCAGAAGAGGTGATGGCCGCTCATGGTGCCGAACTGGTAGTCGCCGAGTTCATCCTCGCCTGCCAGCAGGCGGAACTGCGCCGGCTTGACGATGGCGTTCCAGTTGCGCGTCTTGGTGCAGATCGAGCAATTGCACTTGTTGGTGCCGGCCGCCAGATCGATGTCGGCCTCGTAGCGCACGGCGCCGCAGTGGCAGCTGCCGGTGTAGGTCTTCAGCACAGGGGTCTCCCGTTTTCGACAAGCGCGCGAGCTTGCCAGCGGCCGGGGCGAGCGTCCACCTGCGAGGTGTGACGAAGCGAACCCCTGCTGCTGACAGGCCTGGGGCGCGGGCCGCCTCGTCGCTGCGGCGACAGCATCGGACGGCCGCACGTCGCACAATCGCGGCCATGGGCACCATCTACCTCGTCCGCCATGGGCAGGCCTCGTTCGGCAGCCATGACTACGACCGCCTCAGCGAGCTCGGGCACCGCCAGTGCCGGGCGCTGGGCGAGCACTTCCGCAGCATGCGGCTGTCGTTCGACCTGGTGCTCACCGGCACCTTGCGCCGGCACCACGAAACCTACGACGGCATCGCCGAAGGCCTGGGCGCGCGGCCCGAGCCCGAACGCCTGGCCGGCCTGGACGAGTACGACCCCGAAGCCATCGTGCAGGCGATCCACAGCGACGAGATCGTGCCGCCGGCCACCCCCGAGGCGGTGCGGGCGCACTTCCGCCTGTTGCGCGACGGCCTCATCGAGTGGATGCAGGGCCGCAGCATGCCCGCGGGCATGCCGCGCTATGCCGACTTCGCGGCCGGCGTCTCCGCCGCGCTGGCGCGGGCACGCGAGCGCGCGAACGGCGGGCAGGTGCTGATCGTCTCCAGCGGCGGGCCCATCTCCGCCGCCATCGGCCTGGTGCTGGGACTCGAAGCCGAGGCCATTGCCGACGTGAACCTGCGCATCCGCAACAGCTCCGTCACCGAGTTCGTCTCGACGCCGCGGCGCCTGTCACTGCTGAGCTTCAACCACCTGCCGCACCTGCACAAACCCGAGCTTTCAGACTGGGTCACGTACGCCTGATCAGGCGACGATCCCCAGCAGCGCGCGAGCGCGGTCGCGGATCTCCAGGCGGCGCTCCGCGGGGATGGCGAAGTAGTTGGTGGTGCGCCGCGGGTAGGTGTGGCTCTCGACGAAGCCTTCGAGGCTCAGGCCTTCGTCGTTGTGCGGCACGCGGTTGGGCACGTGCAGGGTGTAGCCCTCGTCGGCGAAGAACTGCCACATCCCCGGCTTGGTGAAGCCCAGGCCCTCGGCATCGCCCGGACCGCTTTCGAACATGATGACCGGGCGGCTGGCGCCTATGAGCCGCCGACTGCCGCGCAGCACGCCGAGTTCGGCCCCCTCGACGTCGATCTTGATCACGTCTATGCCCTCGGGCGCGACCAGGTCGTCCAGGCGGCGGATGGGCACGCGCACTTCCTGGATGCCCTCGTCCCGGCCGTCGCCGTGGCGGGCATCTGCCGCGGGGCGGCCCAGCGAGCTGTAGCCCGACTGGCGGGTGTGGATGAAGAACGAGACTTCGCCTTCCTGGTCACCCACGGCGCAGGCATGCACCGGGACGTTGGGGAACTTGCGGCGCAGGCGTTCGGCCTTGTCGGGGATGGCCTCGACCGCGACGACGCGGATCGACGCGTCGCACTGCGTGACCGCGGTGATGATCGAGCCGATGTGCGCGCCGACGTCGATGAAGACCTTGCCCGACTGCGGCAGCCGCGTCACCAGCAGCGTGGCGAGCTGGTCATTGGCGATGGTGCCGACGCTCTCCGGCGTTCGCAGGGCGGCCCGCACGAGATCGAGAGCGTCACGACCGGACATCAGCAGGCGCCCGATGGCGCTGCCCAGTACCCACTGCTTCGCACTCTGTTCCAGCATCCTGTCCTCGGTCGCCTGCTCGTCGGGCCCCGCCACCACGGCAGGCTCCTCCGGCCCGAGAGCATAGCGGGTGCGGCTCAGGCCGCGATGCGCTCCGGGGCCTGGCCGGCGCGCGCCAGGGCCCACCCCTCGGTGGCGCTCTGGGCCGGGTGCCACTGAGAGCGCCGGGCGCCCGGGATGCCGCTGGCCAGGCCCCTGGCCACCAGCTTCTGCACCAGCGTGTCGGCCTGCTCGGCGCTCAGCTGGCTGGCGAAGCGCTGCCAGCGGCGCAGCACATCGGCGTCGGCCCAGGCGTCTTCCAGGCTGTCGCGCATCGCCTCGGCCGACACCGGGCGGCCGCCGCGCCAGGCCCGCGGCAGCAGGCTGTGGAAGAAGAGATGGAAGTCGCGCCGCAGCTCCATCCCGGGCAGCAGGCTCACGAGCTGTGCGATCCGCACGGCGAAGCCGCTGTGGGTGAGCTGCAGGGTGATCAGCGCCTGCAGGCCCTGGATCGGGTTGATCAGCCGCACGCGGTTGGGCGGCAGCACCCGCAGCGGCAGGCTGGCGGCCAGCTCGTGCGGCAGCGGCGTGGCGAAGCTCATCAGGGTGGCCAGGCGCGTCCATTCGGCACTGCCCAGGCCCTCGACCTGGCCCGCGCCCTCCGCCTGGCGGGCCTCGGCCAGCACGGCCGACAGCCGCGCTTCGTCCCAGCGCTTGCCGGCCATCGCGCCTCGCGCGATCGGGCTCAGGGCGACCAGGTTGCCGGCGGCATGGCCGGCGCGGTGGTTGACGCGCTCGATCACGGCCTCGCCTTCGCCCAGCTCGGCGCGGGTGATGGGGCAGCGGCGGGTGTCGATCTGCGCCAGGAAGTTGGGCGTGACCTGCACGTCCTCGAAGGCCTGGCCCTCGAGCCACGCCGCCAGGCGCAGCGCCAGGCACTGCTGGACGGCGCGGCTGGCCCGCAGGGTGCGGCTGCCGAAGGCGACCCGCCCGGCCTGCCAGCCCTGGCGCAGCGGGTGGCCGGGCAGCAGGTGCTCCGCGGGCGGCACCAGGCCGTGGTGGGCGTAGTCCCAGCCCAGGGCAAAGGCCGGGTCCGGTGCGGTGGCGTCGTCCGCATCCTCCGGCGCGGCGCTGGCGGCCAGGGCCAGCATGGCGGCGCGCCCGGTGCGGGCCAGCGGCAGTCGACGCTGGGGCGGCAGGTCTTCGAAGGCGAGGGCGGCTTGGGCGGTGGCCATGGTCTTGCTCCTGGGCGGAAGGATGGGTTTCGATGACAGCGTGGAAGCCAGTCTCGGGGCCCACAGGCTCATGGAATGAGCCAGCCCGAAGCAAAGTGCGGCGAAGAGAAGTCGGCCCCAGGCTCACGCCATGAGCCCGTGGTAGCGTGCGCCGCCATGGACCGCACCGAACGCTTCTACCGGATCGAACTGCTCATCAAGTCGCGCGGCGGCGTGAACTTCGACGAGCTGCTGGACGAGCTCGAGGTCTCGCGCGCCACCCTCAAGCGCGACCTGCAGTACCTGCGCGACCGGATGGACGCGCCCATCGTCTACGACCGCTTCGACAACGTCTACCGCTTCGAAGGGGCGGCGCCCGGCGCGGCGGCCAGCAGCGCCCCCGCGCACGAGCTGCCCGGCGTCTGGTTCAGCGAAGCCGAGATCCATGCGCTGCTCACCATGCACCAGCTCATCAAGGGGCTCGATTCCGGCGGCCTGCTGGGGCGGCATCTGCAGCCGCTGCTCGACAAGCTGCACGGCATGCTCGGCGCCAGCGAGAGCGAATCCCGGGAGCTGATGCGCCGCGTGAAAATCGCCTCGCCGGCCCGCCGGCCGGTGCCGCCCCGCTGGTTCGAGGTGGCCGGCAGCGCGCTTCTCAAGCGCCAGCGCATCGCGCTCGTGTACTTCACCCGCAAGCGCCAGGCCGAGAGCCGGCGCGAAGTCTCGCCGCAGCGGCTCATCCACTACCGCAATACCTGGTACCTGGATGCCTGGTGCCACGCCAGCGAGGGCCTGCGGCGCTTCGCCCTGGACGCGGTGCGCTCGGCCAAGGCCCTGGAGCAGCGCGCCAAGGACGTCGCGATGAAGACGGTGGAGGCCGAGCTGGACGGCGGCTACGGCATCTTCAGCGGCAACGCCGGGCAGCTTCAATGGGCGACGCTGCTGTTCGATGCGGATGCGGCCCAATGGGTGGCGCAGGAGGAATGGCACCCCCAGCAGCGGCTCGCGCTGCAGCCGGACGGCTCGCTGCGCATGGAGCTGCCCTACGCCGACGCCACCGAGCTGGCGATGGACATCCTGCGCCACGGCCCGCAGGTCAAGGTGCTGGCGCCCGCGGCGCTGGCCCGGATGGTGGCCGGGCGGCTGGCCGACGCGGCGGCGCAGTATCGAAATTCAGGCCGCAGCGACACCCAGAACTAGGGGGGCGCAGCCACCCCGCGTCCCTAGGGTCGCAGCTTTCCGTCCCTCGTCCGATCCCTAGACTGACCTGACCAATACATCAGGAGGGTCAGCATGTCAGCATTCGCCAAGGCCGTGGCGGGGGCAGTCATCGCCGTGCAGTTCGTCGCCGCGCATGCCCAGTACAACGCCCGCTTCATCGAGACGTCGAAGGCCTGGGGGTCGGCGGTGGCCGATTTCAACAACGACGGCCACGACGACATCTTCATCACCGGCCACGACACCGACGACCGCATCTGGTACTGGACAGCGGCCGGCTACAAGCCCTCGGAGCAGGTCCTGGTCTGGGTCGACCGGCACGACTGCGCCCCGGCCGATTTCAACCGCGACGGACGGATGGACCTGTACTGCGCCGTGGGCGCGGTAAAGGGCACCGGCGAAGGGCCGAACGAGGTCTGGCTGCAGGACCAGAACGGCGTCTTCGTCCTGCAGACCGACCACGGCGCGGAAGACCGCTATGGCAGCTCCCGCATCCCCGTGACCCTGGACTTCAACCACGACGGGTATCCCGACATCTACCTGACCAACGAGCGCCGCGACCGGGCCGACGGCAACCTGAGCATCAACCGCCTGTTCATCAACCAGGGCGACGGGGCGCACTTCGTCGAGGCGGCCACGATCGCCACCGGCGAGAAGGGCTCGGCCTGCGCCGTCGCGGGCGACGTCAACGGCGACGGGTGGGACGACCTGCTGGTCTGCGACCTGGAAGGCCCGCCGCACGTCTACCTGAACGACCAGGCCGGCAACTTCACCGAGGCGTATCCGGCGGCGGTGCACAAGAAGTGGCGCCAGGTCCAGCTGGCCGACATGAACGGCGACGGCAAGCTCGACCTGGTCGCGCTGGTCGAAGGCAACGACCTGGAGATCTGGTTCAACACCGGCAACGGGGGCGACTTCCCGGCGGCGGACTACAGCAACCATTTCTCCTTCACCGCCAAGTCGATCACCGTCGGCGACTTCAACCGCGACGGCAAGCCGGACGTCTACGCGGTGCTGATGAACGTCGATTGCCCGCAGACCCTGAGCGACCTGGGAGCGGATGCCCTGTTCCTCGGCCTGGGCAACGGGCAGTGGGTGAAGACCCGCCTGAACCAGTCCTACGCCGGCTGCGGGCACCTGGCGGACACGGTCGACGGCGACAAGGTGCTGCTGATGAACGGCGGCATCAGCTGGGTGGGCCCCAACTACGTCCTCAGCTGGCAGCCCTGGCTCTCGACGCCTTGATCCGACGGCGGCTCGACCGGGGCCTAGCACGCAAAGCAGGTCGGCGCCGGCGCCGACCCCATCAAATTGATGGTTCATGCGCTCCCGACTAACCCGTAGACTGGCCTGACCAAAGCAACAAGAGGGAGCCGCATGTCGGCAATCGTCAGGCTCGTGGCAGGGGCGGCCGTCGCCCTGCACGCCTTCGCGGCGCAGGCCCAGTACACCGCCACCTTCATCGAGAGCTCCAAGGCCTGGGGCTCGGTAGTGGCCGATTTCAACAACGACGGCCACGACGACATCTTCATCACCGGCCACGACACGGACGACCGCATCTGGTATTGGACCGAGGCCGGCTACAAGCCCTCGGACCAGATCCTGGTCTGGGTCGACCGCCACGACTGCGAGGCGGCGGATTTCAACCGCGACGGCCGTATGGACCTGTACTGCGCGGTCGGCGCCGAGCGCGGCACCGGCGAAGGCCCGAACGAGGTCTGGCTGCAGGACGACAAGGGCATCTTCAACCTGCAGGCCAACCATGGCGCGGAGGACCGCTACGGCAGCGCCCGCATCCCCGTGGTGCTGGATTTCAACCACGACGGCTACCCCGACGTCTACATCACCAACGAGCGGCGCACCCGCGCCGACGGCAACCTCAGCATCAACCGGCTGTTCATCAACCAGGGCGACGGCGCCCACTTCGTCGAGGCCACGACCATCGCCACCGGCGAAAAGGGTTCGGCCTGCGCCGTCTCGGGCGACGTCAACGGCGACGGTTGGGATGACCTGCTGGTGTGCGACCTCGAAGGACTGCCGCACCTCTACCTGAACGACCAGGCCGGCAACTTCACCGAGATCTTTCCGCCCGCGGTCGCGAAGAAGTGGCTGCAGGTCAAGCTGGCCGACATGAACGGCGACGGCAAGCTCGACCTGGTCGGCATCGTCGGCGGCAACGACCTGCAGATCTGGTTCAACACCGGCAGCGGCGACTACTTCTCCACGGTCGCCTTCCAGAACCACCTGGCGTACCCGGCCAAGTCCCTGACCATCGGCGACTTCAACCGAGACGGCCGAAAGGACGTCTACGTGGTGCTGATGAACAGCACCTGCCCCAAGGTGCTGAACGACCTGGCACCCGACGTGGTGTTCCAGGGCCAGGCCAAGGGCCAGTGGAAGAAGGTCAAGCAGGTCCAGGCCTACGCCGGCTGCGGCCACCTGGCCGACACCGTCGACGGCGACAAGGTGATGCTGATGAACGGCGGCATCAGCTGGGTCGGGCCCAACTACGTCCTCGGCTGGTAGCCGGCTTCAGCGGCTCGCCTCCACGCGGATGGAGGCGTACCAGCCGGCCAGTGCGGCGATGTCCTCGTCCGACAGCGGCTTGGCGATGACCGACATGACCTCGTGCCGGCGCGTTCCCCCGCGAAAAGCCTTCAGCTGCGCCGCCAGGTAACTGGCGGGCTGGCCCGCCAGGTTCGGCGTCTCGGGCTGCGTCGCGATGCCCAGCGGCCCGTGGCAGACCATGCAGGGCCGGGCCTTGGCCTCGCCGGCCGAGGGGTCCGCGGCGCCGGCATCGGCGGCCGCGGCCAGCGCCAGCAGCGCGGCCACGGCCTGGTGCGGTCGGCCAGGTGCCAGGACCTTCACGGCGCGTAGGTGATGCGGTAGATCGCCCCGGCGAAGTCGTCGCTGACCAGCAGCGAGCCGTCCTTCATCACCGCCACGTCCACCGGGCGGCCGCGGTAGGTGCCGGTTTCGCTGTCCAGCCAGCCGTCGGCGAAGACCTCCGTCTTGTCGGGCAGGCCGTCCGCCTTCAGGTAGGTGACCATCACCCGCGCGCCGATCGGCTTGGTCCGGTTCCACGAGCCGTGCTGCGCCGAGAACAGGGCGCCCTGGTACTTCGCCGGGAAGGCCTTGCCGGTGTAGAAGGCCAGGCCGAGGTCGGCCGCGTGGGCATCCATGTAGACGACCGGGTCGGTGATGTTGGCCGGCAGCGGGTCCTTGTCGTAGCCGAACTCGGTGATGCGCGTCTTGCCCTGGCGCCACGGGTAGCCGAAGAACTGGCCGGGCTTGGTGGCGCGGTTGATCTCGCCGGCGGGGATGTCGTCGCCCATGCCGTCGGTCTGGTTGTCGGTGAACCACAGCGAGCCGTCCTTGGGGTTGAACTCCAGCCCGACGGAGTTGCGCACGCCGGTGGCATAGACCTCGCGCTTGGAGCCGTCGAACGCGTTCATGCGCACGATGCCGCCAATGCCGACCTTGTTGTAGAGCGCCAGCTTCTCGCGCGCCGGCACGTTGAAGGGCTGGCCCAGCGTGATGTAGAGCATGCCGTCCGGCCCGATGCGGCAGGTCCGGGCGCCGTGGTTGAAGCTCTCTTCCTCGGGCGGGATCAGCTCGCCGCGGTTGACCACCGGGATGACGGCCACGTCCGGCCCCTCGTAGAAGAACTCGGCGGCCGGGAAGTTGAGCACGCGGTTGTGCTCGACCACGACGAGGAAGCCGTCCTTGGTCCAGCACACCCCGTTGGGGTTGACGAACTTCAGGCTGGGCGCGAAGGACTTGACCTCGTCGGCCACGCCGTCGCTGTTGCGATCGGTGACCGCCCAGACCGTGGTCTTGCGGGTGCCGACGAACAGCATGTTGGTGGAGGGCGCGACGGCCATGTGCCGGGCATCGGGCACCACCGCGAACAACTCGATCTTGAAGCCGGGCGGCAGCTTGACCCGCTTGAGGTTGGCCTTGATGGCGTCGGCGTTGCGGCCCTCCTGCGCGACCACCGGGATGTTGAGGTCGGTGGTGGCGACCTTGAACTGCTTGAGCTTGTCGATGTTCTCGGCCGGTGCTGGAGTGGGCTGCTGCGCGCGGGCCACGCTCAGGGCCAGGCAGACGAGGGTGGCGGCGAGCTGGCAGGCGGTTCGGGCGGTCGTCTTCATCGTGTCTCCTCTGGGGTGGGTGAGGCGTCGAGGCCGAGAGCGTGCGCCTCGCAACCGACATGCCACTCGGGGAATACCCGTTGGCCTCGTCGCATGAGCTCGCCCCCCCTGCTGTCCACCTGCGGCGACACGGTGCAACCCCTGTCCAGAAACGATGCAGTGCGACCGGTTGCCAGTGCTCTTCGCCGCTGCTACTGTCGACGCCCACCCGCCCAGAGGGAGGAGACGCCGATGAGCCCCAGCGACGCGCGACAGCTCGCCTATGCCAAAGCAGTCCAGGCCCGCGCGGGCGCCATGCCGCCCGGTGGCGAGCCGCCGCTCGACATCATGGACAGCTGGGCCCGTTGCATGGACGTCGGCCTCGATTGCCACGGCCACGCGCCCATCGCCGTGGTCGACGGCGCCGACCTCGCCCGCCGCCGCGAGAGGGCCGAGCTGACGCGGCGTCTCGCGCAAGCGGAATTGGAGACGCTGGCCCAGCAGATCGCCGGCTCCAACTACCTGCTCGCCTTCGCCGACGACGACGGGGTGATCCTCGATCTGTTCTTCGACCACCGCTTCTCGACCAGCGGCGCGGATTCGCCCATCCTGCCCGGCAGCTGCTGGAGCGAGGCGCTGTGCGGCACCAACGGCCTGGGCACCGCGCTGGCCACCGCGCAGCCCGTGGCGGTGACGGGGCTGGAGCACTACTTCCTGCACCTGCGGGACCTGTCCTGCACCGCGTCGCCGGTGCACGATGCCCACGGCGCGGTGGTCGGCGTGCTGGATGCCTCCTCGTACTTCGAGGCGCGCCAGCGCCATACCCAGGCCTTGGTGCGCATGGCCGCGGCCCACATGGAGAACCGCCTGTTCATCCACCAGATGCGGTCCCAGGTGGTGCTCGCCGTGCATCCCCGGCCCGAGTTCCTCGCCACCTTGAGCGCCGGCCTGCTGGCCTTCGACGAGGGCGGCCGTCTGGTCGCGCTCAATGCCAGCGGCCGCCAATTGCTGCAGGGCCAGGCGGGAGCGCTGGGCACCTCGTTCGAGGAGCTGTTCGGCGAATCCTTCGACGGGGTGTTGCTGCGCTCGCGCCGAGGTGCGGAGCTGCGCTTGCGCGATGCCTTCGGAAGTGCGCTGGCGGCGACCTGCGTACAGCGGCCCGCCGAGGCGCCGCGGTCGGTTCGCACAGCGGCCGTGCGGCGAGAAGTGCCTGTCGCCGACACGATCGACGGCTTGCCACCCGAGGTGGTCGCCGACGACCCGGCGGTGCGCGAGGCCTTCCGCCTGGTCGAGGCGGCCGTGCGCCTGGCCGCGCCGCTGCTCATCCAGGGCGAGACCGGCACCGGCAAGGAGCTGCTGGCCCGCCACGCCCACCGCGCGAGCGGCCGCGAAGGCGCCTTCGTCGCCGTCAACTGCGGCGCGCTGCCGGGCGAGCTGTTCGAGGCCGAGCTCTTCGGCTACGTCGGCGGAGCCTTCACCGGTGCGCAACGCAGCGGCAGCGCCGGCCTCATCGCCGGTGCGGACGGCGGCACGCTGCTGCTGGACGAGGTGCGCGAGCTGCCCCTTCATCTGCAGGCCGCGCTGCTGCGCTTCCTCGACGACCAGCTCGTGCGCCCCGTGGGCGGCACGGCCGCGCGCCGAGTCGATGTGCAGGTGCTCGCTGCGAGCAACACCGACCTGGCCGACGAGGTGGCGGCGGGCCGCTTCCGCGCCGACCTGCTGTACCGGCTGAACACCGTCTGCGTGGCGTTGCCGCCGCTGCGCAGCCGGCAGGATTTCGCCACGGCGGCGCGCCACGTGCTCGCGGCACTCGATCGGTCGGCCCGCCTGGACGAGGAAGCGATCGAGCGCTTGGCGAATCACGATTGGCCCGGCAACTTTCGCGAGCTGCGGGCAGTGCTGACGCGCGCCTTGATCGCCTGCCCGGGCGGCCGGCTGCGGCGCCGGGATGTCGAGCCCCTGCTGCCGGCGGCCAAGCCCGCCGCGCCGGCCACGGGATCCGCCCTTCAACGCGGGGCCGACGAGTCGGTGCGCCGCGAGTACGAACGCACCGACCGCAACATCAGCCAGACCGCGCGCAACCTCGGCATCTCGCGCACCACCGTCTATCGACACCTGCGGACGGGGAGGGCGTGATGAGACGCCTCGCCGCCGTGGCGGCGCTGGCCTTGCTCGTCGGGGCTGCTTCGCCGCCGCTGCAATACGAAGCGCAGTTCCTCGAGAGCTCGCGCGACTGGGGCATGGCCGTCGCCGACTACGACCACGACGGCCACCAGGACCTGTTCGTCACGGGCCACGACCCGAACGACCGCATCTGGTACTGGACCCCCGCGGGTTACGTGCCCTCGGCTTTCGTCTTCCCCAATTCGGATCGCCACGACTGCGACGCGGCGGATGTCGACGGCGACGGCCTGCTCGACCTGTACTGTGCCGTCGGCGCACTCGAGGGGCGCGGCCGGGGCCGCAAGGAGCTGTGGATCCAGGATCCCGGCGGCAGTTTCCACGAGGCCACGAAGTTCGGCGCCGAAGATCCCTACGGCCGCGGCCGCCTCCCGCTGTTCTTCGACCTCGACCACGACGGCCACCCCGACCTCTACCTCAGCAACGATTCGAGCCCGCGCTACGCCAGCGACCAGATCAACATCAACCACGTCTACCGCAACCGGGGCGACGGCACCTTCAAGGAGGTGCAGACGCTGGCCACCGGCGCGCGCGGCTTCCGCTGCGTGGCCAAGGGCGACGTCGATGGCGACGGCTGGGAGGACCTGATCGTCTGCAACGAGCAGAAGAACGCCCACGTCTACCTCAACAACCGGGCCCGGGACTTCACGGAACTCGCCGCGCCGGCCATCGCCAGCTGGCGCGAGGCGCAGCTGGTGGACATGGACGGCGACGGCCGGCAGGACCTGGTGGTGCTGACCAACCTCAACCACCTGCAGGTCTGGCTCAACACCGGCAGCCCGCCGTACTTCACCACCGCCGTGGTGGACGATGCCCAGCCCGCGGCAGGCAAGGGCCTCGCGGTGGGCGACTTCGACCGCAACGGCCGTCCCGACGTCTACGTCGTGCTGGCCCGGCTGGATTGCCTGGACACCCTGCACGACCTCGCGCCCGACTGGGTCTACTGGGGCCAGGCCGGCGGCGGCTGGGTGAAGCAGAAACTGGTGCAGGACTACGACGGCTGCGGCCACCAGGCCGCCGCGGTGGACGACGACAAGGTGCTGCTGGCCAATGGGGGCACCGGCTACGAAGGCCCCAGCTACCTGATCCGCTGGCTGCCCTGAGAGATTTGCCCGGGCAGCGTGCGCGATGCCACGCTGCATCCGCGGGTGCCGGTGCTACGCTGCGGCGGCGCCGCATGAGCACGGCGTCGGCCCTGCACGCCGCCTGTCCTCTGCCTCCCGCTTCCCGATGTCGTCCGCTGTGATTCGCCGCCTGGCGCGGCTGCTTGTGCTTTTCCTCATGTTCGCCGGCGCGCTGTCGGGTGGGGCGCGGGCCGCCGGGTTGCGGGTGGAGCTGCTGCCCGACGACCTGCCGGCCTCGGCCGTCCTCGAGGCGGCGCGCGCCAGCCAGGCGCCGCTGTGGCAGGCGCAGGGCGAGCGCATCCAACGGATGCTTCCCTACCGCGACGAGGGCAGCTGGCTGCGCATCGTGCCGGGGCCCTTGCCCCCCGAGGCCCTGCTCGTCATCGAAAGCCAGCTGGCCGACACGGTGGAGCTGCACCTGCCGGGCGGTCGGGTCATCACCCGCAGCAAGGTGCGCCCGGACGAGCCCGGGTCCTCCGCGCTGGCTCTCGTCTTCCCGTTGCCGGCCGACCTCGCACCCGATGCCGTGCTGCTGCTGCACGCGGCGCACCACCACCGGGTCAACGTCGACTTCTCGATCGTGCCGGCCACGCAATGGCGCGACTACGAACGCACCCGCCTCATCACCTCGGCCGCGCTTTACACCGCGATGGCGGCCTTCGCGATCTTCGCCGCCTGCTACTGGGTCGCCCTGCGCGAGACGATGTTCGCGGACTACACCGGCTACCTGCTGCTGCTGACGGTCTTCATGACCAGCAGCAGCGGGCTGCTCTACGCCCTGCCGGGCGGCGAGTGGTTCGGCCAGCTGGGCATCCATGGGCAGTGGGCGGCGGCTTGCGGGGCCATCGGCTGTGCCGTGGGCTTCTCGCGAGGCTTTCTCGACCTGACACGACATGCGCCGCGCGCGGTGCCGGTGACCCGCTTCCTGCGCCTCGCCCTGCTGGCCGCTGCCGCCGCCATCGCCGTGTGGCCCTGGCCCGCGGCGGGCTTCGGCATGCTGCTGGTCGCGGTCCTGCAGGTCGTGAACCTGTGGCTCATCGTGCTGGGCGTCATGGTGGCCCGCGCCGGCAACCGCTACGGCTGGTACTTCCTGGCCGGCTGGGTGCCGCTGAACATCGCCACCTCGATGCGCGGCCTGCAGGCGGCCGGCCTCCTGACGGCCCCGGCGAGCAGCGTCTACCTTTACGCGCTGGGCGCCGTGTGGGAGGCGCTGGTGCTCACGATGGGCATCGCCGACCGCGTGCTGTCGTTCCGCCGCGAACGCGACCAGGCCCGCAAGCTGGCCGAGCGCGACGGCCTGACCGGCGTGCTCAACCGCCGCGCCGTCGAGCGCCAGCTGCGGGCGATGACGAGCGAGGCCCGCGCCGGCGGCAACGGCGTGGGCGTGCTCTTCGTCGACGTCGACCACTTCAAGTCGATCAACGACCACCACGGCCATCACGCGGGCGACGCCTGCCTCGTGGCCGTGGCGCAGCGCCTGCAGGCCGAGCTGCGCGACAGCGACCAGCTCGGCCGCTGGGGCGGCGAGGAGTTCGTCGTCCTGCTGCCCGGCGCGAGCCTGGAGAACGCGCACCACACCTCCGATCGCATCCTGCGCCGCGTGGCCGCCGAGCCGGTGCGGGTGCAGGATGCCGGCGTCTCGATGACGGTGAGCATAGGCATCGCCGTGTTCGACCCGCTGCACGACGAGGCCGAGACGGTGCTGCAGCGCGCCGACGCCGCGCTCTACCGCGCCAAGGCCAACGGGCGCAATCGCGTGGAGCGCGAGGCATACGGCGCGGGCTGACCATCGGAATCCACCGCTTCGTTGACGAAACGCAAGCCCTCTGCACGCGACACGCGCGGGGCTTGATCTGGCTCCGCCGGCGTCGGGGGCCTTCTTCCTAGATTGGGCGCACCGGGCCATCGGGGCTCGGCGACATCCCATCAAGGAGGGCCCATGAGGCGAACGATTCAGATGATGGCGGGGCTGCTCGTGGCCCTTTCGGCGGCGGCTGCGCAGGCGCAGTACAGCGCGCAGTTCCTGGAGACGTCACGGGCCTGGGGCACCATGGTCGGCGACTTCAACGGCGACGGCCACGACGACTTCCTGCTCAGCGGACACGACACCGACGACCGCCTCTGGTACTGGACCCCCACCGGCTACGCGCCGGGGGTGCAGGTGCTGGAATGGGTCGACCGCCACGACTGCGACGCGGCCGACTTCAACCGCGACGGGCGGCTGGACTTCTACTGCACCGTGGGCGCCGAAAAGGGCATGGGCGAGGGCTACAACGAGCTCTGGCTGCAGGACGCCTCGGGCGTCTTCCACAAGTCCACCGACCACGGCGCGGCCGACCCCTACGGCCGCGGGCGCATCCCCGTCTTCTTCGACTTCAACCACGACGGCTGGCCGGACGTCTACGTCACCAACGAGGCGACCGATCGCCCCGACGGCCAGATCAACATCAACCACGTCTTCCTCAACCAGGCCGGCGCGGGCTTCGTCGAGGTGCCGACGCTGGCCACCGGCAAGCGCGGCTTCCAGTGCGCCTCCAAGGGCGACGTGGATGGCGACGGCTGGGACGACCTGGTGCTGTGCAACGGCCAGAACCCCGGGCATGTCTACATCAACAACCGCGCGGGCGACTTCACCGAGCTGGCCTCGCCGGCGATCGGCGGCTGGCGCGACGCCCGGCTGGTCGACATGAACCACGATGGCCGCCAGGACCTGCTGGTGCTGACCAACGCCAACGACTTCCAGATCTGGCTCAACACCGGCGCCAGCCCGTACTTCAGCGCGCCCGCCTTCAGCAGCCACCTGCTCGTCGTGTCGCGTTCGCTGTCGGTCGTGGATGCCAACGGCGACGGCGTGCCGGATGTCTACGTCGTGCTGTCGAAGACCGGCTGCGCGCAGGTCCTGCACGACGTGACGCCCGACGTGCTCTTCCAGGGCCGCAAGAACGGCACCTGGTTCAAGGTCAAGCAGCCGCAGGACTACGACGGCTGCGGCCACCAGGCCGCGACGCTGGACGGCCGGCGCATCCTGCTGGCCAACGGGGGCGTCGAGTACAGCGGCCCCAACTACGTCATCGGGTGGCAGCCATGAGCGGGGCGACGATGACGAGGCTCGCCCGCCGGCTGGCCGCGATCGCCCTGGCCATCTGCGGCTCCACGGCGCTGGCGCAGTACACCGAAACGCTGCTCGAGGTCTCGCGTGCCTGGGGCATGGTGGTGGCCGACTTCAACGGCGACGGCCACGACGATCTGTTCATCAGCGGCCACGACCCGAACGACCGCATCTGGTACTGGACGCCGTCGGGCTACGCGCCCTCGGCCTTCGTGTTCGCCATGTCGGACCGGCACGATTGCGATGCCGCCGACGTCAACGGCGACGGCCTGCTGGATATGTACTGCGCCGTTGGTGCGCTCGAGGGCCGCGGCAAGGGCTACAACGAGCTGTGGCTGCAGGGGCCCATGAGTACCTTCCACAAGGCGGGCAACTTCGGCGCCTACGACATCTACGGCCGCGGCCGCATCCCGCTGTTCTTCGACTTCAACCACGACGGCTGGCCCGACATCTACCTGAGCAACCAGGCGACCCCGCGCGTGGCCAGCGACCAGATCAACCTCAACCACGTCTACCTCAACCAGGGCGACGGCCACTTCGTCGAGGTGCAGACGCGGGCGAGCGGCGTGCGCGGCCACAGCTGCGTGGTCAAGGGCGACGTCGACGGCGATGGCTGGGACGACCTCGTCGTCTGCAACGACCGCCAGCCTTCTCACGTCTACCTCAACGACCGCGCCGGCGATTTCATCGAGCTGGCGACACCGGCGATCGGCAGCTGGCGCGACGCCCGGCTGACCGACGTCGACGGCGACGGCCGGGACGACCTGGTGGTGGTGACCAGCACCAACCGCTTGCAGATCTGGCACAACACCGGGACCGCGCCCTACTTCGAAGGCGCCACGCTCGATGAACTCCAGGCGGCGCCGCCCAGGAGCCTGACCATCGGCGACTTCGACCACAACGGCTGGCCGGACATCTACGTCGTGCTGGCGCGCGCCGATTGCCCCAACCTCCTGCACGACCTGGCGCCGGACGTCGTCTACTGGGGCTACTCCGCGGGCAACCTCGAACGCCAGACGCTGGCTCAGGACGACCCGGGCTGCGGCCGCCAGGCCATGACGGTGGACGGCGACAAGGTGCTGCTCACCAACGGCGGCTACGACTACGAGGGCCCGAGCTACGTCCTGAGCTGGGGACCCTGAAGGCCGATCCGGCGCGCCCCCGGCAGGGGGTGTGGGGATCATTCATTCAGGCTCGATGCCGGCGGCCTTGATCACCTTGCCCCACTTCTGCGACTCCTCGACCTGGAACTTGGCCAGGCCGTCGGGCGTGGTGGTGAAGGCCTCGGAGCCGCCGGATTCGAAGAAGGACTTGGCGGCCGGGCTGGCGGTGCCGGCCACGAGCAGGTCGTGCAGCCTGTTCACCACCTCCGGCGGCGTGTGCGCGGGCAGGTAGGCGGCGAACCAGTAGCTCATCTCGTAGCCTTTCACGCCCGCCTCGGCGATGGGCGGCACGCCGGGCAGCAAGGCCAGCGGCTTGGTCGAGGTGACGCCCAGCGCGCGCAGCTTGCCGGACTTGACCTGCGGCACGCCGGTGGCGGTGTCGGGGATCATCATGTCGATCTGCCCGCCCAGCAGGTCGGTGATGGCCAGCGGGTTGCTCTTGTAGGGCACGTGCAGCATCTGGATGCCGGCCATCTGGGTGAAGAGTTCGCCGGCCACTCGGCTGGAGGCGCTGCCGCTGCCGAAGGTGAGCTTGCCCGGCGTCTTCTTCGCCGCGGCGAGCAGCTCGCCCACCGTCTTGTAGGGCGAATTCGGATGCACCACCAGCACCTGGTAGCCCTTGGCCAGCGCGGTGACGGGCGAGAAGTCCTTCACCGGGTCGTAGCCGATCTTCTTGTACAGGTGCTCGTTGGCTGCGTGGGTGGTGTTGGTGGAGATCAGCACCGTGTAGCCATCCGGCGCGGCGCGGGCCACGAACTGCGCGGCCAGCATGCCGCTCGCGCCGGCCTTGTTGTCCACGACGACCGGCTGCTTCGTCTCGGCCGTGATCGACTGGCCCAGCGCGCGGGCCAGCGAATCGGTGGCGCTCCCGGCGGCGAAGGGCACGACGAACGTGATGGGCTTGGACGGATAGGCATCGGCCGCGCGGACGGCAGGCGCCCAGGGCAGGGCGGCGATCAGGGCGGCCAGCGCAATGCGGCGGGTGGTCATCGGTTGTCTCCTTGCAAGGGGGTGGATTCTCGGGGCGGCCAGTTGACCAGGTGCGGTGCCAGCTCGGCGGGCACGCGCAAGGGCAGGTCCAGCAGCAGGTACGACAGGGCCTTGCCGTGGCTGTCGAGGTTCAGCGCGTCGTTCACGCCGCCATCCAGCACGCCGTCGAGCACGAAGTTCATCGCATGCAGGTTCGGCAGCAGGTGGCGCGTGACGCGCGTGGGCTGGCGGTGGGCGAACTGCGCCGCGACGGCCGCTTCGGTGATCTGCTCCACCAGCAGCGGCCACAGCGCAGGGTGCCAGGCGATGACGCTGATGTTCGAGCGGTCGCCCTTGTCGCCGGTGCGGCCATGGGCGGCGTGGTGCAGGGGCAGGGTGATCATGCTTGGGCCTCGATGAAGCGGTGGATCGTGGGCACTCGCTCACGCGGCACCAGACAGGAGACGGTGCCCAGCTGCGCCCGCAGGCCGGTGCGCACACCGCCTCCGCCGGCGGGGCCACAGGTGTAGAGCGCGGTCACTTCGCGCGCCAGTCGCTCGGCTTGCGTGCGCTCGGCGTGGCGCAGGGCCACACGCAGGCGCACGTCGCGGGCGTGGCCCTGGGGTTGGGCGGCGAGCCAGCGGCCGGTGTCGTCGGCGAACAGGCTCGTCACGCCGATGAGATCGACCCGCAGCGGGCCGAGGCCGGCCAGGCGCTCGCGCAGCACGTCGGCGGCCAGGCGGGCGCGGGCCTCGGCGCGGGCGCCGGCGTAGGAGATCTCGCCCTCGGCCAGCCAGCCGTTCTCGTGGCAGACGTTGACCTTCAGCGTCGCGGGCCGCGCGTGGCCGCGCACGCCGGCGAGTTGCACGCGATCCACGCCCAGCTCGGTGACGCGGGCCTGCGAGATGTCGGCCACCACGTCCGGCGTCAGGTAGGCGGCGGGGTCGTGCAGCTCGTACAGCAGCTGCTCCTTCACGGTGTGCGCATCGATGCGTCCACCCGTGCCGGCGGGCTTGGTGATCACGCAGGAGCCGTCGTGGTGGAGCTCGGCGATCGGGTAGCCCAGCGTGGCGAGACCAGGGACGTCCTTGAAGCCCGGGTCTGCGTAGTAGCCACCGCTCACTTGCGCGCCGCATTCGAGCAGGTGGCCGGCCATGGTGGCGCCGGCGAGGCGATCCCCATCGTCCAGGGACCAGCCGAAATGCGCGAGGGCCGGGCCGACGGTGAGCGACGGGTCGGCCACGCGGCCGCAGACGACGATCTCGGCGCCTTCGCGCAGCGCGTCGGCGATGGCCTCGGCACCGATGTAGGCGTTGGCGCTCACGACGGCGAGGCGATCGAGCGTGACGGCGCCGATGGCCTCGCGCAGCATCGGCCGCGCGGCCTCGCCGCCCAGGTTGTCGCCCTCGACCACCGCGATGCGCGGCGGCTTCAATCCGAGCTCTGCGGCCAGCGCATGGATGCGCCGCGCCGCGCCCGCCGGGTGGGCCGCGCCGAAGTTGCTGACGATGCGGATGCCGTGGGCGAGGCACTCCGCCAGCACCGGTCGCAGCAGATCGACCAGCAGCGGCTCATAGCCGGCATCCGGATCCTGCCGCCGGGCCAGCTGGGCCAGGGCCAGTGTGCGCTCGGCCAGGGTCTCGAAGATCAGCACGGCAGGGCCGCCGGCGGCGATCAGTGCCTTGACCACGGGCGCCGCGGCATCCGTGCGGTCACCCGAGAAGCCTGCAGCGCTGCCGACGCGCAGGATGCCGGGCGGGGAGTGGGGTGACGAGGTAGAAGCCATGGCCGGACTGTAGGCAGCGCCCGCTCATCTGTGAATTCGAAAATTGAAATGGCTTGATTCGTGATACAGATGAATCCAAGATGGGGCCATGGACCTCTCGACCCGCCAGCTGCGCGCCTTCATAGCCCTGGCCGAGCAGCGCAGCTTCACCCGCGCCGCGGCGCAGTGCCATCTCTCGCAGCCCGCCTACAGCGCGCTCATCAAGCAGCTCGAAGATCAACTCAACCAGCGCCTCTTCGACCGCAGCACCCGCCACGTCGAGCTGACCACCGAGGGCCGCGCCTTCGAACCCGCCGCGCGCCGCGTGCTGGCCGAATTCGACACGGCCATCGCCGGCGCCGCCGACTACGCCACCAAACGCCGCGGCAGGGTCTCCATCGCACTGCTGCCTTCACTCGCCGCCGGCTGGCTGCCGGCAGTGCTCGCCGACTTTCGCGCCCGCTATCCCGGCATCGAGCTCGACGTGGCCGACGTGCTGAGCGAAGCCTGCATAGAGCGCGTGAAAACAGGCCAGGCCGATCTCGCCATCGCCGCCATCCGCGCCGACACGCCGGAGCTGAAAGCCGAACTCTTCTGCACCGACCGCTTCCACCTCGTCTGCCCCGCCGGGCATCCGCTGGCGACGATGAAGGCGACCCCCAAACCCAAGGACCTGCTTCCGCATCCCTTCATCCATCTG
The DNA here is from genome assembly GCF_051857595.1 of Ideonella flava. NCBI lineage: Bacteria > Pseudomonadati > Pseudomonadota > Betaproteobacteria > Burkholderiales > Sphaerotilaceae > Ideonella > Ideonella flava. Next base: position 238,637 of record NZ_JBPZHD010000002.1, read on the forward strand.
TCTCGCACGAGCAGCGTTCGGCAATACCTCGATGCGGCCCTGAGGCCGCTGCGGCTCAATGCGGTGATGGAGGTGGATCAGCTGGCGACCGTTATGGGCATGGTCCGCGCGGGGCTGGGGATCAGCATCGTTCCGGAGCTGGCGCTCTTTCACTTTCAGCATCCGGGGCTGGTGACGCGGGCGCTGGGGTGGAAGGGGTTGATGAGGAGGTTGTATTTCGTGAGGCGGAGGGGGCGGGGGTTGTCGGTGGCGGCGGAGGGGTTCCATGAGTTGGTCCTCCAGACGACGCTGGCGAATGCGACACCGGCGTAGCTGGTACCGCACCGGATCGATCGTTGGGCAACAGGAAGTGGAGGCATCGCATGACGGCATTCGGTCAACCCGAGATTCAAACCCAGCGCTTGCTCCTCAGGCCCTTGGCCGAAGCAGATGCGGAAGCACTGCTTGCCATCCACTCAGACACGAAGGTGATGCGGTACTCGAACTCGCCAGCGTGGACTGGCATCGAGCAGGCACATGACCTCATCAGGCAAAGCCGCGGCTGGCTGTCCTCAGGGAGGCACCTGTGCCTGGGCATCGCTCGGAAGGACGAGGGCGTCGTCATGGGGACGTGCACCTTGTTCGACATCCATCGCGACAGCCGCAGGGCTGAACTCGGCTTCGTGCTCGCCTCGCCGGCCTGGGGCCAGGGGTACATGACGGAAGCGCTCGTCGCGTTCCTGAACCATGGCTTCAGCGGCCTCGGCCTCAACCGCGTGGAGGCGGATACCGATCCTCGCAACCTCGCGACGATCAAGCTTCTCGGGAGACTGGGGTTCGTGCGGGAGGGTCTGCTTCGAGAACGCTGGATCAGCAGCGGCGAGAAATCGGATACCGCCCTGTACGGCCTGCTGGAGAGTGACTGGACCGCCGGCTCGGCGTGAGGTGCTGGCGCCCTGAAGGATGATTTCCGGCCAGGGGCCGGAACGCCCGGCTCTAGCTTCCAGCGGCCGCGGCGGGCTCGAAGAGCTCCACCAGGTTCCCCGACGGATCCTCGATGAGGATCTGGCGGCCGCCGGGCCCGGCGACGATGTCGTTGCGGAACTTGACGCCAGCCTTCTTCAGCGCGGCGATGTCGCCCTCCAGGTCGCTGCTCTTCACGATCATCCGGTTCCATCCGCCCGGCTCCGGCCGCCGGCCGTCGGGCATCGGTTGCGAGCCGCCTCCCGGGCCTTTGGTGGGGCTCAAGACGAGCTGCAGGTTCTCCCGCGCCAGCAGCGCGAAATCCGGGCCCGGCGGGAGTGAGGCGCTGAAGTTCAGGTGACGGGTGTAGAAGGCAACGGCCGCTTCGACGTCGTCCACGATGTAGCGGACCATGAGTGCATTCAGCTTCATGACGACCCTTTCTCCGACAAGGTTCATGACAAGCTGAAACGGCGGCAATACTCGTACCTTCGCGAAGTGGGGACCCATGTCACCGAACATCACTTTTCGCCAGGCCCGATGGCACGACCGGCCGGTCCTGTCGCGAATGCTGGAGCTGTATCAGTACGACCTGTCCGAGGTCTGGCCGCAGACGCTGAACGTGCATGGCGAGTACGGCTTCGCAGTGGATCGCTATCTGCGCAATCCCAGGCTGAGCGCGTACTTCTTTCTGGTCGATGGCGACTATGCGGGGTTCGGCCTCGTCGACCCGGACGTCACCTTCCCCGAGAACGAGTACTGGATGGGCCAGTTCTTCGTCATGAAGCGCTACCGGAGGATGGGGATCGGGGCGGCCGGGGCCCGGTTCCTCTTCGATCAGTTCCGGGGGCGGTGGGAGGTGGGGCAGATGCCTCTCAACCTGCCGGCCCAGGCCTTCTGGAGGCGCACCATCGCGGATTACACCGGCGGCCACTACGTCGAGCATGAGCTGCACGACGAGCGGTGGGATGGCTTCATCCAGTGCTTCGACAACACCCAAGTCGAGCGGGCCGCCTGAACCCAAGCGATGAACCCGAAGGAAGCCGCATGCCCAGCAGCCCACCCCCATCCGAGTTCCTGGTGATCTCCAGAGGCCAGTGGGATGGCGACAAGTCGCCCGAGCAGATCCAGGCCGCGATCGATGCCTTCTACGAGTGGCACGACCAGCTGGTGCGTGAGGGCAAGCTGAAGCCCGGCCAGCGGCTGGCGCGGGAGCGTCGGCTGGTGTCGCGCAGCGGCGTCACCGATGGCCCGTTCACCGAGGCCAAGGAGGTCATCGGCGGCTACTGGTTCTTCCTCGCGGGCAGTCTCGACGAGGCCGCGGCGCTGGCCGCGCAGAATCCGTGCCTGGCTTGCGGCTTGATGTTCGAGGTTCGCCCTGTCGAGAGGGAGCGGGCCAGTGCCTTCCGGCCGAGCAATGAATCGCCCGAAGCACCGCCGGCTGCGTCTTGAGGGCGGGCCCCCGCGAGCAAATGCGGAACGATCATTCACGTCGAACGGAGCTCCCGATGCACCACGCCGCTGACCTCGAACCACTCACCCTCGCGCGCCATCCGCGCCACCGGCGTCTCGCTGCCTTCGGTGCGGTGCTGCTGGCCCTCTGCGCAGGGTCGGCGGCCGCATCGAATGCCGCATGGCCTGTCGCCGGGCAGCAGGGCCTCGTGCGCTTCGTCATCGTGCCGGCCGAACTGGTCGCCGACCAGGCCGCGTACGAGGAGCAGGTGGTCCGGCTGTGCGAGCCGGATCGCACCTGCTTCCTCAACTTCTACTCCAACTCATCGGGCGCGGCGGTTGCGGTCCCGCTGCCGGAGGCCATCGCGAACGAGGCCACGGCCACCTACCGGCGGTCGATGAAAAACGGCGTCCAGCTCTTCAGCTGGAGCTGCCGCCTGAAGCTGCCCGGCAAGGACTGCTTCTAGCCAAGGGTGGAGATGGCGGGCCGCCTCGCAGCCGTGCGCGAGCGGGTCCGCTAACCTGCGGCCTTCCTCTCCATCCGCGACCCTCGATGCCCATGCTCAGCTCCGGCCGCTACACCTTTCGCCCCTTCACCGACGCCGACATCTTCACCTTCGTCGACGCCGTCCGGGAGTCCGGCCACACGGTCGGGCGATGGATGAGCTGGGCGCACGAGGGCTACCGGCCCGCCGATGCGGCGGCCTGGTTCGCGCATTGCGACGAGGAGAGGGCCAGCGGCGCCAGCCACGAGTTCGGCATCTTCGACACGGCGTCCGGCACGCTGGTCGGCGGATGCGGCCTGAACCAGTTCAACACGGCCAATGGCTTCTGCAACCTGGGCTACTGGGTGAGGCAGTCCTGGCAGCGCCGGGGTGCCGCGCTGGCGGCCGTCGAGGCCTTGGCGCCACTGGCCTTCGGTGAGTTGGGCCAGGGCCGGGTGGAGATCGTGGTGGCGCAGGGCAACCTGCCGAGCCTCGGCGTGGCCGAGCGGGCCGGCGCCGTGCGCGAATGCCTGGCCCGCAACCGGCTCAAGCTGCATGGGCGGTTCGTCGACGCCTGGGTCTTCTCGATCATTCCGCCCGGCGCTTGAACGGCCTATGCTGCGGGCTTCACAGCCGGTGATGCCGCACTGAACTGCTCTATCCATCCGGCCGCGGCACGCCTCTCTTTGACAGGAGGTCCTCATGCTCAAGGCACTGATTCCCGTCCTGGCGCTGGCCCTGCTGCCGCAGGGTGCGGCGGTCGCCCAGGATGCCGGTTCGACCGCGGCCTACGCGCCGCGCACCGAGGATGCGCTGCCGCCCGGGGCGGCCTACCCGACGAAGAAGAAGTTCGACAGCCTGACCCCCGCCGAGCGGGCCGGATTGCGGGCCCTGTACGACGGCATGCCCGAGCGGGACGAGCCGCCGTTCCCCAAGGCCGGCATGGCGCCCATCATGAGCGACGTGGCGGAGCTGGCCGGTGTCGCCAAGGTCACCGGCCTGGTGTCCATCTTCGTGAACGTCGACGCGGCGGGCAACGCCACCGGCGTGCGCATCATGAAGGCGCCCAACATCGATGTGGCCAAGGCCATTTCCTTCATCCTCGTGCAGGCGAAGTACAAGCCGGCGATGTGCAACGGCGCGCCCTGCGCGATGGAGTTCCCGTTCCGGTTCAACCTCACGCTGTAGGGCGCCCGGCCATGCCGGGATAGGCATGGCCGGTGAGTCAGCGCGTCACTTCATGAACACGCCGCCCTTGCCGTAATAGTCGCGCGCCTTCATGACGAGGTAGCCGTCGTCCGTCCGCGTGCTGGTCTGCTGCCAGTGGCCGGCACCGAACTGCAGCGCCACCACGTGCACCTTGGCCAGGTCCTCGATGCGGTCGAACATGTACCGCACCTTGTTGTCCTGCCAGTTGTTGTCCGTGTTGTTCTGCCACTCGTTGCCCAGCGGGATCTGCCAGATGATCATCGGCTTGCCCACGCTTTCGGTCAGCGTCTTGGTGAGGTACAGGTACTGGGCGAAGACGCTGTCGTTCCACCAGTAGTAGGACCCGCCCGGGATGTTGCGTGTGGCCCATTCGGCATCACGGTCGGCTGCGTCGGCGACGATGAAGTCGCCCTTGCCGGCCCCGAGCTCGCGGTAGTACGAAGCACAAGCCTTCGGCCCCTCCGTGGCGGTGTCCGCGTGCATCCAGTCCCAGCACGAGGCATGCACGCCCACCGTGGACTTGGGTGCGTAGCGGCGAGCCATGTTGATCATGCAGCTCGCGAGGCCGGCGGCGCTGTCTTCCTCGTTGCTGCAGTCGGTCGGGTTGGCGGCCCGCACCTGGGCCGGCATGTAGTGCGGATCGTTGGGGTGAGCCCCGCCCGTGTCCCGCAGGAAGCCCCAGAAATCGGGTTCCAGGTGGATGATGTTGCGGTTCGTCGTGCCGATCTTGTTGAGCAGGAAGCGGTAGTCGTCCAGGTAGCCTTTCAGCAGCCCGGCGTTGTTGATGGCGCCCCGGTAGTCAGGGCTGCCGTCGCCGCCGCTGTACTGCTTCTTCAAGTTGCCGGCGGTGATCCCCATGTCCTGCGCCGAGTACCACGTCCACTGCTGGATGCGCGGGTGGCCCGGGTTGTTGTTGTCCGGGTGGGCGTTGTTCCAGGTGATGGTGATGCCGGAGGAGTTGTCCCATTGGCTCGAACCCCAGCAGCCCCACCAGCCGCCCTGGTCGCAGCCGCCCCAGCACTTCTCGTAGCACTGGGCGTACGGCGCCGGGTTGCTGTGGATGTACTGGTAGCGCAGGTCCCACGGCAGCACCTTGGCGGTGTCTTCGTCGATGTCGCCGCCGATCAGGATCTTGTTGAATCCCATGAAGCTGCCGAAGGCCCCGCCCGTGGCGTTGCTGCACTTGCCATCCACCGGATTGAAGTACCAGCGCTGCAGACCGGATCCCTGCTGGTCGGAGCGCTGCTTCAAGGCCGTGCCGGCCGTCTTGTCGGCGACGCTCAGCAGCTTCTTCGAATAGTTCGAAGAGATGGTGTACGCGCCATTGCTGGAGGAGGTCACCACCCATTGCTGGTTCGGGTTGCCGGTGTAGGCGTACTGCTTGACCGAGGCGCTCTCGGCCGTGTTGTACGACTCCAGGTCCATCGCCTGCCCGCTGTGCGCCGCGCGGATCGTCCAGATGCCGCGGTACAGCTCCGTCAGGGTCCAGCGCTGGTTGGCCTGCGTGTTGGCGGGCCACTCGATGATGGACGCGCCGGTGTTCTGCGAAGCGCCCGACACGTCGAGCTGCAGGCCGCTGTCCTTGTTGACGATGTAGTAGCTGCGGCCGCTGACGGGAGCGTCGGTGCAATTGGCCGCCTGGGCGGCCCAGGCGACGGACATGCCTGCGGCGAACACGGCGATGCGCCCTGCGGATGCGGCGCTCTTCGGCACGCCTGAGTACGAACTGTGTTTCAAGATAACTACCTCGAGGATTGTTGGATCGGTATCAGCGGTGACTGCCCTCATCCCGCCTGACTCGCCAAACGCGAGGCCTCAAAGCTACCAACGACGCTTCCCCGAGGCATGACCAAAGCCTGATGCTTGCGGAACCAACTCCTGTCGCCGGTTCGCTGCCTCGGCTCCTGGCCGTCAGGGCGCGACTTTCTGACGATCCGTGGTCGCCAGCCGGTGCTGCGCCAGCTGGCCCTCCAGCTGGACCGCGGAGGGCGCGCCGCCTACCCGGGTGCCATCCTCGTAGACGAGCGCGGGCGTGGCCTTGATCGCGTGCTTGCTGGCCAGTGCGAGATTGCGCTCCAGTGCGCTCGTGTCGCAATCGGGCTGCGCGGTGGGCGCCTGGCTCTTTTGCATCCAGGCGCGCCAGGCCGCGTCCCGGTCCCTGGAGCACCAGATGGCCTTGGCCTTGTCGAGGGAGCCCGGCCCCAGCACTGGCAACAGGAAGGTGTAGACGGTGATGTCGTCTCTCTGCTCGAGCATGCTCTCCAGCTGCTTGCAGTAGGGGCAGTCGGGGTCGGCGAACACCGCCAGCTGGCGCGTGCCCTGGCCGCGCCTGGAGACGATGGCATCCTGCAACGGCAGCTTGGAGAAATCGAGGGAGGACAGCTTGGCCAGGCGGGCCTGGCTCAGGTTCGTCTGGCGGCGCGTGTCCAGCATGTCGCCGCGGATCACGTAGTCGCCGTTCGGGTCCGTGTAGAAGATAGACATCCCGGATCGCACTTCATACAGCCCAGGGATGGGCGAGGGCGTGACCTCGTCGATCGCGACCGACGATGGCAGCCGCGCGGACAGGGCCTTGCGGATCTGTTCTTCCTGCGCCATGGCGCCCTGCATCAGGGTGATGAGTCCAAGGGCGATGAACCCTAGCCGACGAATGTGTGGCATCAACTTCTCCGTGGTGACTGATGGGCGAGTGCCTTCGGGGCACCTCGGCCCGCCGAGCTCGGGGTGTGCTCGGCGATGTCGGCGACCCGCGCTGCCGTGAACGCGGGTGCTGGCGATGCGTGGATCACGCCTGCGGCGCTGGACCTGTTCAGGCCACGGTCTTCAGGCGACCCAGGATGACGCATTGGGCAAGGTATCAGCCCCCGGATCGCAAATCATGAGGAAAGACTCACGAGGGCCTTGCCTCGCATCCGGTCACATCTCCTACCGAGATATTTCCGGGATCTAACCGGTCGATGCTTCATCGGTCCGCTTGATCTCAGGCCGCATCCAGCCGGTTGTCGATGTGGCTCGCCTCGGCCAGGTGCTGCGTGGCGAACTGCGCCACGAGGTTCAGGCCGGTGGTGCCCTGGGTCGTCAGGCGTTCGTAGGAGCGCAGCGAGTAGGGCTGCAGGGATTCGGGCTTCGCCCATTCGGCCTCGGCCGCGTCGACCATCGCATCGACGGTCGCGGGGGCCGTGGGGTGGATTGCCGGACCCGCGGCGTTGTCCTGCGCGATTTGCCGCTGGGCCAGCTGGGCAGCCGAGCGGAAGGCATCGACGCGCGCCGCGGCCTCGGGGCGGATGGTCGAGCGCACGGCGTAGGTGTGCGTCGGCGTCGCCTGCTGCGAAACCTCGTCGAGGAACTCCTGCAGCTTCAGGTGCTCGCCCTCGTTCGTGCGCGCGGTGCCGGCTGAAGCGAGCCTCGCCTGCACCCAGTCTTCGCGCTGGCCGTTCATGCGGTCCAGGAAACTGCCGAGGTTCAGGTACTCGGTCTCCTTGAACGAGATGGGGTGCAGCTGCCCGTCCTGGTAGACGACCTCGCGGCGCTCGCTGCTGCCGGCGACGATCAGGTCGGCGCTCGCGCCGATCAGCATGTTGTCGGTGTTGCCCGAGGTCAGGTTCACGCGGCCCGCGTCGACCGTGCCCCCGGCCGTCAGGCGCGCGCCGACGCCGCCGCGGGCGTTCCAGGCTTCGATCCGGCGCTCGATTCGCATGTGGCCGGTCTCGTCCTCGTAGTGGCGGATGACGCCGTGCTGGAACTCGGCGGCCACGCCCGCGCTGGCGGAGGCGCGCACGCCCATGAACGATGCCGACGCCTGGCCCTCGACGGTGGCGCCATGGCGCTTGCGTTCGTCGCCCGCGTGGCCCACGCGGTTGACGGTGAGCTCGGGGAACTCCTGCAGCAGATGCTTGAGCAGCGGCTCGCCGCCCTCGGCTTGGGTACCCGCGGTGCCATCCAGCAGCCTGTCGACCAGGTTCGAGAATTCGGTCCGCAGCTCGCTCACCGGCCGCCCGATGCGAGGCAACCGCAACGTCACGCCCTTGAGCGACGACGACTCGCTGCCATAGAGCAGGAAGTCGGCGTTGCCGCCCGCCTTGGCGACGCCGAGGTCCGCGCCCGCGAAAGCCCCGACGCCGAACTGCTTGGCGTCTTGCCGCTGGGTGGCGACCATGATCTCCATGTCGTAGGGAGGCATGGCGATCTCGAACACCGCATGCCGGCCCCATTGCTTGCGTGCGTCGATCTTGCCGCGCAAGACGAAGCCGGTGAGCAGGCCCGAGACGGCGGCCGACAGCTGCTTCAGGCCGACGGCGAGGATGCCGCCACTGCTCAGCCGCAGGCGCGACGAGCCCTCGATGTTGTTCACGATGTGCTTGAGCAAGCCGCGCAGGCCCTCGCGGGTGACCTGCGGCAGGCGGGTGTCGTGGCCCTGTACCTCACGCAGGGCTGCCTGCAACTCGGCAGTGATGCCCTCGGCCCATGAGGCACTGGACGCGGCGGCGGCCGTGGGAACCGCGGCATGGTCGGCCACGGCGTCGGCGAGCCACTCGTCGAGCCGCTCCATGCTCATCGGCTCGCGGGACAGCGCTTCGAGCTCGGGCTGCTGGCGCAGTCGCGGTGCCAGCTCGGCGGCCATGCCCTCGTCGCCTGCGGCGATCTGCAGGGCCAGGCGGTGGGCGATGTCGTCGAGGGCGGTCGCATCGAAGGACTTGCCGTCGAGCATCGCGGAGGCCGGCGCCGCGACGCAATGATCGAGCACGGCGGCGCGCAGCAGCGAGGTCGGCACCTGCGCCGGCCCGCCGGCTCTCGCAAAGGGCGCTTGCTGCACGAGCTGGTCTCGCAGCTGCGTGGCCGCCCGCCGCAGCGAAGCATCGAAGGCCTTGCGGTGTTTGGAGACGGCCGGCCCGCGGTCCACCTGCTGCGCACCGTAGCGCAGGGCCCTGAACGCCGACTTGCCGGTCATCGGATTGCGCAGGGCGAAGCGGCCCTCGCCGGCCGTCACGTCGATCCAGCGGCCCAGCTTCATGAGGCGCGCATTGGCCGCGGCAAAGGTCGATCCGGGGCCGGTCTCGAACATGTCGTTTCGCACCGAATTCAGCGCCCACGCGTGGGGCTCCGCGGCCTGCACCTCACCGGCCAGGCGGGCCGATGCGCAGGTCAGTGCCTCGGCCAGCAGTGTGGTGGGCGGGGTCTGCGCAGCCAGCATGGCCGAAGGCGTGGCCTGCAATGCCGGCTCCCGGGCCGACAGGGTGGACAAGGTCTTCAGCAGCAGCGCGAAGTCCTTCTCCTGGGCCGGCATCACGGGCCGGCTCACGAGGGTCTGCAGCAGGCGCATGCCGCTGGGCGTGGCGCCCAGCTCCATCGCCACGCGCCAGGCATCGGCTTCTTCGGGCGGCGTGTGGGGTGCCGCCTCGCCCTGCGCGGCGCGCCGCCAGGCGGCACCGATGTCGGCCACAGGATCCATCTGCCGAAGGGCCGCCAGCGCGGCCGTGGCGCGCGAAGCGTCGGCGCCTGTCGCCAGGGCCAGGGTCTGCGTCAACAGCACCGCGGGCATGCCCGGCAGGCCCACCGGCGCCGCGGGGGACATCGCCGGTGCGAGCGACTGCAAGGACTGGCGCAAGGCCGACTTGGCGAACAGCGTCTGGCCGACGTGCCCGAACTGCTGCTCGATGAGACTCGGCAAGCCTGCCTGGCCTTGTTGCATGGCATCGATGAGCGGGTGCGGCAGGGGGGTGTCGGCAGCGGAGGCCGAATCCAGCGGCATCGTCACGAGGGCCGTCTCGGATCGCGCCGGGCTGGGCGAGAGCACCGACAGCGGGCTGGCACCCGGGCTGGCCCCGGCGGCCGAGAGGGCGGGCGCCTGGCCCTGCCGGCGCGGCGCCATCTCGGTGGCGCTGGCCGGCGCGTGGGTGCGCCGGCGAGCCTTGGGCCGCACGCCCAGGTCGCTCTTGTTCGCGGACTGCTGGCGTTGCGAGTCCGGGGTGTCGATCGTGTAGCGGTTCAGGCCGGTCTTGTCGAGCAGGCGGTGCAGTCGGGAGAGCATGGGCGGGTGTCCTTGTTGCACCGCATCATCCCGAGCGCCGCGCTGCCGTTTGATGGCTGCCCCCGAACGGGCGGTCGCGGAGGCGAAGCGCCTGATGCGCCCGTTTCGCAGATCCATATCTGGTTTTCGTTCTTGGAGTGGACACAGCGGCTACCCTTGCGCACCTCCGCTTTGCCCCGACGCCCATGAACCTGCACCGCCTCGTCCTGCTCCTGTCGATCGCCGCCTGCTCCTGGGCTGGCTCCGCCCGGGCGCAGTTGCCCGTCACGCCCGCCCCCGACCATGCGGCGCTGCTGTCCAGCCCGGACCCGCGCCTTGAGCAGAACAAGCGTCTGGTCTACGACTTCTGGCGCGAGGTCTTCGAGGCCGGCCATCTGGAGCTGGCCGACAAGTACATGACCGAGGACTACCTGCAGCACAACCCGAACGTGCCCACCGGCCGCGCGGCCTTCGTCGAGTTCTTCGGCCGGTTCAAGAAGCCCGGGCCCATCCAGCCCAAGGTGAGCGCGCCGCTCGTCTCCATCACCGCCGATGGCGATCTCGTGGTGCTTGCCTTCGTGCGCCAGCTGCCCGATCCGAAAGACCCGGCGAAGAAGTACACGACCACCTGGTTCGACATGTTCAGGATCGCCAACGGCAAGATCGCCGAGCATTGGGATCCGGCCGAGAAACAGCCCTGAAGAGCCCGCCGGTGCCACGGGCGCCGGCCACATCCACAATGAATCCGATGCGCACGGGAGGCGCCATGATCCGACTCAGAGAGCTGACGCTCGCACTGCCCTTGTCGGTGCTCTGCCAGGGGGTCCTTGCCGGAGATATCGCGGTGATTCCGCCGCAGGAGCCGCTGGCCGGCGCCTCGCAGCTGGAGTGGTCCCAGCGCTGGTGGCAGTGGGCCTTCTCCTTCGAGCGCGCACGCAGCCCCGTAGCCGACCGCACGGGCCAGTTCTGCGCCAGCCGGCAGAGCGGGTCGGTGTGGTTCCTGGCGGGCACGTATGGGACGCATCGCACCGAGCGGACCTGCCACGTGCCCCAGGGCAAGGTCCTGTTCTTCCCGCTCATCAACTACGTCACTTACCAGGGCTCCGGTGATGCGCGGCCATGCAAGGCATTGGTCGACGAGGCGGCGGCCCTGACGAACGAGCCGTCCGCCCTGGTGCTGGAGATCGACGGGCGCCGTGTCGAGGGCCTGCAAGCCCATCGGCAGGCGAGCAGGAACTGCTTCAGCCTGGTCCGGGACGAGCGTCCGGATGCCGCTGCCGACGGCTACTACGTTGCCTTGAAGCCTATGGCGCCCGGAGTGCACACCGTCAACTTCGGCGGCATCCTGCCCAGCCTGGCGCAGGCCGTGACCTACACCCTCGTCGTCGAGTGATATGAACTCCTCCGCGCCGAAGAGCCTGGACAACGCCGCCGAATTCGCCTGGCAGCACGACGACGTCTTCGGGCGCATCGCTTCCCGCTACGACCTGCTGTGCGACGTCTTCAGCCTGGGCATCCACCGCCTGTGGAAGCGTCGCGTGGCCCGCCGCATCGCCGACGAGCCGTGGACCACGCTGCTCGACGGAGCCACCGGAACGGGCCACATCGTCCTGAGCATCCTGGCGCATGAAGCCACGCGGGGGCGGCGCGTCATCGCGTCGGACATCAGTCCGAAGATGCTCGCCGTGGCCCAGCGCCGGCTCGCCGGCTACCGCGAACGGGTGGAGCTGTGCCTGCTCGATGCGGAGGGCATGCCCTCGATGCCCGACGGGAGCGTCGATGCGTATTCCATCTCGCTGGGGCTGAAGATCTGCCATCGGCGGCGAGCGTTGGACGAGGCCTTTCGCGTGCTCAAGCCGGGCGGCCGGCTGATCGTCCTCGAGGCGTCCAACATCAGGTGGGCGCCGCTGCACCGGCTGTACCTGGCTTACATGGCGCTCTGCATGCCGGTCCTGGGCTGGCTGGCGACAGGGGGCGACGCTTCGGCGTACAAGTACCTCCTGCAAGGCGTTCGCGAGTTCCCGTCGGCGGAGGACCTGGCCCTCGAGATCGGCCGGCACGGGTTCGTCGACGTCCAGTTCGAGCGCCACTCGCTCGGGATCGTGGCCATCCACGTCGGCCGCAAGCCGACAGGACATTAGACAAGGAGCAAGCATGAGCGACATCCGCGTGTGCCTGGCCGGTGCCACCGGCTGGGCCGGATCCGAGCTGGCGCGTGGCATCGGCGCGGCGCCAGGCCTTTCGCTGGTGGCCGCCGTGTCGCGCACGCATGCCGGCAAGACCCTGGGCGCGGTGCTGGGCGAGGCGGGGCTCGGCGCGCCCGTGTTCGCCTCCGCCGCCGAGGCGCTTGCGGGCCCGGCGTGCGACGTCTTCGTCGAGTTCACCAAGCCTGCATCTGCCAAGGCGAACATCCTCGCCGCGCTGGCGGCCGGCGCCCACGTGGTGGTGGGCACGTCGGGCCTGACCGACACCGACTATGCCGAGATCGACGTCGAGGCCCAGAAGCACCAGCGCGGCGTGCTGGCCTGCGGCAACTTCGCGCTCACCGCGGTGCTGCTGCAGCAGTTCGCGCTGATGGCGGCCAAGGTGCTGACCCACTGGGAGATCATCGACTACGGGAGCGCGACCAAGGTCGACGTGCCCAGCGGCACCGTGCGCGAGCTGGCCTCGCGGATGCAGTCGCAGGCGCGGTCGGCGCAGGAGACGGTGACACCGGACAAGGTGATCGGCCCGCCGCAGGCCAGGGGCGCCACGGTGGCCGGCACGCAGGTCCACTCCGTCCGCCTGCCCGGCCATGTGCTCGGCGTGGACGTGATCTTCGGCATGCCCGACCAGACGCTGGTCCTGCGCCACCAGGCCGGCACGAGCGCCAAGCCCTATGTCGACGGCGCGGTGCTGGCGATCCGCAAGGTAAGCGGGCTGGTGGGGCTGCACCGGGGGCTGGACAGGGTGCTCTCCTTGAGCGCTTGAGGTCAGGGTCTTGCGGCTGTTGTTTCTGTATTGACAGAAATTGATGGCCGTCTATAGTCGCTGCCATGGATGACGTCCAAGCTTCAGCAGACCCCGGGCAGGCGGCCTCGCCGGCGATGGCATCGCTCACTCCGGTGGCGCAGCGCTTCGTGCTGCACTGGGGCGAGATGGGCAGCCGCTGGGGGGTCAACCGGACGGTGGCACAGATCCATGCACTGCTGTTCCTGATGGGCCGCCCCATGCACGCCGAGGAACTCACCTCGACGCTGGGCGTGGCCCGCTCCAACGTCAGCAACAGCCTCAAGGAGTTGCAGAACTGGAACCTCGTCCGCGTCGTCCACCTGCTGGGCGACCGGCGCGACCACTTCGAGACCCTGGGCGACGTCTGGGAGCTTTTCCGGGTCGTCGTCCAGGAGCGCAAGGCGCGCGAGTTCGATCCGACCATCCAGGCCCTGCGCGATTGCCTGTCCAGCCCCGATATCGCACGCGAACACAGCCTTAGCCGGCAGCGCATCGGCGAGACGCTGGCGCTGATGCAGACGCTGTCGTCCTGGGGTGATGAGATGCTGCGGCTGGACCCCACGACCCTGATGAAGATCATGAAGCTGGGTGCGCGCATCCAGTCCTTCGTGCGCGGCAAGGGCGAGTGATTTTTTTTGCCGATTGATTTCTGTCTCGACTGAAATAAGAGAAGGAGAAGATATGACCAGCCCGCTGTTGACTGTGTTCTACGACGGTTCTTGCCGTCTGTGCAGCACCGAGATGAAGGCCTTGAAAGCCGTGGACGACGAGGGCCGGCTGACGCTGGTCGATTGCTCGGCGCCGGACTTCGACGACGCGCCTTACCAGAGGGTCGGCGCGACACGCGAGGCGATGATGTCCTCGATCCACGTGCGCGACGAACAGGGCAGTTGGCACCGTGGGGTGGACGCGCTCGGTGTCGTCTATGGCGCGCTGGGATTCACCGCGGTGGCGCGTTGGTGGACCAACCGCCAGTGGCGGCCGTTCACCGCGGCCTTCTATGCCTGGGTCGTCAGGCACCGTTACACCCTTTCGCGCCTTCGGCTGCATCGGCTCACGCCGCTGGTGATGCGCGGGATCGCGTGGCGCGAGGCTCGGCAGCCACGGTGTCGCGACGGCGCCTGTACCGCGAGGAGGGTGTGATGGACGACCGCTCGGGATGGAGGGTGGTCGCCTCGTCGACGATGTTCTTCGGCTTCTGGGGGCCGCTGATCGGCGTCGTTCCTTACGTGTGGATGGTGATCTCCGTGCCCTTTGCCTATGTCCTGGGTGGCGTGCCAGCGCTGGTCTGCGGACTGCTCTTCGGCCTGTGGCAGTGGAAGACTCGCCGGAACGATGTGGGCCCCTGGGCCCGGGCTGCCCGCGGGGCCCTGTGCGGGCTGGCCGGTTGCGCGGTGTTCGGCCTTGCGATCTCGCATGCTCAGCCCAGCCTGTCCCTCATGAGCGTGTTGGCGCTGCATGGCGTGCCGGCGGGCGCGATCCTCGGCGCGTGCCGCCGCACGGGGCGGCCGGTGAAGCATTCCTCGCTGGTGTGTCTGACTCCGCAGCATGGGAGTGCCCGCCATGCATGACGTCGTCGTCGTCGGTGCCGGGCTGGCTGGCCTCGCCACCGCTATGCGCTTGCAGGCACGCGGCCTGAGGACTCTGGTGCTCGAGGCGCACAGCCGCGTCGGAGGTTGCGCCGGGTTCTATGCGCGAAGCGGCTTCAGCTTCGACGTGGGTGCGACCACGCTGGTGGATTTCGAGCCCGGTGGCGTGGGCGGCTGCTTCCTGGATGAAGTGGGCCTGCCACCGCTCGAAGGCGACTTCCTGCCGGGCTACCAGGCCTGGCTGCCCGACCGTTGCGTGAAACTGCATCGCGATCCCGGGGCCTGGGCGACGGAGCGGCTGGCCACCTTGGGCAACAGCGCTGGCCACCGCGCGTTCTGGTCGCTCATGGATCGCCTCGGCGATGCCTTCTGGCCCGCGGCCAGGCGAGGCGTGAAGATGCCGATGCGCTCGGTGGGCGACGTGCTGGGCAACGCACGAGCCTTTCGCTGGCGCGATGCGCCGCTGCTGCGTGCCCTGGGGTGGTCGATGGGCGAGGCGCTCGATCGCCACCACCTGGCGGACTGCCGGCCACTGGTCGGCTTGCTGTCGATGATGGTGGAGGACACCGTGCATGCGCAACTGCGCAGCGCCCCGCTTGTCAACGCCGCGCTCGGCATCGGCATCCGGGGGGCGGGGCTGGCGCGCATGGCCGGCGGCATGCGCGGCTTCGTGCGGATGCTGCTGCAGCGCTATGTGCAACTGGGCGGTGCGGTCCGACTGTCCCAGCCGGTGGGCCGCGTGGAGGGGCGCGTTGGCGATTACCGCGTGCACACCCTGTCCGGTCAGCAGTGGGCGGCGCGTCAGGTGGTGCTGGCGGTGCCGGCCCAAGCCGCCGTCCAGCTGGCCGCACCCTTGCTCGAGCAGAGCCTGCAGCCCTATCTGCAACGCGACGAGCCGGCGCTGGGAGGCGGGCTGGTGCTGTTCATGGGGGTGCCGGACCAAGAGGTCATGGGCCAGCCCTTCACGCACCACCAGTTGCTGCAGGACTATGCCGCCCCGCTGGGCAACGGCAACAACATGTTCATCTCGGTGTCCGCCCCGGGCGACACGCTCAGCGCGCCCGCCGGGCATCGGGCTGTGATGGTGTCCACTCACTGCGAGTTGCGAGACTGGGAGTTTCTGAACGAGGCCGACTACGCCGCGGCCAAGCGCCAGTCGGCCGAACGGCTCCTCGGCCATGCGCGCCGCGTCTACCCTAGGCTCGGCGGCTCGGCCCGGGTCATGGAGATGGCGACGCCCCGCAGCTACCAGCGCTTCACGCTGCGCCCGCGCGGCGCGGTCGGTGGAGCGCGGCTGACACTGGCCAACAGCAACCAGCACGCCATTCCCTATGACATCGGCCCGAGCGGCCTGTGGCTGGTGGGCGACACCACCTGGCCCGGCCTGGGCACGGTGGCCTGCGTGCTGGCGAGCCGGCATGTGGCCGAGGGCGCTGCGTCGATCCATCGCAGGAGCTCACGCGCTCGGTGCCGACTGGCCGCGGCTCGGGGCGGAGACCTTGCGCCGCAACGCCCTTGAGCTCGTGGTCGCGGTCGCCTCGTCGTCGGACAGCAGGGTGACCCGCCTTCACACTGTGCGCGCGGCGTCCAGCCCCTTCAGTGGTTATGCCCGTCGCCGTGCGGGTGGTTCCCGCCGGGCATGACGGCATGGCCGCTGGAGGCGCGAAGGTTGAGCGCGCGTGAGCGCCCGCTCGCCACCCTCACCGCCGCCACGGTGCCGACGTCGCCGAAGGGGGCCTTGGCCATCACCACCTGGCCGCCCACCATGGTCAGCAGCACCTGGTTGCGGGCGAGTTCCTCCGCCGGTTGCTGCAGGAAGTTCTTGTCCAGCACGATGAAGTCGGCGAACTTGCCGACCTCGATCGAGCCGACCTCGTTTTCCATGCGCAGCTGCCAGGCCGAGTTCATCGTGATGGCGCGCAGGGCGTCGGCGCGGCCGAGGGCCGGGTCGGCGTTGATGGGGCCGGCGAAATCGGGCCCGAAGCTGTTGGGGCTCTCGGGGTCGCCGGAGCGGGTGACGCCGATCTTCAGCGCCAGCATCTCGTCGAAGGGGTCGATCGGCCAGTCGCTGCCGTAGCCCACGCGCGCGCCCGCATTGCGCAGGCTGCCGAAGGGCTCCATGCGGGCAAAGCGGTCGGGGCCCAGGTGGTGCTCGGTCTCGCCGACGGAGTAGGGCGCCTGCTGGGCCCACTGGAACGAGAAGCTCGCCATCACGCCCAGCGACTGGTAGCGCGGGTAGTCGGCCACGGCCACGGTCTCGTTGTGCGCGATCACCGGGCGGAACGTCGTCGCAGGCACCTGCTGGCGTGCGAACTCGACCGCATCCAGCGTCTGGCGGACCGTGCGCTCGCCGGTGGCGTGCACGTGCGGGTCCAGGCCCGACCTGGCGATCTCGGCCATCAGCGGCTTGAGCACTTCGGGCGCGAAGTACACGCTGCCGAGGTTGGTCCCCGGCACCCAGTTCGGCGCGCTGTCGGTGCCGGTGTTGGTGAAGTAGGGCGTGAGCACGCCGCCGGTGTCGGCGGGCGCGTTCACCACGCCGTCGCCGAACAGCTTGACGTGGCGAAAGCTGATCGTCGGGACCGGAGCGTGCGTGCCCTGGTCGTACTGCGCGGCCAGTGCCTTGACGGCGGCCACGGCCTGGACCGGATCCGCCGTGGCTTCCTCGACCGAGATCGTCGGCGCGAAGAAGCCGCGTGCCGTCAGCTCGCCCGCCTTCTGCAAGGCGGTGAAGGCCGCACCCTGGTCGGCGCCCGCGGCGGCGTCCATGAACGTGGTCACGCCTTGCAGCCGCATGGCGGCCAGGGCGGCGCGCGCCTGGTTCAGGCGGTCCTCGTCGGTGTCCGGCGGGATGACGGACGAGACGGCCCAGCCGGCGGCGTCTTCGCAGATGCCGGTCGGGTTGCCGCCGGCATCGCGAGCGAAGCTGCCGCCGGGCGGGTCGACCGTGTCCTTGGTGACGCCGGCCAGCACCAGGCCGCGGCTGTTCGTCAGCACGGTGTGGAAGTCGGACGAGCGCACGAGGATGGGCCGCGAGGTCGTCAGCGCGTCGAGCGTGGATTTGTCAGGATCCGCATCCACCCCCTGCGTGGCCTGGCGGACCCAGTTCACCACCTCCAGCCAGGTGTCGGGTTCCTTGTCGGCGCTGCTGTCCAGGCAGCCCTGGATGGCCGACTGCAGCTGGGCTCGCGTCAGCGTGGCGTACTGCAGGTTGCACAGCAGCAGCGCGCGGCCGCCGGCCAGCGGGTGCAGGTGGCCATCGACGAAGCCGGGCATGAGCATGCGCCCTCCCAGGTCGACCACCTGCGTGCGGCCGCCGATGTAGGCCGCGGCGCCCTCGTCGCTGCCGACATAGACGATGCGGCCGTCGCGCACGGCCACGGCCTGGCTGACCGAGTCCTTGGAGTCCACCGTGTAGACGTAGCCATGGTTCAGCACCGTGTCCGCCGGCGTCGTGCCGGACCCTCCGCAGCCCAGCACCACCAAGCCCGCGCCGCCGAGCGCACCGGCCCACTTCATCCACCTCATGCGAAGCCCCTGTCGTCGAGCGCCCGGCGCTTCGCCTCCAGGGCGCTGCGCGCGCGGCATCGGGCAGACCAGGACAGCCGCGCCGTCGCAGGCTAAGGGGCACCGCCTCTGCACGGCCCTCCGCAAATGCAGGGGTTCAGCCGTTCGACAGGCGCGCGCCCAGCTCGACCTTGTTGCGCACTCCCAGCTGCAGGTAGGCGTCCCTGAGGTAGGTGCGAACGGTGGCGGGGCTCAGGCCCAGCCTGGCGGCGATGGCCTTGTACGAGTGGCCCTCGGCATACAGCAGCGCGGCGGCCCGCTCGCGCGGCGTGAGCTCGCCCGGCGCGGCCCGGCCGGCCAGGGTCACCGCCACCAGCTCGCCGCAGGTGGCCAGGGCCAGCGGCAGCTTGCCCAGCCGCAGGCTCAACGGGCGCTCGCCGAACCGGGCGACGAGGGGGGCGGGCATGGTGGTGCCCTGCCAGTCGACCAGCGTGCGGCGGATCGCCTCGGCGAGCGTGCGCCCCAGGTAGAGCACCTGCCCCGAAGGCTCGCATAACGCGAGCGTGTCGCTGGCCGCGGCCTGGGTACTGCGCAGGCGCTGCCGCAGCCGCGAATGCCAGCAGCGAGCGAGGTGGGCGCCGTATTCGCCGAACAGCAGGGCATCGAAATCGCTGAAGGCCTGCGCCCGCTCGCCGCGGTAGAGCGAGACGAAGAACATCAGGCCGCTGCCCGGCAGCTCCAGCGTGATGGCCATGGCGTGGAAGAGATCGTGGCGGCGCGAGAAAGCCTCGATGCCCGCGCCGGGCGACTCGTGGCCGCTGGATCGGCAGACCTTGCCGAGCTCGCCCATGGAGGCACCGGCGAACTCGTCCGCTGCGCTGATGGCGTTCCATTCCTCGGCGAAGCCGGCGGCCAGGCCGACGCTGCCATGCAGCCAGTTCAGGGGCGGATCGGCACCCTCGGCCGCCGAGCATTCGCCCCACCAGGCGCGCTCGTGGTCGACGAGCGCACGCAACTCGCGCAGGCGCTTGTCCATCCAGCCCAGGCCGATCGGCTCGGCCTCGCTGCCGTACAGGGCGTGCAGGCTGCGGCTCAGGCGAGCGACGCCTTCGCTGGGGTCGGGCGGAGCGGTCACGGCTGGCCGACCACCACGCGGTTGCGGCCTTGAGACTTGGCGCGGTAGAGCGCCTTGTCGTTGATGCGCTTGAAGTGATCGATGTCGACCATGATCAGGGCGATTCCGGTGCCGGCGCCGGCGCGCTGGCCCAGGTTCGGACGAAGGATGCCTTGAAGGCTGCTGAACGCAGCCCTGCCTCCTGGCAGACCACGCGGTACGCTGTGCCGGCCGTCCTTGTGCTGCATGAGTGGGCCCCACGGTAACGCGCATGCCGCCCGGGCGCTGTGACCGATTGCCGCGCCGGGAGACATCGATAGTCCGAGGCGGCACTTCGCCCGCCCGCCCTCGACTTCGCTTGCTGCCGCAGGCCCTTCGCCGCACCGCCGGGATACTGGGCTGCACAAAAATTTGCAGGGCCGGACACGTGTTTCCAGACAGTCCCCCATTCAGTCGACCCGACATTCCCGTCATCGACGTCTTCCCTCCGGTCGGCGGCGCGTCGGGGGGCGGCGTGCGCCCGGACGATGGGCAAGGCGGCTCGGCGGCCCCTCCCAAGGCATCGGCCCCCAAGGGCCTGAGCCCGGAGCTGGTCCGCCGCTTTCACGCGCTGATCGAGGAGGTCACCGGCGAGCTGATGCAGGACCCTCAGCAGGACCACGACACCTGCCGGGCAGATGCGATCGCGCTGCTGATCGCCACCTGCGAGCACGTCGAGAGCGCACCCGAACCCGGCGAGAGCCCGCTGCAGTACCTGTTGCTCGAAGAGCAGCGCAAGGCGGTCGCCGCCCTGGGCCGGCTCGAGAGGTCCGAGGACGCGTCCACCTTCCTGAGAGCATGAGGAGATCGCCATGACCATCAATGGCATGAGATTGCCGCCGGGCGTGCCGCCCTTCCTGCCGCCGGCCGCCCAGGGCGATGCCGACGCCGAGAAGGTGCGGGCTGCGGCACCGGCCCCGGGCGCGGCCGCGGGCGATCCGGCGCAGAGCGAGCTGGCCGAACGCTCGCCGCCGCGGACCCGCGAAGGCGCCATCCCGCCCCGCGCGGCGCTGGCGATGCTGGCATCGGTCCAGGCCGCCGCGGGTGGCACGCCGGCCACGCCGCAAGCGATTGCGGCCAAGGTGCGCGGGCAGGTGACTGCGGGCAAGGTGAAGCTTCGCGGCGCGCATGCCGATGCCATCCTGCGCGCGGCCCTGCTGGCCGCGGCGCGCGGCCTGACGGTGCTCAGCAAGGAATCCCTGCACCCGACGGGCGAGTGATCACGAAGGGGCCGCGGGGCCCGCGGCCTTCTCCAGCCGATAGGCGAACTGTGCGCGGGTCAGGCCCAGGCGCCGCGCGGCTGCGGCGAGGTTGCCCTTCTCGGCCTGCTCGGCCTCCTTCAGCAGGCGGCGCTCGAGCTCGTCCAGCGAAAGGCTGTCGCCGCCGGCGCTGCCGTTGAGGGCGCCGCTCAGCATCTCCAGCAGGCGCTTGGGTTCGCCGGCGCCGTCCCTGGGGGCCGTCAGCGTGCCGCCCGCACCTATGGCCAACAGGGCTTCGTCGCTCAACTGTTCACGGCGGAACATGTGGGCCACGTCGATCGCCGCCCCGTCCTCGGCCGAGATGACGCCGCGCTCGATGAGGTTCTGCAGCTCGCGGATGTTGCCCGGGAAGGCGTAGTGCAGCATCGCCCGCACCGCGCGCGGCGTGAAGCCCGTGGGGCGGCGGCCGTGGCGATCGGCCTCGCGGCGCAGGAAGTGGTTCATCAGCAGCGGCACGTCGTCGCGCCGCTCGCGCAGCGGTGGCAGGTGGATGGGGTAGACGTTGAGGCGGTAGTACAGGTCCTCGCGAAAGCGCCCGGCACGCACCTCGGCCTGCAGGTCCACGTTGGTCGCGGCGACCACGCGCACGTCGACACGCAGGATGCGCGTGCCGCCGACGCGCTCGACCTCGCCCTCCTGCAGCGCGCGCAGCAGCTTGCCCTGGCTCACCAGGCTGAGGGTGCCGATCTCGTCGAGGAACAGGGTACCGCCGTCGGCCCGTTCGAAGCGGCCGGGACGCGACTGGCTGGCGCCGGTGAAGGCGCCGCGCTCCACGCCGAAGAGCTCGCTTTCGATCAGCGTCTCGGGGATGGCCGCGCAGTTCACCGCGATGAAAGGCTGCTGGCTGCGCGCGCTGATGCGGTGCAGCCGGCGCGCGAAGGCCTCCTTGCCGACGCCGGATTCGCCGGTGAAGAGCACCGTGGCGCGGGTGCCGGCCACGCGGGCCAGCTGATGGCAGGCGGAGTTGAAGGCGGAGGAGGCGCCGACGATCTCGTGGCGGTCTTCGCCGGCGGCCTCGGCTGCCGGCACCGCAGCCGGCACGACTTCGGTCAGTGCGGTTTCGGGGTCAGGTGAGGTCGGGGAAAGGCGGCGGAAGTCCTTGGCCTCCAGGTAGCGCAGGTCCTCGCTGACGTCGCCCCAGCCGGCGGCATGGCGGCCGATCACCCGGCACACGCTCGCGCCCATCGACCGGCACTCGATCTCCCTGAAGATCACCAGCTGGCCGAACAGGCTGGTCACGTAGCCGGTGGCATACCCCATCTGCGACCAGCAGGCCGGCTCGGTGCCTATGCCGTAGGCGCTGATGTGCTCGTCGTCCTCGCTCGAGTGCTCCCACAGGAACTCGCCCTCGTAGGTGCCGCGGTCGATGTCGAAGTCGAAGCTGATCGGCGTGACCTTCACCACGCCCTCCAGCGCGTGCAGCCGCGTGCCGGCCATGAAGACGTTGGCCGCGTCGCCGTGGGGCCAGCGCTCGCGCACGAGCTGCGCATCGCGCGCGCCGGCCACGTAGCCCGCGCGGGTGAGCAGGCCGCGCGCCCGGTCCACGCCCAGCGTGTCGATCAGCTCGCGCCGCAGGTGGCCGATGGCCGAGCTGTGCAGCAGCAGCATGCGCTGATCGTTCAGCCAGATGCGGCCGTCGCCGGGCGAGAAGAACAGCGACTCGGTCAGGTCCGCCATGGTCGGCGCCTGGCCGTCCACGAAGTGACCGCTGTCGCCGCGGCGCAGCATGGTGCCGGTCTGTCGGGCCACTTCCGCCAGGGAAATGCGAGGAGGCTTGGCCATCTGGGAGTCGCTTGCTGAATTGATGAATCGTGTCAGGACCGGTTGGTCCAAATTGTTTTCAATTCATAAACATATCGGCCCCGAGAAAACCCTGTGATGCGGCGCAGCACCTGGGATCCGGGTAAGTCCCAGGGCGGCACGATGGTTTCACTCTGAAAACGAATGCGCCGGCGCGGGGCGCCAGGCCCCGTCAAAGTGCGGCGGGCACGCCGGCGGCACGGGCGTTGCGAAAGAGGCAGGCAAGCGAACTTCAGGAGCCTGCCCATGACGACCCCCGCTCTCCCTGCCTTTCTCGACCACGCGCTGTGGCGTGAACATGTGTACAGCGACGGCTGGCGCGCTGCCTCCTCCGCGGCCGAGGTGATCGAGCCCGCGACCGGCGAGGTGCTCACGCGCTGCGGACGTGCCGTGGCCGCCGACGTGGCCAGCGCCGCCGAAGCCGCGGCGACCGCGCAGAAGGCCTGGGCCGCGATGGGCCCACGCGACCGCGCCGCCGTCTTCCACCGCGCTGCCGCGCTCTTCCAGCAGCACTTCGACGAGCTTGCGCTGTACGTGACGCGTGAAACGGGTGCCATCCTTCCGAAGGGCCAGCACGAGATCCGCGAGGCGGTGGCGTTCTGCCAGATCGCTGCCTCGATGCCGATGCAGGCGCAGGGCCAGGTGCTGCCCAGCGCAGGCGGCAAGCTTTCGATCGCGCGCCGCGTGCCGCACGGCGTGGTGGGCGTGATCTCGCCCTTCAACTTCCCGCTCATCCTCACGCTGCGCGTTGTCGCGCCGGCGCTGGCCGCGGGCAATGCCGTGATCATCAAGCCGGATCCGCGCACGCCGGTGAGCGGCGGTTTGCTGATCGCGCAACTCTTCGAGCAGGCCGGGCTGCCAGCCGGTGTGCTGCACGTGCTGCCCGGTGGGGCGGACGTGGGCGAGGCGCTGGTCACCGAGCCGAAGGTCGCGATGATCTCCTTCACCGGCTCGGCCGGCGTCGGCCGCCGCATCGGGGAGCTGGCGGGCAAGCACCTGAAGAAGGTCTCGCTCGAACTCGGCGGCAGCAACGCGCTGATCGTGCTGGACGACGCGGATGCGGACGTCGCCGCCAGCAACATCGCCTGGGGCGCCTGGCTGCACCAGGGCCAGATCTGCATGGCCAGCAACCGCGTGCTGGTGCACGAGGCCATCGCGCCCGCCATCATCGAGCGGCTGGTGGGCAAGGCCACGCATCTGCCGGTGGGCAACGGCGCGACAGGGCAGGTGGCCCTCGGACCCTTGATCGACGAACGCCAGCGCGACCGCGTGCACGCCACGGTGCAGGCCAGCGTGAAGGCCGGTGCGCAACTGCTGGCCGGCGGCAGCTACGACGGGCTCTTCTACAAGCCGACCGTGCTGGGCGGCGTGAAGCCCGGCATGCCCAGCTTCGACGAAGAGACCTTCGGCCCGGTGGTCAACCTGGCCACCTTCAAGACCGACGAGGAAGCGGTCGCGCTCGCGAACACCAGCCATGGCGGCCTGGCGGCCGGCGTCATCTCGGCCTCGGTGGGCCGCGCGCTCGCCATCGGCCAGCAGCTCAAGGCCGGCATGGTCCACGTCAACGACCAGACGGTGAACGACGACGCGGTGAATCCCTTCGGCGGCCCGGGCATCGCTGGCAACGGCAACTCGCACGGCGGGCCTGGCGACTGGGAGCAGTTCACCACCTGGCAATGGCTGACGGTGAAGGCAACCGCCACGCCGTTCCCCTTCTGAAGAACACGAGGAGACACCAACCCATGAACGTCCAAGGCAAGACCATCGTCATCACCGGCGTCAGCTCGGGCATAGGCGCCGAGACCGCGCGGCTGCTGCGCTTCAACGGCGCCCGCGTGATCGGCATGGACCGCAACGACCCGACCATCACCATCGACGGTTTCGTGAAGGCGGACCTGTCGGAGCAGTCCGCGATCGACGCGGCATTCCGCCAATTGCCTGAGCGCTTCGACGCGCTGTGCAACGTGGCCGGCGTGCCCGGCACCGCGCCGGTCGACCTGGTGGCCCGCGTCAACTACCTCGGCCTGCGACACCTCAGTGCCCGAGCGCTCGAGCGTCTGCCGCAGGGGGGATCCATCGTCAACATCTCCTCCATCCTGGGCGCCGAATGGCCGGCCCGGCTGGACCTGCACAAGGCCCTCGGCGAGACGCCGAGCTTCGAGGCAGGCCTGGCCTTTCTGGCGAAGAACCCGGTGCCGCACGAGACCTGCTACCAGTACTTCAAGGAAGCGCTGATCGTCTGGACCGTCACGCAATCGCAGAAGTGGTTCCTCTCGCACGGCGTGCGCATGAACTGCGTGGCGCCCGGCCCGGTCTTCACGCCGATCCTGGGCGACTTCGTCCAGATGCTCGGCGAAGAGCGCGTGCAGAAGGACGCGCACCGCATGAAGCGCCCCGCGCTGGCCGACGAGGTGGCGCCGGTGGTGGCCTTCTTCTGCGCCGATGAATCGCGCTGGGTCAGTGGCGTCAACCTGCCGGTCGATGGCGGCCTGGCGTCGACCTACCTGTGAACGCTTGAGTGAGGGATGGGAGGTGGCGGGCCGGAGCGGGCCTTCCACCTCCTGCTGGAGCAAGCAAGCGGACACGAGAAGCCGTCTTTTTAAGCAAACAACGGAGACACCATGAAACCCACCCGCCATGCGCTGGCAGTCGCGGCCGCCCTTGCGCTGCCCGCCGCCGTGCACGCCTTCGACATCGCCCTGCCGGCCGACAGCGACCTGAAGCTGCGCCTGGACCTGACGCCCAAGTACAGCGCCGGCTACCGGCTCAACGACCCCTCGGCGGCGCTGACGCGTTTCGACGTGGCGGTGGACCCGGGCACCGTCAACGAAGACGACGGCGACCACAATTTCAAGAAGGGCCTGATCTCCAGCCGCTTCGACCTGCTCGGCGAGATGGACCTGACCGGCCCGAACTTCGGCGCCCGCGTGTCGGGCAGCGCCTGGCGCGACAGCGTCTACCTGCGCCACAGCAGCTACCAGGGCACGCCCATCTACGCCGGCGGCACGCCCATCGGCGTGACGACTTCGACCTCCAACAACTTCAGCGACCAGGCACCCAACGAGTTCCTGCCCGACACCGAGCGCCAGCACGGCCGCGGCGGCGAGCTGCTCGATGCCTTCGTCTACGCCAAGGGCGACATCGGCGGCATGAAGGGCACGGTGCGCATCGGCCGCCACACGCTGCAGTGGGGCGAGAGCCTGTTCTTCGGCCAGAACGGCATCGCCAACGCGCAAGGGCCGGTGGACGTGGCCAAGATCGTCTCGGTGCCCGGCTGGCAGTTCAAGGAAGTGCTGCTGCCGGTGGAGCAGGCCTCGGGCTCGCTGCAGATTGCCGAGGGCGTTTCGGTCGGCGCCTACTACCAGTTCAAGTGGCGGCCCAGCAAGATCCCCGGCGTCGGCAGCTACTTCTCGAACCAGGACTACGTCGGCACCGGCACGGTGAACTTCGGGCTGGACCCCAACGGCAACCCCATCCTCCTGACCTACGACAAGAGCAAGGACCTGGAGCCCAAGGATTCGGGCCAGGGCGGCCTTCAGGTGCGCTGGAGCCCGACCGGCAGCGACTACGAGTTCGGCTTCTACGCCGCGCAGTACCACGACAAGACGCCCGCCGCGCCGGTGTTCGATTTCGTCAACGGCAACGTGCACCTGGCCTACGCCGAGAACATCCGCACCATTGGCGCCAGCGTCACCTCCTCGGTCGGCCAGTTGAACTGGGCGGTCGAAGGCTCGCTGCGCTGGAACGCGCCCTTGACCAGCGACCCGGCGGTGCTGGGCCTCGGCCCCGTGCTCACCTGCGGCGACTCGAACGCCGACCCCTGCTACGCCGTGGGCCGCACCGCGCACCTGCAGGCCTCGGGCATCTACGTGCTGCAGCCGGGCGACCTGTGGGGCGGCGGCGCGGTGGTGGCCGAGCTGTCCTACAACCGCACGCTCGAGGTCACCAAGGACATCTTCGCCGCGGCCGACGGTTCCAGCCAAGGCATAGGCGGCCTGGACCCGAACACCACCAAGGGCGCATTCGCCTTCCGCGCGATCTTCGAGCCGCAGTACTTCCAGGTGCTGCCGGGGCTGGACCTCTCGATCCCGGTGGGCGTGGGCTACAACTTCGGCGGCCGCTCCTCGGCCATCTTCAACTTCGCCGGCGGCGCCTCGAATGCAGGCGACTACACGATCGGCGTCAAGGGCACCTACCAGAACGACTGGAAGCTGGCCCTGACCTACACCGACTATTTCGGCAAGGCCAAGACCTTCACCGAGACCCTGGTGCCCGGCAGCGGCTCGCCGCGACAGCTGACTTTCGGCCAATCGCTGAGAGACCGCGCCTACGTGGCTTTCAACCTCGCCCGCACCTTCTGACCCGGAGTTCCTCATGCACCGCAAGCATTTCATCGCCCTGGTGGTGGCTTCAGCGTTCGCCGCCCCCCTGGTCCACGCAGCCGTCTCCGCCGACGAGGCCGCCAAGCTCAAGACCACGCTCACGCCCCTGGGCGCCGAGCGCGCCGCCAACAAGGACGGCAGCATTCCCGCCTGGGACGGCGGCATGACCAAGGCCGCGGCCGGCTACAAGAGCGGCGACGCCCGGCCCGACCCGTTCCCCGGCGAGAAGCCGCTCTACTCGATCAGCGCCAAGAACATGGCGCAGTACGACGCCAGGCTCAGCGACGGCGTCAAGGCGCTGATGAAGAAGTACCCCGACTTCCACATCGACGTCTACCCGACGCACCGCACCGCGGCCGCGCCGCAATGGGTCTACGACAACACCTTCAAGAATGCGACCCGCGCCAAGCTGGTCGACAACGGCCACGGCACCGAAGGCGCCTACGGCGGCATCCCGTTCCCGCTGCCCAAGGACGGCGACGAGGTGTTCCAGAACCACCGCCTCGCCTGGACGGGCACCTACGTGCAGGCGCCCGTGCGCGTGTGGGTGGTGACGTCGGACGGCAAGCGGGCGATGGCCTCGGGCGGCACCCAGAGCTTCCGTCGCCAGTACTACGACCCCGAGGGCAGCCTGGAGAAGTTCGATGGCTACTACGCGCTCGGCAAGTTCGCCGTGAGCGAGCCGGGCTCCAAGACGGGCGAGGCCATCCTGGCGCACGACAACCTCAACGCGAGCAACCCGCGCGGCTTGTGGCAATACCTCGTCGGCCAGCGCCGCGTGCGCAAGGCGCCCTCGGTGGCCTACGACACGCCGGACTCGGTGACCTCGGGCATCGGCCTGTTCGACGAGGCCTTCATGCTCTTCGGCCCGATCGACAAGCACAACCTCAAGCTGGTCGGCAAGCGCGAGCTCTACATCCCCTACAACAACAACCGCGCCGCTTCGGCCAAGGTGGCCGACCTGGTGACGCCGCACACGCTGAACCCCGATCTCGTGCGCTGGGAGCTGCACCGGGTGTGGGAGGTGGAGGCCACGCTCGCCGAAGGCAAGCGCCACGTCGTGCCCAAGCGCAAGTACTACATCGACGAGGACAGCTGGCAGATCATCCTGTTCGACGGCTGGGACGCGAAGGGCGAGCTCTTGCGCACCAACTACACGCTCACGCTGCTGGCGCCGGACATTCCCGCGCTGGTGGGCAACATGTTCTGGGGCGGCTACGACCTGCAGACGGGGGCCTACTACCTGAACATGGCGAGCAACGAGCTGCCGTCGCAGTACAAGGTCGTGCCGCCGCTGCCGCGTTCCTTCTTCAGCCCTGAAGAGCTCGCCAACGAAGGGGCAAGGTGATGAAACGACGCTGGCTGGCCTTGCTGCTGGCGTCGTGCGGTGCGGTGGCGCAGGCCGCTGTGCCGTCGGCGCTCACCGAGGCGGCGCTGGTCACGCCCAAGGCGTTGGGCGCCGCCACGCTCGCGGTCGCGAGGGCCGGCGAGCGCCTGGTGGCGGTGGGCGAGCGCGGCACGGTGCTGTGGTCCGACGATGGCGGCACGCGTTGGCAGCAGGCCAAGGTGCCGGTGCAGGCGGGTCTCACGGCCGTGCGCTTCGCCGACGAGCGCGTGGGCTGGGCTGCGGGCCACCTGGGCGTGATCCTGAAGACCGAGGACGGCGGGCGCAGCTGGACCAGGCAGCTCGACGGTGTTCAAGCCGCCGCGGCCTTGCAAGCAGCCGCTGGCACCGACGAGCGTGCTCGGCGACAGGCTCAACGCATGGTGGAGGAGGGGCCCGACAAGCCCTTCTTCGACCTGGAAGTGATCGACGCGCAGCATGCGGTGGCCGTGGGCGCCTACGGCCTGGCCTTCGCCACGTCGGATGGCGGCGCGCACTGGGCGCCGCTGCCCACCGCGTCCGCGAACCCCAAGAGCCTGCACCTGTATGGCGTGCGGGTGCAGGGCGAGCGCTGGTTCGTCGCCGGCGAGCAGGGCCTGCTCCTGCGCTCCACCGACAACGGCGCGAGCTTCTCCGCCTTGCCGTCACCGTACAAGGGCAGCTTCTTCGGCCTGCTTGCGGCGCGCTCGGGCACCCTGATCGCCTACGGCCTGCGCGGCAGCGCCTTCCGCTCATCCGACGCCGGCGCAAGCTGGGACAAGGTGGAGCTCGGCACCCCCATCACGCTGCAAGCCGGCCTGGAACGCGCGCCGGGCGAACTCGTGCTGCTCGGCCAGACCGGCGAGCTCTTCGCCAGCCACGACGACGGCCGCAGCTTCACCTCCCAGAAGACCCCGGCCGGCCCGTTGCCCGCCGCCGGCCTGGCCCCCACGCCCGACGGCGCCTGGGTCATCGCCAGCCTGCGCGGCACGCGCCGCACCCCCTGAACGGATTCGTCCCCATGCACGCCCCCGACACGCTGGCCGCCCAACCCGTGGTGGCCCGGCTCGAAGACTTCGACACCGCCTCCGGCTCGTGGCCCGAGCGCCTGCTGTTCAACCACCGGCCGTGGGTGATGCTGCTGTGCCTCCTGGCCACGCTGGTCTTCGGCTGGCAGGCCACGAGGCTCACCCTCAACGCCAGCTTCGAGAAGACCATCCCGACGCTGCACCCGTACATCGCCAACTACCTCGCGCACCAGGCCGACCTGGGCGGGCAGGGCAACGCGGTGCGCATCGTGGTCGAAGCGAAGAAGGGCTCGATCTACGACCGGCACTACCTCGAGGTGCTGCAGAAGATCAGCGACGAGGTCTACCTGATGCCGGGCGTGGACCGGCCGTTCATGAAGTCGCTGTGGACCGCCAACACCCGCTGGGTGGCGGTGACCGAAGAGGGGTTGGACGGCAACACCGTGATGGGCGACAGCTACGACGGCTCGCCCGAAGCCCTGGCCGAGGTGCGTGCCAACGTCGAGCGCTCGGGCGAGATCGGCCAGATCGTGGCGGGCGACGCCAAGTCCAGCATCGTCTTCGTGCCGCTGCTGAGCGTGAATCCGCAGACGCACCAGGCGCTGGACTACGGCCAGCTCGGGCGTCAACTCGAAGCCTTGCGCGTCAAGTACGACAGCGACGTCGTCGGCATCCATGTCATCGGCTTCGCCAAGGTGATGGGCGACCTGATCGAGGGGCTGCAGCAGGTGCTGATGTTCTTTGCCGTGGCGCTGGTGATCTGCGCTGTGGTGCTGTACGGCTACACGCGCTGCGCTCGAAGCACGGCG
The DNA here is from genome assembly GCF_051857595.1 of Ideonella flava. NCBI lineage: Bacteria > Pseudomonadati > Pseudomonadota > Betaproteobacteria > Burkholderiales > Sphaerotilaceae > Ideonella > Ideonella flava. The sequence goes on from NZ_JBPZHD010000002.1 coordinate 268,613, forward strand.
CTGGTGGTGGCCTGTTCGCTGGTCGCGGTGGTCTGGCAGGCCGGCCTGCTGGCGCTGCTCGGCTATGCGCTGGATCCGTACTCGGTGCTCGTGCCCTTCCTCGTCTTCGCCATCGGCATGAGCCACGGCGCGCAGAAGATGAACGGCATCATGCAGGACGTGGGCCGCGGCACGCACCGGGTGGTGGCCGCGCGCTACACCTTCCGGCGTCTGTTCGTCGCAGGCCTGACGGCGCTGCTGTGCGATGCGGTGGGTTTCGCGGTGCTGGCGCTGATCCGCATCCAGGCGATCCAGGAGCTGGCGCTGGTGGCCAGCATCGGCGTGGCCGTGCTGATCTTCACCAACCTGGTGTTGCTGCCCATCCTGCTGTCGTACATCGGCGTGAGTCCGGCGGCGGCCAGGCGCAGCCTGCGTGACGATCCCCAAGCCGGCGCCGAGACCGGCCGGCTGTGGCGGCTGCTCGATCGCTTCACCCAGCGCGGCCCGGCCATTGCCGCTATCGCCGTCGCGACGACCATGGCGCTGATCGGCTATGCCATCAGCACGCGGCTGAACGTGGGAGATCTCGATCCCGGTGCGCCCGAGCTGAGGGCGGACTCGCGCTACAACCGCGACAACGACTACGTCACGGCGCACTACGCGGCCTCCAGCGACATCCTCGTGGTGATGGTCTCCACGCCCGAAGACCAATGCACCCGCTACGGCACCCTGGCCAAGGTGGACCGACTGGCGTGGCAGCTGGAGCAGCTGCCCGGCGTGGAGTCGACCAACTCGATGGCGGCGCTGTCGAAGCTCGCGATGGTGGGCTACAACGAAGGGCAGTTGAAGTGGTTCGAGCTGATCCCCAACGACAGCGCGCTGGGGGGTGTGCAGACGCGTGCTCCGCGCGAGCTGTTCAACCAGGGCTGCTCGTTCCTTTCGCTCTACGTCTACCTGAAGGACCACAAGGCGGAGACGCTCGCCAGCGTGGTCGAGACCGCCGAGGCCTTCATTTCGAAGGAGTCGACGGCCGATGAGCGCTTCATGCTCGCCGCCGGCTCCGCGGGCATCGCGGCGGCCACCAACATCGTGGTCAAGCAGGCGATGCGCGAGATGCTGTGGTGGGTCTACGGCGCGGTGCTGCTGCTGTGCTGGGTGACCTTCCGATCGTGGCGCGCCGTCGTCGTCGCGGTGCTGCCGCTGGTGCTCACCTCCATCCTGTGCGAGGCGCTGATGGTGGCCCTGGGCATGGGGGTGAAGGTCGCCACGCTGCCGGTGATCGCGCTGGGCGTGGGCATCGGGGTGGACTACGCGCTGTACGTGCTCAGCGTGATGCTCGCGCGGCTGCGGGCCGGTGAATCGCTGTCGGCCGCCTACCTGCATGCGCTGCAGTTCACCGGCCGGGTCGTGATGCTGACCGGCATCACGCTCGCGCTGGCCGTGGGCACCTGGGCGCTGTCGCCGATCAAGTTCCAGGCCGACATGGGCATCCTGCTGGCCTTCATGTTCGTGTGGAACATGGTCGGCGCGCTGGTGCTGCTCCCGGCCCTGGCGCACTTCCTCTTGCGGCCGGCAACGCCTCGCACGGCGCTGCAGGCTGCTGGCGCAGCGGCCTGAGAACGCGATGGCGACGCTGCGGCGCATGGTCTGGGTGCTGATGCTGGCGGCGCCGGCCGCGTTCGGCGCGCCGCCGCCCATCGTCATCGGCCAGTCCTTGCCCCTGACCGGGCCGGCCTTTCCCATCGCCAACCGCGTGCAGGCCGGCGCCAAGGCGCTGGTCGATAGGCTCAATGCCGCCGGCGGCATCAACGGCCGGCGGCTGGAGTTGCGCACGCTGGACGATGGCGGCGATGCCAGGCGCCTGGCGATCAACCTCGGCACGCTGGTGCGGGAGCACTCGGCCGTCGCGATCGTGAACTGCCTCGGCGAGCGCGCCTGCGCGCAGGCCGCGGCCACGACACGCGAGCTGGGCACCCTGCTGATCGGCCCCCTGTCGGGCGCCGTCGCTTTGCGGGCTCCGGCGATGCGCCATGTCTTCACTTTCCGGCCCGACGATCGCCACGAGGCCGACGCGCTGGTGCAGCAGTTGCGGGCCACGGGCATCTCGCACGCGGTGTTGCTCATCGACGGTGACGAGCCGGCGCGCGAACTGGCTTTGGGCGAAGCGCTGAAGGCGGCGGGCATCACGAGCATCCGATTGCAGACCAGGCCCGAACGCCAGTCGGCGCTGGCCGCCTTGCACGAGATCGCCAAGGCGGCTCCCCAGGCGCTGGTCCTGAACCTGGGACCCGAGTCGCTCGACCTGCTGGCGCGCGTGGGCACGGCCTGGCAGAACGACGTGCCGGCCACGGTGGCGGCGATGTCATCGCCCGGGTTGACTCAGCTCACCCGGCTGCTGCGTGACCGGGTCATCGGCTTCAGCAGCGTCGTGCCCACGCCGGAGCTTTCCCAGCTGCCGCTGGCGCGCGAGTTCGAGCGCGATGCCGACACCTACGTCGGCCCCGAGGCCTTCAGCTTCGAGGGCCTGGCGGCCTACCTCCACCTGCGCGTGCTCGCCGAGGCGCTACGCCGTGCGGGCTCGCGCACGGACGCCGCGCACCTGGCCGAGACGATCGAGTCGCTCGGCAGCTTCGACCTGGGCGGCTGGCCGCTGCGCTTCGGCGCCGGCCGGCACCAGGGATCCGACCGTGTCGAGATCGGCCTGCGCGGCCGTGACGGCAAATTGAGACGTTAGCCCCCGCAAGGAAATGACATGCTCGACAAGCAACTTGAAGCGATGATGGCCCAGGCGCAAGCCGCCGGCGTGCCCGATCTGTGCGACCTGCCACCGGTGGCCGCGAGAGGCCTGTACCGCCAGATCCTGGCCGCCGCGGATGTGCCGCCGGCCGACGTGGAGGTGGGCGAGCACCGCGGCCAGGTCGGCGACTCGGCGGTGCAGGTCCGCGCGTACACGCCGCGCAACGCTGCAGGTCCGCTGCCGATCATCGTTTATTGGCACGGTGGCGGCTATGCGCTGGGCGACCTGGATGGCTACGACAACGTCTGCCGCCAGCTCTGCCACGACACGGGCGCCATCGTTGCGTCGGCCGCCTATCGCCTGGCGCCGGAGCACCCCTTCCCCGCGGCGCCCGAGGATGCCTGGGCGGCGCTGCAATGGGTGGCCGAGCATGCGAGGCGCCTGGGGGGCGACCCGGCGCGGCTGGCCGTGGCGGGCGACAGTGCCGGCGCCGTGCTGGCCACCGTGGCAGCGATTTGCGCTCGGGATGCGGGCGGGCCGGCCGTCCGCTTCCAGGCGCTGGTCTATCCCGCCGCAGCCGGCGGCCACGAGGGCGACTACCCGTCGCGCCGCGAGCACGCCCATGGCCCCACGCTGACGGCGCGCACCATCGAGTACTTCAACCACCACTGCTTCGGCGCGGCCGGCAAGGCGCCTGACTGGCGCGGTGCCCCGCTGTTCGCGCCCAGCCTGGCGGGCCTGCCGCCGACGCTGCTACAACTGGCCGCGCACGATCCGCTGCGCGACGAGGCCAAGGCCTATGGCGAGGCCCTGCTGGCCGCCGGCAACGCAGTGACCATCGTCGAGTACCACGGCCTGGCCCACGGCTACATCAGCATGGGCGGCGTCATAGGCGCGGCGCGGCTCGCACAAGTGCAGATGGCCGCTGCCTTGCGGCAGGCCCTGGGCGAAAGCCGGCGGCGCCTGGCGGTCAGTGGCGAACCTTGCCATCTTCTGTGAGCATCGACAGGTCGACGAAGTTCGAGGCGACGTGGCTGCGCGGGCCGAAGTTGACGTTGAAGCCGCCGAAGTTCGCGTTCTGGAGCGACTCCAGGCCGGTGATGAGGCCGTCGCGGCTGGGGCTGGCGCCGGCGCGCTTGAAGCCCTCGGCGAACACCTTGGCGGCGATGTAGCCCTCCATGCTCGAGTAGTTGGGCTTGGCGTCCTTGCCGGACTTGCGCATGGCTTCGAGGTACTCGCGCGAGATGACGGTCGTGGTCGAGAAGGGGAAGGGCATCACCTGGCTCACGACCACGCCGTTGCCCTGCGCGCCGAGTTCGTCGGCCAGGGCCTGGGTGCCGACGAAGGACACGTTGTAGAAGGTGCCTCCATAGCCGGCCTTGCGCGCCTGGCGGATGAAGGCGGCGCAGGACTTGTAGGCGCTGATCTGCACCACCGCATCCGGCCGGATCGGCACGATGCTCTTGACCGCCTGCGCCACGTCCACCGAGTTGCGCACGACGGTGCCGGTGGCGACCGGCTCGAGCGAGCGCGCCTTCAGCGCCCTGCGCACGCCCTCGAACCCTGCCTTGCCGTAGGCGTCGTCCTGGTGGAAGACCGCGATCTTGCGCAGGCCCAGGGAGACGAGCTGGTTGACGATCAGCGCGGTCTCCTGGAAGTAGGAGGCCCGCACGTGAAAGATGTAGCGGTTGAACGGGTCGCGCAGCGCCTCCGCACCGGTGAAGGGCGCGAAGAAGGGGATCTTCGCCTCGGTGACCAGCGGCAGTGCGGCCAGCGAGGTCGGCGTGCCGACGTAGCCGAAGAGCGCGAAGACCTTGTCCTTGATCAGTCGATCAGTGTTGCTTTTGCATCGATCCGGCTCGTACCCGTCGTCGAGCGTCACCAGCTCGATGCGATGTCCATTGACTCCCCCGGCCGCATTCAGGGCTTCGAAGTACAGGTTGGCACCGGCGCGCATCTGGATGCCCAGCTGGGCGGCCGGCCCGGTCAAGGCGGCTGACTGGCCCAGGACGATGGTCTTGTCCTGCGCCATGGCCGGCAGGGCGAAGGTGGCGGTCGCGGCGGCGAGCCGCTTGAGGGACTGGCGTCTGTTCACGTTGCCTTCCGGAGGGTGTGGCGTGGCCGCTGGACACGTGCGGGTGCGGCCACGGCCGATTGTCCTGGCGTGGGGCTTGCATGACGAGGGGATGGCACGCCGCGGACCGCCAACCCATGAAATGGTTTGCAGATGCGGCGGCCCCGTCCGCTTTACTTCGGCGGCCTTGGCGAATCGGTCGCCACCCCATTACATTGGCCGCCGTCACCTCATTTTCCACGTTAGCAAGGAGTACGAATGTCGGCTGTGATCGGCGTCGGCGGCATCCAGTCGCCAGGCTCACCCGGGTTGCTGGACAAGGAGCGCACCATCGCGGGGCCTGGGTTCAACCGATGGCTGGTGCCACCGTGTGCGCTGGCGATCCACCTGTGCATCGGCATGGCCTACGGCTTCTCGGTGTTCTGGCTGCCGCTGTCCAAGGCGCTGGGCGTGAAGCAGGCGCTGGCCTGCCCGGCGGGCACCACGTTCTGGATGGAGCTGTTCACCACCACCTGCGACTGGAGGATCTCGACGCTCGGCTGGATGTACACGCTGTTCTTCGTCTTCCTCGGTTCGGCGGCTGCCCTGTGGGGCGGCTGGCTGGAGCACGTGGGCCCGCGCAAGGCCGGCGTGGTCAGTGCCTTGTGCTGGTGCGGCGGCATGGTGCTTTCGGCGCTGGGCATCCACCTGCACCAGTTCTGGCTGATGATCATCGGCTCCGGTGTCATAGGTGGCATCGGGCTGGGCCTGGGCTACATCAGCCCGGTGAGCACCTTGATCAAGTGGTTCCCCGACCGGCGCGGCATGGCCACCGGCATGGCGATCATGGGCTTCGGCGGCGGCGCGATGATCGGCTCGCCGCTGGCGGCCGAGCTGATGAAGATCTTCGCCACGCCCACCGACGTCGGCGTGATGCCCACCTTCCTCGTGATGGCTGCGGTCTACCTCGTGTTCATGCTCGGCGGCGCCTTCGGCTACCGCGTGCCGCCCTCCGGCTGGAAGCCCGAAGGCTGGGTGCCCAAGGCGGCCGACGCCGGCAACGCCATGATCACCAAGGGCCACGTGCACGTGAAGAATGTCTGGTCCATCCCCCAGTTCTGGCTGGTGTGGATGGTGCTGTGCATGAACGTGAGCGCGGGCATCGGCGTGCTGGGCATGGCGAGCCCCATGCTGCAGGAGGTGTTCGGTGGCAGCCTGATCGGGGTGGGGCAGAAGTTCGCGGAGCTGGACAAGACGCAGCTCTCGGCCATTGCCGGCGTCGCGGCGGGCTTCACCGCGTTGCTGAGCCTGTTCAACATCGCCGGCCGGTTCTTCTGGGCCAGCCTGTCCGACAAGCTCGGCCGCAAGCTGACCTACGTGGTCTTCTTCGTGCTCGGCGGCGCGCTCTATGCGAGCGTGCCGGGCAGCGCCTCGGCCGGCTCCAAGCTGCTGTTCGTGAGCGCCTTCTGCATCATCCTCAGCATGTACGGCGGTGGCTTCGCCACGGTGCCCGCCTACCTGGCCGACCTTTTCGGCACCCAGATGGTCGGGGCGATCCACGGCCGCCTGCTCACCGCCTGGGCCACCGCCGGCATCCTGGGTCCGGTGGTCGTGAACTACATGCGCGACTACCAGCTCGGCCTGGGCATCCCGCGCGAGCAGGTCTACAACCAGACGATGTACATCCTCGTGGGCATGCTGGTCGTCGGCCTCGTTTGCAACTTGCTGGTGCGCCCGGTGGCCGACAAGTGGTTCATGAGCGACGCCGAGCTGGCCGAGGAGAAGCGCCTGGCGCACGAGCGCGCGCAGGCCACCGAGGTGCGCGGCCATGGGGCCTCGTCGGCAGCCAGCACCAGCCCGCTGATGGTGGCCGCGGCCTGGGCGATGGTCGGCGTGCCGCTGGCCTGGGGCGTCTACCGGACGCTGCTGAGCGCGGGCAAGTTCTTCCACTGAAGGCCGACGAAAGAGGCGGAACGCGCTGCACGCGGTGATGGAGCGGTCGAGGCCCCGGGTGTACAAGGCGGGCTCCCCGCACGAAGGAGTCCGGATGGAGCCCGACGATCGCCCGCCCCACGCCCTACGGCCCCCGGCTTCGTCCGGCGTCGTGGAGCACCCGCTGCCTGCCCATGCCTTGCTGAGCCGCTACGGCGGCGACCAGGGCTATGCCGACTGCTACGTTGCCACGGTGGCGCGCCGGGTGACGCAGGCCGAGTACGTCGAGGCCTTCTACACGACGGGCCTGTTCAAGCTGGAGCGCCGGATCCTGGGCGTCTTGGCAGGTCGGCCATCGAGCGATGAGCAGGCGGGCGAACTCGCGCGAGCCGAGCGCGACCGCTTCTCGGCGTGGACGGTCGAGGACCGGGCCGCCGGGCAATTGCTGCTCGCCGACGCGGTGGGCGGCACCCGCTCCTGGCTCATGACCGAGCCGGCGGAGGACGGCGGAACGCGGCTGTACTTCGGCTCCGCCGTCGTGCCTCGCCGGCGTGGCGGGTCGGCGAAACCGCGCATGGGCTTTCTGTTCCACGCGCTGCTCGGGTTTCACAAGCGGTATTCGAGGGCGCTGTTGAGCGCGGCCTGTCGCCGGCTGGGTCCCGCGGCCTGACGCTTGGCGAAGCCAAAATGGTGGCGGGCAGCCGTGCGCGGCCCTGCGTGACGACCGACTGGCTCGTCAGTGAAGTTTCCAGAACACATCGGATCCCATGATTTCCTTCGATGCCGGGACGCATCAGTTCCATTACCGTGCCGCCGCCGTCATCCTGCGAGGCCGCGACGTCCTGCTTCATCAGCTCGAGGGCGACGAGTTCTGGGCCCTTCCCGGGGGCAGGGTCGAGGCGGGCGAAACCGCTGCACAGGCCCTCGTGCGGGAGTTCACCGAAGAGCTGGGCGTCGCCGTCCGGTGCGGCGAGTTCCTCGGCGTCGCCGAAAACTTCTTCGCTCATGCCGGCAAGCCGCACCACGAGCTCGGTCTGTACTTTGCGGTCACTCCCGACCCTTCGACTCCCCTCGTGACGTCCGAGGGGCCTTACCTTGGAGTCGAAGGCGATCGCCCGCTGCGATTCGCCTGGTTCGACCGCTCGAGCCTTCATTCGATCGACCTGCGGCCGAGGTTCCTCGTCGAGGCGCTCGCGTGCGCAGAGGTCAGCATCGGCCATGCGGTCCAGTGCGACCTGGCGGCACCTTGAGCCGTTTGCCGGGACGCGCCGGCGCCGGTCTGCCAGCGCAGAATGCCTGCATGCCGTGCACCTCTTCGTCCCGGGCATTCCGTCCGGGCGGGTGCCCTGGCGAGCCGTCTGAAGAGGAAGCCGACATGAATCCCATCAAGCTCGTCGCCATCGCCCTGATCGTGGCCGGTGCACTCGGGTTGCTTTACGGAGGCTTCAGCTACACGAAGGAAAGCCACGATCTGAAGATCGGTCCCGTGGAGCTGTCGGTCAAGGAGAAGCAGGACGTCAACATCCCGGTGTGGGCCGGTATCGCCGCCATCGTGGCCGGGGGCCTTCTCCTGGTCTTCGGCGGCCGGAAGGGTTGAGCCCGAATGCTCCAGACGTCCCCTGGCATGCGCCGCATGAGAATGGCCGACCGGCCCGGACGAACGCCGGTCGCCGCCCGCTCCTGGCTCCTTGTCGCCGTTTCACTCGTGGCGGCGGCGCTGGCTCCATCGGCATTCGCCGAACCCGCTGCGGCCGAGACCTGCAGCCTGCGCGAAGTCCCCGCGCAGGCCGTCACCCTGGCCCGGCGCGGACTCGACCTGCGCATCTTCCCCGGCGCCCAGGCCATCGATCGCAAGTTCTCCGGATGCCAGAGCGTGTGGATGGCCAATGGATTCCTGCTGGCGCAGGCGACCTATCGGCAGGGCGTGGTGACCAAGTACGTGGGCAGCAGCCCGGATGGTTCTCGCACGGTCAGCTGCCTGTACGAGGCCGGCCGCCTGGCCGCGTCGGCCGGAGACTGCCCTGCATTCGAAGAGTTCCCGCTCAACAAGTCGGCCTCTGCCCGCTGAGAGCGGCGACTTTGTCCAGCTCCCTTCCGAGGTGCCCATGAGTTACGACCTGGCCGTCTTCGACCCCCGTGCGGAACTGCGCCGCCGCGAAGCCTTCGAGGATTGGTACGACGAGCGCACCGAATGGGAGGACGAGCTGGACTACAACGATCCTGCCAACGCTTCGCCGGCATTGCAGGACTGGTTCGACGAGATGAGGCAGCTCTTCACCCCGCTCAACGGTCCGTTCGCCGCGAGCGACGCCGGCGAAGGTCCGCTCGACAAGGTTGCGGACTACGGCATCGGGCCGGACATCATCTACGTGGCCTTCTCATGGTCCTGCGCCGAAGAAGCGTACGAGCACTGCAAGCGCCTGGCCGAGAAGCACGGCGTCGGCTTTCTCGATGCCAGCGGCGCGGAAGGCGCAGCCTGGTTCCCGTCCGCCGAAGGCAGGCTGCAGGTCGTGCATGTCGCCCCGTCGGGTGAGGGGGAATGAGTCTGCGAGCGGGGCGACGAGCCGCGCGACCCACCGTCCTGACCCTTGCCGATGACATGCTCGCTTTGCGCTTCTTGCTGATCTCCCTGTGGATGCTGCTCTTGGCGGGCTGCGATCAGCAGGCCTGGTTCGACAGGTTCGTCCCGAAGGAAGAGTCCGAAGTCGCGAAGCAGGTCATCGCCGCCTTCGGCTCGGCGGACTTCGCCACCATCGAGCGGCAGCTCGATCCATCGCTTGCCAAGGCTGACACGCGGGCCCGGCTGCAGCAGATCGCGGACCAGTTCCCCGCCGGGCCGCCCAAGTCCATCCAGGTCGTCGGCGCGCACACCATGACCAGGCAGGAGCGGATCACCTACGACCTGACGTTCCAGTACGAGTACCCCGACCGCTGGCTGTTGGCCAACGTGGTGCTGCAGCGCGAGAACGGTCAACTGCGGGTGGCGGGGATCCACGTCAACCGGCTGGCGGACTCGCTGCAGAACCAGAACCGCTTCACCTTCGCCGGCAAGGGCGTGGTGCACTGGGTGTTCTTCGCGCTGGCCATCGCGATCCCGCTGTTCATCGTGGTCGTGCTCGTGCTGTGCGCCCGTACCGCCATGGCGCGCCGGAAATGGCTCTGGCTGCTGTTCGTGGCGCTGGGGCTGGTCCAGATCTCGCTGAACTGGTCGACCGGCGAATGGAGCGTCAGCCCGGTCGCCTTCATGCTGCTGGGTGCCGGCTTCCACCGGGCCGGGCCCGGTTCTCCGTACATCCTGACCATCGCGCTGCCGGTGGGCGCGCTGCTTTTCCTGCTCAAGCGCCGCGAGTGGCTGTCAGCCGGATCGAACCCGCCGGTCGCGCAGGCCGCGCATCCCGAATGAACCGACGCGAAGGGTGGAGCAGCGGGGCATCGCCGCGTCCCGCATGTCGCTGAAGCGCGCTACGCCAAGCCCAGCAGCCTCTTTGCGTTCTCCTTCAGGATCAGCGGCTTCACCGCATCCTTGAAGCCCGCCTCCTCGAAATCCGCCATCCAGCGGTCGGGGGTGATGAGGGGGAAGTCGCTGCCGAAGAGGATGCGGTCCTTCAGCAGCGTGTTGGCGTACTGGACGAGCTGGGCCGGGAAGTACTTCGGGCTCCAGCCGGAGAGGTCGATCCAGATGTTGGGCTTGTGCAGCGCCAGGCTCAGGGCCTCGTCCTGCCACGGCCAGCTGGGATGGGCGACGACGATCTGCATGTCGGGAAAGGCCATCGCCACGTCCTCCAGCATCATCGGGTTGGAGTTCTGCAGGCGCAGGCCGCCGCCGCAGCGCATGCCCGAGCCTATGCCCGAGTGGCCGCTGTGGAAGATGGCGGGCAGCTTGTACTCGTTGATGACTTCGTAGATGGGCCAGGCCATCCTGTCGGCCGGCTCGAAGCCCTGCACCGTCGGGTGGAACTTGAAGCCCTTGACGCCGTACTCCTCGACCAGCTTGCGCGCCTCGCGAGCGCCGAACTTGCCTTTGTGCGGGTCGATGCTGCCGAAGGCGATCATGATGTCCGGGTTGGCCAGGGCAGCTTCGGCGATCTCCTCGTTCGGGATGCGGCGCCGGCCCAGCTGCGTCTCGGCATCGACCGTGAAATTGACGAAGCCGATCTTCTTCTCCCGGTAGAAGTCGATCGTCTCCTGCATCGTCGGCCGCTTGCTCGAGCGGAAGTACTTGTCCGCCGCGCGGTCGTACTCCTCGCCGTAGTTGTCGAAGGGGTTGCGGCAGGACACCTCCAGGTGGGTGTGGGTGTCGATGGCGATCAGTTCGGCGGTGTTCATGGCGGATCCTTGTTCGCAGGCCAGTTAGTTCATTGTCATAAACAAATCGATGGGGTGCAAGCGCGGCATGGGCTGGCCTTCTCTCGTGGAGGAAGATGCGTAAGGGTTAGTACCAAGTGGCGGTTGCTCCGGCAATTTAGTTAAATTGCATAAACATTCGGAGCGTCCATGAGCATCCCTGAAGGCCTCGTCTTCCAACCCGCCGGCGGTCTGCTGGCCCAGCTGGACCTGCTTCGCATCGAACTGGCCGGCCCCATCGCCCACCTGCGGCTGAACCGCCCGGCCAAGCGCAACGCGATCAGCGACACGCTCATCACGCAGCTGCACACGGCCTTCGTGAACCTGCCGGAGGACATCCGCGTGGCCATCCTCACCGGCGAGGGGGAGCATTTCTGCGCCGGGCTGGATCTGTCGGAGCTGGTGGAGCGGGACGTGCGCGAGGGCGTCCTTCACTCGCGCATGTGGCATGCGGCCTTCGACCAGATCCAGTTCGGCCGCGTGCCGGTGATCGCCGTGCTGCATGGCGCGGTGGTGGGCGGCGGCCTCGAGCTGGCCTCCAGCTGCCACGTGCGAGTCGCGGAACACTCGGCCTATTTCGGCCTGCCTGAGGGCCAGCGCGGCCTGTTCGTCGGCGGCGGCGGTTCGGTGCGGGTGCCGCGCCTGATGGGCGTGGCCCGCATGACCGACATGATGCTCACTGGCCGCGTCTACGACCGCGACGAGGGCGTGCACGCCGGCCTGGCGCAATACGCAGTGGCCGACGGCGCGGGCTTCGCCAAGGCGCTGGAGCTGGCGCGGCGCATCGCCAGCAACGCGCCCATGTCGAACTTCGCCGTGATGCACGCGCTGCCGCGCATCGCCGACCAGTCGCAGGACCAGGGCCTGTTCACCGAATCGCTGATGGCCGCGGTGGCCGAAAGCACGCCGGATGCGAAGGACCGCCTGCGCGCCTTCCTCGAAGGGCGTTCCAACAAGGTCGTCAAGTCATGAGCGGCGCCGCTGGGCCGCTCCCGAGGCGCCAGCTCCCCCTTGGGGGGACCGGTGCGCAGCGCCGTTGGGGGCAGGCATGAGTCCGCGTTACCGTGCCGCCACGGTGGGCGGCTGCGTCGAGGCCACGCTGGAAACGCGAGCCGACGGCACGCAGATCCTGCGTTCGACCGAGGCGTTGCGCTGGTATCCGGACCGGCTGACCGACGCGCTGGAACAGTGGGCTGCCGAGGCTCCTGACCGCGCGTTCGTGGCCAAGCGAGACCGCGGTGGTGACTGGCGCCGCGTCAGCTACGCGCAGATGCTTGGCCGCGTCCAGGCCATCGGCCAGGCGCTGGTCGACCTGAAGCTGTCGGCCGAGCGGCCGGTGGCCATCCTGTCGGACAACGACATCGAGCACCTCAGCCTGGCGCTGGGCGCCATGTGGGCGGGCGTGCCGTACGTGCCGATCTCGCCGGCCTATTCGCTGGTCTCGCAGGACTACGGCAAGCTGCGCCACATCCTGGCGACCACCACGCCGGGCCTGGTCTTCGCCTCGTCGGCGGCCTACGCCAAGGCCATCGCCGCCACCGTGCCCGCCGACGTGGCCGTGGTGCTGACGGAAGGTCAGGTCGAGGGCCGCGAGACGATTGCCTTCGACACGCTGCTGGCCACCCAGCCGGGCGAGCGCATCCGTGCCGCGCATGCCGCGGTCGGCCCCGACACCATCGCCAAGTTCCTCTTCACCTCGGGCTCCACCAAGCAGCCCAAGGGCGTGATCAACACCCACCGGATGATCTGCGCCAACCAGCAGATGCTGCGCCAGTGCATGGCCTTCCTGGCCGAGGAGCCGCCGGTGCTGCTGGACTGGCTGCCGTGGAACCACACCTTCGGCGGCAACCACAACGTCGGCATCGTGCTCTACAACGGCGGCACGCTCTACATCGACGAAGGCAAGCCCACGCCCAAGGGCATCGCCGAGACCTTGCGCAACCTGCGCGAGATCTCGCCGACGGTCTACTTCAACGTGCCCAAGGGCTTCGAGGAGATCGCCACCGCGATGGACACCGACAAGGTGCTGCGCGACAAGCTCTTCGCCAAGGTCAAGGCTTTCATGTTCGCCGGCGCAGGCCTGAGCCAGGCCGTGTGGGACAAGCTCGATCGCCACGCCGAGGCGGCGGTGGGCGAGCGCATTCGCATCATCACCGGCCTGGGCATGACGGAGACGGCGCCTTCGTGCACCTTCGCTGTCGGCACCGACGTGGCTTCGGGCCATATCGGCCTGCCGGTGCCGGGGGTCGAGGTGAAGCTGGTGCCTGATTCCAGCGGCGATCCCATGGGCAAGACCGAGATCCGCTTTCGCGGCCCCAACGTGATGCCGGGCTACTGGCGCGCCCAGGAGCAGACCGACGAAGCCTTCGACGAGGAAGGCTTCTACCGCACCGGCGACGCCGTCAAGTTCATCGACCCCGCCCACCCCACGCGCGGGCTGCTGTTCGACGGTCGCACGGCCGAGGACTTCAAGCTCTCGACCGGCACCTTCGTCAGCGTCGGCCCGCTGCGGGCCAGGGTCATCGTCGCCGGCGACCCGTGCGTGCAGGACGCGGTGGTCACGGGCCTGAACCGCGACGAGATCGGCCTGCTGGTCTTCCCCCGCGCCGACGAATGCCGCAAGCTCGCCGCCTTGCCGGAAAGCACGCCGCTGCCCGAGGTGCTGCACCACGCCGCCGTGCGCGGCTTCTTCCAGGGCCTGGCCGACCGCCTGTGGCGCGAGGGCACCGGCAGCGCCAACCGCGTCGCGCGGCTGCACGTGCTGGCCGAGCCGCCGTCCATCGACAAGGGCGAGGTGACGGACAAGGGCTCGATCAACCAACGCGCCGTGCTGGCGCATCGCGCGGCGCTGGTCGAGGCGCTGTACGAAGGGCAGGGCAGCGATCCCTACGTGATCCTGCCGAACCGAAAGGACGCATCCGCATGAAGATCGAAGGACAAGCCGCCCTGGTCACCGGCGGTGGCTCGGGCCTCGGCGAAGCCGTGGCCAGGGAACTGGCGCGCCTGGGCGCCAAGGTGGCCGTGCTCGACGTGAACGCCGCCGGCGCCGAACGCGTGGCCGGCGAGATCGGCGGCCTGGCCTGCCGCTGCGACATCACCGACACCGCTTCGGTCACCGCCGCGCTGGATGCCGCCGAGGCCGCCCACGGCCCGGCCCGCATCGTGATGAACATCGCCGGCATCGGCACCGCCAAGCGCGTGGTGCAGAAGGACGGCTCGCCGGCGCCGCTGGAGGATTTCGAGCGGGTGGTGCGCATCAACCTGATCGGCACCTACAACGTCATCCGCCTGGCCGCGGCGCGCATCGTCAAGCTGGCGCCGGTCGAAGGCACCAGCGGCGAACGCGGCGTGATGGTCAACACCGCTTCGGTCGCGGCCTTCGACGGCCAGGTCGGCCAGGAGGCCTACTCGGCATCGAAGGGCGGCATCGTCGGCATGACGCTGCCGCTGGCGCGCGACCTGTCGCAGTTCGGCGTGCGGGTGTGCACCATCGCGCCGGGCCTGTTCGCGACGCCGCTGATGAAGGAGCTGCCCGAAGAAGTGCAGGCCAACCTAGCGGCCAGCATCCCCTTCCCCAAGCGCCTGGGCCAGCCCGAGGAGTTCGCCTCGCTGGCCGCGCACATCGTGGCCAACGGTCACCTCAACGGCGAGGTGATCCGCCTCGACGGCGCGCTGCGGATGGCGCCGCGCTGAACACGTCATTCACGCGAGCCCTCGCAAAACAACACACGGGTTCTCGCGGGCGCGGGCCGATGACCGGCGCTGTTATGGTTTCGACAACGATCCACCAACGACCACTGGAGACTGGCATGCAACGCTCCCTTGCTGCTTTCACCCGCCCCCTTCGCATCGCCGCGGCCGTGCTCGCGGCCCTCGCAGCCGGCGCCGCGCAGGCCGATGTCACCATCGGCATCAGCCTGCCGCTGACCGGCCCGGCTTCGGGCCTGGGCATCCCCATGGCGAACTACATCAAGCTGTGGCCGAAGGAGATCGCGGGCGAGAAGCTCAACGTGATCGTGCTGGACGACGCGACCGACCCGACCAAGGGCGTGAACAACGCGCGCCGCTTCGTCACCGAGGACAAGGTCGACATCGTCATGGGCTCGGCCGCGACGCCGGTGGCCGTGGCCATGGCGCCGGTGGTGTCCGAGGCCAAGACCGTGCAGTTCTCTTTCTCGCCGGCCGTGCTGCCGCCCGGCGCGGACGGCTGGATGTTCCGCCTGCCGCAGGGCAACGCCGTGATGGCCCACGCCATGATCGAGCACATGAAGAAGCAGGGCGTGAAGACGGTCGGCTTCCTCGGCTACACCGATGCCTACGGCGAGAGCTGGCTGAAGGATTTCCAGGACCAGTCCTCGCTGCTGGGCGGCCCCAAGATCATCGCCACCGAGCGCTTCGCCCGCAGCGACACCAGCGTCACCGCGCAGGCGCTGAAGCTCGTGTCCGCCAACCCCGACGCGATGCTCGTCGTCGCCTCCGGCTCCGGCGCGGCGATGCCGGAGAAGGCGCTGGTCGAGCGCAACTACAAGGGCAAGATCTACCAGACCCATGCCGCGGCCACGCGTGACCTGATGCGCATCGGCGGCAAGGATGTCGAAGGCACCTTCGTCGTCTCCGGGCCCGCCGTGATTCCGGAGCAGCTGGCCGCGGACCACCCCTCCAAGGCCCTGGCGACCGACTTCGTCGCCAAGTACGAGAAGGTCTACGGCGCGGGCAACCGCAACCAGTTCGCCGGCCATGCCTACGACGCGATCGTGGTGCTCGAGAAGATCCTCCCGGTGGCGCTCAAGGCGGGCAAGCCCGGCACGTCGGAGTTCCGCGCGGCCATCCGTTCGGCCACCGAAGCCATGGGCCGCACCCCGGTGGCGCACGGGGTGCTGAACTACACCAAGGCCAACCACTGGGGCTTCACGACCGAGACCGGCCTGGTGCTCAAGGTGGTGAACAGCGACTGGAAGGTGGAACAGTAGACCCCCACGCCCCCTTCCGGGGGCTGCCCCCCGAGGGGGCTCTTGCAGCGGACCGGCAGAGCCGGATCCGCGCAAGGCACTTGGTTTCGCGAGTTGGCGTGCCATCGGATCCATTGCCCTCTGACCTGAGTCGTAGCTCCCCCCTGTATGGACTTCACCATTGCCAGCATCCTCGCGCTGGACGGCGTCACCAACGGCGCTGTCTATGCCTTGCTGGCGTTGGCCACGGTGCTGCTGTTCGCCGTGACCCGCGTCATCTTCATCCCGCAGGGCGAGTTCGTCGCCTTCGGGGCGCTCACCCTCGCCACGCTGCAGCTCGGCCAGATCCCCGGCACCGTCTGGTTCCTGCTCGTGCTCGCCGGCCTGGCCGCACTGACGGAAGCCGGCGAGGGCTGGCGCGCCAAGCGCCCGCCCGCCCGCATCGCCAGGGAGGTGCTGGCGACGCTGGCTTACCCCGTGGCGATTTCGCTCGTCGCCATCTGGGCCGCGCCCAGGCAGTGGCCGCTGTTGGCGCAGGCCGCGCTGACGCTCGCCTTGGTGACGCCCTTCGGCGGCCTGATCTACCGCCTGGCCTACGAGTCCCTGGCCGATGCCAGCGTGCTGGTGCTGCTGATCGTCTCGGTCGGCGTGCACTTCGCGCTCACCGGGCTGGGGCTGTACTTCTTCGGCGCCGAAGGCTTTCGCAACCCGAGCTTCTGGGACGAGCGCTTCACGCTCGGGCCCTTGAGCCTGACGGGGCAGACGCTGATCGTCTTCGCGGTCTCCATCGCGCTGATCGTGATGCTGTGGCTGTTTTTCGAGAAGTCGCTCTGGGGCAAGGCGCTGCGGGCGACCGCGGTCAACCGGCTCGGCGCGCGCCTCATGGGCATCTCGTCGACCAGCGCCGGGCGGCTGTCGTTCACCATGGCGGCCTTCATCGGGGCGCTGTCGGGACTGCTGATCGGGCCCACGACGACGGTGTTCTACGACTCGGGCTTCCTGATCGGCCTGAAGGGCTTCGTGGCGGCGGTGTTCGCGGGGTTGTCGAGCTACCCGCTCGCGCTCGTCGGCGCGATCGGCGTCGGCCTGCTGGAAAGCTTCGGCTCCTTCTGGGCCAGCGCCTTCAAGGAGGTGATCGTCTTCTCGGCCATCCTGCCGGTGTTGCTGTGGCGTTCGCTGCGTGACCCACACAGCGAGGAGCACTGACATGCTGCCGCGCAAGTTCTGGCTCCCGCTGTTCACGCTGCTGATGCTCGCGGTGCCGCTGTTGCCGGTGCCGGAGTTCTGGGTCACTCAGCTCAACTACATCGGGCTGTACGCCATCGTCTCGCTCGGCCTGGTGCTGCTGACGGGTGTCGCCGGCCTGACGTCGTTCGGCCAGGCGGCCTTCGTCGGCGTGGGGGCGTACACGACGGCCTACCTCAGCACGACGATGGCGGTCTCGCCGTGGATAGCGCTCTTCGTCGGCCTGGCGCTGGCGGTGGTGGTGGCGGTGGTGCTGGGCGCGCTCACGCTGCGCATGTCCGGCCACTACCTGCCGCTGGCGACCATCTGCTGGGGCCTGGCGCTGTACTACACCATGTCCAACATGGAGTTCCTCGGCAAGTACGACGGCATCCTGGGCGTGCCGGCGCTGAACTTCTTCGGCATCAGCCTGGCCGGCGCACGCGAGATCTACTTCCTGATCTGGCTGGTCGCGCTGGCGGCGGCGGTGGGGGTGACGCGCCTGCTGGATTCACGCCCCGGCCGCGCCATCCGTGCGCTCAAGAGCGGCTCGACCATGGCCGAGGCCATGGGCATCTCCACCCTGCGCTACAAGCTCACCGCCTTCGTGCTGGCGGCCATCCTGGCGGCGATGTCGGGCTGGCTGTTCGCGCACCTGCAGCGCACGGTGAACCCTTCGCCGTTCAGCCTGGGCAAGGGCATCGAGTTCCTGTTCATGGCGGTGCTGGGCGGCGTCGGCCACGTCTGGGGTGCCTTCGCCGGCGCCGCGGTCGTCAAGCTGGTGGAGGACGAACTGCAGGTGCTGCTGCCCAAGCTCATCGGCACCAGCGGCAACTTCGAGATCATCGTCTTCGGCCTGATCCTGGTGCTGGTGCTGAAGTACGCGCCTGAAGGGCTGTGGAGCTTCGTGCAGCGCTGGCTGCCGGCGCCGAAGCGGGTCAAGGATTGGGACGGCGCGGCGGCACTGCCCACCCGCTCCAAGCCCGAGCCGGGCTCGCTGCTGCTGGACGTGAAGGCGGTGCGCAAGCAGTTCGGCGGCCTGGTGGCGGTCAACGACGTGAGCTTCACCATCCACGCCGGTGACATCATGGGCCTGATCGGCCCCAACGGCGCCGGCAAGTCGACTACCTTCAACCTCGTCTCCGGCGTGCTGTCGCTGACCTCGGGCGAGGTGGTCTTCCGCGGGCAGAACGTGGCCGGCCTGTCTTCGCGCGCCATCGCCCGGCTGGGCATGAGCCGCACCTTCCAGCACGTCAAGATGATCCCCGAAATGACCGTGCTGGAGAACGTCGCGCTGGGCGGCTATTTGCGCAGCTCGTCCGGGGTCGCCAAGGCCATGCTCCGGCTCGACAGGGATGAAGAGCGGCGCCTGTTCGCCGAGGCCGAGAAGCAACTCGCGCGCATCGGCATGACCGGCCAGATGCACGAGCTGGCGGGCAACCTGGCGCTCGGCCCTCAGCGCCTGATGGAGATTGCCCGCGCCCTGTGCACCGATCCTTCGCTGCTGCTGCTGGACGAACCCGCCGCGGGCCTGCGCCTGAAGGAGAAGCAGGCTCTCGCCGAGGTGCTGCGCCAGCTCAAGAGCGAGGGCCTGTCGATCCTGCTGGTCGAGCACGACATGGACTTCGTGATGGGCCTGGTGGACCACATCGTCGTGATGGAGTTCGGCACCCGCCTCATCGCCGGCACGCCGGCCGAGGTGCAGGCCAGCCCGGTCGTTCGCGCGGCCTATCTCGGAACGGAACACTGATGATGGCCCACCCCCGAAGCGCCTTCGGCGCTCCCCCTCAAGGGGGCGCCGCCAGCGGCCCGGCAAAGCCGGCTCCGCGGCGTCCGCTTGGTCTGCGTAGTGACATGCCGTCGGATGGCGCGGCAAGGCAAGAGTTGGTATGACGCAACCCATTCTCCAGGTCAGCGACCTGCACGCCGGCTACGGCAAGGCCGAGGTGCTCTCGGGCCTGAACCTCACGCTGCCGCGCGGCGCGGTGGTCACTGTCATCGGCCCCAACGGCGCGGGCAAGTCCACCACGCTCAATGCGTTGATGGGTGTGCTTCCGTCGCGTGGCCGCATCGAGTTCGAAGGCCTCGATGTCTCCAACGCCACGCTCGAGGAGCGCGTGATGGCCGGCCTCGCGCTGGTGCCCGAGCGGCGCGAGCTCTTCGGCACCATGCCGGTGGAAGACAACCTCATCCTCGGCGGCTTCCGGCCCATGAAGCAGCGCGTGGCCAACTGGCGTTCGACGCTGGACGAGGTCTACACGCTGTTCCCGAGGCTGAAGGAGCGGCGCACGCAACTGGCCGGCACGCTGTCGGGCGGCGAACGCCAGATGCTGGCGGTGGGTCGCGCGCTGATGAGCCGGCCCAAGGTGCTGATGCTCGACGAGCCCAGCCTCGGCCTCGCGCCGCTGGTGGTGCGCGAGATCTTCCGCACCATCACCGCGCTGCGGTCCACCGGCGTGAGCATCCTGCTCATCGAGCAGAACGCGCGTGCCGCCCTCGAGGTCGCGGACCACGGCTACGTGCTGGAGACCGGCTCGATCGCTCTCGAGGGGCCGGCCTCCGAGCTGGCGCACGACCCGCGCGTGATCGAGACCTACCTCGGCGCCAAGAAGGCCTGAGGTCGGCCATGTGGCACTACGAACCTCCCTTGCGCGACATGCGCTTCGTCGTCGACGAAGTGCTTGCCGCGCCCGCGGCCTGGGCCCGCATGCCGGCCTTCGAAGGCCTGGACAGCGACACCGCGGCCGAGGTGCTCGCCCAGGCCGGCAAGTTTGCCGCGGAGGTGCTGGCCCCGCTGAACGGCCCCGGCGACCTGGCCGGTTGCCAGTGGCGTGATGGCGAGGTCACGACACCGCCCGGCTACCGCGCGGCGTACCAGGCCTTCGTCGAGGGCGGCTGGCCTGCGTTGGCCTGCGACCCCGAGTGCGGCGGCCAGGGCCTGCCGCAGCTGCTGAACGCCGCGCTGTACGAGATGCTCGCCGCCGCCAACCACGGCTGGACGATGTATCCCGGCCTGCTGCACGGCGCGTACGAGTGCCTGCACGCCCATGCGACGCCCGAGCTGCGCGAGCGCTACCTGGCCAAGGTGACCAGCGGCGAGTGGCTGTCCACCATGTGCCTGACCGAAGCCCACGCCGGCAGCGACCTGGGCCTGCTGCGCACCAAGGCCGAGCCGCAAGCCGATGGTTCGTTCGCCGTCACTGGCAGCAAGATCTTCATCTCCGGCGGCGAGCACGACCTGAGCGACAACATCGTCCACTTGGTGCTGGCCCGCCTGGCCGGCGCCCCGATGGGCACCAAGGGCCTTTCGCTGCTGCTCGTGCCCAAGGTGATGCCGGATGGCAGCCGCAATGCGGTGCACTGCGACGCCATCGAGAAGAAGATGGGCCTGAAGGGCAGCGCCACCTGCGCGATGCGATTCGAAGGCGCCACCGGCTGGCTGGTCGGCGAGCCCAATCGGGGCCTGGCGGCGATGTTCCTGATGATGAACGCGGCCCGCCTGCACGTCGGGCTGCAGGGCCTGGGGCACCTGGAGGTGTCCGGCCAGAACGCGCTGCGCTACGCGGCCGAGCGGGCCCAGTCGCGCGCGCCGCGGCGGCCCGAAGGCGCGGAGGCTGCCGTCGCCGATCCCATCGTCCTGCACCCGGCCATCCGCCGCACGCTGTGGACGCTGCAGGCGCGAGCCGAAGGCGGCCGCGTGCTGGCCTACTGGGCCGCGCAGGCGCTGGACGAGGCGGCCTGCGATCCGGACGAGGCCGTGCGCCGCGCGGCCGAAGACCGTGCCGCACTGCTGACGCCCGTGGTCAAGGCCCTGCTGACCGAGCTGGGCCACGAAGGTGCGGACCAGGCGCTCGGCGTCTGGGGCGGCCACGGCTACATCCACGAGACCGGCATCGAGCAGGTCGTGCGCGACAGCCGGGTGGCGATGATCTACGAGGGCAGCAACGAGATCCAGGCGATCGACCTGCTGCTGCGCAAGGTGCTGCCCGACGGCGGCGCGCGCCTGGGGCAGTTGCTGGACTGGGCCGGCGCGCAGGCCGAAGGGGCGTCCAATGCCCAACGACTGCGCCAGGGCCTGCAGGCGCTGCGTGAATGTGTCGATGCGCTCGTCGAGGGCACGGCGAGCGACCCGGAGTGGCCGTACAGGGCGGCAGACGACTTCCTGCATGCGCTCGGCGAGGCGCTGCTGGCCTGTGCCTGGGCGCGCAGCGAAGTCGCAGCGAAGGCCGCCCTGGCCGAAGGCGCCGCCGACACCGCCTTCTACGAGGCCAAGCTGCAACGTGCGCGCTTCCAGGCCGAGTACCTGGGTGGCGAGCTGCCGCGGCGCTTGTCGTCGGTCGAGCGTTCGCGTGCCGAGCTGCCCTTCCTGCCGACGCCATGACGGGCCGCGACGACAAGGCCATGGAGCACGCCGCCAGCGACCCGCCGGAGACGGGCCTTGGGCCCCACGACGGCAGCCTGAACCAGGGCGCCCTGACGCACCTGGTGGGCTATGCCGCGACGCGTGCCTCGGTCGAGCTGAAGAAAAGCTTCCAGCGTCACATGGGCCCGCTCAGGCTCAAGGCAGTCGAGTTCTCCATCCTGGTGCTGGTCGACACCAACCCGGAGGTCAACCAGAAGCAGCTGGGCCGCGCGCTCGATGTCTCGGCACCCAACCTGGCCGTGACGCTGGACCGGATGGTCAAGCAAGGCTGGGTGCGCCGGGAACGCAGCGAGCGCGACCGACGCGCGCAGCTCGTCCGCCTCACGCCGGCCGGCCAGTCGCTCGTCACGCGGGCCCGCAAGATCGCGCTGACCATGGAGCAGGATGCGTTGAAGGTGCTCTCGCCGGCCGAGCAGGCGCTGCTGATCGAGCTGCTGCACCGCGTGGCACAGCGGTTGCCGGGACGCTGAGCAGGCCAGGCCCGCCCACCGGGCCGGCGCCGGCGAGACAATCGAGCCCGCATGAACAAGGCCTTCACCAAGGAATCCGACGCCGCCGATGACGACGACGACGGCCCCAGCCTGCCGCCCTTGCCCGCGGGCAGCAAGAACTACATCACCCCGGCCGGTTACGCGCGGCTGCGCGGCGAACTGCTCAGTCTGATCGACGTCGAGCGGCCCAAGGTGGTGGAGGTGGTCCACTGGGCCGCCTCCAACGGCGACCGCTCCGAGAACGGCGACTACATCTACGGCAAGAAGCGCCTGCGCGAGATCGACCGCCGCATCCGCTTTCTGACCAAGCGGCTGGACATCGCCGAGGTGGCCGACCCTTCGCTGCACCACGGCAGCGACCAGATCTTCTTTGGCGCCACCGTCACCTACGCCAACGCCAAGGGCGAGGAGCGCACCATCACCATCAAGGGCATAGACGAGGCCGACCACCTGCACGGCGAGGTGAGCTGGGTCTCGCCCATCGCCCGCGCGCTGCTCAAGGCGCGCGAGGGCGACGAGGTGTCGCTGATGACGCCGGGCGGCGTCGAGACGGTCGAGGTGATCGAGGTGCGCTACCCCCGGCCCGAGCATTGATCCCGGCGGGCGCGGCCCGTCGCATCATCTGTTGCCGGCTGGGGCAGGCTCCACGAGGTCGTGGGCTTGCTTGACGATCCTGGCCGCGTCCGCGCTCAGGTTCTGCACGCCTTGAGCGCCGAATGACATGGCCTGGCCGACCGCCTGGAGTTCGGTCAACAACTGCTGGCGCGGATCGGAGGAATCCAGGCGTTCGCGGACCCGGCCGGCGAACGCTTCGTCGAGCAGGGGCGGCGGAACCGGGTGGTTCCTGGGAGGCATTTCGCTCAGGAGGTCCTCGGCCCGGTCGAGGCGGTCGAAGGTGGAGGACTTGAACCCGCGCGAGAACTCGTCCGCCCACTCGTGGTTTTCGGCCGCGCTTTCGAGGCTGAAGGTGGCCTGGGTCGCGGTCTGGTCGGCGTCATTGACGAGCTGGCTGTCAGGCGCGAAGACGGCCGGTCCGTCCCGCCACGGGTCGATCACGATGGCCGGCTCTTCCTCCCCGGATGTGTTCACTTCGGCCCAGGCATGGCTGCTGGCCTCGTGCGAGACCAGCCGGACCTGTTCTTCCGGCGGCCGGCCGGCGGCTTGCGCCTTGTCGCCATACGACAGCGCCGCAATGGCGGCCATGTTGGTGCAAACCCCGGCGCCGAAGGCCCTGGCCGTCATCGCGGCGGTGGCGTAGACGCTCGCCGCGGGGTCGGGGCCGTGCTGGAAGCCCATCTCTACCAGCTCCTGGTGCAGCATCTGCGCCGCGGCGGCGCGAACCTCGCTCTCGCCTTTGCTGGCGCGGATGTCCGCTTCGACGTTGCCTCGTCCGAAAGGCAGGGCCGTCCTGGCGCTGCGTAGCGCCGCGTCAGCGAGCTCCAACCGTTCGACACCGGATTCATCCACCGGTCGCCCGTCGAGCTGCCGGGCCAGGAGATAGCCTGCCAGCGGCACGGCTTCGTCAGGCATCGAGCTTGTCCGGCGGGTATCGCCCTCGGTCGCGTGCCGCTGGCGGCGGGCCGGCAGGTCTGCAAGCGGCCCGCTGCCTGCAGCCACGGCAGCGGCGTGCGATGGCGCCTGCGACGTCGAGGGCTCCGCGGGGGCGGTGGCGGACGTCGGCCGGTTCGACTGGCTTGACGAAATGGGATTCATGCTGGCTTGCGTGGCGCGTCCGGGAACTCGGAGCGCCGAGCCTGCCCGCGCTGCGTGAGGGGGGGCGCCAGCGCAGGAAGCGCAGGCCTGAAACGCGAACCGAATGCACAAGCACGACGGACGGCGCGACCGGCTCGCCAAGGTGTCGTCCGATTCCGGACACCCGGGCTGACCGGGTCCGGAGCGCTGTCTATGCTGGTGCCTCGCCAGGAGGGTCGCCCATCCATCGCATAGAAAGCTTCGTCGCCAGCGATCGCCTGCTCGAACGCCTCAGGCGTCGGGTCAGGGCTCATCCCTATCTCGCCGGTTCGCTGGTGCTGCATGCGCTGATCGCTTCGGCGCTGGCGAGCATGCCTGGCCTGGGCGAAGGCGAGCGCGCCCATGCCGAGGCCACTGCCGAACGGCTGGTGCAAGCCGGCCTCGCGCAGACCGAGGAACGCCTGCTTCGCGCGCGCGTCGAGCGCATGGCGGAGATCCACCGCCTGCTGGCCGAGGCCGCGGGACGGCCGGCTGGCCGGGCCGCCGACCTCGAAGGGGCATCGTCCCAGGCGCTCGCCGAGCGGGCTCAAGCACTGGCGGCCGACATCGAGGCGCTGCAGCGCAGGCTGCAGGCCCAGGCGCTGGCACGCCTGGCCGGCATCCCGCTGGAGCAGGCCCGTCGCGAGCTGGAAGCCCGCGTCACCGCCCGGGCGCCCGAAGTCCCCGCCTCCACACCAGCCGACACCATCGAACGACTGGAACGCCGCGCCCGCGAGGCCCTGGAGGCCCAACGGGCGCAACTGCAAGCGCGCCGCGAAGGCATGCCGGTGTCGACGGGCCAGCTGCGCCCCGCCGACGGCATCCCGCGTTCTCTGGCGGTGCAACTGGCGGCGGAATTTCGCAGTGGCCCACCGCAGGGCAAGGTGGGCGAGCCGGGCGTCGAAGGCGGGCGCTCCATCAACCCGTGGAAAGTCGAAGGCACGGCGGGTGGTCGCGATGCGCGCGACGGCGACGCGCTCCGCACAGGCGCCACCAGCGTCATGGGCATGGCGGCGCCCGTGCGCGTGCCGGGGGGCCGCCTGGACCTGACGGGCCCTGCAGCGCAGGGCGAGGCGGCGGTCGCACCGCCTGCCTCTGTCGATCTCGCCGCGGTGCGCACGGGGGCAGGCCGCGTCATCGGCCCGGGCGGGGCCTTCGCCAACCGCATCTACCTCGACAGCTGGTACCTCATCGGCCCTTTCGAAGCCGCAGGGGCAGACCCGCTGGACGCCGTGCATCCGCCGGAGGAAAGCATAGACCTCGAAGGCAGCTACCGCGGCCTGGGCGGCCAGGTGCTGGGCTGGCGCTACGCCAGCCGCGGCTTCTACCCCTTCATCCCGCCCGACCGCGCCGAGGGCGCCGTCTACTACGCCTACACGGAGCTGCGTGTCGATGAAGACCGCGACCTGTGGCTGAGCCTGGCGGCCGACGACGACTCCATGCTCTGGCTCGACGGCCGCCTCATCTGGCGCAGCGAGCGCCGCGACAAGCCCTGGTACCGCCCGCCCTACTACCTGCCGGACGAGCAGGTGGCCAGCCTCGCGCTGAGCGAGGGCGAGCGCAAGGTCCACCTGCAGGCTGGCGTGCACCGCCTGCTGTTCAAGCTCTACAACGACCACGACCGCACGTTCTTCTCGGTCGTGGCCGCGCCCTGACTATTCACCGGGAGACCAGATGCAGTTCAACTTCCTCCAGCAACTGGCCGCCGGCGGTGCCGGCATCTGGGTCATCGCCGCGCTGTCGGTGCTGGCCATCGCGGTGGCGCTCGAACGCTTGCATCGCTTCCGGCCCTCGGCGGTGGTCCCGCCGGGGCTCGTGGACGAAGTGCTTCCGCTGTGGCGGACCGGACGCTTCGACGAGTTGGAGGCCGTGCTGGCGGCCGACGGCAGCGTGCTGGCCCGCACCCTGCGGTTCGCGCTGGCCCACCGTTCGCGCTGGCCGGCCGAGACGCTGGCGCAGAGGGCCGGTGAGGTGGCCTCGCGCGCCTTGCGAGGCCAGCAGCAGCGGGCCTATCCGCTGGCGGTGGTGGCCACGGTGGCGCCCATCGTCGGGCTGCTGGGCACGGTGGTCGGCATGATCGAAGCCTTCCACGTCATCGCCTTCACCGGCGGGGTCGGCGATGCCTCGCTGCTGGCCGGCGGCATCTCCAAGGCGCTGGTCAACACCGCGGCGGGCCTGGCGGTGGCGCTGCCCTCGCTGGCCATGCACCACTTCTTCCGTCACCGGCTGGTCACCAGCGGCCTGGCGCTCGAGGAGCAGCTGGAGCGCGTGCTCGACGGCAGCCCTCCCGCA
The DNA here is from genome assembly GCF_051857595.1 of Ideonella flava. Taxonomy (NCBI): domain Bacteria; kingdom Pseudomonadati; phylum Pseudomonadota; class Betaproteobacteria; order Burkholderiales; family Sphaerotilaceae; genus Ideonella; species Ideonella flava. Next base: position 294,768 of record NZ_JBPZHD010000002.1, read on the forward strand.
GAGGCTGCCTGATGCGCATTGACCTCGGCCACGACGACGAGCCGGAGATCAGCCTCATCGCGCTGATCGACTGCATCTTCTTCCTGCTCATGTTCTTCATGGTGGCGACCTCCTTCAAGCACCAGGCCGAGGGCCAACCGCTGAAGGAGCTGCCGATCACGCTGCCGCAGTCGGCGGTGTCGCTGGACCCGTCGATGGCAGCGCCCGAGGCGGTGGTGATCGGCGTGGATGCCAAGGGCGGCCTCTACTGGGGCCGCGAGCGGGTGACGCCGGTGGACCTGCGCCGCCGCCTGCATGAGGTGGCGACGCGCCATCCCGGGCAGCCTGTGCGCATCGATGGCGACGTCCTGGCTCCGTACCAGGAGGTGATCCACCTGCTGGACCTGTGCCAGTTCGAGGGGCTGACCCGCATCTCGATGCGGGCGAGGGATGGCGCCTGACCGGTGAATGCAATACAAGAAGACATCCAGTGCAATCGACGGAGGACTGATGCCTAAGGCGCTCCGATCGTCTGCGGTCAGCGCAGTTCTGGCGCTGGCATGTCACCAGGTCTCTGCCGCGCCCGCGTACGCGGTGGCGGAGGCGTATTCCAACTTGAATGCCTACGCACCCGTCGATCTGAACGAACGGGAGCATGTGGCTTTTCAGGCTGCCCGGCTCGACGGGTCGACGACCGGCGTCGTCTGCAAGAAGAAGTGCCGCGACGTCCCGCCGTTGGTGAATGACGATTCGGCCTATGCGAGGCTGGCCGCCATCGACAGCCATGGGCGCGCTGTGGGGCAGTCTCCCGCGCAGCACACGTACCTGCATGCGATCCTGTTCGACGGGAAGTCGACCGTGGATCTGGGTGCGTTTGCCGAAGACGACTGCGGCGGCTGCAGCCTGGCCAGCTGGGCCAACGACATCAACGACAAGGGTCAGGTGGTCGGCCTGGGCTTGACGGCCGATGGTTGGGCACGGGGTGCGCTTTGGGAAGAGGGTGTGATCCAGAAGCTGCCAACTTTGGGTGGCGATGTCAGCGAGGCCTACGCCATCAACGACCACGGCGTGATCGTAGGGCGTGCGGAGACGGGCGGACCGACGAAACAGGGCCGGGCGTTCGTCTATCGACGAGGACAGATGTTCGATCTCGGCGTACTCGGGACCGGCACTGGCTCCATCGCCTTCGATATCAACCGCTCGAACCAGATCGTGGGCGACTCCTCGACGGACGGCGCCGACGCGATTCGCCCGTTTCTATTCGCCGATGGAATCATGAGGGAGATCCCGCTGCCCCTTGCAGCGATCACCGGTACGGCTTGGCGGATCAATGATGCGGGCTGGGTGATTGGCACTTACCTGCCCGTCGGCTCGCCGCGGGCCACTCCGCATGGTTTCGTCTACAACGGTGAAGGGACCTTCGACCTCAACGACGTGATCAGCCCGGAAGATCAGGCCAAGTGGCTGATCCGGAGCGCCAGCGCCATCAACGAGTCCGGGCAGATACTGGTCAGCGCGACACAGCGGTCGAACGAAACCATCCACGTCCTGCTGCTGACGCCCGGACCCTGATCAAGGCCTCACGCGCTGCACGCGCAAGACCGCCGGCGTGCGCTTCAGGGTGCGCAGCACGTCGGCCAGGTGCAGGCGGTCGCGCACGCTGACGAGCAGCTTCATGTCGGCGGTCTCGCCCGGGCGCTCGTCGCCCATGTCGATGTGGGTGATGTCGGCTTCGGCCCGGCTCACCGCCTGGGCCACTTGCGCCAGGGCGCCCTTGCCGTTGTGCAGCAGCACCTGCAGCTGGCTCTCGAACGGGCGGGTCGGCTCCTCCGCCCATTCGACCTGCATCCAGCGCTCGCGGTCGCGGTCGTACAGGCGCTGGCCGACCTGGCAGTCCGAGGTGTGCACGACCAGGCCCTCGCCGCGGCCGAGGTAGCCGACGATGCCGTCGCCGGGGATGGGGCGGCAGCAGGGCGCCATCGTCACGCTGGCGCCCTCGGCGCCGTCGATGACCACCAGGCCCTGGACCGCTTCGCCCTCCGGCATGGCGTAGCGGTTCAGGCTCAGCGTCACTGCGTCCGGCCGGTAGCCTTGTTCGCGCAGGTCCTGCGCGATGCGCTTGGCGACGATGGTGGCGATCTTCTTGCCCAGGCCGATGTCGGTCAGCAGTTCGGCCGGGCTGCGGTTGCCGCTCCATCGCAGCACGCCTGACCAGATGGTGTCGGGGCCCGCCGGATCGACCGGCGGCAGGGCCAGGCCTTCCAGCCGCAGCGCCTGCGCCAGCATCTTCTCGCCCAGGGCCTGCGACTCCTCCTGCTCGAGGTTCTTCAGGTAGTGGCGGATCTTGGAGCGGGCGCGGCCGGTGCGCACGAAGTTGAGCCAGGCCGGGTTGGGCCGGGCATTGGGGGCGGTGATCACCTCGACCACGTCGCCGGAGCGCAGCTCGGCGCGCAACGTGGCCGGCTCGCCGTTGATCTTGGCGGCCACGCAATGGTCGCCCACGTCCGAGTGGATGGCGTAGGCAAAGTCCACCGGCGTCGCCCCGCGCGGCAGGGCGAGGATCTTGCTCATCGGCGTGAAGACGTAGACCGCGTCGGGGACGAGGTCGATCTTCACGTGCTCGAGGAACTCGCCGGCGTCGCGCGTCTCGTCCTGGATGTCGATCAGAGACTTCAGCCACAGCGCGCCCAGGCGCTGCGCCACATCCGACGGGTTGCCACCCTTGGTGCCGACCTTGTAGAGCCAGTGCGCCGCGATGCCGGCCTCGGCCACGGCATGCATGGCCTCGGTGCGGATCTGGAACTCCACCGCCGTGCCCAGCGGGCTCACCAGCGTCGTGTGCAGCGACTGGTAGCCATTCGCCTTGGGGATCGCGATGTAGTCCTTGAAGCGGCCCGGGACAGGCTTGTAGAGCTGGTGCAGCACACCCAGCGCCAGGTAGCAATCCTGCAGGGTCTGCACCACGATGCGAAAGCCGAAGATGTCGCTCACCGAGGCGAAGCCGGCGTGCTTCTCGCGCATCTTGCGGTAGATGGAGTAGACCGTCTTCTCGCGGCCGCTCACCTCGGCCTTCATGCGCGATTCGGCGAAGCTCTGGGCCACGTCCTTCTGCACGCGCGAGACGATGTCGCGCCGGTAGCCGCGCGAGCGCTGGACCGCCTTCTCCAGCGCCGCATGGCGCCAGGGATTCAGGTGGGTGAAGGACAGCTCCTGCAGCTCGCGGTAGACCTGGTTCAGGCCGAGCCTGTGGGCGATGGGCGCGTAGATGTCGAGCGTCTCGCGGGCGATGCGCTGGCGCTTGTCCGGCTTCATGGCGCTCATCGTGCGCATGTTGTGCAGCCGGTCGGCCAGCTTGACCAGGATGACGCGCACATCGCGCGACATGGCCAGCAGCATCTTGCGGAAGGACTCCGCCTGGCCCTCCTCGCGGGTGGAGAAGTTCAGCTTGTCGAGCTTGGTGAGGCCATCGACCAGCTCGGCCGTCGTCGCGCCGAAGCGCTCGATCAGCTCGGTCTTGGTGATGCCGCAATCCTCCATCGCGTCGTGCATCAGCGCGGCCTGGATGGCCTGGGAGTCGAGCTTCCAGTCGGCCACGAGGCCGGCGACGGCGATGGGATGGGTGATGTAGGGTTCGCCGCTGGCCCGGAACTGGCCCAGGTGGGCCTCGTCGGCGAACTTGTAGGCGTCGCGGATGGCCTTGAGCTCGCCCTTGGGCAGGTGGCCCAGCTTGGCGGCCAGGCCGTCGAAGGTGTTGACCTCGGCGCTGGGCGGCGAAACCGCGGCCGGCACGCGCGTGCGCCCCTGCAGCGCGGTTGGCAGCAGCTCGGCAGCGAACGAGCGAATACCCATCCTTGGAATTTAGCCGAGATTCCCCGGGTGCCCGGCCCCAAGGGCATCGACGCCAGCCCGCGGGGTCGCCAAAGCAAAACGGGCGCCGTGGAAGGCGCCCGTTTCGGGGTGGGAGAGGTCCGGGCTCAGGTCGGGACCTTGCGCAGCATCTCGATGCCGACTTCGCCGGCGGCGATCTCGCGCAGGGCGGTGACGCCCGGCTTGTTCTTCGACTCGACCTTGGGCGCGTGGCCCTGGCTCAGCATGCGGGCCCGGTAGGTGGCCGCCAGGACGAGCTGGAAGCGGTTGGGGATCCTGGACAGGCAGTCTTCGACGGTGATGCGGGCCATGGTGTGGTGCTCTCTCGGACTTCGGGTGGGGCTGCGTTGTGGATCCGGGCTTGTCAGCTCAGGTCCAGCGCGGCGAAGACGGTGGATTTCGCCCGGCGCTGCGCGGCGTATTTCAGCCTTTGCGAATGGACGACCGTTTTCAGGTCGAAAAGCGCCGTCTCGAATAAAGCGTTGATTATAACGTAGTCGAAATGGCGGGCCTGGGCCACCTCGATGCGGGCGTTGCCCATGCGGGTGGTGATCACGTCGTGGTGGTCCTCGCCGCGACGCTTCAGGCGCTGCTCCAGCTCGTCCCAGCTCGGCGGCAGGATGAAGATCAGCACGGCATACGGGAACAGCTGCTTGATCTGCAGCGCGCCCTGCCAGTCGATTTCCAGCACGACGTCCTCGCCGGCCATGAGGCGCGCCTCGATGCCGGTGCGCGAGGTGCCGTAGCGGTTGCCGTGCACCTCGGCCCATTCGAAGAACTCGCCTCGGCGGACCATGCCTTCGAACTCCTCCGGGCTGACGAACCAGTATTCCCGGCCGTTCTGCTCCTGTCCTCGCGGCGGGCGCGTGGTGTGCGAGATGGAGACGGTCAGGTGCGAATCGAGCTCCAGCAGGGCCTTGACCAGGCTGGACTTGCCGGCCCCGCTCGGGGCCGCGACGACGAAGAGGTTGCCGGGCGTTTCCATCAGTCGCTCACTCGATGTTCTGGACCTGCTCGCGCATCTGCTCGATGTTGACCTTCATGTCGACCGAGATGCCGGTCAGCTCGAGCGCGGAGGATTTGGAGCCCAGCGTGTTGGCCTCGCGGTGAAGCTCCTGGATGAGGAAGTCGAGCCGCTTGCCGACCTCGCCGCCCTTCTTCAGCAGGCGCTCGATCTCGTCGAGGTGCGAGACCAGGCGCGATAGTTCCTCGGCCACGTCGATGCGGATGGCGAAGGCCGCGGCTTCGTTCAGTGCACGGTCGCGCGCGGCTTCGGCCGACACGGCGCCCGCTGCGTTGGCGGCACCGCTGGCTCCGGCCGCATTCAGCGCCTCGCTCCAGCGCTCCATGAAGCGTTGCTGCTGCTTCTGCACGACGGCGGGCACGAGCGGCGCTGCTTGCGCAGCGAGCGCGCGCAGCGTGGCGATGCGTTCGGACAGGATCTGCACGAGGCGCGCTCCCTCGCGCTCGCGGGCGTCCTTGAGTGCCTCGATCGCGCTGCGCGCGGCCTGCACCGCGAGCTCGTCGAGGCCTGCGGTGGAAGAGGCGCCACCGCCTCCGCGACACCACTGCATCACTTCATGCACCGACAGCCCTGCCGCGCTGGGCAGCCAGCCCTGTACCGTGCTCTGTAGCCGGGCGAGTCGGTTGAGCTGCTCGGTGCTGGGCTGGGGCACGCCTTCGTCCGCGCCGCGGCCGAGCTGGGCCCGCACTTCGACCTTTCCGCGACGCAGTTGCGCGGTCAGCAGCTCGCGCATGCTGGGCTCGACCTGCCGAAGTTCGTCGGGCAGCCGGAAGGCGATGTCGAGGAAGCGGCTGTTGACCGTGCGCATTTCCACGGTCACGCCGATGGGGTGGCTCTCACCCTCGGCGACCGGGGCCGCGCTGGCGCTCGCGAACCCGGTCATGCTGTAAACTGGCATGAAGCTTTTGCACCGAGCAAAAACCCGATTATGTCAAAGCCAAAACCCGCCCCGTTGCCCGCGGGCACCGTGGTCGGTGGCTACCAGATCATCAAGAAACTGGCGGCCGGCGGCTTTGGCGTGGTCTACCTCGCCGAAGACGAGGAACGCCATCTCGTTGCCCTGAAGGAATACCTGCCTGCTTCGCTGGCCGATCGCTCGGTGGGCGAACTGGTGCCGCGCGTCAAGCCCGAGAAGCTGCCGCTGTACCGCCTGGGATTGAAGAGTTTCTTCGAAGAGGGTCGCTCGCTCGCCCAGATCTCGCACCCCAGCGTCGTCTCGGTGCTGAACTTCTTCCGCGAGAACGAAACCGTCTACATGGTGATGAACTACCTGCAGGGCGACACCCTGCAGGATTTCATCGTCACGGCGCGCGATCTCAAGCAGGAAAAGGTCTTCCGCGAATCGACCATCCGGTCGCTGTTCGACGAGATCCTCAAGGGCCTGCGCATCGTCCACCAGCACAAGATGCTGCACCTGGACATCAAGCCGGCCAACATCTTCATCACCAACGACAACAAGGCAGTGCTGCTGGACTTCGGCGCGGCGCGCGAGGTGCTGTCCAAGGAAGGCAACTTCATCCGCCCGATGTACACGCCGGGCTTCGCCGCGCCGGAGATGTACCGCCGCGATGGTTCGCTCGGCCCCTGGACCGACATCTACGCCATCGGGGCCTGCATCTATGCCTGCATGCAGGGCTACCCGCCCACCGATGCGCCACAACGCATCGACAAGGACCGGCTCTCGCTGTCCATGTCCCGCATGCGGAACACCTACTCGGACAACCTGATCGAAGTAACCGAGTGGTGCATGTCGCTGGATCCGCTGTCCCGACCGCAAAGCGTTTTCGCTTTGCAAAAAGAGTTGTCACGCGAGACCGAACGGCGCTATACCTCGCTCAGCTTCACCGAGCGCCTGAAACTGCAGATCGAGAACCTGAAGACCGGGGCACGATGAGATTTTCCGTCTACCAGGTCAGCCGAAAGGGTGGCCGCGAGAAGAACGAAGACCGCATGGGCTATTGCTACACGCGGGATTCGGGCCTGTTCGCGTTGGCCGATGGCATGGGGGGCCACCCCGAGGGCGAGGTCGCCTCTCAGCTCGCGCTGCAGACGCTGGCCGCCGCCTTCCAGCGCGAGGCCAAGTCCAGCCTGAAGAGCCCGCTGCGCTTCCTGCAGGATGCCATCCTGGCCGGCCACCACCAGCTGCTGCGCTACGCCACCGAGAAGGGGCTGGTCGACACGCCCCGTACAACAGTCGTCGCCTGCGTTCTGCAAGGGCGCGCGGCCTTCTGGGCGCACTGCGGTGATTCGCGGCTGTACCTGGTGCGCGGTGGCAAGCTGATCGCCCGCACCCGCGACCACTCCTACACCGAGTTGCAACAGACGCTGTCGCAGGTCGTGCCCATCGACGCCAAGTTCAACCGCTCGGTGCTCTTCACCTGCCTGGGCAGCCCGGGCAAGCCGGTGGTCGACACGGTCGGCCCGGTCACGCTGCAAAGCGGTGATCGCCTCATCGTCTGCTCGGATGGGCTGTGGAGCCAGCTGGATGACGACGCGATCGTCGAGCTGCTGTCCACCCGCTCGCTGTCCGATGCGGTGCCCGAGATGGTCGAGCGTGCGTTGCGCAATGGTGGCGCCCACGGCGACAACGTCACCGTGCTGGCGGTCGAGTGGGAGGCGGTCGAAGACAGCGATTCGATCGCCGGCGTCTCCACCCGCAGCCTGGGCGAAGATGTCTTCGCCTCCACGATCCAGGCCAGCCTCGCCGAGACGGGGCATGGCGATCTCGACGAGGCAGAGATCGAACGCTCCATCCGCGAGATCAACGAAGCGATCCAGCGCTCCTCGAAGAAGAAGAGCTGAGGCGCATCAACACCAGTCGCGGCTCCACGCCGGCGCAGATCAGCCGAGCGACGGGCCGCTTTCAGCCGGCTGAGGCCCCTCGGGCCGTGGGGGCGGTACACCGCCCCCGGATGCTCCAATGGCGCGCCGGTTTTGCTCCAGAAAGAATCCTCCCATGACCTTCCAGCGTACCCAGGGCCGCGCGCCCGAGTCTCTGCGGCCCTTGCGCATCACCCGCGGCTTCACCAAACACGCCGAGGGCTCGGTACTGATCGAGTTCGGCGAGACGCGCGTGCTGTGCACGGCCTCGGTCGAGGAGCGCGTGCCGCCCCACAAGAGAGGCAGTGGCGAGGGCTGGGTGACGGCCGAGTACGGCATGCTGCCGCGCTCCACCCACACCCGCAGCGACCGCGAGGCCGCGCGCGGAAAGCAAAGCGGCCGCACGCAGGAGATCCAGCGCCTGATCGGCCGCTCGCTGCGCGCCGTGTTCGACCTCAAGCGCCTGGGCGAGCGCACCATCACGCTCGACTGCGACGTGCTGCAGGCCGACGGCGGCACCCGCACCGCGGCCATCACCGGCGCTTTCGTCGCCGCCCAGGATGCGGTCAACGTGCTGATGGCTCGCGAGGTGCTCGCGGCCTCGCCCATCCTCGACGCGGTGGCCGCGGTGTCGGTCGGCATCGTCGAGGGCACGCCGCTGCTGGACCTGGAATACATCGAGGACGTCAACTGCGACACCGACATGAACGTCGTCATGACGGGGATCGGCGGCTTCGTCGAGGTGCAGGGCACCGCCGAGGGCGTGCCTTTCAGCCGCGCCGAGATGGACGTGCTGCTGGCCCTGGCGGCCAAGGGCATCGGCGAGCTGGTGCAGGCCCAGTCCGCCGCGCTTGCACAACCACTGATTCGCTGACGACCATGCGGCTCGTCCTGGCCTCCAACAACGCCAAGAAGCTGGGCGAACTCGGCCAGCTCTTCGCCCCGCTGGCCATCGAGCTGGTCACGCAGGGCTCGCTCGGCGTGGCGGAAGCCGAGGAGCCGCACCACACCTTCGTCGAGAACGCGCTGGCCAAGGCGCGCCACGCGGCGGCGGCCACCGGGCTTCCCGCGATCGCCGATGACTCGGGGCTGTGCGTCGATGCGCTCGGCGGCGATCCCGGCGTTCAATCGGCCGTCTATGCGGCGTTCACACCCGAGCCGGGCCAGGACCGAGAGTCCCATCGCCGCGCGCAGGATGCGGCCAACAACGCGCTGCTGCTGCAAAGGCTGAGCGGCGTGGCCGACCGCCGGGCCAGCTTCGTCTGCGCCTTGATCGCCTTGCGTTCGGCCGATGACCCGCAGCCGCTGGTCGCCTTCGGCCGCTGGCACGGCGAGGTCCTGCAAGCGCCCGCGGGCGAGGGCGGCTTCGGCTATGACCCGCTCATGTTCATCCCGGCGCTCGGCACGACGGTCGCTGCACTGCCGGCGGCCACCAAGAACGCGCACAGCCATCGGGCGATCGCCGCCGCGCAGATGCTTTCGCTCATGCGCGACGCCTGGCATCTGTGATGGACACGAGCGCCGCCGACCGCTACCTGCGCCCCGGCACGCTGAACCTCGGCGCGCCGCCGCCGCTGTCGGTCTACGTGCACCTGCCGTGGTGCCTGAAGAAGTGCCCGTACTGCGACTTCAATTCGCATGAGATCGGCGCATCGCGCAACAACCGCGACCTCCCCGAGAAGCAGTACCTGGACGCGCTCCGTGCCGACCTGGAAGCCAGCCTGCCCCTGGTCTGGGGCCGTACGGTTCAGACCGTCTTCATCGGCGGCGGCACGCCCAGCCTGTTCTCGCCCGAAGGCATCGCGCGGCTGCTGTCCGACCTGCGCCTGCTGCTGCCGATGGCACCGGGTTGCGAGATCACGCTGGAGGCCAATCCCGGAACCTTCGAGCGGGAACGCTTCAAGGCATTTCGCCAGGCAGGCGTCACGCGCCTGTCGATAGGTGTGCAAAGCTTCGACGACACCAAGCTCAAGGCGCTGGGCCGCGTGCACGACCGCGCGCAGGCTCTGGCCGCGATCGAGGAGGCAGCCGCGAGCTTCGACACTTTCAACCTCGACCTGATGTACGCGTTGCCGGGCCAGACGCTGGCGGAGCTCGAGACCGACGTCCGCACCGCGCTGGCATTCAATCCGCCGCACCTGAGCCTGTACCACCTCACGCTGGAGCCGAACACCGCGTTCGCCCTGAAGCCGCCGGTGCTGCCCGACGAAGACACGAGCGCGCAGATGCTGGACCACCTGGTCGAGCTCACGGCCGAGGCCGGCCTGGAGCGCTATGAGGTCTCGGCCTACGCACGGCCGGGCCATCGCAGCGCGCACAACCTGAACTACTGGCAGTTCGGTGACTACCTGGGCCTGGGCGCCGGCGCGCACGGCAAGCTGAGCTTCCCGCACCGCGTGCTGCGCACGGTGAAGTGGCGCGAGCCGGCGCGCTACATGGCCGAAGCCCTGGCAGGCAAGGCAGCGTCCAACGAGGATGAAGTCACGCGCAAGGCGCTGCCCTTCGAGTTCATGCTCAACACGCTGCGCCTGCGCGAAGGCTTCGAGGAGGCCCTGTTCACCGAGCGCACCGGCCTGCCGCCCTCCGCCATCGCTCAAAGCCTGAAGGCGGCGCAGGCGCGCGGCCTGCTGGAAGCCATCGATGGACCGACCGGCCGTGTGATCCGCCCGACCGCGCGCGGCTTCGACTTCCTCAGCGACCTGCAGGCGATCTTCCTGTAGCACGCCACGACATCCAAGAAACGAGGAGGCCATGGATTCATTCATCACCGCTTGCCGCGCCGCCGACCGACTCCGCCGCACCAGCGTCATCGGCGCATTGGCGCTGCTGGCCTTGTCGCAGCCGCTGACCGTCCTGGCCCAGGGCAGCCCCGCTCCAGCGCCCGCCCCCCCGGCGATGCCGCAGAACAGCCCGGCGCAGGACGATGTGCAGAAGCTGCGCGAAATGAGGGAGGAAACCCGTCGCGTGTCCGAATACGACCGCTTGCGCAGCGATGCCATGGCGGCCAAGAAGAAGGCGCGCGACGAGCTCCAGCAGAAGGACCAGGCGACGCTGGCCCAGTCGCGCCAGTTGCTCGACCGGCTGCTCCAACTGCCGGACACCCTCAAGCTCTCCGCCGAGGGGCGCGCGCTCGCCGAAGCCACGCTGCAGCCGCACCGCGAACGCATCGCGGCGGCGTGGCCGGCCCTGCAGGACCAGGCGATCAGCCGCGTCAGCGACCCGTCCGGCAAGCGCAAGGTCGACTTCGAGCAAGCGGCATTGGACCTGTCGGCCCGCGTCGTCAACGAGGCCGCGCTGTGGTTTGCCGACGCGGAACCCCACGCCAGCGACGCGGTCTGGATCGAGGCGCTGCGGCGCGACGGACTGTGCCAGGGCCTTGCGGGCGACGAGCCCGCCGCGCGGATGGCCGTGCTGATCGATGCGCTGCCGGCCGAGCAGCGCGCGTCGGCCTGGGCCGGTGAGGCGGCCCGCCTGGCGCGCTGGGGCCAGGCGACGCGCACCGTGCTGCCGCCTCCCGAGCGCGCGCTCGAGGACGGCCTGGTGCCGGCCCTCGCGCCGCCCGCTCTCGCCAAGACGCTCGCCGCCCTGCCCGAGGCGCTGCGCGTGGCCGTGCAGGCGCCGGGCTGGACGCTGGCGGCACAAGCCCCGGCGCAACGCTGCGAAATGCTGCGCTGGTGGAGCCAGGAGCAGGTCCGGCTCAAGCGAATGAGCCCGCGCCAGGCCATGCTGGCGTGGCGTACCGCGCTGGCGGTCCGCTCGGCCGACTTCCTGCTGGCTGGCGTGCCGCGCGAGGGGGCCGAGGCCATCGACAAGGGCGGCTACCCCATCGTGGCCCGCCGCCTGGGCCTCAGTGGCCGGGTGGTCGTGGAGCAGGACGTCGATGCCGCGGGCAGGCCGCTGCAACGATTCGTCCAGCGTCGCGAGCTGCGTGCGGCCGGCCTGGGCGAGCTGCCGCCGGTGGGGCTGGAGCGCGAGCTGGATGCCGCCACGCTGGCGCGCGTCGCCTCGGCACCGGTCACGCCGCCGGCCGCATCGACGCTGCAAGGCGGGGTCGCGACCCAGCGCATGGGCATCGAGTGGGCAACGGAGTGAACAGCTCGCGCTGGGCGACGGCCATCGCGACCAGGAACAAGGGTGCCGTCAGCGGTCAGGCCGGCGCCGGCACGGTTCGCCAGACCGGCAGCCTGGTTCCCAAACTTGTCTTTCAGCGGGCGCCACATCCGGCCGGCCCGGGCTTCCAGCCTAGGGCTGGGAGTCGAAGCGGCTCTGCCGCGCAGACTCCTAAAGCGCCAGCTCGTCGCGCAGCTGCTTCGCGGCCAGCACCATCTCCCGCAATGCCGCGGTGGTCTCGGGCCAGGCACGGGTCTTCAATCCGCAGTCGGGGTTGACCCACAGTCGATCGGCGGGCACCACCTCGGCCGCCTTTCGCAGCAGCCGCAGCATCTCGGCGCGACCGGGCACGCGCGGCGAGTGGATGTCGTAGACGCCGGGGCCGATCTCGTTCGGATAACGGAAGTCGCCGAAACCACGCAGCAGCTCCATGTCCGAGCGGCTGGTCTCGATGGTGATCACGTCGGCGTCCAGCGAGGCGATGGCGGGCAGGATGTCGTTGAATTCGGCGTAGCACATGTGGGTGTGGATCTGCGTGTCGTCGCGCACGCCGCTGGTCGCCACGCGAAAGGCCCGCGAGGCCCACGCGAGGTATGCCGGCCATTCGGCGCGACGCAGCGGCAGGCCCTCGCGCAACGCCGGCTCGTCGACCTGGATGATCGCGATGCCGGCCGCCTCCAGGTCCTGCACCTCGTCGCGCACGGCCAATGCAAGCTGCAGTGCGGTGTCGGCGCGCGGCTGGTCGTCGCGCACGAAGGACCATTGCAGCATGGTGATGGGGCCGGTCAGCATGCCTTTCATCGGCCGCTTCGTGAGACTCTGGGCATGCCTCGCCCAGCCGACGGTCATCGGCGCCGGGCGCGAGACGTCCCCGAACAGCAGCGGTGGTTTCACGCAGCGCGAGCCGTAGGACTGCACCCAGCCGTTGGCACTGAAGGCATAGCCTTGGAGCAGCTCGGCGAAGTACTCGACCATGTCGTTGCGCTCGGCTTCGCCGTGCACCAGCACATCCAGGCCGAGCGCCTCCTGCGCGGCGACGGCGCGGGCGATCTCCTGCTGCATCGCCTCGCGGTAACCCTCGGCTGAGAGTTCGCCGCGCTTGTGCGCCGCACGGGCCGCGCGGATCGAGGGCGTCTGCGGGAACGAGCCGATGGTCGTCGCCGGCAGCGGGGGCAACTTCAGGCGATCACGTTGCAAGCGCTGGCGCTGCGGGAAGGCACCGGCGCGGTGATCTGCATTCGAGGGCAGTCGCGCGAGGCGCTGCGCCACGGCAGCGTTCTTCACGCATGGACTGCCACGCCGCGCGGCGAGGGCGGCGCGCGCATGGGCGAGTTCGCCGGCCACTGCGGCATCGCCTTTCAGCAGCGCCTGCTTGAGCACCTGCAATTCGGCCAGCTTCTCGGTGGCCCCGGCCACCCAGCTTCGCAGATCAGGATCGAGCGCCGCGTCTTCGCGCAGGCTCAGCGGCACGTGCAACAGCGAGCAGGACGGCGCGAGCCAGAGGCGGCCCGAGCGGCGTTCCAGGGCCGGTCGCACAGCGGCCAGTGCGGCGTCGAGATCGGCCCGCCAGATGTTGCGGCCGTCCAGGATGCCGACCGAGAGTTCACGGTCCGGCGGCAGCGCGTCCAGCACGGCAGGCAGTTCGTCCGGCGCGCGCACCGCATCCACGTGCAGCCCGGCCACCGGCAGGCGGCAGGCCAGCGACAGGTGGTCTCGAAGCGGCGCGAAGTAGGTCGTCAGCAGGATAGACACATCGACCGCCGCCAGGCACTGGTAGGCGGGCTCGAAGGCTCGAGCCCATTCCGGCGGCAGGTCGAGGCCGAGGATGGGCTCGTCCAGCTGCACCCATTGAACGCCCGCCGCGGCCAGGCGCGTCAGCAGGTCGACGTACAGCGGCAACAGCTCATCGAGCAAGGCTAGGCGGTCGAAGCCTTCCGCCTTGGCCTTGCCCAGCCACAGGAAGGTCAGCGGCCCGACGAGGACCGGCTTGACGGGTCGACCCATGGCCTGCGCCTCGCCCAGCTCGCCCAGCAGGCGCTCGGGCGCCAGCGCGAAGCGGGTGCCCGGTTCGAATTCCGGCACGAGGTAGTGGTAGTTCGTGTCGAACCACTTGGTCATCTCCAGGGCGTGGGTGCCGGTGGAGCTGCAGCCGCACGCTTCGTCATGTGGGTGGGCGCTGGCCGGGGCCACGCCACGCGCCATCGTGAAGTAGCGCTCCAGCGACGGCTCGCTGCCCTGGAAGCCGAAGCGCGACGGCTCGCATCCGAAGAGCTGGATGTGGTGGGCGACCTGATCGTAGTAGGCGAAGTCGCCGACGGTGAGGAAACCCAGGCCGGCGTCGCGTTGCTGCTCCCAATGGCGGCGGCGCAGCGCGCGGCCAGTGGCTTCCAGCTCCTCGGCGCCCAACTCGCCGCGCCAGTGCCGCTCCAGGGCGAACTTCAGCTCGCGCTGCAAGCCCACCCGCGGGAAGCCGAGAATATGAGTCTGAATCATGATCGGTGACGTTTTGAATGAATTCACCGAAGATGATCGACCGCCTGCGACTATGATTCAAGCGAAAGTTTTCCAGAACCAACCTGAATTTGGCTCATGAACCAATCGGCCTTGGAACTCCGCCATCTCAGGACGCTACAGGCCTTGCGAGAGGCGGGCAACCTGTCGCGCGCAGCGCAGCTGCTGAACCTGACCCAGTCGGCGCTGTCGCACCAGATGAAGGGCCTGGAAGAGGTCTACGGCGCCGCGCTGTTCGAACGCAAGTCGAGCCCGGTGCAGTTTTCGGCCGCGGGCCAGCGGCTCTTGCGCCTCGCCGACGCGGTGCTGCCGCAGGTCGGCGAGGCCGAGCGCGACGTGGCGCGGCTGGTGGGCGGCGCGGCGGGCACGCTGCGCATCGCCGTGGAGTGCCACACCTGCTTCGACTGGCTGATGCCGGCGATGGACGCCCTGCGTGCGCGCTGGCCCGAGGTGGAGCTGGACATTGTCTCGGGATTCCATGCCGACCCGGTGGGCCTGCTGCACCAGGACCGGGCCGAGCTGGCCATCGTGTCGGAGGTCGCCGAGGACGAGGCCGGCGTCGTCCACAGCCCGCTGTTCAGCTTCGAGATCGTCGCGCTGCTGCCGCAAGGCCATGCGCTGCTCGCCAAGCCCTGGCTCGAGGCGGAAGACTTCGCCCCGCACACCCTCATCACCTACCCGGTGCCGGACGACATGCTGGACCTGGTGAGCCGGGTGCTGCGCCCGGCGGGCGTGACGCCGCCACGCCGCACGAGCGAGCTGACGGTCGCGATGCTGCAACTCGTGGCCAGCGGCCGCGGGCTGGCCGCGTTGCCGCTGTGGGCGGTGAAAGGCTATCTGGATCGCGGCTATGTCGCCCATCAACGCATAGGCCGCGAAGGCCTAACGGGGCGCCTGTACGCCGCCACGCCGGCGCGCCTGGCCGACCGGCCCTACCTCGCCGAGTTCGTGCGCATCATGCGAGAGACCTCGCTGCTGAGCCTGCCCGGCGTGACCTTGCTCTGAGCCTTCAGACTCGGTGGAGCAGCGCGCCGTGCGTCGAGCGCAGCTTCTCCATGAGGTGTGGCGCTATGTCCTGCAACGGCAGCACCTCGTGCGCGGCGCCGTGCTGGATGGCCTCGCGCGGCATGCCGAAGACGACGCAGGTCGATTCGTTCTGAGCGTAGTTGTAGCTGCCGGCGTCGCGCATGGCCTTCATCGCGCGGGCACCGTCGGCGCCCATGCCGGTGAGCATGATGCCGAAGGCGTTCTGCCCCACGACGCGGGCAGCGGATTCGAACAGCACCTCGACCGAAGGCTTGTGGCGGTTCACCGGCTCGCCGTCGCGGACGCGGGCGATGTAGTTGGCGCCCGAGCGCTCGACCGAAAGATGCAGGCCGCCGGGCGCGATGTACGCATGGCCCGGCAGGATGCGCTCGCCGTCGGTCGCCTCCTTCACGCGGATCTTGCACAGCGTGTCCAGCCGCGCCGCGTAGGAGCGGGTGAAGCCGGGCGGCATGTGCTGCGTGATGACGACCGCCGGCGAATCCGGCGGCAGGTGCAGCAGCACTTCCTTGGTGGCTTCGGTGCCGCCGGTGGAGGCGCCGATGAAGATGATCTTCTCGGTCGACAGCCGGCCCAGCGGGCTGGCCGCGACGGCGGGCTTGGCGGCCGCCTGGGTGCCCGGCGTGCCGGCCGCGGGTGCCGGCGGGGCGGCCGGGGCGCGCTTCACATGCGCCTTGGAGGCGATGCGGATCTTCTCGGTGATCTCCTCGGCCAGTTGCTTCAGGCCGTCGGCCACGCCGATCTTGGGCTTGGCCACGAAATCCAGCGCGCCCAGCTCGAGCGCGCGCATCGTCACTTCGGCGCCGCGCTCGGTCAGCGTGGACACCATCAGCACCGGCATGGGCCGCAGGCGCATCAGCTTGGACAGGAAGTCGATGCCGTCCATGCGCGGCATCTCGACATCCAGCGTGATGACGTCGGGGTTGAGGTTGCGGATCATCTCGCGGGCTGCGAACGGATCGGCCGCGGCGCCTACGCATTCCATGTCGGGCTGGCGGTTGATGATCTCGGCGAGGAGGCTGCGCACCAGCGCCGAATCGTCCACCACCACCACGCGGGTCTTGGGCATCTGCTGTTCCTCTGGGGGGATTGCTTGTTGTTCGTGGGTTGTCGACCGATCAGAACAGGTCGATAGACCCGCCGCCGGTGACGGCCGGCGCGGCCTTCTGTGCGGCGGCGCGGTCCTGGGCGATCAGGGCCTCGGCGTTGGTCGGCGCCAGCCGCTTGACCATCGCCTTGCCGCTGGCCGGCAGGAAGCAGACCTTGCGCGGATAGACGTCGAGCACGTCCTTGGAGACCACCGGGATGCGCTCGGTCGCCAGGAACTCCAGCACGAACTGCGTGTTGCGCTCGCCGACGTTGATCGAGTTCATGCCGCTGATCACCGCGCCGCCGCCGAAGACCTTGGCCTCCATCGTCAGGCGGGAGGCACCGCGCTTCATCATCTCGTTGATCAGCAGTTCCATCGCGTACGAGCCGTAGCGGCCCGAATCACCCGTGCCCTCGGGCAGCATGAAGTGGTTCATGCCGCCGATGCGGGCCTGGCGGTCCCACAGGCAGGCGGCGATGCATGAGCCCAGCGTGGTCATCACCAGCAGGTCCTCGGTGTCGCAGTAGTACTCGCCCGGCAGCACCTTCACCGCCTCGTTCTTGAAATGCGCGTCGTAGAAGAAGAACGAGGCCTCGCCCGGCTTGCGCGGTTGCGCCTTGAGCCTGTCCAGCCGCGGCGTGCGGCCTATGCCGGCGGACGCCATGGGCAGCGGGGGCGGCGGGCGCGTGGTGGCGGAGGCGGAGGGCAAGGTGGCCATGGGTGGGATCCGGGTCGCGTGGAACGTGTGTGTCGGTGGCGCTGGTCGGTGCCAGCTACACGCGCTTGTAGATGGTCTTGCCCTGCAGGTGGAACAGGTCGCGCGAGTCGGTGAAGTTCTCGGAGTGGCCGACGAACAGCAGCCCGCCCGGCTTGAGCACGCCGTGGATGCGCTCCAGCACCTTGCGCTGCGTGTCGTGGTCGAAATAGATCATCACGTTGCGGCAGAACACCATGTCGAAGGGCTCGCCGAGCGACCAGTGGGTGCCCATCAGGTTGAAGGGCCGGAAGTCGATGGTCTTGGCCAGCTCCGGCTTGACGCGGATGAAGCCTGCGTTGCTGCCGGTGCCGCGCATGAAATGCTTCTTCAGCCTTTCGGGCGAGAGGCCACGCGAATCGGCCGGATAGACGCCGCGCTGGGCCGTGGCCAGCACCTTGGTGTCGATGTCGGTAGCCAGCACCTTGGCGGCCGAGCCGGTGCCCAGCACCTCGGCCAGCACCATCGCGATCGAGTACGGCTCTTCGCCGGTCGAAGCCGCGTTGCACCAGATGCGCGGGCTGCGCGAAGGCGAGTGCCGCAGTGCGTCGGCCAGCGCGTGGAAGTGATGGTCCTCGCGGAAGAAGGAGGTGAGGTTGGTGGTCAGCGAGTTGATGAACTCCTGCCACTCCTGCTCGCCGGCGGCTGCGCTGGCGCCTTCGAGCCACTGCAGGTAGTCCTTGAAGTTGCGGTGGCCCGTCTCGCGCAGGCGTCGCGACAGCCGGCTGTAGACCATCGCCCGCTTGCCCTCGTGCAGGCTGATGCCGGCGCGCTGGTAGATGAGCTTGCGCACGCGCTCGAAGTCGGCGGTGGCGAAGCTGAACTCCTGTTCGATGGTGTCGAGCTCGCCGGGGCGGCTGGGGGCGTCTAGCAAGGAGCTCATCGTGTTCGTGTGGCTGATCGCGTGGCGTCCGTGGGGGCCGTGTCCGGGAGGCGGCCGTCCGGACCGGGCGTGATGGGGCATGGAGGAGTCTGCCTGCCGCTCCTGCAGTCCGCGGGCGGAGTTGGGCCGCGTTCCCCCTGCTTATTCGGCACCAGCCGCACGAAGGTCCACTGCTAGACTGCATCGAAACCTCCCGCCCCTCGTCAAAATTCACGCCCCGGTGAGCGCCTCGCCCAGCCCTCCGCCACCCCAGCCCACCAACGTGGTGCGGGTGGAGCAGGCGTTGCAGCTGCTGCAGCAGTCGGGGCATCCCATGCCGCCCGGCGCACCGGGCAGCGCGGCCTGGATGCAGGGCCTGATCGACGCGCTGTGCGACCTGTCCAGCCGCGACGCCCTGACCGGCCTGGCCAACCGCCGCAGCTTCGAATCCGGCCTGGCCCGGGAGATCGACCGGGTCGCCCGCTCCGGCGAGCCGGCCCTGCTGCTGCTGCTGGACATCGACCATTTCAAGCGCGTGAACGACACCCACGGCCACGCCGTCGGCGACCTGGTCATCCAGGCCGTGGCCGAGAGCCTGCGCGAGACGGTGCGGCCGATGGACCTGCCGGCCCGCATAGGCGGCGAGGAGTTCGCCATCATCCTGCCCAACTGCCCGCCCGCCTTCGGGCTGACGGTGGCCGAGCGGCTGCGCATCCACATCGAGGAGCGCGTCATCCGGGTGGGGCCTTCGCAGACGCTGGGCGTCACCGTCAGCGTCGGGGGGGCCTACGCGCCGCAATGGGTGCGCTCCACGGCCAATCTGTGGATGGAGCGCGCCGACCTGCAGCTCTACCGCGCCAAGGCCGAAGGCCGCAACCGCACCTGCCTGGAGCCGACACCGGTCTCCATCGTCAGCGCCGAAGAAAAAGGTCTGCTGTTCGGCACATCCAACTTCGGGGAGTTCGAATGAACACCGCGGCCGCGCCCGGCAAGCAGGCTCGCATCACCGCCATCACCAGCGGCAAGGGCGGCGTCGGCAAGACCTTCATCTCGGCCAACCTGGCCGCGGCGCTGGCGCGCCAGGGCGAACGCGTGCTGGTGCTGGACGCTGACCTGGGCCTCGCCAACCTCGACGTCGTGCTGAACCTGTTTCCCAAGATCACGCTGCACGACGTGTTCACCGGCAAGAACACGCTCGAACAGGCCATCGTGCCGGCGCCGGGCGGCTTCCACGTGCTGCTGGCCGGCTCGGGCATGGTCGAGTACTCGCGGCTGACGCCCGAGGTGAGGGAGCGGCTGGTCGACGTGGTGGCCCAGGTGCGGCCGCTGTTCGACCGCATCCTGCTCGACACCGGCGCCGGCATCTCCGACGTGGTGCTCTACACCGTCTCGCTGGCCGACGAGGTGCTGGTGGTCACCACGCCCGAGCCGACGGCGCTGACCGATGCCTATGCGACCATCAAGGTCCTGGCCGCCACCCAGGGCCGGCGCGACCTGCGCCTGCTGGTCAACCAGGTCACCCGGCCGGGCGACGGCCGCATCATCCGCGGCCAGCTCCAGCAGGTGGTGGATCGCTACGTGACGCCCAGCCTGGAGTCGCCCGTCAAGCTCGAGTTCCTGGGCGAGGTCGGCACCGACAAGACCGTGCGCGAGGCGGTGACACGCCGCCAGCTGCTGCTGGAGGCCTTCCCCGGCTGCCTGGCCGCCCAGGGCGTGGTGGCGGCCGCCACCCGATTGACTGCCTGATGACCCCCGACCCAGACGACGACGCCGACCACCGCCCCGCGCCCGGCACGACCCCTTTCGAGATGCTCGGCGGCGAGGCCGGCGTGCAGGCCCTCGTCGACCGCTTCTATGACCTGATGGACCTGGAGCCGGCTTACGCCGTGCTGCGCGGCGTCCATGGCTCCGACCTGCACCCGGCGCGCCAGAAGCTGTTCTGGTTCCTGTGCGGCTGGCTGGGCGGCCCCAGCCACTACATCGAGCGCTTCGGCCACCCCCGCCTGAGGGCGCGCCACCTGCCGTTCTCCATCGGCCAGATCGAGCGCGACCAATGGCTGGCCTGCATGTACCAGGCGATGGCGGAATGCAACGTGCCCGAGGCCCTGCGCGAGCGGCTGGAGAAGTCGCTCTTCGACACCGCCGACTGGATGCGCAACCGCGCGGGCTGAGGGCCGTCCGGCGGCCGGGCTGTCGAAATCGGCGGCCTTTTTTCGTCTTGAAGGGTAAGGGCGCGCCACCGAAACCCGACCGATAGACGACGGATCCGCCACGACTTTGACGGCATCCGCGACCAGACTGTCTTCCATGTCGCAGCGCCTGCGACGCCCGACAGGAGAGCCCGCCATGAACGCCTGCACCGCCCACCGCCACGAGCAATTCGAGCTGCGCTTCGCCTCCCTGTTCAACGAGGGCCGTGGGCTGACCTTCCCCTGCGACCCGGCTGGCCAGGTCGACCTCGACGGCCTGAGCGACCGGGCCCGGGCCAACTACTACTACGCCCGCTCCACCATCGGCCGCGACTTCGCCTGCCCGGCGGTGACCCGCGCGGCGGTGCATTGAGCCCGTCAAGGAGGACCCGCCATGACCCACCTTCGTTCGGGCAGCGACTGGCGACGCCGCCTGGGCTCGCTGTCGGTCGCACGGCATGCGCTGGCCGTTGCGGCAGCGGCTGCGGCCGCAGCGGTCCACATCGCCACCGGGGGCACGGCCGACACGGCGGCCATCGGCTGGTTGCTGGCGCTGGCCTGAAGCCGCGCGGCCCGGCAGCCCTGCGATCCCGGATCAGGACCAGGCCGCCAGCTGACGGCGTGCGATGTCGATCGCCGGACAGGCGAGGGCGCCATCGCCCAGGCGGGCCATCACGCTCGCCAGCCGCTCGATCGCCTGCGCCTTCTCGCCCGAGGCCGCCAACGCTCGGCCCAGCACCAGCTCCGTCTGCAGCTCGCACAGCAACGCACCGGCAGCACCGTCCAGCGCCAGCGCCTGATCCCAGTCGCGCCTGGCCGCGGCCAGGCCTTCGCCCGCGGCCCAGCGCAGGTTGCCGCGAACGCGCCAGGCGGCTCCCTGCATGAAGCCAAGCCCTGCCGTTGCGGCCGCATGGGCGGCTTCGATGTCGCGCCTGGCGTCCTGCGTCGAGCCGGCCGCCAGCCGCGCCTCGGCGCAGACGGTCAGCATCCAGGGCAGGCTCAGCACCGAGCCGTGGCGCCGGTGCTGGATCGCGGCGGCTTCCAGTTCGTCGAGGCCCTCGTCCACTTCGCCCTCCATCACGAGTGCCCAGCCGAGCAAGGCGTGGTGCGCAGCGGCGGCGGCCGACGCCTGCTGCTGCTCCACGACAGGCCGGCCCCTTTCTCCGAGCCAAAGCATGGCCGTCACGTCGCCTCGCAGCTGCGCCGCGCAACTCATGAGCGACAGGGCGACGGCGTGGCCCAGGGGATCCGTGCCTTCGGCGAGGCTCCGCTCCAGTGCCTGGCGAGCTTGCTCTGCCGTGGCCAGGCCGGCGCAGGCGTCCAGGGCCAGGCTCAGCCACGCCAGTGTCTCTGTCCGCAGGGCCCGCACGGCCGGTGCGCTGCCGTCGTGGGCCTCCAGGCGATCCAGGGTCTTCAGGCAGCTGCGCAGGGGCTCGACGGATGCCGCGACCCAGTGGCCGAGCAGCACGCGCTTGCCTTCGACCGCGAGCGCGGCCGCGAATTCGATGCTGGCCCTGTCCGTCATGGTGGCACGGTAGCCGCATCGGCACCGCGAGGCAACGCCGTCGCGCCTGCGTCGGCCCGTCGTGGACGGGATCCGACGTCAGGGTTCGCTGGGCGCGGGGCCGGAGGACCCTGCCGGCGCGACAGGCGGCGCGGCAGCATCGCTGAGGCGGCCGGTCAGGCGCGAGACGAGCTCGCGCATCACCGCTTCGCTCTGCCCTCCGACCAGCCCCGTGCGCAGCAGCGATTCGCGCTCCAGCGAGCGCAGCCGCCATTCGATCTCGCCCACGATGGTGATCACCTCCAGGTGCACCTGCGGGTCCTGCAGGGCGGCGAACTGGCGCAGCAGCACCTCGGGATCGGCGGCGTCCAGGCCGGTGCTCGAGAACGCGGTCTGCAGGCGCAGCATGCGCTCCATGCCGGACGACAGCGTGTTCTTCAGCTCGCCGCGGGCTGCCGCGATTCGCTCCTCTATCCAGGCCCGTTGCTGGCGAAAGCGCCTCATCGTGGCCGCGATCCGGGCCACCCGGGGCACCGCGTCCTCCAGCGGCGTGGGCTGCGTCCAGCCGGCCAGCAACTCCTCGCTTTGAACGGCGGCGGCCGCGATGGTGCGGATCAGTTCGTCGCAGAACTCGCCGGGCATGATGCGCATGGCGACGCTCGCCCGGGCCAGCGGCGTGAGGCCGGATTCGACCAGCGCCATGAGCCACTCGGCCGCGCCCAGGATCTGGCCGTTCAGCGTGAGGGCGGCGCCGCTCACGCCGCGCGGATAGCCGAAGCCGTCCAGCCGCTCGTGGTGCAGCAGCACGATCTCGGCAATCGCCGGACCGGCACCCTCCATCCCGCGCAGCACGCGATCGGCGATGAGCGGATGGCTCACGATGTGGCGCCATTGTTCGGCTTCGAGCCGGGTGCCGCGCTGCAGGTGCTTCGGGTCGATGTAGAGCTCTCCCACGTCGTGCAGCAGGCCGGCCAGCGCCAGCAGCCGGTGGCGCTCGATGTCGCCCGGCACGAGGCGGCGGCCCAGCGACATCGCGAACATGGCGACGCCCACCGAATGCTCTAGCCGGTCGCCCTGCCAGTCGGCATAGACCGTCAGCAGCGATTGCACAGGCGCCGACAACTTCAGGCGCGCCAAGGATTGCGGGATGGGCTGCGCCCCGCCCTGGGCGGCGCAAAGCGCGGCGATCAGTGGGTGGGTCGTGAGCAGGGCCTCGGCGATCGGGCCGAAGCGCTCGGGCATCACGCCTCCCACGACCTGCACGCAGTCCTCCAGCGGTTTCTGCAGCTTGTGCTGCAGCAGGCGCTCGCGCACCGCGGGTTCGATCCTCGCCCCCTTGGCCAGCAGCTTGATGCCGCTGCCGCTGACGATGTCCTGCGTCACCTCGACCACGTGGTGGGCCGTGGCCTGAACCACGTGGTTCAGGTAATGCGGGTTGACCTGGTTCGGATCGTCTGGCGGGTGGTCGTTCACGTGGCAGGCTCGAGCGACTGCCACGGCGGCAGGTCTTGCCACCTTATCGGCTGTTCAGTGCGCGATTTGAGGCCTGCCTGATTCCGGGGCCTCTCCCGGTCGATTTCTTGTCGATCCGGAAGGCGCCTGCCGGGCTAGAAGGGGGCCGAGGCGTCCTGCGGCTCTTCAACGGCGATGCCTCGGCTGCGCAGCCGGTCCAGCAGGTTCGCCACCTGCTGGCGCAGGCTGGTGTTCTCGCTGGTCAGCGCCGCGACGCGCTTGCGCAACGAGTCCACGGTGTCCTCGGCCTGCGGCGTTTGCGTGCCCTCGGCGGAGTCTTCACGCGGCTTGCGCTTGGACTCGCGCGCGCGTTTCGCGGCCTGCTTCAGCTCGTCCTTGCCGGCGGTGGCCGCGGCGACCTGCTCCTCGGCGGGCAGGGTGGCCACGGCCGCCGCGGCGTTGATCGAGATGGTGCCGGCCTTGACCGCGGCCACCACCTCGGGCGCGGCCTGCTTGTGGATCTTCTCGATCATCACGACCTGGCTGTTGCTCAGGCGCGCCGCCTTGGCGATGGCTTCGCGGGTGTCGAGCTTCTCCAGCGGCGCCGGCGCCGGGCCGGGGGCCGCTTCGGGGGCATCGGGCGCCGGATCGGGCGTCGCCGGGCGGGGCGCGGCTTCCTGTGCGCGTCGGGCCGCGACGATCTCGCGCTTGCGCAAGGCCAGCACGCCGCGCTGGAAATCCGAGATGCTGCGCCGGCCGAGGTGCTGGTCGATCATCCACAGGTACACATCTTCGATGGACTGGAAGCGCGTGCTCTGCACCGTCTGGAACGGCAGGCCGTGCTTGCGGCAGATGCCGTAGCGGTTGTGGCCGTCGACCAGCACGTCGCCCCACAGCACGAGCGCATCCCGGCAGCCCTCGGCCAGGATGCTGCGCTCCAGGGCTTCGTACTCGTCGGTCGTCAGCGGGTCGATGTAGGCCTTGAGTTCTTCGTTGACGACGATGTCCATGGGTCGCGGCGTTCCGGCGGGTGAAAGGGCGCGCATTGTAGGGACCCGGCCATCCGCGCTGCCCGTAGCCGGTCCGGGCCTCACGGCGGGCGGGCCGCCTCCTCGTCCTGCGGCTGCGGCGCCGCCGGGGCCAGGGCAGCGAGCGCGCGGCGCAGGCTGGCACTGCTGGGGTTGTCCACGAAAAGGCAGCGCTTGCCGGTGCGCTTGCAATGGTCCTTGACGCGCCAGTAGGCGTCGTGGCTGATGCAGCCCGTCTGGCAGATCACGACGTCGGCGCTGTCCAGCGTGCTCGCCAACCGCGTGACCTTGTCCTCCTCGCCGCCGTCGTGGTGCAGGAAGCGGCCGCCGACCCGTTCGACCAGGCGGCGGTAGGCGGGCAGGCTGGCCGGGCGACCGCCGACGCAGAGCACGGCGCGGTCGGCCAGGGCTTCCTCGGGCTCGGTGGTCGCCGGGGCCTCGGACGAGGTCGGGCGGCCGGCCTGCGAGCGCAGGGCTTCGACGGCCTGGACCGCCTCGTTCGCGCGCTGCCGCTCCCGCTCCAGCTCGTGGCGGGTGCGAAGCAGCGCCCGCTCCAGGTCCTGGAGGCGCTCGATCTGCGAGGCCACCTGGCGGGTCAGCTCGTCGCGCGCGCGCAGCGCAGGCACCGATGCTTCGAGCGCGGCGAGGTCTTCTTGCAGCGAGGCGATCAGCGTGTCGCGGCCCAGCAGTTCGGCTCGAAGGCGCAGCAGTTGAGCGCTCTGGGCCTCGGCGAGCCGCGCGTGGTCGGCCGACTGCTGCGTCCAGCGCCGTTGTGCTGCGCCCAACTCGCGCGCCAGCACCTCGTTCTCCTGCTGCAGCGCGTCGAGCCGTGCCAGATCGGCCCGGTCCGCGGCGCCGCACTGGTGCTGGATCATGTGGATGTCGGACAGCACCGTCTCTTCGAGCACGACGTCGCAGCGCGGGTGGCTCAAGGTGGCCCAGAGCGCGCCGGGAACGTCGCGGCCGCCGGTCTGTTCACGCCACCAGGCGGCCAGGGCGTCGGTGCTCTTCAGGGACCGGGCCTGGCGCAGGGTCGGTGCGTAGCGGCGGTCGAGCTCCTTCTCGACCGCCTCGGCGATGCGGCCGCGCTGGCGGCATTCGTTGTTGATGCCGCAGTGCAGGTCGTAATCGGTGGCCAGTGTCTTGCCTCCCAGCACCTTGTCGACCAGGCGGCGCAGCGCCGCCATGGGCAGGCACACCCCGACGACGGGACAGTGCGCGTGCCGGCTCAGCTCCCACAGGCGCCGGCGGCGGGAGCCCCGCGCCTGGGCCAGCGGAAGGCTCGGAGTGCAGCCGCAGGCGGCGACGATGCGGCCGGCCGGCGGGATGTCGTTGTCTTGCGAGGTGTCAGCGGACGTCGGGTTCGACGTGACCAGCGGGGCTGGGAGCATGCAGGGCCTCCTGTGTCGGGGCGTGCACGGGCTGGCCGGGTCTGCTGGCTGGTGCGGGCGGGTTTGATCAATGTGCCGCCATCTTAATGCGATCGATTCGCATTTGCGTTTGAGTCGATCCCTGGGCAGGGACTTTTCCACCGCCGTGCGGCAGGTGGAAACCGACTCCGTCAGGCCGGCTCGTCAAACAAGCTGGAGTCCTCCTCTTGAAGGACGGCAGGGAGGAGCCGCCGAACCTGCTGGAGCCCCTTCGGGGAGGGGGCTTGCGGGAGCCGAATGTTCGCCCCCGGGGGCGGGGCCCGAGCGGCCAGGCCCCTCGGGCTCCAACCCCAGCGTCATCTGGACGTTGTTGCGGCCCGCTTCCTTGGCGCGGTAGAGCATCACGTCGGCCTGCTTGACCAGCGCCTCGACGGTCGTCGCGTCGCCCTGGAAGAAGCTCAGGCCGATGCTGGTGGTGATGCGCACCGTCTGCTGTCCGAGCGTGAAAGGCGTGTTCATCGCCTGCACGATCTTGTTGGCCACCGTGGCTGCGACCTCGGGCCTGGGTACGCCTTCCATGATCACCGTGAACTCGTCGCCTCCCAGCCGGGCGATGGTATCGGTGGAGCGCAGCGTCTGCGACAGGCGGGCGGCGAAGGCCCGGAGCAGGGCGTCGCCCATGTCGTGCCCGAAGCGGTCGTTGATCTGCTTGAACTTGTCGATGTCCAGGTACATGAGGGCCATGGGCGAGCCCGTGACGCGGCAGTGTTGCATGGCCTCGGCCACGCGCAGCTCGAAGCCCGTGCGGTTGACCAGGCCGGTCAGGGGGTCGACGCGCGAGAGTTCGATCAGGCGCCGCTCCTCGACCTTCTGGCGCGTGATGTCGGTAATGACCGCATGGAAGCCGAGCACCGTGCGGCCGTCCGCAGCCAGCTGCGGGATGTAGTGGGCCTCGTAGCAGACGGTGTGGCCGGCGCCGCCGGCCATCTCGCTCTCGAAGGTGACCGATTCGCCTCGCAGGGCCCGCCGGATGTGCGGCTCGACCACCTGGTAGGCGGAGTCGCCCAGCAGCTCACGCACCGACTTGCCGATCAGCTCGTCGCGCGGGCGGCCGAAGCCGCGTTCGTAGGCGAGGTTGTTGAAGCGATAGCGCTCTTCGGCATCGATGTAGGCCACGCGCATGGGCAAGGCGTCGGCGACGGTGCGCAGCCGCGCTTCGCTCTCCTGCAGCGCGCCCTGCGCCTGGCGGTAGGAGGTGACGTCGCCCGTCAGGGTGTAGAGCCCCTCGATCTCGCCGGTCTCGTTGCGGTCGGGCACGACCGAGACATGGACATGCCGGCGGCCATAGGGCGTCACCATCTCGCGGTCGAAGGCCACCTGCTGCCCGGCCAGCGCGGCCTGCAGCAGGGGCTCGACCTCGGCCCACGCCCTCTCGCCGTGGAACTCGCGCACCGTGGTCCCCACTTGCGGCGCCGACTCGGGCCCGAACCACTCCCGGTAGGTCTGGTTGACGAAGCGGAAGCGCAGGTCGCGGTCCAGGTAGGAGATCAGCACCGGCAGGTTGTCGGTCACCATGCGCAGGCGGTGCTCGCTGTGGCGCAAGGCCTGCTCCGCGGCCTTGGCGGCGGAGATGTCGCGCATCAGGGCCGAGAAGGATTCGATCCGGCCTTCCTTGTTCCGGTGGGCGATGACGATGTGGCTGACCGGGAACTCGCGCCGGCTCTCGTCCCACACGAGCGATTCGCCCACCCACACGCCCTTGCTCAGCGTGGCCGGCCACACTTCAGACATGAAGCGCTCCAGCGTCTGCTCGGGGTTGAGGTCGGCCAGCGTCAGCCCTTCGATGGACTCTTCCCGCGCTCGGCCGGTGCGGCGGCGGGCCGCGGGGTTCATGTAGGTGATGCGGCCCATCGTGTCGAGCTGCACCACATAGTCGGTCGTCGCATCGAAGATGGCGGTGAGCGCGCGCATCGCCTGTTCGGCCAGCATGCGCTCAGTCACGTCCTGGATGGACCCGACCAGCCGCACGGGGCGGCCGTCCTCGGTCTCCACTTCGCCTTGGGCATGGACCCAGATGCTGCGGCCGGTGGCGGTGACCATGGGCAGCTCGAGGTCCCAGTGCGTGCCTTGCTCGATGCCCCGCTTGACCGCCGCATCCACGGCTTGCCTCGCTTCGGGCGTGTAGAAGGCCAGGGCGCCGTCCATCGTGGGCACGTAGTCCGGGCCGACATCGTGGATGCGCCGGGTCTCTTCGGTCCAGCTGTGGATCCCCGTCACGAGATCGACTTCCCAGCCGCCCACGCCGGCCACGCGGCCCATGCGGGCCAGCAGGGCCTGGCTCGCGCTCAAGGCCTGCTCGGCGGACTTGCGCTCGGTCACGTCGCGCCCGACGGAATGCAGCCGGGGCTCGCCGGACGTGTCGTATTGGACGCTGTTGGTCCAGGAGACCCAGCGGACGCTGCCGTCCGTTGCCAGCGTGCGGTTCTCTATCGTGG
The DNA here is from genome assembly GCF_051857595.1 of Ideonella flava. Lineage (NCBI taxonomy): Bacteria > Pseudomonadati > Pseudomonadota > Betaproteobacteria > Burkholderiales > Sphaerotilaceae > Ideonella > Ideonella flava. The sequence continues at coordinate 322,867 of NZ_JBPZHD010000002.1, forward strand.
CCGTGGTGCCCGTCGCGAGCCGCTCGGCGATGGCCTGGCGGACGCTTTCGCGATCGGCCGGCGCCACGTGGTCAAAGAGGTTCTGGCCCACCATGGCGGCCGGCGTGAGGCCGTAGTGCCTGGCGTAGGCCGGGTTGACGTAGAGCAGCTCGCCGTCGGTGCGCGCCAGCGACACGAGTTCCGACTGGTCTTCCAGGATGGCCTTGAGCTGCTTCTCGCTGGCCACCAGTTGCCTGAGCACCGGCCGGACCTGGCTGTGCTGGGCATACAGCGCGAGGGCGACGATGCCCAGCAGCGCCAGCGCCAGCAGGTTCAGGCGCGACTTCAGCGGCGAATACAGCAGGTCCACGTCGGTCCGCACGGCCAGCCCGAGCCCGAAATCCTTGATCGGCGTGTAGGCCGACAGGACGTTGGTGCCGCGCCTGTCCTTCAGGAACTGCACCCCCTGCTCGCCCAGCAGCGCCTTGGCGGCCGGCAGGCTGGGCTGGCCCGCCGCGTCGAACATCGGCAGCTCGAAACCCGCGGGCCGATAGCGATTCGGAGCGCAGACCAGCCGGTCGTTCGCGCGGCCGCAGATGGCCACGTCGGAGGTCGCGGCCGAGGCCCGGATGTCGGCGAGCAGGCGATCGAACAGCGGCATGCGCTGCTCGGTGTGCACCCGGCCAACGAGTCGCCCGTCGACCCGCACGTCGGTGTCCGCCAGGAGAAGATAGCCGTCGCTCCAGGCGAGCACCGAGGGCTGATCCGTGTGGGCCAGGCGCTGGATGACGTGCAGGTTCGCCGGCGTCTTCGATCCGGCCTGGGCGACGAGTTCGCCGTTGGCCGCGTAGATCTCCACGCCGGTCAGGTCGGCCGTCAGGAAGCTGTCCGCGACCTTCTGCAGGAAGTCCATGGCCGCCTCGTCGCCGGGGGCCTTGCTCAGCTTGTCCAGCGCCTGGCGCGCCGCCGGCCGGCTGGTCACGGTCCGCGGGAACCACAGGCTCACGTCTATGGTGTGGGCCAGCGATGTCGCGTTGGTCGTCGCGACGAGCAGCATGTCCTTGGCGACCGAGCGTTCGAAGGTGTCGCGCATGACGGCGAAGCCGGCGATGCCGCCGGCCACGGCCACCAGCGTGATGACGGCCACCGAGCGTCGCTTGATGCGCTGCTCGATGGTCTGCAGCTGCTTCGCATCGAAGGCCAGCGAGGCCTCGCGAAGCATCCACAGGCCCACGCCGAGGAGCGAAAGCCCGAACGCGGTCGAGGGCAGCATCCGGTTGAAGCTGGCGACGTGGTAGAGCGTTTCCAGCCCCAGCAGATGGCCCGCCAGGCCGGCCAGGCCGAGCGCCGAAACGGCCAGGGTCAGGACCAGGTAGGCGAACTGGCGCCGCGGCGTGGGGCGGCGGCCCTCGATCCAGAAGGCGATTCCGGCGAGCAGGAAGGCCAGGCTGGCGTTGGGAGAGATGCGGCCGGGGTGCGGATTGCCGGCCGTCGGCAGCGTGCCGGCGCGGACGAAGTCGATGCCGAGCGAGACGTCGAAGACGTTCTCGACCAGGTAGCCCAGCGGAAGCACGACGAGCGCCGCCGCGCAGGCCGCCGACAGCCGGGCCGGCCACCCCGGCGGACGAGAGGGCCGGCAGGCGAGGCAGAGGCAGACTGCCGCGGCGATGAACAGCAGCGGGTTGACGATGCCCAGGTGCTCCGAGCCCGGAACGAGCCGCGTGATGGCTTCGATCTGAAACACCCACCGCAGCGCCAGGGTCGCACCCAGCAGGGCGACCAGAAGGCCGACAGCCCGCGCGGTGGACAGGGAGGACGTACGCATGCGAATGGGGGACAGGAGGTGCTCGCCTGGCCGACCGATACCCGCGGGGACAGACGGGCGCAGAGTACGACCAGGCGCAGGGCCGGGAACGCCGGAAAAGAGGGCGATGAGCGGCCAGTTGCGCCCCGGCTCGATTGATATCGGTCAAGCATGGCGGCGGACCGGCTCCCTACGATGCCGCTCTTCGAAGCCACAGGGAGGGGCGCATGGAGCCACGGCAGACGGTCCTGATCGTCGACGACACCGCCGAAAACCTTTCGTTCCTGGGTGAGCTGCTGCGCGCCGAGTACGCGGTCCGGGCCGCCAGTTCGGGCGCCAGGGCGCTCGACCTGGCAGCGCGGTCCCCGCGGCCCGACCTCATCCTGCTGGACATCATGATGCCGGGCCTGAGCGGCTTCGACGTCCTGCAACGGCTGAAGCAGTCGCCCGCAACCAGCGACATCCCGGTGATCTTCGCCACCGCGATGGATTCGAAGGACGACGAACGCAAGGGCCTGGTGCTGGGCGCGGTCGACTACGTGACCAAGCCGCTGCATCCCAGTGTCGTGCTGGCCCGCGTTCGCACGCATCTGCGCCTGAAGCAGGAGCGCGACGGGCTGGTCCGGCAGAACGATTCGCTGCAGGCCGTGGTGACCCGCGGGACGCGCGAGAAGCAGATCGCGCAGGACGTCACGATCCGGGCGCTCGCGCGGCTGGCCGAAACGCGGGACAACGAGACCGGCGCCCACATCCTCAGGACGCAGCAGATGGTGCTGGAGCTGGCCCGGCGGGCCAGCGCGCATCCACGTTTCGCCTGCGAGCTGGACCCGCACACCATCGAGCTCATCGGCAAGTCCGCGCCCCTGCACGACATCGGCAAGGTCGGGGTGCCCGACCGGGTGCTGCTCAAGCCCGATCGCCTCACCGACGAGGAGCGCGCCGTGATGATGACCCACGCCCGGCTCGGCGCGGATGTCATCGCCCGCGCCGAGCAGGACATCGACGAGCCGGCGGACTTCCTGAAGTTCGCGCGGCAGATCGCCCTGCATCACCACGAGCGGTGGGACGGAGGCGGCTATCCCGACCACCTGGCCGGCACCGACATCCCGCTCGCGGCGCGCCTGATGGCGATCGCCGACGTCTTCGATGCCCTGATCTCGCGGCGCGCGTACAAGCCGGCGCTGGCACTGGAAGAGGTGCTGCGCAGGATGCGCGACGAGCGCGGCCGCCATTTCGATCCCGACCTGCTGGACGTGTTCCTCGAGGACGTCGACGCCTTCGTCGAGATCGCCCGGCGCCTGCCGGAGCGGCCGCCCCAGGCCCATGCGGCCGGCGCTGCCACCCCGCATTGAAAAGCGCAGCACGCACAGGAAGGCCAGCTCATGGACGCACGGACAGCCATCGCAGGCGACAGACGCTACGCCCTTCGTGTGGCCGTGGCCTATGCCATTGCCGCGGCCTTGTGGATCTTCGCCTCCGACGCCGTCCTGGACCACCTGCTCCAGGACGTCCGGCAGGTGGAGTTCTGGCAGACCGTCAAGGGCTGGGGCTTCGTCCTGGTCACCGCGGTGGGCCTGCACATGCTGATGCTGGAACGCAGCCGGCAGCGCAGGCTGCGTGCGGAGCAGGCACAGCGGGAGCGGCGGCTGAACTACTTCGCGCTCATGCAGAGCATTGCCGATGGCTCCGACGACGCCATCTTCGCCAAGGATCGCTCCGGCCGTTATGTGTTCTGCAACCGCGCAGCCGGTCTCGTGATGCGCAAGTCCGTTAACGACATGCTCGGCCGCGACGACAGCGCCCTGTTCCCCCCGGGCCAGGCGGCGACGATCCGGCGCAAGGACCGCGCGGTGATGGATGACGATCGCGCGAGCACCTACGAGGAGTTCCTGGATACCCCCGCGGGACCGGTGGTGTACCTGACGGTGAAGGGGCCGATGCGCGACCAGGATGGCCGCGTGATGGGGGTGTTCGGCATCTCGCGCGACATCACCGAGCGCAAGCGGGCGGAAGCCGCGCTGCAGGCTTCCGCCCGGCTGGTTCAGGCGGTCGAGGATTCGGTGCTCGACCACCTGGCCGTGCTCGACCGCCACGGCGTGATCGTCACCGTCAACAAGGCGTGGCGCGACTTCGCGGCCCAGCCGTGCCGGCGGGGGAGCGGGTCTTCCCGTCCCGACCCGGGGGCGGACTACCTCGCGGTGTGCCGCGAAACGGCCTTTGCCGACGATCGAGAAGGCTCTGAAGCCGCGGCGGGCATCGCCGAAGTCCTCGCCTGCCGGCGCAGGCTGTTCACGATGGAATACCCGTGCGGCATGAGTGAATGCACGAGGTGGTTCCAGCTGAGCGTGACGCCGCTGGAGGTGCCCGAAGGCGGCGCCGTGGTCGTGCACACGGATGTCACCCAGCGCCGCCAGGCGGAAGAGGCCGTCCGGGCCAGCGAAGCGCAGTACCGCTCGATGGTGGAGGCGCTGGAAGAAGGCATCCTCGTCCACGACGCGGCCGGCGGACTGGTGGCCTGCAACGCCCAGGCCGAGCGATTCTTCGGTGGCGACCTGGCGCAACTGCGCGACCCCTCGTTCTTCAGGACCTGGCGCAGCGTGCATCCCGACGGCCGGACGATGCCGCGCGCCGAGCGTCCCATGGAGCGGGCGCTGGCCACGGGGCGCCCCTTGAGGAATGAACTGGTCGGCGTTCACGCGCCGGACGGCTCGCAGAGATGGATCAGCGTGAACGCCGAGCCGGTCTTCGACCGGCCGGGCGGCCGCATCGCCTCGGTCGTGACCTCGTTCAGCGATGTCACCGAACGCCACCTCGCCGAGTTGGAGCTCGACCGCCACCGGCATCACCTCGAAGAGATGATCGGTGCCCGCACCCGCCAGCTGATGCAGGCGAACGCCGCCTTGGGCCAGAGCGAGCGCCAGCTGCAGCAGGCGAATGCCGACCTGATGGTCGCCAAGGAGCGCGCCGAGTCCGCCAGCCAGGCGAAGAGCTCCTTCCTGGCCAACATGAGCCATGAGATCCGCACGCCCCTGAACGCCATCGTCGGCCTGACCCACCTGATGCGCCGGGACGTCCCGCAGGGTGTGGTCGCCGAACGGCTGGACAAGGTCTCGGAAGCGGCAGGGCACCTGCTGCAGGTGATCAACGACATCCTCGACCTGTCCAAGATCGAGGCCGGCCGGCTGGATCTGCAGCCGACCGATTTTTCCCTGCGGGCCCTGGTCTCCCGGGCCGTGGACATGGTGTCCGAACGGGCCCTGGCCAAGCGCCTCCTCATCGGCGTGAAGGTGGACGATGTCCCCGAATGCCTGCACGGCGACGCGACGCGCCTGATGCAGGCCTTGATGAACCTGCTGAGCAACGCGGTCAAGTTCACCCCGAGCGGGCGCATCGACATCGTTGTGACCCCTGAGGGCGTCGACGCGGGCGAGTGGCGCCTGCGGTTCAGCGTGCGCGACACCGGCATCGGCATCGAGCCCCCCGCCTGGGGCCAGTTGTTCGAGCCGTTCACCCAGGCTGACGGGTCGACCACGCGGCGATTCGGTGGCACCGGGCTGGGGCTGGCCATCACCAAGCGCCTGGTCGCCATGATGGGGGGCACTGTCGGCCTCCAGAGCGAGCCGGGGCGCGGCAGCACCTTCTGGTTCACGGTCCGCATGCGGGCGGGCGCGACGGCGGCCGGGCCGGCGGTGCTCTCCGGCGATGCCAGCGCGGCCCTGGCCCTGAAGGCACGCCACTCGACACGGGTGCTCCTGGTGGAGGACAACCCGGTCAATCGCGAGGTGGGGATGGCGCTGCTGAAGGCCGTCGGCGTGGCGGTGGAGATCGCCGCGGACGGCCAGCAGGCGCTGGAGCGCCTGGAAACCGAGGTCTACGACCTGATCCTGATGGACATGCAGATGCCCGGCATGGACGGACTGGAGGCCACGCGTCGCATCCGCCGGATCCCCAGCCTCGACCATGTCCCGGTCATCGCCATGACCGCCAGTGCCTTCGGCGAGGACCGCGAAGCGTGCCTGGCCGCCGGAATGAACGACCACGTCGCCAAGCCGGTGGATCCGCGCGAGCTGTACGGCGCGATCCTGCGCTGGCTGCCGCCGCAGGCCGCGGCGCCCGTCCGCTCTTCGGCGGCCGCGGCCGCGCGGGCGGCGGCTCGGCCCGACGGGGACGGCGGCGAACTGGCCGGCCTCGACATGGCGCGGGCCGTGCAGCAACTGGGAGGCGACGCCTCGGCGGCGCGCCGCGTACTGCGGCAGTTCGCGCGGCACTACGGTGAAGGGCTTGGGGCCGCCGTCGCGGCCGATCCTGCTGGCGATTCGGCAGCGGCTCTGCGCGAGCTGCATGCGCTCAAGGGCGCAGCCGGAGCGATAGGGGCCGACGAGGTCTGCCAGCAGGTCGCGGCGCTGGCCGCGGCCTTGAGGGATGCCGGCGCGCCGGAGCTGAACCAGCAGACGCGCCGCCTCCTGGAACGGGTCGAAGCGTTGACGCAGGCCATCCACCAATCCCTGGGCGAGCAGGACACGCTGCCGGCGCCCCTGCTCGACGACGACCCCTGCGAGCCGGGGCTGGACGCCCTGCAGAGCCTGCTGGAGGCTGGTGATTTCGAGTCGCTGGCACTGACCCGCCGACTCCGCCCGCGGCTGCAGTCCCTCGACGCGCCGCTTGCACTGCGCCTGGAGCACCACATCTGTCGCTTCGACTACGAGGAGTCGCTGGCCTGCCTTCGCGAGCTGCGCCGGCGGGTGAGGGCGGCTTGATCCAGATCATCCGGCGGCGTCTTCATGCTGCATCGGCCGCCGGGCGGGCCGATAGGCAGTCCATCCAATACTCAATACCCAGGGAGAACCTCGCGTGAACATTCTTCGGCGCATGAAGATCGGCCCGCGGCTGACGCTCGCCTTCGGCCTCGTCCTCGCCTTGATGCTGGCGATGTGCGCCACGGCGCTGACGAGCCTGTCGCAGATCGGCGAGGCGACCGGCAGCCTCGTCGACACCGAATGGACCAAGGCCGAGCTGGCCGGGCGGATCGACACGCTGACGCGCGCCAACGCCCGGCGCACGATGGAGTTGTTCTTCGCCGAAAACGCCGAGCACGTCGAGCGCATCCACCAGGCCATCGCCCGCAACAAGGCCGAGATCACCCAGTCCCTGCAGACGCTGGACACGCTGGTGGCGAGCGCGCGCGGCAAGGACCTGCTGGCGCAGGTCAAGGCGGCGCGGGCCACCTACGTGGCCTCGTTCACGCGGGTCGACGAGTGGGTCGGAGCGGGGCGTCGCGACGAAGCCCGTGCCGAGCTGCTCGGCACCACGCTGCCGGCGATCGACGCGCTGCAGAAGCAGGTCGGGGAACTGTCCGTGTTCCAGCGCGAGCTGGCCCGGGAGCGAGGCCAGTCGGTCGAGCGCCACATCGGTCGCGCACGCGCCGTGCTGCTCGCCTGCTCGGCGGCGGCGCTGGTCCTGGGCGCGGTGCTCGGGTGGATCCTGACGCGCTCGATCACGCGGCCGCTGGAGCAGGCGCTGAAGGTGGCGGATGCGGTGGCGGCGGGGGACCTCGGCTCGCGCATCGTGGTCGACGGCCGCGACGAGGCGGCCCGGCTGCTGGCGGCGCTCAAGACCATGAACGAGAACCTGCTGCATACGGTGACCACGGTGCGGCACGGGTCGGAATCGGTCGCCACCGCGTCGGGCCAGATCGCCGCGGGCAACATCGACCTGAGCCAGCGCACCGAGGAGCAGGCCAGCAGCCTGCAGCAGACCGCGGCCTCGATGGAACAGCTCACCGGCACCGTCCGGAACAGCGCCGATGCGGCGCGCATGGCTTCGCAGCTGGCGGCGTCGGCCAGCGAGGTGGCCCGGCAGGGCGCCGGGGTGGTTCAGCGCGTCGAGGCCACCATGCTGGAGATCAGTGCGGCCAGCAGCCGGATCGCCAGCATCACCGAGGTCATCGACGGCATCGCGTTCCAGACCAACATCCTCGCCTTGAACGCCGCGGTGGAGGCCGCGCGGGCCGGCGAGCAAGGGCGCGGCTTCGCGGTGGTCGCCGGCGAGGTGCGCGGCCTGGCCCGGCGCAGTGCCGAGGCCGCGCGCGAGATCAAGTCGCTCATCGGCGACAGCGCGGGCAAGGTGGCCGCCGGTGGCCAGTTCGCGGCCGAGGCCGGCAGCACGATGGCCGAGATCAACACGCGCATCCGGCGCGTCTCGGACCTGCTCGACGAGATCAGCACGGCCACGGCCGAACAGAGCACCGGCATAGGGCAGGTGAGCGTGGCGGTGACCCAGCTCGACAAGGTGACCCAGCAGAACGCCGCCCTCGTCGAGGAAAGCGCCGCGGCCGCCGAGAGCCTGAGCGAGCAGGCCGCGCGGCTGGTGCAGGCCGTCGGGGCATTCCGCTGCGAGGCGGTGGCTTGAGCGTGGCCCTGCAGGCGGCCAGGCAATCCATCACGCGAAGCCGGCCGGCGGGCAGCGCCGCGAAGGCGGTGCTGACAAAAGTCAAGCGGCGTCGACAGGGTGCCACGATAAGGTCGTGCCCATGAACGATCTGGTGCAAGCCCTGGAGCGGCGCCTCGCGATCGAGCGAGCGACTCGCCGCCAGGCGCAGGAGCTGCTCGCCTGCAAGATGCAGGAGCTCGAACAGGTCGCCCTTCGCCAGGACGAGGTGATCCGCGATCGCACGGCGGAGCTGCGCCGCGCCCGCGACGAGGCCATCGCGGCCAGCAGCGCGAAGAGCGCCTTCGTCGCCAACATGAGCCACGAGATCCGCACGCCGCTGACCTCGATCATCGGCTTCGCCGAACTGCTGCTGGAGCCGGGGCAGTCGGAAGGGGACCGGCGCGATGCGGTCCACACCATCATCAGGAACGGCAGGCACCTGCTGGAGGTCATCAACGACATCCTGGACCTGGCCAAGATCGAGACCCAGCAGATGCACCTGGAGCGGGTCGACCTGCCCCTGCCGCTGCTGCTGCGCGACATCTTCGCGCTGGTCAACGGCCGCGCGCAGGAGAAGTCCTTGCAGTTCAACGTCGTGCCGCACCTGCCGCTGCCGGCCACCGTGCGCTGCGACCCGGTGCGCCTGAAGCAGATCCTGCTGAACTTCTGCACCAATGCCGTGAAGTTCACGACCAGGGGCGCCGTGTCCCTGGAGCTGACCTACGTCGAGCAGGAGCGGCGCATGACCTTCACCGTCGCCGACACCGGCATCGGCATGACGGCCGCCCAGCTGGAGCGCCTGTTCCAGCCTTTCGTCCAGGCCGACGTCTCGACCACGCGCAAGTTCGGCGGCACCGGGCTGGGGCTGTACATCTCCCGCCAGCTCGCCGCCATGCTGGGCGGGGCGATCCGGGTCGAGAGCGAGGCCGGCCGCGGCAGCCGCTTCCATCTCGACCTGTTGCTGCCGGCCGATGCGCCCCCGCCCGAGCTGCTGACGATGGAGGGCGACCTGGTGGACTACGGCCGCCCCGACTTCGCCATCACCTCGGTCTCGGTGCCGCACCTGGACGGGCGCGTGCTGCTGGTGGAAGACGGCGCGGACAACCAGCGCCTGATCTCCGCCTACCTGCGCCAGGCGGGCCTGAAGGTGAGCCTGGCCGCCAACGGCGAGGAGGGCGTGGAGTGCGCGCTGCGCGAGGACTTCGACCTGATCCTGATGGACATGCAGATGCCCGTGATGGACGGGCTGACAGCCACGCGGCTGCTGCGTGCCGCCGGCCTGGCGCGGCCCATCCTGGCCCTGACGGCCAACGTGATGCAGTCCGACGTGACGCGATGCCGCGAGTCCGGCTGCGACGACGTGCTGGCCAAGCCGGTGGACCGGGAGCAGTTCTACGAGGCGCTCGCCCGGCACCTGGGCGCCCCGCCGCCGCCGCTGGAGGAGCTCGAGGATCCGGAGTTCCTGCGCGAGATGGAGGAGCTCAGGCAGGAGTTCCGCGCCGGCCTGCCGGCGCAGCTCGATGCCATCCGTGCCGCGCTGCGCCAGTCGGACTGGGAAGCCCTCGGCCTGGTGATCCACAACATCAAGGGCACGGGGGGCTCGTACGGCTATCCGCGCCTGACCGAACTGGCCGCCAACATCGAGAGCGAACTCGCCGCCCGGCGACACGCCCGCGCAGCGTTGCTGTGCGAGGGTCTCATCCTCGAGACCATGAACGCGTTGCAGGCCTGGGCGCCCGCCTGACGAGAGCCGATCCCCGATGCTCGAACGCCTGAACGAATTCGACGCCTCCAGACCGCTGAAGGTGCTGGCGGCCGACGACAACTTCGCCAGCCGGCAATGGCTGGCCCGGTTGCTGCGCCAGCTCGCGCCGGTCGAGCTGCGCGAGGTGCGCGACGGCCGCGAGGCCCTGGAGGCCTTTCACCTGGCGCGGCCGGACGTCGTCTTCCTGGACATCGACATGCCGGAGCTCGACGGCATGCAGGTCCTGAAGGAGATCCGCCAGGCCGACCCGCAGGCGTTCGTCGTGATGGTGTCGGCGCTCAGCTCCGCGGCCAAGGTCCAGCAGGCGCTGGAGCTGGGCGTCAGCGGGTTCATCGTCAAGCCCTACAGCGCGCAGCGCGTGGTGGACATCCTCCACAGGCTCGCGTCGCGCCAGCGGGACGCATCGTCGGCCCCGGCGGACTGAGCGCGCCGCCTCGGGCTTTCAGTCGGGCAGGGTGACCCGCAGGTCGTCGAGCCCGCGCAGCCATTCATAGGCCTCCGCCGGCGGCATGGGACGCGAGATGAGGTAGCCCTGCACCTGCGTGCAGCCGCAGCGGCGCACCCACTCCAGCTCCGCCGGCGTCTCGACGCCCTCGGCCACGACGTGCAGGCCGAGCGAGGCGCCCAGCTGGGCGCATGCGCGCACGATCGCCTGGTGGCCGGCATCCTGCTGCAGTCCCTTGGTGAAGGCGCGCTCGATCTTGAGCTCGGAGAAGGGGATGCGCGACAGCTGGAAGAAGCTGGAGTAGGCCGTGCCGAAGTCGTCGATGGCCAGGTTGAAGCCCAGCATGCGGATGCGGCCGGTGTTCTCGATCACCTGGGCCAGGTCGGACATGGCGTCGGTCTCGGTGATCTCGATGGTGATCCAGCTGGGATCCAGGTCGATCGCCTGCGCCGTGCGGGCCAGCTCCTGGCACAGCGCCAGGTTCGTCAGCGACTGCATCGCCACGTTGATCGACGCACTGATGGCCAGCCCCTCGGACAGGCAGTTGCCGACGAAGTCGACCGTCTGGCGCGCCATGTGCATGGTGGCCTGGTCCAGCAGGCCGTGGGCCGACAGGCTGGAGATGAGCCGGTCGGGCAGGATCAGTTCGCCGGCTTCGTCGCGCGCACGCATGAGGGCCTCGAAGCCGACCACCTCGTGGGTGTCCACCCGCACTTTCGGCTGAAGCCAGGGCGAGAGGGCGCCACGGTCGAAGATGGACAGCAGTTCTTCGCGGTCCAGCGGCGGCGCGACGGCGGCGATGCGGCTTCTCGGGCGCGGCGGCTCGAAGCCGGCGAGCGCATCCACCACCGAGGCGGCATCGGCCGGCTGCTCCGCGACCCCCGCCACCGGCACGCCGCAGGCCTGGGCCAGGGCGGTGGCGGCCTTGATGACCGCCCGCTGCTGGTGGCTCGCAAAGAACAGGGCCGGCGCATTGGGCCGCACCGCCAGCGCACGGATGAGCTGGAAGCCGTCCCCGTCGTCGAAGCGCAGCCCGCAGACGATCAGCTCGGGCAGGCGCTGCGACGACCGCAGCAGGTCGTGGGCACCCTTGAGCCCCGTGGAGACGCCGCACAGCCGCCAGCCCGCGTCCTGCAGGGCCTGCGCGATGCTCCAGGCATGGTGGGCGTCGTTGATCACCACCCAGGCGCTGTGCCCGGCCCGCGCGTCGCCCGCGGCGAAGGCATGCGTGCTTGCGCTCATCGTTCGCCCCGCGTCTCGAAGACGGTGCACAGGGCCTTCACGTCGGCGAAGGAGATGGGCTTGATGAGCAGGTCGTCGAAGCCGGCGCTGAGCATGCGGTGGCGTTCCTCGGGCATGCCGTGCGCGGTGTAGGCCACGACGTGCAGCGAATCCAGCCCCAGCTCGTCGCGGATCCGCCGGCAGACCTGCTCGCCGCTGAGATGGGGCATGCGCAGGTCCAGCAGCACCATGTCGAAGGGCTGGGCCTGCAGCCACCGCAGGGCGTCGTCACCCGTGTTCACGATGCAGGCCTGCCAGCCCAGGCGCTTCAGGAATGCGGCCACCAGGTTGCTGTTGAGCTGGTTGTCGTCGACGATCAGGGCGTTCTTGGGTGTGCACATGGGCGGGCGTCTTCGGAGGGGGGTGGACCGGCGGGCGCCGCGTCCAGGGGCAGTTGGATTTCGACGGTGGTTCCGCATCCGGGCCGGGAGTCGATCCGGATGCTGCCGCCAAGCATCCGCATCAGCTCGTGGGACAGCGGCAGCCCGAGGCCGGCACCCTGCTGCGCATGGGTGACCTCGGCCGTCGTGGAGTGAAAGCGGGTCAGCAGCGCAGGGATCCGGTGGCCCGCGATGCCGCAGCCGCGGTCCTGGATGAGCACCACCAGATGACCGTCCCGGGCGCTCGCCGTGACGTCGATGTCGCCTTCGCTGGAGAACCTGATCGCGTTGTCCACGAGGTGGTGGAGGACCTTCTCCAGCTTGGCCGCGTCGGTCCTGATGCCGTGAGGGCACGAGGGGTCGAAGTGCAGCCTGAGCGACAGCGCGCGGGCCCGGGCCGGGCCGTCGTGCCGCCGCCAGACGCCGGCCAGCAGCCGCCGCAGGTCGACGTCTCCGAGCTGCACCTGCATCCGCCCCGATTCGATCCGGGCCAGGTCCAGGATGTCGTTGACCATGCCATGGAGGCGGCTCGCGCTCTGGTGGATGGCCCGGGCGTGGTCGCGGGTCTCCTCGTCGCCGGCGCCGTCGCGGACGAGCTCCGCGTAGCCGAGGATGCCGTTCAACGGGGTGCGCAGCTCATGGGAAACGCTTGCCAGGAAGCGCGTCTTCATCACGTTGGCGGCGTTGGCGCGCTCATTGCTGAGCGCCAATTCGTCGAGCAGCGCCTGCTGTGCCCGCGCGCGGCGCACCAGGCCGGCCGCGAAGCCGACGATGACCACGCTCAGGACCGAGGCCACCGCGAAATAGCCGGAGCGGCGCTGGCGTGCTTCCGCCATGATGTCGTCGACGCCCTTGCCGGTGACCACGAGCAGCCCGTAGGCATCGAGACCACGGAACGCCCACAGGCGTTCCACGCCGTCGATGCTGCTGACGGCGCGCCAGGTCCCGATCTTGCGTTGCATGGCCTGCCGGAACAGAGGAGCCTGGGACAGATCCTGCGAAGCACGCTTGTCGTCATGGGTGGCGCGCGCGCGGACGACGCCGTCGTAGCCGACCAGGGTGATGGCGCCCTGGGCGCCGAGGTCGACGCCGCTGTAGAAGCGCGTGAGGTATTCGGGCGCCAGCGAGAGCACCACGACGCCGGCGAACTGGCCCTGCGGCGTGTCGACGCGACGCGTCAGCTGGATGGACCACTTGCCCGATACACGGCCGAGCACCGGCTTGCTGATGAAGAGTGCGTCGCCCGCGGCCCCCGTGGTGTGCACCTTGAAGTGCTCCCGGTCGCGCAGGTCCACGCGCTGGAAGAGCTGGGAGGAGTGCGAGATGTAGCCATCGGTCCCGATCACCGAAATCAGGTGAAAGTCCGAGTCGATGATCCGCTTGTCCTGCAGGTAGCCGGCGATGTCCAGGTCCTTGCCGTGTTCGAGGTACTCGTTGCGGACGAAACGGATCGCCTGGTCAGCGCTTTCGAGCGTCTTGGCGCTGTGCTCGGCAAAGGCCCGGGTCAGGTTGGTGAGCTCGACCTCGGCGTTGTGCACCGCCTCGGTCTGCTCCCGATGGGTCTGCCAGGCCACGGCGCCCCACAGGGCCGCCAGCACGAGAATCGACAGGGTCACGAGCAGGGACGAGCCGGCCAGCGCCCGGCGCCAGCCGCTGCCCAGGTTCGAGCCCGCATCCGGGCTCGCGGCCGGCGGCGACGCAGGAGGCAGAACGGGCGAAGGGATCGTCGTGGACGACATGGGCGCCGAGTCTGGGCGGCGCCTCGGGGCGGCTGCTTGATGCGCGTCAAACTCGCCATCGCGCCCGGCCCGCGTTCGTGTCCGAAGTCTCGGATGCGCGCGTCGCGCGGGACGCGGCCCAGTCCGGACGTGGCCTTCGGCGGGTCGGGCCGTGCCGTGTTTCGGGCTTTTGTCGGCGCCCGGACAGGCTTTGTCGAAATCCCGGCTCCCGCTTCGTCGTGGTGATGAGGCGCCTCGCGCTTCATCCATCCCGACTCCAAGGAGCAAGTCATGCCCGAAGTGAACCCCGTGCCCGCGCCGATCGGCGCCATCCCCTACCTGACGATCCGCGGCGCTGCCGATGCCATCGCCTTTTACCGGCGCGTCTTCGGCGCCGAGGTGGTGGTGCGGCTGGACGCGCCCAACGGCGAGGTGGTGCATTGCCAGCTGCAGGTCGGCCCGCAGAGCTTCATGCTGACCGAGGAGCGCCCGCAGATGGGCGCCCTGAGCCCGCTGGCCATAGGCGGCTCGGCCACCACCGTGACCTTCTATGTCGACGACTGCGACCAGGTCGTGCAGAAGGCGCTGCAGGCCGGCGCCAAGCCGGAGATGCCCTTGATGGACCAGTTCTGGGGTGACCGCGCCGGCGGCATCGTCGACCCCTTCGGCCACAAGTGGCTGATCGCGACGCACAAGGAGGACGTGCCGACCGGGCAGCTGCAGCAGCGCTTCGAGGCCGCCATGGCGGCGCACGGCGGGGGCCCGGACTGCGGCAGCGGGCCGACCTGACCCGCGCCTTGACCCCGCGGCCGGCTTGGCCGAAGCTGGCCGCATGCTTCGCCTCCTGCTCGCCTTGCTGCTGCTGTTCGCGTTGCCGGCGCCTGCGCAGGCCGAGGCGCCGCTGCGCATAGGCTCCAAGCGCTTCACCGAGTCGTACATCCTCGCGCAGGTGCTCGCCCAGGCGGCCGGGCGCGAGACGGCGGTGGAGGTCAAGGCCGGTCTGGGCAACACGGCCATCGTCTACGAGGCGCTGCGCGCCGGCGGCATCGACGTCTATCCCGAGTACACCGGCACCATCGCGCTCGAGGTCCTCAAGGCGCCGTCGTCGCTGACGCTGGAGCAGATGCGCGAGCGCCTGGCTCCACTCGGGCTGGGCGTGGCCTTGCCGCTGGGCTTCAACGACGGCTACGCACTGGCGATGCGGGCCGACACCGCGAGCCGGCTCGGCGTTCGCGCGGTGAGCGACCTGGCGCGTCAGCCGCAGCTGCACCTGGCCTTCAGCAACGAGTTCATCGGCCGCGCCGACGGCTGGCCCGGGCTGGCCGCGCGCTACGCCCTGCCGCAACGCCCGAGCGGCCTGGACCATGGCCTGGCCTACGACGCACTCGCCGGCGGCCACGTCGACGTGATCGACATCTACACGACCGACGCCAAGATCGAGCACCTGGGTCTCACGGTGCTGGCCGACGATGCGGGCTACTTCCCCCGCTACGACGCCGTGCTGCTGTACCGGCTGGACGTGCCGCAGCGCTTCCCGGCCGCCTGGGCGGCCTGGCAGAAGCTGCAGGGCCGCATCGGCGAGCCGCAGATGATCGCGATGAATGCTCGGGCCGAGCTGCAGGGCGTGGCCTTCGAGACGATCGCCCGCGACTTCCTCGCGGCCACGCCCACGGCGGCCGCAGTGCCGCCACCAGCCGGCGAGACGCCCGGCGTGTGGGCCCGCGTGTTCGGCCCGGACCTGGGCCGCCTGACCGCCCAGCACCTGGGCCTGGTGGCGGTCTCGGTCGCGCTGGCTGTGCTGGCCGGCGTGCCTCTCGCGCTGTGGGCCGCCGACCATGCCGGCGCCCGAGCACTGCTGCTGGGCGCGACCGGCTTGCTGCAGACCGTGCCGTCGCTCGCCCTGCTGGCGGTGCTGATCTCGCTGCTGGGCCGCATCGGGACCGCGCCCGCGCTGCTGGCCCTGACGCTGTACGCGCTGCTGCCCATCATGCGCAACACCTGCACCGGCCTGGCCGAGGTGCCGGCGGGGCTGAAGCTCGCCGGGCAGGCGCTGGGCCTGAAGCGCGGGCAGAGATTGCGATCCATCGAGCTGCCGCTGGCGCTGCCGGTCATCGTGGCCGGCGTGCGCACCGCGACCGCCATCTCGGTCGGCACCGCCACCATCGCCGCCTTCATCGGCGCCGGCGGCTATGGCGAGCGCATCGTCACCGGCCTGGCGCTGAACGACCAGGCGCTGCTGCTGGCGGGCGCCCTGCCGGCCGCGGCGCTGGCCTTGCTGTTCGAAGCCGGCTTCGGGCTGCTGGAGCGGCGCCTCCAGCGAGGGCGGTCATGAGGACCTGGCAGGCGCTGATGGCCGGGCTGGCGCTGGCGGCTGCCGGTTGCGCCACCTCGCCGCTCGACAGGGCGACGCACGACACCTTGTTCCTCGACGCCGCCTTCCGCCCGACCATCGCCCAGCCGGAGGCGGCCCAGGTCTTCGCCCTCAGCCCGGCCATGCGGGCCTACCTCGACGACGAGATCGAGCCCCGCCTGGCGACCCACAGCCCGCAGCGGGCGCTGCTCGACAGGCTGTACGACGGCCAGCAACTGTTCATCGACTACGACGCCGAGTTCACCCGCAACGCCGCCGAGACCTTCGAAGCGCGGGCCGGCAACTGCCTGTCGCTGGTCATCGTGACCGGCGCCCTGGCCAAGGCGGCGGGGCTGGCGGTGCGTTACCAGTCGGTCGAGGTGGACCACAGCTGGGCCCGCGAAGGCGACCTGGCGCTGTACCTGGGCCACGTCAACATCGCGGTCGGACGGCGGGTGCCGACGGTGCGGATGATGGAGGACAGCCCCGACTGGTGGACGGTGGATTTCATCTCGCCGCCGCAGGCGCGCCGCCTCCGCTCCCGGCCCATCACCGAGCAGCGGGTCGTGGCGATGTACTTCAACAACAAGGCGGCCGAGGCGATGATTCAAGGGCGCCCCGAGGCCGACGGAATACGTCGTCCGCCCCCCGAGGGGGCCGAGTCAAGTGGCAAAGCCACATCGACTCGGGAGGGCCTGGACAACGCCTACACCTGGGCTCGCGCGGCCATCGAGGCCGACCCGCTCTACATCGACGCCTACAACACGCTGGGCGTGGTCTATCTTCGCCATGGCCTGCTGGCGCAGGCCGAGCGCGTGCTGCAGGCCGCGCTGGCGCGGCGAAGCGACCATCCGCAGGTGTTGGCCAACCTGGCCATCGTCTGGCGGCGCGAGGGCCGCGAGGCCGAGGCGCGGGCCGTGGAGGAAAGGCTGGCGCGCATGCGGGCCCTGTCGCCTTTCGCCACCTTCGAGCGCGGCCGCCAGGCCTATGAATCAGGCGACTATGGCCAGGCACGCGATCTGTTCCGCCGCGCGCTGGCGGTGTCCAACGACTATCACGAATTCCACTTCTGGCTCGCCCTCGCGAACTGGCGCCTGGGCGACGACGCGCAGGCCATGCGCCACCTTCACCTGGCCGAATCCAACAGCCTCACCCGCCGCCAGCAGTCGATGTATGCGCTCAAGCAGCGCTGGCTGCAGGGCCACGCCGGCCAGGGGGCAAGTGCGAACGCCGCACCCGCGCACTGATCAGGAGCTGGCCAGGCACTCCAGGAGGTCGTTGGCGCGCGGTGTCGCCGCCGACAGCAGCAGGCCGATGCGGTAGCCGCTGCCTTCGCGGCGGCTGCGCACGACGCAGGCGTGGGCCCGGACGACCTGCGGCTGCAGGCCCGCGGTGGAGGTGAAGCGCAGGCGGCACGTGGTGGCGGGCCGCAGGTCGACGAGGCAGATCAGCTCGACACCGTGCTTGCTGAGATTGACGATGGTGGCGCGGATGGCCCGGCCGCCGCGCGGCTGCACGACGGCGCTCAGCTGCACGGCCTTGCGCGGTTCCAGCCGCTGCTCGCGGCGGCGCGGGGGCTGGGATGCAGCGAGTCTTTGGGCGGTCGGAAAGTCGAGGTCGGTCATGGCATGGACGAGTGGGCACCCGTCGCTGGCAAGATGCATGCCCGTACCGGTATGCGGCGACTGTGATCGAATGGCCGGGTGGTTTCGAGAGGGATGGCCATGGCGCAAGCCGATACCCGGGTGATCGTGATCGACGACGACGCTGACGCGCGGCAGACGCTGTCGAGCGTGCTGCAGGACGTGGGATGCGAAGTGCGCAGCGCCGCCGACGGCCTGGCGGCCCTGGGGATGATCGGCGAGTTCGATCCTCACTGCGTCATCCTCGACGTCGAGATGCCGGGCCTGGACGGCCTGGCCCTCAGCCGCCAGCTGCGCGAGGCGCACGGCCATGACATCGTGCTGATAGGGATCACCGGCCATCAGCTCGGTGATTCCAAGGTTGATGCCACCTTCCAGCTCGTCGACCATTGGTTCACCAAGCCCATAGAGCTCGACAAGCTCGTCAAGTTGATTCGCGCCATGTAAGGCCTGGCGCCGACGCCGCGGACCGGCTTCGTCCGACACCACGGCGCGGCGCACGGCCCTACCGTGGCTTCGGCCTTCCACCCCTGCCCAGCGAGCCCGCACCATGCCCGGCAGCGCCGACACCGGCCCCCCAGTGAACCCTCCAGAAACCGCCAAGCCGACCACCCGGGCGCGGCGGGCAGCCGCGGCGGCCGCGGCCGCGTTGGCGGCGCGCCGCCCGCACATCCGCCCGCCCAAGCTCTCGATGGCCGCCTGGCGCCAGTTCTATGGCATGGCCAAGCCCTATTGGCAAGGCGACGAACGCGGCAAGGCGTGGCTCCTGCTGGCCCTGCTGATCGGCCTCATGCTGGCCGAGACCAAGTTCGCCGTGATGCTCAACGACCAGACCGGCGAGATGGCCTCGGCGCTGGCGGCGCACGAGGGGCCCCGCTTCTGGGCGTCGGTGCGCGCGGCCCTGTGGGTGCTGGCCGGCGCCGTGCCGGTCTACGCCTTCTACTACTACATGCGGGACGCCTTCGGCAACCACTGGCGGCGCTGGCTCACGCGGCGTTTCCTCGACGGCTACCTCGGCGAGCGCCGCTACTACGAGCTGCAGAAGAACTCCGACATCGACAACCCGGACCAGCGCATCAGCGAAGACATCAACACCTTCACCGGGCGCTCCATCCACTTCCTGCTGATCTTCCTCGGCTCGGTGATGCAGCTGGTCGCCTTCAGTGCGGTGCTGTGGGCGATCTCCCACCTGCTGGTGGCGATCCTGGCGGTCTATGCGACCCTGGGCACCGCCATCGCGCTGTGGGTGTTCGGCGCGCCGCTCATCTCGCTGAACTTCTGGCAGCTCAGGCGCGAGGCCGACTTCCGCTTCGGCCTCATGCGGGTGCGCGAGAACGCCGAGTCCATCGCCTTCTATCGGGGCGAAGGCCAGGAGCGCAAGCGCATCGAGAAGCTGTTCGATGCGGCGTTCACCAACTTCGCGCGCCTGATCCGCCGGCAGCGCTCGCTCAACCTGTACCAGCGCGGCTTCAGCCAGCTCACGCTGGTCGTGCCGAGCGTGGTGCTGGCCGGCAGCGTGCTGTCGGGCGAACTCGAGGTGGGCCGGGCGGTACAGGCCGGCGGCGCCTTCGCGGCCGTGCTGAGCGCGGTCTCGCTCATCGTGGACAACTTCGAAAGCCTGTCGCGTTTCGTCGCCGGCATCGGCCGGCTCGACGCGCTGGGGCAGCGGGTGATGCCGCGCGCCGACCAGGCCTCGCCCGTGCCGCAGGAGCCCCAGCCTTCGCAGATCGCGCTGGACCCGTGTGACCGGCTGGCGCTGGAGGACCTGACGCTGTACACGCCGCAGTTCGACCGGCTGCTGGTCGAGAAGCTGAGCGTGGCCGTCGAGCGGGGCGAAGGCCTGCTGATCACCGGGGTTTCCGGCTGCGGCAAGAGCTCGTTGCTGCGCGCCGTGGCCGGGCTGTGGCGCACCGGCTCGGGCACGGTCCACCATCCGCCGGTCGAACAGATGTTCTTCCTGCCCCAGCGTCCCTACCTGCAGGCGGGCACCTTGCGCAGCCAGCTCGTCTACCCGGCCGCGGACACCGATCTCGCGGACGAGCGGCTGCTCGAGATCCTCGGCGAGGTGCAGCTGGCGGATCTCGCCGCCCAGGTCGGCGGCCTGGACGCGGAGCACGATTGGGAGAAGCTGCTGTCGGTCGGCGAGCAGCAGCGCCTGGCCTTTGCGCGCGTGCTGGTGCACGAGCCGCAGGTGGTCATGCTCGACGAGGCCACCAGCGCGCTGGACAGCCGCAACGAGGCGGCGCTGTACGAGCGCCTTTGCCGCACCGGCGCCACGCTCGTCAGCGTGGCCCACCGCCCGGGCGTGCTGCGCTTTCACACCCAGGTGCTGCAGCTGGCCGGCGGCGGCCCCTGGCGGCTGCTGCCCGCCGACGGTTTCGAATTCGATGCCTGACCTGGCCTTCGCTCCAACGGGCGCTCCGCAGGAGCCGCCCCATGCAAGCGGCGTGGGCGGCTCCGGATTTGGGGGGCCGCTGCGAGAGCCCCCTCGGGGCGCGGCCTGCCAGGCGTCCCCCGGCAGGGGCCGTGGGGGCCTATGAACATTCGCCCGCAGCTGGCGTGGATGATGGCCGTGGTGGTGGCGCCGCTGGCCCTGGTGGCCGCGCTGTCCAGCTATGCGCTGTACCAGACGCAGCGCGAGGTGCACTCCCAGCGCTACCTCGAGCGCGTGCGCGCCCTCAGGCTGGCGCTCGACACCGAGCTGTCGGGCACCATCCGTCTGCTCAAGGCTGTCTCGGGGGGAAAGGCGGTCGCCCTGTCCGACGCGGGCAGTGGCGACGCCGGCGGCCCGCTGGCCTCGCTGCTGGCGCAGAACCCGATGTGGGCCTCGGTGGCCGTCACGGCGGCGGATGGTCGGCTGCAGGTGCAGGTCAAGCGGCGCGGTGCGGAAGCCGTGCCGGCGCTGGACGAAGAGACCCGGCTGACCGTGCTGGCCGGCCGCCAGCCCGCGGTCTCCGGCCTGGTGGCGGCCCGGCAGGGCGGGGGCTACTACACCTTCGTCGCGGTGCCGGAGGTCGTGGGCGAACAGGTGGTCCGCGTGGCGGCCATCGGCATCGACCAGCGCGACTGGCTGGCCTTTCTGCAGCGGCACGACATTGCACAAGGCGCGACGCTCACGCTGAACGACCAGCACGGCACGGTGATCGCCCGCACGCTCAACAACGAGCAGTGGGTCGGCAAGAAGTCGCGTCGCGAATACCTGGACCTGATCGCCACCCAGCAGGAGGGCTCCGCGCGCAACGAGGGCCTGGAGGGGCAGGCCTTCTACACGGCCTTCAGCCGCCTGTCGGTGGCCCCCTGGACGCTGGGCACCGGCGTGCCGGCGGAACTCGTGGAAGCCGCGCTGCGCCGGCAGACCCTGCTGATGGTCGGCGGGCTGCTGCTGGCCTCGCTGGTGGCCGCGGGCGTGGCGATGCTGCTGGGCGGCCGGGTCATCCGCTCGCTGCAGAGCCTGGCCGCGGTGGCAGGCACGAAGGCGGGTGCGGCGGAGACGGACGACGAGCCCCTGCCCATCAGCGAGGCCGAGGCCGTGCGGCGCCAGCTGCGCGACAACCTGATCAACGAGAGCCGGGCCCGTGCCGAGGCCGAACAGGCCCGCGAGCAGGCCGAACGCGCCAGCCGCGGCAAGGATGAGTTCCTCGGCATGCTGGCGCATGAATTGCGCAATCCCTTGAGCGCCATCGCGGCCTCGGTGGCGCTGCTGGAGGCGAAGAACGCCACGCCCCAGACCGACCAGCGCGCGCAGGAGGTGCTCAAGCGGCAGGTGCGCCAGATGTCGATGCTGGTCAACGACCTGCTGGACGCGGCGCGGGCCAGCAGCGGCAAGCTCACGCTGCGCGAGGCGGACGTCGAGCTGGCGCAAGTGGTCGGCTCGGTGGTGCAGGCTTTCAAGAATTCGGGCCGCACGCGGCACCTGTCCGTCAGCTCCTCGCTGCAGCCGGTGCGCGTACGCGGCGATGCCATGCGGCTGGAGCAGGTGGTCGCCAACCTGGTCGACAACGCCGCCAAGTTCACGCCGCAGGGCGGGCAGGTCCACATCACCCTGGCGGCCACGCAGGACAGGGCCACGCTGACCGTGACGGACAGCGGCGCCGGCATCCCGCCGGAGCTGCTGCGCGACCTGTTCGATCCGTTCACGCAGGCCCAGGCCGGCCTGGACCGGGCCCGCGGCGGCCTGGGCCTGGGCCTGCACGTGGTCAAGGGCCTGGTCGAGCTGCATGGGGGCAGCGTGGAGGCGCGCAGCGAAGGGGCCGGACGTGGCGCGAGCTTCATCGTTCGACTGCCTGCGCTCGCTGCAGCATCGCCCGAAGGGGCGAGCCTGCCCGGCGCGGGGCCCACGGCCCTGGCGCCGATGCGCATCGCGTTGATCGAGGACAACGCCGACGTCAACGACGCCACCTCGACGCTGCTGCGATCGGCGGGGCACGAGGTGCACAACGCCTTCGACGGCCACAGCGGCCTGCAGTTGCTGCTCGACGCCCCGCCGGACGTCGCGCTCATCGATGTGGGCCTGCCCGGCCTGAGCGGGCTGGAGGTGGCGCGCCGCCTGCCGACCAACGGCACCATCATGCTGGCCCTGACCGCCTACGGCGACGAAGCCATGCGCGAGCAGGCACGCCAGGCCGGCTTCGATGGATTCCTGCAGAAGCCGTTCGACCTCCAGGCCTTCGAGCAGGCGGTGCACGAGGCACGGCAGCGGCGCAGGGTCCCGCCTGACGAAGCTTGAAGAATCGGCCGCCGCGGCGCCCTAGACTCCCAGCCACTTTCCTGGCGGAGACGTCTCGATGCACTCCAAGGCCTGGCCCGCGCTGACGCTGGCCCTCGCACTGCTCGGTTCCCATGCGTGGGCGCAGAAGACCCAGGCCGCACCGCTGCGCATCATGCCTATCGGTGACTCGATCACCGAGGGCGGCGACGGAACCGGAGGCTTTCGTCGCCCGTTGTTCGACAAGCTCACGGCGGTCTGGGGCATGCCGAACTTCGTCGGGTCGCGCAACATGCGCCAGAGCGACCCGGCCGATTTCCTGGATCACGACGAGGACGGCTACTCGGCCTACCGCATCGAGCAGATCACGACCGGCAAGGGCTTCTGGAACGCGTTGCCCATCGAGCAGCGGCTCAGGGCGTGGGATCCGGCCATCGTCACCCTCCACGCCGGCACCAACGATGCGCAGCAGGCCTATCGCTATGCCGGCGTGATCGACCGGCTGGACCAGCTCGTTTCGCGGATCGTGGCGTTCAACCCCGAGATTCACATCTTCCTGGCGCAGATCATCCCGGCCAACCCGCCCGCCAGCGAGACGACGCAGGCCTACGTCCGCGGATTGAATGCGCAGATCCCGGCGCTCGTCGATCGGCATCGCGCGCAGGGCCACCGCGTCCACCTGGTCGATCTGTACACGCCCATGCTCGACCACCCCAACCCGGACGGCATCCATCCCGACGCCGCCGGCTACGCGGTGATGGCCGAGGGGTGGTTCCAGGCCATGATGGCCGCGCTCGCGGCTCCGCCGCCCAACCCCGATCCGGGCCGCTTCTGGGGCCTGCACCAGGTCGATCGCTTCAGCACCGTGACCTCCACCCCGTGGACGCTGCAGCCCAACCTCATCCGTGCCGGCTCGGTGACGCTCGCCGGCGTCCAGACGAGCGGCTACCAGGGCAGCCATCCTCCGGCCCTGCTGAACGACGGCTCGCAGGCGGCCTACAGCAATGACCGCGACTACGCGTCCACGACCACCTTCAGCCTGAACACCGAGGCCGCCCCCCAGGGCTACGACATCACGGCCATCCGCAGCGATGCCGGCCTTCCGACCGCGCCCAACGGCGACGAACGTTCGCACCAGGCCTACGAGCTGTGGTGGTCCTCGGTGGAGTCGCCGGACACCTTCCTCCAACTGGCCGATGCTCACCACATCCTGGTCAACACGTCCGAGCGCGCCTCGCAGGTCACGCTCAGCCGGCCCGACGGCGGCCCAATGGCGCAGCGCGTCGCGAAGCTGCAGTTCCGCTTCGTTCAACCGCCGGCGCGCCAGTACGGCTTCATCGGGATCGAGACGCCCACCCGCTACCGCGAGCTGGAAGCCTTCGGAGCGCCGAGCGCCACGGACGTCCGCTGAGCGTTCGGCGCGGGGTCGGTCTCCGGTTGATGCGGGCCCGACGGGGCGAGGGCTGCTTCATCCCCGTCGCGGGGCCCGAGGTCGTGGGTGAACCATGGCCGGGCGCATGTATCAGCAGGGCGCGCGCGCCGTCTGTTGGTCACCGATGCGAGTCCTGGATTCGCTGTGGCGTACGCATCGGCATCCGCCACCGCAGACGCTGCCGCACAGGCAAGGGAAACACGATGACCCACACCTACAGTCCGCTCCCGGCACGGCCGCGAGCGGCCGGAACGACACTGCGGGCAGGCCTGGGCGTGGCCTGGCTGACCCTGACGCTCATGCAAGGCCCGGCGCACGGGCAGATCCTGCTCACCGAGTCGACCTGGGGCGGGGCCGGAGCCGAGGTCGCCACCGCCGTCGCCACCGGTGCCGACGGCAGCACGTACCTCGTCGGCTCGACGGACAGCTTTGCCGTCGACCCCTTCGGCCAGCCGGCGACGCGGATGTTCATCGTCAAGCGGTGGAATGGCGAGCTCGCCTGGCAGCGGATCTGGAACGGGCCGACCATCGTCGGAGTGACGGATCCGTCAGCGACCGTCGCTGCCGACGGTTCGGTCTACGTGGCCGGCGTCACGGCCGACGGTGGCGGCGACGCGGTGCTGCTGAAGTTCGATCCGGACGGCAACCTGCTGTGGACGCGGGCCTGGGGCGGTGCCGAGTTCGACAGCGCCGGCGCGGTGGCGGCGCACAGTGACGGCTCCGTCTACATCGCCGGTCGTGCGACGAGCTTCGGCCCCAGCTCCGCGGGCGTGTTCGTCGTGAAGTTCGATTCGCTGGGCAACCTGGTCTGGCAACGTCTCTGGGACGATGCCGCCGGCTTCGAGGCCCTGGCGGTCTCGCCGGACGGCAGCGTCTACGCCGCCAGCTCGAAGCTGCGGCCCGACAGCGACTTCTCGCAGTTCGACGTGATGGTGCTGAAGCTGACGCCGGCGGGCGACCTGGCCTGGGCACGGACGTACGGTGCCGGCGAAGTCGTCGACGCGCGCGGCGGAATGGTCGCCGCGGCGGACGGATCCATCTACACGGCCGGCGCCATCCAGGTGGCCAAGGGGGGCAGTGTCGGCATCTCCGCGCTGGTGCTGAAGATCGCGGCCGACGGCAGCCTGCTGTTCGGCAAGCGATGCTGCACCAGGGGCAACGACACGGGCGAAGGCATCGCCATGGCGCCGGACGGCTCGGTCCTCCTGGCCGGAACGACGACGTCGCTGGGTGCCGGCTTCCAGGATGCGTTCGTCGCACGCCTGGATCCGGCAGGCAAGAAGGTCAAGGCCGCGGCCACCTGGGGTGGCACCGGCTTCGAGACCGCGGGTGGCGTCGCCGCCACGCCCGACAACGCGGTCTGGCTGGCGGCGACGACGAACCAGGGCCCGCCGTATTCGCTGGGGGCGGTCCGCCTGAAGCTGTCCTCGCCCAAGTTCACCGTCACGGCGCCGGCCGGCCAGCTCGTGGATCCTTCCGGGACGGTTTCGATTCCGCCGTATGGGACGTCCGTGCCGGCAGGCAGCACGACCTACAGCGGCAACCTCGAGGCAGCCCTCATCGGGCTCACGCTGCCCTAGCGGCCCTGCTTGGAAGAGGGGGCGACGGCCGGCACGCAGGCTCGGCGTTCCGAGGCATGGGGATTGCCGAACCGCGGCATGCCCGTCGCCGCTTCACCGGCCCCCGCCCAGCTCGAACTCCTTGCCGAGGAGGCGATGCACTGCCGCGAGTGCCCGCTCTGGCAGGGCGCCACGCAGACGGTGTGGGGCGAGGGCCCGGCCCGGGCGCGCCTGATGCTCGTCGGCGAGCAGCCCGGCGACAAGGAGGACCTGGCAGGCCGGCCGTTCGTCGGCCCGGCGGGGCAGCTGCTGGACAAGGCCTTGCAGCGACTGGGCTGGCCGCGCGAGCAGCTCTACGTCACCAATGCGGTCAAGCATTTCAAGTACGTGCTGCGCGGCAAGCGCCGCATGCACAAGACGCCGGCCCAGCGCGAGGCCGAGGCCTGCCTGCACTGGCTGGAAAGCGAGATCGGCATCGTGCGACCGCAAGCCGTGGTGGCACTGGGCGCGACGGCAGCCCGCTCGCTGCTCGGCCAGGCCGTGCCGGTGCTCGCCAACCGCGGCCTGTGGCTGCAGCGGGCCGACGGCCTGCCGGTGCTCGTCACCCTGCACCCTTCGGCCTTGCTGCGCCTTCGCGGCGAGGACAGGGAGCAAGCCTTCCTGCGCTGGATCGCCGACCTGCGCGTGGCGCAGGAGCGCGTGCGCCTGGCGACGGCGTGAGGCTCAACGGCGCAGGGCCTGCACGCGGTCGCGCAGCAACCGGTGCTGGATCTTGCCGGTGGCCGTGCGGGGCATGTCTTCGTCGGCGATGAACAGGACCGAGCGCGGCCGCTTGTAGCCGGCCATGCGTTCGCGGCACCAGGCGAGCAGTTGCGCCTCGTCCGCCGCCTGGCCCGCGCGGCGCACCACGACGGCGAGCACCGCTTCGCCCCATTTGTCGTCGGGCACGCCGACGACCGCCACGTCCTGCACGCCGGGATGCGCGCCCAGGACGGCCTCGACCTCCGATGGGTAGATGTTCTCGCCGCCGCTGATGATCATGTTGCTCTTGCGGTCGACCAGTTCGATGAAGCCCTCGGCGTTGCGCCGGGCCAGGTCGCCCACCGAGCACCATTCGCCGCGGAAGGCCTCGGCGGTCTTCTCGGGGTTCTTCCAGTAGCCGTCGAACACGTAGGCGGTGCGTGAGTAGAGCTCCCCGACGTCGCCATCCGGCACTTCGTGGCCTTCGCCGTCGAGCAGCCGGATCGCACCCGAGCCGGCCCATTCGCGGCCCACGGTGCCCAGGCGCTCCAGCTGCTCGTGCGGCCGCAGCAGGGTGACCCAGCCGGCCTCGGTGGAGCCGTAGAGCTCGAACAGTTTCGCGTTGGGGAACAGGCCCAGGATCGCGCGCTTGGTGTCGGGCCGCGCGGGGGCCGACGAGATGAGCAGCTTGCCCACGGCGCCGAGGTCGCGCCTGGCCTTCTCCTCCTCGGGCAGGGCCAGCATCATGATGTAGTGCGTCGGCACCAGCGAGGTGAAGGTGATGCGCGATTCGGCCAGCGTGGCCAGCAGCGCGGCCGGGTCGAAATGCGGGCGGTCGTCGATGACGATGGTCGCGCCCAGCATGGCGAAGGTGAGGGCGAAGTACAGCGAGTTGGCGTGGCACAGCGGCATCACCAGCAGGGCGGTGTCTTCGGCCGAGAGCCCGAACTCCAGCGCGGTGGCGAAAGCCAGCAGGGCGTTGCCCTCGTGGCTGCGCATGGCGCCCTTGGGCTTGCCGGTCGTGCCGGAGGTGTACATCAGCGCAAACAGGTCGGCCGGGGCCACGGCCACCTGGGGCGGCGTAGGCGAGGCGCCGGCCAGCATCGCCTCGTAGCCTTGCCAGCCGGCGGGCACCGGGCCATCGGCGCCGCCGAAGACGATGCAGCACGAGGGCGCGATGGCCCACTCGCTGCGCAGGGGCTCGACCGTGGCGCGCAGATCCTCCTGCACCACGATCGCCCGAGCCTCGCTGTGCTCGAGGATGTAGCCGATCTCCGGCGGGCGAAGCCGGAAGTTGACCGGCACGGCCGCCAGGCCGGCCCGCGCCAGGCCGACGTACAGCTCCATCCACTCGACGGCGTTGTAGCCGAGCAGGGCGACCCGGTCGCCTTGGCTCAAGCCTCGCGCGAGCAGCGCATTCGCCAGGCGGCTGGCCCGCTCGTCCCATTGCGCGTAGGTGAGCGAGCGGCGGGAGTCCCGCGCGCCCGGCTTGGCCGGGTGCAGGCGGGCCTGGGTGGCGACCGAATCCGACAGGTTCAGCAGGTGGCTCATTCGCGG
The DNA here is from genome assembly GCF_051857595.1 of Ideonella flava. Classification (NCBI taxonomy): domain Bacteria; kingdom Pseudomonadati; phylum Pseudomonadota; class Betaproteobacteria; order Burkholderiales; family Sphaerotilaceae; genus Ideonella; species Ideonella flava. The sequence goes on from NZ_JBPZHD010000002.1 coordinate 350,655, forward strand.
CCTCCTCTCTTCGTGAGGGCCTCAGGCCCGGCGCGCCTGCTCGGCCTCGTCCCAGGCGGTCAGCGCCTGGCGATCTGGCACCCAGCCCAGGCCCTTGCCGGCGTCGGAGCTCAGGGCATCGCGGGTGGTGACCACGTCGATCAGGGCCGGCGCCTGGGCGAAGGCCTCTTCGATCGCGCCTTGCAGGCGGACCGGGTCGGTGACGCGCTCGGCATGCAGGCCGAAGGCGCGCGCCATGCCGGCGTAGTCGCTCCAGGCCAGCGTGGTGCCGACGACCCGGCCACCGTAGTTCATCTCCTGGTCCAGCCGCTCGATGTTCCAGGCGGCGTTGTTCGACACGATGAAGACGACCTTGGCGCCGTGGCGCTGGGCGCTGTCGATCTCCATCGCGTTGATGCCGAAGGCGCCGTCACCGGTGACGACGACCACCTGCCTGTCGGGGTGCAGCAGGGCCGCGGCGACGCCATAGGGCGTGCCGACGCCGAGGCAGCCGAAGGCGCCGGCATCGAGGTACTCGCGCGACTCCAGGCCCATGCGGGCGAAGCTCAGCAGGTCGCCGCCATCGGCGATGGTGATGGCGTCGGGTCGCAGCACCTTTCGCAGCGCGCCGAAGATACGGTTGGGATGCATGTGGCCGTCCTTGCCCGGCTCGGCACGCGACAGGTTCTCGGCATGCTTGAGGGCGCGCCGGAGGTGCTCCGCGCGCAGGGTCTGCGTCCAGCTCAGGTCGAGCGCCGCCGAAGGCCGGGCGAGGGACTCGGCCAGCGCGTCGAGCGCGAGGGCGGGATCGGCCAGCAGCTCCACCTCGCCGCGCCGGTTGTCGCGCAGTTCATCGGCGTGGTCCGCGATGCGCACGAAGCGCGCGGCCTTGAACACGGCCGGCGAGCCGTAGGCCATCTGGTAGTCGAGCTTGCGGCCGACCACCAGGACCAGGTCGGCCTCCTGCATGGCCTTGGCCCGCACCGCGCCCACGACCGAGACGTGCCCGGGATCGACCAGGCCGCGGCTTTCCTGGGTGTCGAGGTAGACGGCTCCGGTCGCCTCGAGCAGGCGCTTGAGCGCGGCGCCGCTGCCACGCGCGCCTCGCCCACTGACCACGAGCGGCCGGCGCGCCTGCTGCAGGAGGGCGGCGGCACGCTGCAGCTCGGCCGGATCCGGCAGCAGCCGGCGGCGGGTTCGGGGCGCGAGGTGCTCTTCCAGCACCATCGCGGCCGGCACGGTCTCGCGCAGCACGTCGGTCGGGATCTCGATGTAGACCGGGCCGGGCGGGTTGCCGTCGCCCTCGGCCATGGCCCAGGCCTTGTCCAGGTCACGCGCGATTTGGTCGGCCACCCGCAGTGTGCGGGACCAGCGGGTGATGGGGGCCATGATCGCTGCGTGGTCTATGCCCTGCAGCGGCCCCAGGTCGTCCTGCGGGCGGGGCGGGCAGCCCCCGATGAGCAGCACCGGAACGCGCTCGAGGTGGGCGTTGGTCATGGCCGTCACGCAGTTGGTGACGCCGGGCCCGGCCGTCGCCATGGCGACCCCGACCCGGCCGGACAGGGCCGAATGGGCATGCGCCATGTGCACCGCCGCGCCCTCGTCGCGCACGTCCACGATGCGCACGCCCAGTTGCGCCAGGTGATCCCAGATCGGCTGGATGTGGCCCCCCTGCAGGCCGAAGATCCGGTCGACTCCGCGGGCGACCAGGAAGCGGGCGACGAGTTCGGCGACGGAACGGGCGGCAGGGCTGGGCATGGCGGCTCCTTCGGGCGCAGGGCAAGGTGCCCATGATGAAACCGCGGCTGGAGGGCGCGAACAGGGTTTCTCCGCGGGTTGGACGGCTCGCCTGGGAGAGTGACGCGCTAACCTTTTAAATCAGCGTACTCGAGGTGACGGCCGTTCATAATTCGCGCCCTCACACACCAGCCGTCCCCCACCATGAACCGCCGCGACCTCCTCGGCAGTGCCCTTGCCTTGTCCCCGCTGGCGGCGATCGCCGACGGCCCCACGGCCTTTGCCTCCCCCCAGCCCCTGGCGCCCATCCGCGCGCAGCCCGACCGCATCATCGACATTTCGGCCTGCACCCGCCCGTTCCGGCCGCAGGGCCCGCGCATCGAGGCCGAGCGGCGGCACGGCAAGGCCATCGTCCACCACTATGGCCACGGGGGCAGCGGCTGGTCCCTGTCATGGGGCTCGGCGCAGCGGGCGCTCGCGCTGATCCAGGCGACACGCGAGAAGGAGATCGCCATCGTCGGCTGCGGGGCCATCGGCATGACCACGGCGCGGGTGGCACAAAGGGCCGGCCTGAAGGTGCGGATCTACTGCAAGGACCGGCCGCCCGAGGTCCGCTCGTCGGCCGCCACCGGCGTGTGGTCGCCCGACTCGCGCCTGGTGCTGCAGGAGCACGCGACGCCGGCTTTCGGCGACGCCTGGGAGGCCATGGCGCGCCACTCGTTCAAGACCTGGCAGAGCCTGCTCGGCCTGGCCGGCGAGCCGGTGGCCTGGCACGACGGCTACGTCCTGTCCGACGTGCCGTTCGACCAGCCGATCGCCGGCTGGGAGGACCGGGAGCCGGAGTACGCCGAGCTCGAATCGCGCATCCGCGAGCTGTGGCCCCGCTCGCAGGCCCTGGGGCCGGGTGAGCATCCGTTCGCCGGCAAGGCGCCCCACGCTCGGCGCTACACCCAGATGATGTTCAACCTCGCCAGCTACTCGCGGCTGCTGCTGGAGGATTTCTTCCGCGAGGGCGGGCGGCTGGTCCAGCGCGAGTTCGAAAGCCCGCGCCAGCTGGCCGGGCTGCCCGAGCGCACCATCGTCAACTGCACGGGGTATGGGGCGCGGGCGCTGTTCGGCGACGATTCCATCGTGCCAGTGCGCGGCCAGACGGCCCGGCTCATCCCCCAGCCGGAGGTGAACTACGGCATCGCCTGGCGCGGCCACAACGTGGTGGCGGTGCCGCGCCGCGACGGGATCATCGTTCAGGCGCAGGGGGAGAACGACTACGGAAACGAAGACGCGCGGCCGGACCGCGCGTCTTCGGAGGCCGCCGTGACGCGGCTGGCAGCGCTGTTCAGCTGACGGCTTCTTCCGGGGCCGGCAGGGCCGGCGCCGCTTCGGCAGGGTTGCCGAGCAGGGCCTTCAGCGGCTCGCCCGAGAGCACCTCGGTGTTGAGCAGCGCCTCGGCCATCGCGTCCAGGCGAGCGCGCTGCTCGGTCAGCAGGCGGCGGCAGGTCGCCTGGGCCTCTTCGAGCAAGGTCCGGGCTTCGGTCAGCAGCGCGGCCTGCAGGTGCGGACCCATCAGCTCCTTGGGGATGCCGGAGATGCTGAGCAGGCCGAAGCTCTCGGAGAAGCCGAGCTGGCCCACCATCTGGATGGCGAGTTCGGAAGCGCGCTTGAGGTCGTCCGACGCGCCGGAGGACACGGTGCCCAGCACCATCAGCTCGGCCTCGCGGCCGGCCAGCAGCATGGCGATTCGGCCGACCAGCTCGCCCTGGGCGTACAGCGGATCCTCCGTCTCGCGGGTCATGTAGGTCACGCCGAGGCCGGGGCCGCGCGGCTCGATGGTGACGCGCTCGATGCGGCCGGCGCCCGTCCAGTGGCCCACCAGCGCGTGGCCGGCCTCGTGGTAGGCCAGGCGATCGCGCGTGCCGGCGGTCAGCAGGTCCTTGATGGGCGAGACTTCGCCGCCCAGCAGCTGCGTCTCGACCGCGCCTATGAGGTGCGCGGCGGTGACGCTCTCGGCGCCCGCCTCGGCTGCGGTGGAGGCGGCCTTGTTGACCACGTTGGCGATCTCGGCCGGGGACAGTCCGGAGGACATGCGCGCCAGCGCCGCCGAATCGGCCGAGCCGTCGTACTTGACCTTGCCGAGGTACAGGTCGAACAGGGCGGCGCGCTCGGGCAGGGTGGGCTTGTTCAGGCGCACCAGCATGTCGAAGCGACCGGGGCGGCGCATCGCCTCGTCGATGTTGTCCTCGTGGTTGGTGGCCGCGACCACCACCACGTTGTCCATCGGGTCGAAGCCGTCCATCTCGACCAGGACGCGGTTGATGATCCGGTTCATCTCCGACTCGGCACCGCCGCCCGGGCCGCCTTGCGCGCGCTTGCCGATGCCATCGACCTCGTCGATGAACAGCACGCAGGGCGCCTGCTTGCGGGCCAGCTTGAACAGGGCCTTGACCTTGGCCACGCCGGCGCCGTAGTACGTGGCGGTGAAGTAGGAGCCGTCGACGGCGATGAAGTTGGCCTTGCTCTCGCCGGCCAGGGCCTTGGCCAGCAGCGTCTTGCCGGTGCCGGGCGGGCCGACGAGCAGCACGCCTCGCGGCGCCGAGGCGCCCAGCTTGGCGTACTGGGCCGGGTCGTGCAGGAAGGCTTTCACGCGCTTGAGCGCGGACTTGGCCTCGTCGTTGCCGATCGCGTCGGCAAAGCGGATGTCGGGTCGCACCGCGACGGTGGTGGCGTTGTTGCCGGCGCTGGTCTGCAGGCGCGCCAGCATCATCAGGCCGTAGCCGACGACCAGCATCAGCAGCACCGGCGGGATGACCGACTCCACCGCGTTGAGCGCCCGCTGGCTGCGGGTGCGGCCGTCGATGTCCACGCCCACCAGCGAGAAGCCGGCGGCGGCGCTGCGCTCGCCCAGCTTGTCGAGCACGGTGCCGGTGCAGCCCAGCGACGAGCAACCGGGCACGTTGGTGCTGGCCTTCTCGCCGTTCTTCAAGGTGTAGAGCACCAGCCCGGGCCGGCCGTTGGCCAGGGCCACTTCGGCGACCTGGCCGGCGTTGACGGCCTGGGCGAATTCGGAGGCCGACCGCGGGCGGGCCAGCCAGTCGTCGGTGCCCTGCTCGAACTTCAGGGCCTGCGGGTTCTTGTAAGCCTCGGCATCCGCATGAGCGTGCTGCCACAGCCAGGCGAAGGCGCTGATCATGACCAACGACACCAGCACGGCCATCGTTGCACGGGGGTGGGCACGGCAGTGCCCGAGAAACTTCTGCCAGAGATCAGTCATGGAGGAGGGCGGGTAGCTGGGCCGGGGGGAGGGGACGCCCCGCCAGTGTGACGGCGATCACGGGGCTGGATCGCTCGAATTGACGGGAATGAGTCTTCCTTACGGCAAGAGTTCCAGCATCTTTGGGCACGCCGCCTGCCAGGGTCACCTTTTGCGCCCGATCACCCTGGTTGCGCCATGGTGTCGGGCGGTGGCCCTCGCAGAATCCAGCCATGCGCGCACCACCCGGTGACTACCCGCCCAGCTGGTATGCCCTGACCCGTATGCCCGCCGAGCCGCGGGCGGGGCTCGCCGGCCTGGCGAAGGCCGACGTGGCCATCGTCGGCGGCGGCTTTGCCGGCCTGCACCTCGCGCGCCTGCTCGCCCTGCGCGGACGCCGGGTCGCCGTGCTGGAGCGGCAGCGAATAGGCTGGGGGGCGTCCGGGCGCAACGGGGGCTTCGTCAGCCCGGGCTTCGCGGAGAGCTCCGCCTCGCTGGTGCAGCGTCTGGGAGCCCAGCGGGCACGCGCCCTGTTCGCCCACAGCCAGGCCGGCGTGCGGCTCGTCGAGCAGGCGATTGCCGAGCTGGGGCGCCCCGAGCTGCTGATGGGGCGCGGTCAGCTCACCTGCTGCCGCAGTGCCCGCGGCCGCGGCTTTGGCGACGAAGTGCGGGCCCTGGCGGAGACGCTGGGCGCGGCCTTCGAGCCGTGGACCGCGGAGCAAGTGCAGGGCGCCCTCGCGACCTCGCGCTACCACCAGGCCATCCACGATCCGCAGGCCTTCCAGATCCATCCGCTGAATCTCGCCCTGGCCCTGGCGGCGGACGTCGTCGCGCGCGGTGGCCAGGTGTTCGAAGGCACGGGTGTCGACACCATCGCGCGCGAGAGGGGTGCCTGGGTGGCGCGCACGGCGCAAGGCCGGGTCGAGGCGGCCGAGCTGGTCCTGGCCGGCAATGCCGACCTGGGCCCGCTGCACCGGACGCTGGTGCGCTCGGTGCTGCCGGTCGCGACCTATGTGGCGGTCACCGAGCCGCTGGGCCGTGCCCTGGGCGATAGCGTGCGCTGGGGCGGCGCGGTGACCGACACCCGCCGCGCCTGCGACTACTTCCGCGTCGTCGATGGCGACCGGCTGCTCTGGGGTGGCCGCATCACCACCGACACCCGCGAGCCGCCGGGCCTGCGCGAGCTGATGCGCCGCCACATCGTGGCCGTGTTCCCCCAGCTCTCGGCGGTGAAGATCGCTCATGCCTGGCCGGGCGTGATGGGTTATGCCCGCCACAAGATGCCCTTCATCGGCCAGCTGGAGCCGGGGTTGTGGATGTCTTCCGCCTATGGCGGCCATGGTGTGGGGCAGACCGCCGCCGGGGCCCTGCTGCTGGCCGACGCCATCACCGAAGGCGACGACGAGTGGCGGCGCTACCAGGCCTTCCCTCTGCGCTGGGCGGGCGGCGCCGCCGGCCGCATGGCCACGCAGGTGGTGTATTGGTGGATGCAGGCGCGCGACCTTTGGGACGAGTGGCGCGCGCCACCGAAGCTGGGGGGTGGTCGCCGCTCCGGTTGATCACTAGGATTTCCCCCGCTCGGTCGGTGGCCTTGGGGGGAATACATGACACGCACGCATCAACGGCGGCTGCTGGGCGCCGCACAAGCATTTCTATGGGCCGCAGGCCTTTCACTGGCGCTTCCGGCGGCCGCCGCCGACTGGCCGATGGCCGGGCAGAACGCCCGCAACAGCGCGGTCCAGCCGGCCGAGACGGCGATCTCCGCCGTCACGGCATCGCAGCTGGTCGCGAAATGGGTCTACACCACGCAGGGCGACGTCTCGGCCCGCGCCGCGGTCGTCGACGGCATCGTCTTCTTCCCCGATTGGGGCGGCTACGTGCATGCGGTCGATGCGGCGACCGGTCAGGCGATCTGGCAGGCTGACCTGGCGTCCTACGGGCTCACCGGCAGCGGCGACGGGCGCTATCGATCGCGCACCACGCCCGCAGTGTCCGGCGGCGTGCTCTATCTCGGCACGCAGGAGGGAGCCTGGCTCCTGGCCCTCGAAGCGGCCACCGGCAGGCTGGTGTGGAAGTCGCAGCTGGAGTCGCCCGCGAACGATCCGTACGCTCGCATCACATCGTCCCCGACCATCGTTGGCGACATGATCTACCTGGGCCTCACCTCCGGCGAGGAGGGCGTCGCCGGCTCGGCCGACTATCCCTGCTGCAAGGCCCGCGGCAGCGTGGTCGCCGTGCATGCCGCCAAGGGAAAGATCAAGTGGAAGACCTACACGACGCCGGTCGGCTACAGCGGTGCCGGCGTGTGGGGCAGCAACCTGGCCGTGGACGCCGAACGCGGCCTCGTCTACGCGAGCACCGGCAACAACTACGGCCACCCGGCCGATGGCGCGCCTTCCGGCACGCCGGGCGTCACCTACGGCCAGTGCATGGCGGCCGGCGGCACGCAGGCGAGCTGCAACAGTCCGGACAACCACTTCGATGCCGTCCTCGCGCTGGAGGCCCGCACGGGCGCCGTGCGCTGGAGCCGCCACCTGGTCACCTGGCAGCAGGAGGGCGTCATGGACGGCCTGGACGACTGGAACGTCGGCTGCCTCTTCCCGCCCTTCCAGAACTGCCCGAGCGGCGCCGGGCCCGACTACGACTTCGCCTCGGCTCCCCAGCTCATCACCTACACCAACGCCAAGGGCATCGCCAGGACGATCGTCGGCGCCGGGCAGAAGAGCGGCATCTACTACGCGCTGGATCCGAAGACCGGCGCCACGCTGTGGCAGACCCAGGCGGGGCCGGGCTCGTCGATGGGCGGCATGCAGTGGGGCTCGGCCTCCGACGGCAAGCGCATCTACGTTCAGATCACCAACTTCTACGGCCAGCCCACGCCGCTGGGCACGCGTGCGGGCTACTGGGCGGCGCTGGACCCGGCCTCCGGCGCCGTGCTGTGGCGCGCCGCGGATCCGAACGGCTCTTTCGCCATGGGGGCCGTGACAGCCGCCAACGGCGTGGTGTTCGCGCCTTCGATGGCGGCCAACAGCCCGGCCGACCCGACCATGCTCGCACTCGACGCCGCCACCGGCCAAAGCCTGTGGAGCTTCGCCGCAGGCGCTTCGGTGGTGGCCGGGGCCAGCATCGTGGACGGCGTCGTCTACTGGGGCTCGGGCTACGGCCGATTGGGCGGATTCACCTCGGGCAACCGGTTCTACGCGTTCTCGCTGGGGACCCGCGCCGCCACACGCGAGGGACACGACCGCGAATCCGATTGCTGCGGGCAGTTGCAATCGTTACGATCCGCCCGACCTTGAGCCTGCAGCCCGCGGCGAGCTGATCCCCGCGACCGGCTGCGCGCCATCCCCTTGACGCCCGGCGCAAGCGCCATTTGTCGATCAGCACAGGCGCCGGCCCGTTGGTCCGGCATGTGAGTGGGCTTGGAGGGATCATGAAAAACACGCAGGGTCTGCGGCTGCGCGCCGCTGCATGGGCGCACGCGCGCCTGGCCAGGGTGGCGTGGGCGATGGTGGCGGCTGGCGCCAGTCTGGCTCTGCCGGCCCATGGCGCCGATTGGCCGATGTTCGGCCAGAACCTGAGCAACACCGGGGCGCAGCCCGGCGAGACGCTGGTCTCGACGGCCAACGTCGCCCAGCTGGCGCCGAAGTGGACCTACATCACCGAAGGCGACGTGTCCGCACGCGCCGCGGTGGTCGCCGGTGTCGTCTACTTCCCCGACTGGGGCGGCTACCTGCATGCGGTGCGGGCCGACACCGGCCTGCCGGTGTGGAAGGTCGATCTCGCGACTTACGGCCTGACCGGCAGCGCCGACGGGCGCTACCACTCGCGCACCACGCCGGCGGTCGTCAAGGGCGTGCTCTACCTCGGCACGCAGGAGGGCGCCTGGCTGCTGGCCGTCAGCGCCACCACCGGCGCGCTGCTGTGGAAGACGCAGCTCGAATCGGCGGCCTCCGATCCCTTCGCCCTCATCACGGGTTCGCCGACGGTGGTCGGCGACACGGTCTATGTCGGTGTCGCTTCGCTCGAGGAGGGCATCGCCGGCTTCGTCCCGAGCTATCCCTGCTGCAAGGCACGCGGCAGCGTCGTCGCCGTCCAGACCAACAAGGGCAAGGTCAAGTGGAAGACCTACACCACGCCCGCCGGCTACAGCGGCGCCGGGGTTTGGGGAAGCAACCTGCCGGTCGATCTCGATCGTGGCCTGGTCTACGTCAGCACCGGCAACAACTACAGCCACCCCAAGGACGACGCGCCGTCCAGCCAGGCGGGTGTCACGTATGGCGCCTGCATAGCCGCCGGCGGCACGGCCGCCACCTGCAACAGCGCCGACGACCACGTCGACTCGGTGCTGGCGCTGGACATGGGCAATGGCGCCATCCGCTGGAACCGCAAACTGGTGACGTGGCAGCAGCCGGGCGTGATCGACGGCTCCGACGACTGGAACGTGGCCTGCTTCATTCCGCCGTTCACCAACTGCCCGAGCAACCCGGGACCCGACTACGACTTCGCCTCGGCGCCCAACTTGATCACCTATCCGACGTTGAAAGGGTCGCGGACCATCCTCGGCGCCGGGCAGAAGAGCGGCATCTACTTCGCGCTGGACCCGAAGACGGGCGCGACGCTGTGGCAGACCCAGGTCGGCCCCGGCTCTTCGCTGGGCGGCATGGAATGGGGCTCGGCCTTCGACGGCCGCCGCATCTACGTGCAGGTGGCGAACTTCTACGGCATCCCGACGCCCATCGGCACCTACGCCGGACTGTGGGCCGCGCTCGACCCGGCCACCGGCGCGGTGCTCTGGCGCACCGCCGATCCCAACGGCTCCATCGCCCTGGGCGCGGTGACGGCCGCCAATGGCGTCGTCTACGCGCCCTCGATGTCGGGCAACACCGCCAACGACCCGACGATGCTGGCGCTGGACGGCGCGACCGGGCTGCCGCTGTGGACCTACGCCTCGGGCTCTTCGGTGGTGGCTTCGGCCGCGGTGGTCGATGGGGTCGTCTACTGGGGCTCGGGCTACACCCACCTGGGCATCCCGGGCTACACGGGCAACAACCGGTTCTACGCCTTCTCCCTGAATGGCCAATAGGACCGGCCGGCGCGAGGTGCTGCGCCTGGCCGCGGCGGGGGCCTGGCTGCCCGCTGCGGTCTGGGGTGCTGTCGAATCCACGCCGGAGGACTTGCGGACCGATCTGCTGCGCACCGGGCTCTTCATGGTCACGGGCGGCGGGGCGAACACGCTCGTGCGCCTGACGCTGCAAGGCCTGGTCGTGGTCGACGCCAAGCGCGAAGAAAGCTTCAAGCCGCTGATGGGCCAGATCCGTCGGGTCAATCGCCTGGCCGACCTGCCCGTGCGCCTGCTGGTGTTGACGAGCGGCGAGGAGAGCCACAGCGGGGCTGCCGGGCGATTCGTGTCGGCAGGGGTGACGCTGATGGCGGCATCGATCGTCGCGGGTCGCTTCACGGCGGAGACACCGGAGCCAGCCTCTGCCGCGTCCAGTGGGCACAAGGCGGCGGGCGCCGTGGTGGGCTTCGATGGTCTGCGCGAGTTCGAGCTCCATGGTGCCCGTCTCGCGCTGATGCAGGTCGGCCCGGCGCGAGGCGCCGGCGACGCGGTGGTCCACTTTCCCGACCTCCGGGTGACCGCCGTGGGGCCGCTCCATGCCGAGGGCGAGCCACGGTCGCTGCTGCGCGAAGGAGGCAGCCTGTCGGGTTGGGCGAAGGCCCTGGACGAGGTGCTGAAGCTGGATCTCGGCCTTGTCGTGCCGGCGCAAGGGCCGCCCATCGGGCGTGCGGAACTGGTGGCCTTGCGTGCGCGTCTGCCACCTGTGGCTTAGTGCGTCCAGCTGGCCCGTTAGCCGGGATACGTCGAGTAACCGGGTGAGCGGCGAAGCTGACGGGCGACGCAGCAAACGGCGTACCATCCGCTCGCCACTCTCGCCCTGAGTCGACTTGGACGCACCCGAAGCCGCCCCCTTCGAGTCCAGCTTCACGCTCGATGCAGCGCTGCTGGCCGATCGCAAGGCTGCGGACGCCCGCCGGTTGTACACCGCGCAGATCCCGGTGGTGCGGGTCTGCGGCTTCCTCATCCTGAGCCTGATCGCCGCGGTCCAGCACCTGCGCAATCCGGGGGCACTGCCTCTGCTGCAGCTGTCGCTGCTCGTGGCCTGCAACTTGCTGTACTCGGTCCTGGCATGGGCCGCGCTGCGCTACGGGCACGGTCGGGTCCGCGGGCTCGACCTGAGCCACTGGCTGTTCCACCTGGACGTGCTGGTCTGGCTGCCCAACCTGTACTACCTCGAGACCTCGAATCTCTTTTTCGCCTACTTCCTGCTGATCCGCGTGGCGGACCAGGTCGGCTTCGGCTTCCGGCGCGCGCTGTACTTCAACCATGTGGTCTGCGGCGTCTATGGGCTGTATTCGGTCGGGACGCTGGTGCGCGAGCCGGCCGCGGCCACCTGGTCCGATCGCCTGGCGATCACCGGGACGATGTACCTGCTCGGCCTTTACCTGGCCCTCACGGGCCTGGTGATAGAGCGCCTGAGGGACAGGTTGCGCACCGCAGTGCATGCCGCGCGCGACCTGGTCGAGAGGCTGGAGCACGAGACGCGGATGCTGGAGGCGCAGGCGGTTGAGCTCGACCTCGCGCGCCACCAGGCCGAGCAGGCCAACCAGGCGAAGTCCCAGTTCCTCGCGGTGGTGAGTCACGAGATCCGCACGCCGATGAACGGCATTCTCGGCACCACCGAACTGCTGCTGGGTTCGTCCCTCGCGCCCGACCAGCGCCGCTACGCCAAGACGGCCCATCGCTCCGCCATGGTGCTGCTGGCCCTCATAGACGACGTGCTGGACCTGTCCCGCATCGAGGCCCGCAAGCTGGTGCTGCATCCAAGCACGCTCGACCTGCGTCCCCTGGCGCACGAGGCGGTCGAGCTCATGACGGTGGCCGCGCGCGAGAAGCCGGTCAAGCTGAGCTGCCACGTCCCGCCTCAGGTGCCCGCCCACGTCGAGGCAGATCCGATCCGACTGCGCCAGCTGCTGGTGAACCTGCTGCACAACGCCGTCAAGTTCACCGAGCGCGGCACGGTGACCCTGGAGATCAGCCTCCTGCACGAGACGCCCGAGTGGGTCAAGCTGCGCTTCGCCGTGCGCGACAGCGGCATAGGCATTGCGCCAGACCAGCTGGAGCGGGTCTTCGAATCCTTCACCCAGGCCGATACCTCGAGCACCCGCCGCTTCGGCGGATCGGGCCTGGGGCTGGCGATCGTCAAGCAGCTGGTCGAGCTGATGCAGGGCCAGGTGGGCGTGACGAGCGTCGAGGGCGAGGGCTCCACCTTCTGGTTCGACCTCACGCTGCGCAAATCCGCCGCGCCGGCCCCGGAGCCGGCCCACCTGCCGGCCGCCGCCGATCTGCACGTGGGCGCGGACACCCGGGTGCTGCTGGTGGAGGATGACGCCGTGAACCAGCTGGTGGTGGAGAACATGCTCGCCAAACTGGGCTGCACGGTGGAGATCGCCAGCGATGGCGCCGCGGCCTGCGAGGCGACCGATCGTGCCCGCTACGACCTGATCCTGATGGACCTGCACATGCCCGGCATGGATGGCTACGAAGCCACCCGCCGCATCCGCCAGGCCGGCGTGCTCAAGGGCTACTACACGCCCATCGTGGCGCTCACGGCCGACGCCCTGGCCGGCGACCGCGACCGCTGCATCGAATCCGGCATGGACGACTTCGTCACCAAGCCGATCAGCACGGCGCTGCTGGCCGCGGTGGTGGAGCGCTGGACGGGCCACGGCACGCCTTCGCCGACGACCTGGTAGGGGCTGTCGTGCAGCCCTGGCCGCCGGCGCGGCGCCGTCCTACGCCGGCTTGCGCCCTCCGCCGCCACCACGCCCTGGGTGCGAAGCCTAGGCTGGAGCCCATCTTCAACGACTGGAGGCCATCATGGGCAAGTACTTCCTGGCCTGGTTGCTCGGCGTGCCGGGCGTCCTGCTGGTGTTGCTCTACCTCTTCTTCCACTGACCATCGGGGCGCGCTGTGATCAGACCGGCGCGACTGCTGCTGTTCGCCGCCCTGGCGATCGGGGGCAGCGCGCTGGCCGCGCCCCTGCATCTCGCGGCCCCCCAGCCGGGGCAGGTCATCCACGAGAGCGACGGCCACGTCGGCGTTGTCGTGGCTGATCTGCCCGCCGGCGCGCGCCTGCAGGCCCTGCTGGATGGTGCGCCCATCGGCCAGGTCCAGGAAGCGCCCGCCTTCGAACTCGCGGACGTTCCGCGCGGCGTCCACCGCCTGCGCGTGATCCTGCTCGATGACCAGGGCAGGGAACTCGCTTCCAGCGAGGACGTGGAGTTCACGCTCTGGCGCGCTTCCGTGCGCCTGCGTCCGCGGGCACCCCCCAGGCCCTGAGCAGCCCGCCGCTGCGGTGCGAACCACGCTGGACCTGCACCTCGTCGACCCGAGCGCCAACGAGCCGGGCCTGGTGGTCGATGTGCGCGACGAACGCCGGGCGCTGTTGTTCGATCTGGGCGACATCGCCGCGCTCGCGCCGCGCTTGCTGCTTCGCGTGACCCACGCCTTCGTCACGCACACCCACATGGATCACTTCGCCGGCTTCGACCACCTGCTCGCGCTGGGGCTGGGCCGATTGCCGCAGTGGACGGTCTGGGGTGGGCCCGGCTTCGTCGACCAGGTGGAGCACAAGCTGCGCGCCTACACCTGGAACGTGGTCCACCGGTATGCGGTGCCCATGCTCATCGAGGCTCGTTCGCTGGAATTCGACGGCTCGCGAAGGCAGGCGCGGTTCGACAGCAGGGCGCTCTTCGCGCGCGAGGACGGGCTGGCCCTGCCTGCGGATCCGCAGGACGTGCTGCTCGACGACCCGCTGTTCCGCGTCCGAGCCCGCATCGTCGACCACGAGATGCCGGTGCTGGCCTTCGCGATCGAGGAGAAGGCGCAGTTGCGCGTGCGCGCCGAGCGAATCGCCGAGATGGGCCTGGCCACCGGCGCCTGGCTGAGCGAGCTCAAGGCCGCCGTGCTGGCAGGCGCGCCGGACGACATGCCCATCGACGTGGTCTGGCAGGACCGGGAGGGCGCGCATCGGCAGGTGCGGCCGGTGGCCGAGTTGCGCGCGCTGGTGCTGGACACCGTGCCCGGCCGGCGCATCGGCTACGTGACGGACCTGCGCTTCACCGAGGCCAACATCGAGCAGCTGGAAGAGCTGCTGGCTGACGCCGACCTGCTCCACATCGAGTCGGTCTTTCTCGAAGCCGACAAGGACCATGCGCTGCGCAAGAACCACCTCACCGCTCGACAGGCCGGCGAGATCGCGCGGCGGGTGCGTGCGAAGAAGGTCGTGCCCTTCCACTTCTCTCCGCGCTATCGGGGCCGCGAGCATGAGCTGCGGGCCGAGGTGGCCGCAGCGATGGGGGATTCAGCTCAGCGGTAGAACGCCTCCACCTGCCCCTTGAGCTTGATCATCAGCGGGTTGCCCTTGCGGTCGCGCGACTTGCCGGCGGGCACGCGGACCCAGCCTTCGCTGATGCAGTACTCCTCCACGTCGTGCCGCTCCTTGCCGTTGAAGCGGATGCCCACCTCGTGCTCGAACACCGCGGCGACGTAGAACGGGCTGGTCGGCTCGACCGACAGGTGGTCGGGCAGTGGGGGCGGTGCAGGCTTGGCGGCGTCCGTGTCGCTCATCGAATCCTCTGAAGTCATGGGGTTGGAGGGATTGGGCCAACATTCTCCGCCATGCCACCCCTGTCCCTGCTCGACCTGGTCCCTGTGACCCTCGGCTCCACGCCCGCCGATGCCCTGCACCGCAGCCTCGATCTCGCCCGCGCCGCGGATCACCTCGGCTACACCCGCTACTGGGTGGCCGAGCACCACAACATGACCGGGATCGCCAGTGCGGCCACATCGGTCGTCATCGGCTACCTCGCGCAGGGCACGTCCGCCATCCGCGTGGGCGCGGGTGGCGTGATGCTGCCCAACCATTCGCCCCTCGTGATCGCAGAGCAGTTCGGCACGCTCGAGTCGCTCTATCCGGGCCGCATCGACCTGGGCCTCGGCCGCGCGCCGGGCACCGACTCGCTGACCGCCCTGGCGCTGCGCACCGATCCCCGCGCGGCCGATCGTTTCGCGCAGGACGTGCAGGAGCTGCAGGCCCTGTTCGAGCCGGCGCAGGAGGGCCAGAAGATCCGTGCGGTGCCGGGCGCCGGCTTGCGTGTCCCGCTGTGGATCCTCGGCTCCAGCCTTTACGGCGCGCAGCTCGGCGCCGCACTCGGCCTGCCCTATGCCTTCGCTTCGCACTTCGCGCCTCAGGCGCTGCATTCGGCGCTGCAGGTCTACCGCAGCACCTTCAGGCCGTCCGCCCAGTGCTCGAAGCCGCATGCGATGGTCGGCCTGAACGTGATCGCCGCCGAGACCGATGACGAGGCGAGACACCTGTTCACCTCGCAACAGCAGGCCTTCACCAACATGGTCCGCAACCGCCGGGGCCTGTTCCCGCCGCCCATCGACGACATCGAGGCCTACTGGACACCGGAAGAGAAGCACCATGCACAAGGCATGCTGGCCTGCTCCATCGTCGGCTCGCTCCAGTCGGTGCGGGCGGGCCTGCAGCGCTTCATCGAAGAGACGCAGGCCGACGAGCTGATGATCGTCTCGGCGGTCTTCGACCCGGCGGAACGCCGGCGCTCCATCGAGCTGATCGCCGAAGCCGCGGGGCTCGAGCCCCGCACGCTCACTTGAAAGGGTTGGCCGTCACCAGCCACAGGCCGATGCCGGTGGCGATGATGAACGCCCCGTCGGTGACGCCCACGCCGAGGAAGTAGCGCGTCTGCAGTTGGGGGATCAGCTCCGGCTGGCGCGCGGCGCCCTCGAGGAACTTCATCGTCGCCAGGCCGATGCCGATGCAGGACCCGAAGGCGGGGATGCCGATCAGCAGGGCGACGGCGAGGGGAAGCATGACGTCGGCGGACACGGAGAGCTCCTTGAGTTGTTGACGATGGAGCCAGTGTCTGCCTCTTGCTTCGTGCCGGCGATGACCCGGGAGGTCATGCCGCTGCCGAACTCGTCAAGCCGAACAGCGTGCCGTAGCGCAGCCCGATGTAGGCGTGTTCGCGCATCAGCATCTCGACGCGGGCGGACTCGCGCCTTTGCAGGGCCTCGACCACGAGCTGGTGCTGGGCCTGCGCGAAACGCAGCTTCTGGTACTCGCGGTCCAGCGCGGCCAGGTCGAGCGTGATGGAGTCGGCCGAGGCGAAGGGCAGGTGGTTGTTGCGGGCGATCGCGTCGGCGATGACCGGGCTGCCGGCCGCGCCGACGATGGCCGAGTGGAAGCGGTGGTTCAGCGCGCCCCAGGCGCCTACGTCGTCCGCCACCAGATGCCCCTTGCCCAGCACCTGCTCGCCATCGGCCAGGCATTGGAGCAGGGCGGCCTCGACATCGGGCGGCAAGCCGCGCTCGGCGAGCCGGCGGGCGGCCAGGCCCTCGAGGGCGCCGCGGACCTCCACCGCGCACTGCACGTCGGCTTCGGAGAATTCCCGCACGACGAACCCGCGCTTGCCATGCGGTTGCAGCAGCCCCTCCTGCGCCAGCGTGCGGAAGGCCAGGCGCACGGGGGTGCGCGAGACGCCCAGTGCCTCGGCCACCGGGATCTCGGCCAGCCGGGTGCCCGCGGGATAGCGGCCCTCGTCGATCAGGCGGCGCAAGCGGGCGACGACGCTGCTGCTGTCGCCTGGGACGGGGGTGGGAGACATGGGCTTCGCGTCGCTATGCTGGATCCAATATAGCCGCTATTCTGGCATTGAATGGGAGATCCAAGCCATAATTGGATCCAATCAGAGCCCCAACCGATCCCACAGGAGACTCCCATGTTCCCCAAGAACGCCTGGTACGTGGCCTGCACGCCCGACGAGATCGCTGGCAAGCCGCTCGGCCGCCGCATCTGCAACGAAGCCATCGTCTTCTTTCGCGGCCCCGAGGGCCGGGTCGCGGCGCTGGAGGATTTCTGCCCCCACCGTGGAGCGCCGCTTTCGCTGGGCCGGGTCTGTGAAGGCAAGCTGGTCTGCGGCTACCACGGCCTGGAGATGGGCTGCGACGGCAAGACGGTCGCCATGCCGGGGCAGCGGGTGCGGGGCTTTCCGGCCATCCGCAGCTACCCCGTGGTCGAGCGCTACGGCTTCATCTGGGTCTGGCCCGGCGACGCGGCCCTGGCCGACCCGGCCACCATCCACCACCTGCCCTGGGCCGAGGACCCGGCCTGGGCTCATGGCGGCGGCCTGTACCACATCGCTTGCGACTACCGCCTCATGGTCGACAACCTGATGGACCTCACGCACGAGACCTACGTGCACGCCAACAGCATCGGCCAGAAGGAGATCGACGAGGCGCCGGTCGCCACGCGCGTCGAGGGCGACCACGTCATCACCAGCCGCTTCATGAACGGCATCATGGCGCCGCCGTTCTGGCAGATGGCCCTTCGCGGCAACGGCCTGCCGGACGACCAGCCGGTGGACCGCTGGCAGATCTGCCACTTCACGCCCCCCAGCCACGTGATGATCGAGGTGGGCGTGGCGCTGGCCGGCCGCGGCGGCTACGACGCCGACCCGAGCGTGAAGGCCTCCAGCATCGTGGTCGACTTCATCACGCCCGAGACCGAGACCTCGATCTGGTACTTCTGGGGCATGGCCCGCAACTTCCAGGCGCATGACCAGGCGCTGACCGACAAGATCCGCGAAGGCCAGGGCAAGATCTTCGCGGAGGACCTGCAGATGCTGGAGCAGCAACAGAAGAACCTGCTGGCCTGGCCCGACCGGCCGCTGCTCAAGCTCAACATCGATGCCGGCGGCGTGCAATCGCGCAAGGTGATCGACCGGCTGCTCGCCGCCGAGCGCGGTGCGGTGGCGGTGGAGATGACCCCATGATCCAGGTTCGCGTATCCGCCCGCGCGGTCGAGGCGGAGGGCATCTGCAGCTTCGAGCTGGTGGCGGTCGATGGCCAGCCGCTGCCCGGCTTCTCGGCCGGCTCGCACGTCGATGTGACGGTGGGCGGGCACACGCGGCAGTACTCGCTGTGCAACGATCCCAAGGAGACCCACCGCTACCTGATCGCGGTGTTGCGCGAGCCCACCAGCCGCGGGGGCTCCGAGGCCATGCATGCGCAGGTGCAGGTCGGCGACGTGGTCACCATCAGCCCGCCGAAGAACCACTTCACGCTCGCGCACGATGCGCGCCGCCACCTCCTGCTGGCCGGGGGCATCGGCATCACGCCCATCCTGTGCATGGCCGAGCGCCTGGCGGCCACGGGCGCGGATTTCGAGCTGCACTACTGCACCCGGTCGCGCGACCGGATGGCCTTCCACGACCGCATCGCGAACGCGGCCTTCGCCTCGAAGGCGCAGTTCCATTTCGACGACGGCCCGCCGTCGCAGCGTTTCGACATCGCCGCCCGGCTTGCCACGCCCGGCGAGGGCGAGCACCTGTACGTTTGCGGGCCCAAGGGCTTCATGGACGCGGTCCTGAACACGGCCCGCGAAAAAGGCTGGCCCGAGGCGCAGCTGCATTGCGAGTACTTCGCCGCCGACCCGGCGCCGGCCAGTGAAGGGGATGCTTTCGAGGTGCAGATCGCGAGCTCCGGCCGCATCGTCATGGTGCCTGCCGGCAAGACGGTGGTGCAGGCCCTGGCCGATGCTGGAGTCGACGTCCAGACCTCCTGCGAGCAGGGGGTGTGCGGCACCTGCATCACGCGGGTGCTGTCCGGCACGCCGGATCACCGCGACCTGTACTTCACGCCCGAGGAGCACGCGGCTAACGACCAGTTCACACCCTGCTGCTCGCGCTCGAAGTCGCCCCGGCTGGTGCTGGATCTGTAGGGGCCAGCCCACCGCTGGCCCGGAAGGTGCTATGCCCTGCGACATGGGCAAGACCTTCATTCGCGTGGCGGAAGTGTGGGTGCCGAGCGCCGACGGCCACCTGCTCGAACTGTCGGGCGGCCTCTTCGACGAGGCGCCGGCCTTCGGTGCGATCAGCCGCACCATGTGCTTCGGCCGCGCCGAAGGGCTGCCCGGGCACGCCTGGGAGGAAGCCCGGCCCATCCTGCTGCGGAGCTTCGAGGGCTCGTACTTCCGGCGCACCGCCGCGGCCCGTGCCGCGGGACTGAGCTGCGCCGTGGCCTGGCCGATCTTCCGCGACGAGGCCCTCACCTCGGTGGTGGTGCTGCTGTGCGGAGACAGCGAACAGCACGTCGGGGCCGTCGAGCTCTGGCGCAACGATCCACGGGTGACCGGCGACCTGAGCCTGGCCGAGGGCTACTTCGGCTCCACGTCGCCCGAGATGGAAGCCCTCAGCCGCGATGGTTCGCTGTCTCGCGGGGCGGGGGTGCCCGGGCTGGCGTGGCAGCGCGAGTCCGCGGTGTTCGTGGACAACGTCGGGGCCTCGGCGCGCTTCGTCCGGGCGCAGGTCGCGGCCAGTGCGGGCATCCTCCGGGCCCTGGCGCTGCCCTGCAGCGTGCCGGGTCGCGACGCCTGGGTCCTCAGCCTGCTTTCATCGGCCGGCACGCCAATCGCGCGCCGCGTGGAGAGCTGGCTGCCGGACGAGAAGGATGCGATGCGCCTGCAGCGCGCTTTCGGCTTCAGCGAGGCTCAGGGCCGGCTGACACCCAACGGCTTCAGCGCGCGCCCGGCCCAGACGCTTGGCCCCATCGGGCAGGCCTGGGCCAGCGGGGTGGCGCAGGCGGCGTCAGGCGGCGCGGCCCTGGCGGCGCAGGCGGAGGCCGCCGAGGTGGGCCTGCGCTCGGTGCTCGCGATCCCGGTCATCGGCGATTCAGGCCGTGTCAGCGAGGTCGTGGCGCTGCACTTCTAGACGACTTCGGCCAGGGCAGCCATGCCCTCGTCCCAGGCCTGCACCATGCCGCCGAAGAGTGCGCTCAGGTCGGCCGGCTTGCTCGACGAGACCAGACGCGCGCCCTTGAGGATGAAGGTCTTGGCGCTGGCGGAGAGGCGGTCGAAGGCTTCGATGGCGCGCTGTTCGCCAGAGCTCGGCGCCCCGGCGCTCATCCACTCCAGCCAGCGCGCGGTGAGCTCGGCGGCGGCCCCCAGTTGCCGGGTGCCGGCGAAGGCCCAGGCGTGGTAGTGCTCCAGCCCGCGCTCGCGCATCAGCGGCAGGTCGCGCTCGAAAGCTTCGGCGAAGCGGCGCACCGGGTTGCTGGCCGGCCGGCGGGCGAGCTGTTCCACCAGGTCCTCACGGGCCATGGCACGCAGCTGCGCCGTGGGCCGCACGATGCGGCGGTCGCTTCTGATCACCTCGGCGAACAGCGGCAGGTAGGCCGGGTCTTCGCCGCGGTCGAGGCGGAAGGTCTCGGCGAAGTCCTCGCCCTGCAGCGCGAAGCAGCCGGCGTTGTGGAAGTAGACGAGCCGACGCGCCTCGAGATCGATGTCGGCCAGCACGATGGTGGTCTTGGTGTGCTTCTGCCGGTAGTCGGTGCCGGCGGTGTCGGGCAGCCAGAACGAATCGGCCTCGACGCTCACCAGCTTGCCCGCGGACAGGTGCTCCAGCGCGTGGTCGGCCAGCGGCCGCCAGATGGTCAGCTCCTGCACGTCGATGCCGTACAGCCGCCTGAGCTGGTCGTGCGAGGGCTTGAAGAAGGTCCACTGGTCGCCTTCGAAATCGATCGGCAGGGTGTGGCCCAGCATGGCGTGCGGGTCGCAGCCCAGCGCGTGGACCAGCTCGATCCAGAGGTCGATGTAGCAGTTCTTCTCGGGCCACTGCGCGCCTTCGCCGTGAAGCTCGTGGCGCCGGTAGCTCGCCGGATCCAGGCCGGGCAGGGCGGCCGCGCGGTGGCGGATGTCGCTCAGGGCCATGGCTTCAAGGCCAGAGTTGGGCCCGCACTTCGGCGGGCCATTGCTTCGGGTCCAGGCCGTGGGTCTTGAGCAGGGCCAGGGTGCAGCGCTCCAGGCCGAAGCCCAGGCAGGCGGTGTGGGCCGTCGCGCCGCTGTTCTGGCGGATGCCGTACTTGCCGGTGAAATGCTCCTGGTGCCAGTTGAACGAGCAGATCGCCGTGGGATTCTCCAGCGAGATCACCGGCACCATGATCTCGAACTTCAGCCGCTGCTCGCGCTGGCTGGTGGCCATCATCTTGCCGACGCGGCCGAAGAAGGGATCGTTGGCGACGTCGCTTTGCACCGGCAGGCCGAGGCCCTGCAGGAGGACGAAGGCGCGGTCGCGCCAGCCGTCGCGCCAGGCCTCCACCGCTTCAGGCGCGCCGACGCGGATGAACTCGCGCATGCGGAAGGACTGCAACCGCGTAGGTTCGTCCGAAGGCTCGTGGCGATAGCACCAGTTCTTCACCGTGACCAGTCGCCCACCTTCGGGCAGCAGGCCGCTGAACATCGGGTACACCGGGTAGCACGCGGCGGGCAGCAGCATGACCTCGGTGATGTCGAGCAGGTCCTCCCAGCGCTCGCCGCTGGCGACCCGCTCGGAAAGTTCCCGTGCCCGGCGCTCATCGCCGAAGAAGCTGTGGACGCTGCCGGCGAGCTGCGGGAAGTTGTCGAGGTAACCCAGCTTCTCGATCATCTGCCGGGCCACGATGGGAGGGAAGGTGACGTGCTCGGCACCGTCGCCGGCGGCGTTGCGCATCACCAGCGCATCGAAGCGCTCCAGGATGTCCTCGAACACCGCGCCGCGGCCGTAGCCGCCCTTGATCGTCGTCGGCACGATCAGCCCGGCGGCGATCAGCTCGGCATTGAAGCCCTCGATGTCGTAGGTCTGGCTCATGCGTTTCATTCGTCCTTGAAGACCAGCAGCATCGAGGCGCTCTTGGCGGCGATGCGGTCGTTGGAGATCATGAGCGACGCCGACAGCGCGTCGCGGTACGGCCGCCCCATGGCGAAGGGGCTGTCGTTCTTGTAGCCGAGGATGCCCACGATCTGCAGCGCGCGGTGGACGATGCGCGGCGCGGTCTCGGAGCAGGCCGTCTTCAGGCTGTTCATCTTCAGGGCCCAGCCGATCTTGGCAAGCTCGACCGAGTCGGTGCCGGCGGCCACCAGCGTGTCGAACTCGTCGGCCAGGGCCTGCCAGTGGTGGCGCATGGTCTGCAGCTGCACGGTCAGCTCGGCCAGCGCGACGGCGGTGGGCGGCGTGGTGCCGGGGTTCTTGCGCGCCACGCCGCGCACGTAGTTGGCCGCCTTGCCATGGGCGCCGGCACCGATGCCCCACCACAGCGACGACCACAGGATGTGCGAGTACGGCACCATGGTCAGCGCCGAGATGTCGCCGAAGGGCACGGGCAGGATCTGCGCCACCGGCCCGCCCGAAGTGAGCTTGAAGCCGGGGCTCACCGTGCCGCGCATGCCCATGGTGTCCCAGGTGGACGTCTGCTCCAGCGAGTAGTCGCCTTCACGGACCATGACCAGGACCTGGTCGCTGGCGCCCGCATCGGGTGCGCGCCGGGCGGTGACGAGGATCACGTCGGCATGCGCGCAGTAGGAGCCGGTCGTGGCCTCCTTCAGCAGCGTGAAGCGCTCGCCCTCGACCTGCACGGCGCAGATGCTGGAGCGGGTATCGCCGAAGGTGCCGACCTCGGAGGTGATCGAGGCCATGACCCACTGCTGATCCACCATGTCGCGCAGGAACTGCAGCAGCTGGGCATGGCCGCCGTGGTGCCGGGCGACACAGGCCAGCTGGATGTAGTGCATCGCCAGCACCATCGCGCTGGAGCCGCAGGCCTGTGAAAGGGCACTGACCAGCGCCCCGGCCTCGCGCATCCCCAGGCCACTGCCGCCCTGTTCCTTCGGCACGAGCGCCGACAGCACCTTGGCCTCGCGCAGCGCAGCCACCGTCTCCTGCGGGAAGCGCGCCTTGGCATCGACATCGTCGGCGTGCCTGGCCGCCACCTCCTGGCTGATGCGGCGCACGGCCTCGTGCAGGGTCGCGAAACTCGGGGCGGTCTGGCTCATGGTGGCGGTCGTCCGTGGAGGAGGGGAGCCGGCGCCTCGTTCAGGTTATTGTGGGCGGGCCGGACTGCAAGAAAGTGTCTCATAGCCCCATCGGAATCCGACCCGTGCCCCATCCCCAAAAACGATTGGTCTTGATCTTGCTCCATGGCTTGACGATGCGGCCGCAGGTCCTGCAGCCGATGGTGCAGGCGCTGGGCCTCGGCCTGCCCGTCTACCTCCCGTCCGGGCCGGTGCAGCACGAAGACGGCAGTTGCTCCTGGTGGGCCGTGGATCCCGGGCATCGCGCGGCCCGGCTGGCAGCGGGCCCGAGCGACCTGTTCGACCGCCACCCGCAGGAGCGGCCGGCGGCGCGGGCTGTGCTGGCGGCCACGCTGGCCCAGGCCAGGCGCGAACATCCCGGCGCGCGGCTCGTGCTGGCCGGCTATTCGCAAGGCGGCATGCTGCTGATGGATCACCTGCTCACCCAGGACGAGTACCGCGATGACATAGCCGGGCTGGCGCTGCTTTCCTCCACCTGCATCGCGCTGGACGAGTGGTTGCCCCACGTGGCGCGGCTGCGCGGCCTGCCGGCGCTGGTCACCCACGGCCATCATGACGGCGACCTCTCCTTCAGCGCCGGAGAGCGCCTGCGGGACCTGCTGGTGAAGGGCGGTGCCGAGGTCACCTGGCTGCCTTTCGACGGCGGCCACGAGATGCCGCTGGTGGTCTGGCGGGCGCTGCGCCGCTTCGTCACGAAGCTGCAGGGCGAGCCATCTGCCGCCATCGCCCCCCCCACGACCAAGGGGGGCGACGGGCCGCGGGCGTGAACTATGCCCGAGCGCGGCACGTTGGGTCGGAGGTGCCCGCTATGATTTGCGGCACACCTCCTGCCCGACATGCCGCACGCCCACGACCTCGCCGATCAGCTCACGCTGGCACTGCCACGCCGAGCGACTGGCGTGCACCTCGGCATCGACACGGTCAGCGTGCCGGCGATTGCCGACTCGCTGGCGCAGTTCGGCGATCGCTTCGCCCAGCGGCTTTTCACCTCCCACGAGATCGCCGACGCCCGCGCGGTGCAGGGCGAGTCGGCCTGGCACGAGCGCCTGGCGGCCCGCTTTGCCGTCAAGGAGGCGGTGATCAAGGCGCTGGACCTGACCGAGGCCGGCATCGGCTGGCGAGACATCGAACTCATCCGCGCTGCCCATGGCCGGCCCTCGCTCGCCCTGCATGGCCGCGCGGCGGCCGCATCGGCGCGGGCCGGCGTGCGCGAATGGGCCGTCTCGATCAGCCACGACGCCGACCAGGCCTGCGCGGTGGTGGTGGGCCTGACCACGCCGGCGACCCTCCATTCCGAACCAGAGTCCCCCTGACCCGACCATGAGCGACACCGCCACCCGTATCCGCGCCATCCTGGCCCAGCATGCCCGCCTCGCGAAGGACGCGGCCACGCTGGGCGAGGACGCCGACCTCTATCAGGCCGGCATGAGCTCGCACGCCAGCGTCAACGTGATGCTGGCGCTCGAAGGCGCCTTCGACATCGAGTTCCCCGATCACATGCTCACGCGCAGCGTGTTCTCCAGCGTGGGCGCGATCCGCTCGGCCGTCGAAGAACTCACGGCCAACGCCTGACCGCATGGTCGCCTTGCCGGCCCGCATGCGCCTGGCCGGCACCTGGGCGCTGACCCCCGGCGAGCCGGGGCAGGAACAGCCGCCACCGCAGTCCCCATGGCTGCCCATCGACGGCCCCGTGCCCGTGGCCGCGGCCCTCGCGGCGGCTGGGCGCTGGAGCCTCGACGGGCCGGCCCGCGACTTCGATGCCGAATGCTGGTGGTACCGCTGCTGCTTTGACTCGCCGCCCGGCGCAGGACCGGACGCGATCCTGGGCCTGGACGGCCTGGCGACGCTGGCGGCGGTGTGGCTCAACGGCGAGCGCCTGCTCGACAGCCGCAGCATGTTCCGCCGCCACCGGGTGCCGCTGGGCGCCCGCTTGCGCGAGCAGGGCAACGAGCTGCTGATCCGCTTCGACCCCTTGAATGTCGAGCTGGCCCGGCGCCGGCCGCGGCCGCGCTGGCGCACGCCGATGCTGGCGCAGCAGCAGCTGCGATGGTTCCGCACCACGTTGCTGGGGCGGACGCCAGGCTGGTCGCCGCCGGCCGCCGTGGTCGGCCCGTGGAGGGACATCTGGCTGGCACCGCCTGCTGAGCTGGCCGACATCGATTGCCGGCCGCGGCTGGTGGGGCAGGCTGGCGAGCTGGAGGTCCGCTGCCGGCTGCCGGCATCTGTCGATGCCGTGAGGGTCCGGCTGGATCACGACGGCGAACCCCGGGCGTTGGACCTGCGGCCCGTGGCCCGCGAGGACGGCAGCACCGAATGGAGCGGCACGTTGCGAATCGAGCACGTCGCGCCCTGGTGGCCCGCCACGCATGGCACGCCGGCCACGCATCCGGTGACGCTGCAGCTGCGCCATGCCGACGGCAGCGAACAGGTGCTGCAGGCCGGGCGGGTCGGCTTCCGTACCGTCTCGATCGACACGTCCCGGGGCGGCTTCGGGCTGGTGATCAACGGTGAGCCGGTCTTCGCCCGCGGCGTGTGCTGGGTACCGCTGGACACGCTGCGCCTGCATGCCGAGCGCGAGCAGTACCGCGAGGTTCTCACCCGCTGGCGCGACGCCGGCGTGAATCTCATCCGTGTCGGCGGCACGATGGCCTACGAGCACGAGGCTTTCTTCGAGCTGTGCGACGAGCTGGGGCTGATGGTCTGGCAAGAGCTCATGTTCGCCAACATGGACCATCCCGGCGACGATCCGGCCTTCGCGGCCGAGGTCGACGCGGAGCTGGCCGGCGAGCTGCCGCGCTGGCGGCGCCATGCCAGCGTGGTCGTCGTCTGCGGCAACTCCGAAGTCGAGCAACAGGCGGCCATGTGGGGCGCCGGGCGCGAGCATTGGCAGCCGGCGCTGTTCCATGAGCGCATCGCCTCGGCGGTGAAGGCCACGCTGCCCGACGTCGCCTGGTGGCCTTCGAGCGCGCACGGCGGGGCCTTCCCCTTCCAGGCCGACAGCGGTACGACCTCGTACTACGGCGTCGGCGCATACCGGCGCGATCTGGCCGATGCGCGGGCCAGCGGCCTTCGGTTCGCCACCGAGTGCCTCGCGTTCGCCCAGGTGCCGTCCGACCAGGTGCTCGGGCGACTGCGGGGGCTGAACCATGACCTGCCGGTGCGAAGCCACAGCGCCCTGTGGAAGACCCGCTCCCCGCGCGATCTGGGCGCCGGCTGGGATTTCGACGAGGTGCGCGACCACTATGTGCGGCAGCTCTTCGGCGAAGACCCGGAGCGGCTGCGGCAAGCCGATCCGGCCCGCCACCTGGTGCTCGGCAGGGCCGCGGCGGGCGAGGCGATCGCGAGTGCCTTCAGCCAGTGGCGCGCCGCAGGATCTGCCTGCCGCGGTGCCCTGGTCTGGTTTGCACGGGACCTGTGGGCCGGCGCCGGCTGGGGCCTGCTGGATGACCTGGGCCAGCCCAAGGCAGCCTTCCATGCGCTGTCGCGTGTCTGCCAGCCCCTGCACCTGGGCATCACCGACGAGGGCCTCAACGGCCTCGCGCTGCATGCGGTGAACGAGCATGGGCGCGCCTTCGAGGGTCGCCTGACATTGCGGCTGTACCGCGAGGGCGAATGGCCGGTGGCGGAGACGACGCGCGAGCTGGAGCTGCCGGCCCGTTCCTGCCAGGGCTGGAACGTGTGCGAATGGCTGGATGGCTTCATCGACCTTTCGTGGGCCTACCGCTTCGGCCCTGCGCCGGCCGATCTGTTGCTGGCGCGCTGGGAAGGCGAGGAGGCGAGCGCCGAGCGTGTGTACTTCATCGACGTTCCCGGCGCTACGCTGCGCCGCGCGGACCTCGGTCTGGTGGCCTCGGCGGTGGAGTGCGAGCCAGGCGTGATCGAGGTCCGGCTCGGCACGCGCGCCGCAGCACGCGCGGTGCACTTCGAGGCCGAAGGCTGGTTGCCCGCCGACGAGTATTTCGATCTCGCGCCAGGCGCCGAACGACACGTTCGCTTCACCCCGTGGCCGGATCATCCGCGCCGGCCTTGGAGGGCCACCGTGACGGCGATCAATGCCCTGGCCGCGGTGGCGGTGCCGCTGCAGCCGGATTGATCGCGAACCCCTGCTTACGCTGTTCCAATCGGCAAGCAGCCGCAAGCAAGCCCACCTCGCGGTAAGCCAGGCAACGCTGGGCAAAAGTGCTGGGTCCTCGACCACGGGATCGCTAGATTGGGCGCTCCTATCACTGCACGAGGAGCTTGCTGATGCAAAGCCGCCAACGGTTCTCCCTCATGACTGCCTGCCTGGCGCTGTGCGCGCTGACCGCCACCGCCCAGGCGCAGACCGCTGCACCGAGTCCCGCCCCGACCCCGGCCCCGAGCGCCACCGATCTGTTCTCCAAGGCCGACAAGAACCACGACGGCAAGCTGTCCCGCGAAGAGTCCAAGGCCTTGCCGGCCATCTCGGAGAAGTTCGACCTGCTCGACAAGGACAAGGACGGTTCGCTCAACATGGACGAGTTCGGCACGGCGGTGCAGGCCAAATAGTCCGGGGGACTATCCAGCCTTTGGCTGACGGTCAATGGAAATTGACCGTTAGCCTTCGGCCGAATGTTGAGCTCCCCCCAGCCCCCTCCAGGAGAGGGGCTCCGGCATGCAGCGGGCTCCCTCCCGACCTCCCTCCGAGAGGGAGGCTCCAGCTCTCAGCGCGAGCCCAGCAGCACTACCAGGGCCCCGGCGCCGCCCTGCGGGCCGGGCGCCTGCGCAAACGCGATCACCTCGCGGCGCTGTGCCAACCAGCGCTGCACCTTGGACTTGAGCACCGGCATCTTGCCGGGCGAGCCATGGCCCTTGCCGTGCACCACGCGCACGCAGCGTCGACCCTGCTGGTGCGCCTGGCGGATGAAGCCGCCCAGGGCTTCCCGCGCTTCGTCTCGCCTGAGGCCGTGCAGGTCCAGCTGGCCCTGGATGGCCCATTGGCCGCGCCGCAGGCGGTTGACGACGTCGATGCTGATGTCCGGGCGGCGATAGCTCAGCCCATCGTCGGTCAGCAACAGCGACTCGACATCGACCTCGTCCGACAACGCCTCGCGCAGGGCCGCCTGCTCATCGAGCTCGCGCTGGCGTGGCTCGGGCGGCGGCAAGGGGCGCGACGAGGGGGCTTTGTGGGTCACTCGTATCGGCTTGACCGGCCCGACGGCGTGGGCGAAGGCATGCCGCTCCCGCTCCCGCCGGGCTGCCTCGGCGGCCTCCTTCGCGCGCAGGGCGGCGGCTTCGGCCTGGGCCTGGCGCATCGCATCGCGCAGGGGGCCCAGGTCCTTCAGGCTGTTGGACTTCACGATGGCCCGATTGTCGCCGCCAGCCGCGGCGGGCCATCCGCCCCGGCGGGCGCTCCGTCGGCCGCTCGTGCACTGCGTCGCGCGGCGGTGGCTTCGGGCGCCCGGGGCCGCGATGCTGGCGGCCATCCCTTGCTTTCGCGGACTTTTGCCATGCGTCCCACTTCGCTGTACCTTTCGACGCTCATCCTCGCTGCCGCCGCGGCCCTTTCCGCACCGGCGGTGCAGGCGGCGGGGGCCGGCCTGGAGGTCGGCACGACTCCCAACGCCGGCGATCTTGATCTGCCGCTGTATGCCGGCGCTGCGGCGCGCCGCGATGCAGGTGAAGATGGCAACGGGATCAAGCTTTCGCTGTGGGGCGGCACGCTGGGCTTCAAGCTGGCCGTGGCGAAGTACCACAGCACGGATACGGTGGATTCGGTGGCCACCTTCTACCGCGATGCGCTGGCGCGTTTCGGCCCCGTGCTGGATTGCAGTGCGCCACGCGCGCGAGCCGCTGCGGCGTCATCGGAAGGCAAGACCCTGAGCTGCAACGCCGACGACAAGGCCGAGCCCGGCGGCAGGCTCTACAAGGCCGGCACCAAGGACAACCAGCGCGTCGTTCATGTCAAGCCCGGCGCCGACGGCGCGCGCGGTGCCGACTTCGATCTGGTGCGGCTGGAGGCGAGTCGCTGAAGCGCACGCACCCAGGCGGCTACAGCAGTCCGCGCTCCGCGAAGCTGACGACCTGGCCGGTGCCGACGACGAGGTGGTCCAGCACCCGAACATCCACCAGTGCCAGCGCGTTCTTGAGCGACTGGGTGAGGAACTCGTCGGCCCGCGACGGCTCGGCCACGCCCGAGGGATGGTTGTGCGCCAGGATCACCGCCCCGGCGTTCAGGTCCATCGCGTGGCGGACGACTTCGCGCGGGTAGACGCTGGTCTGGGTCAGCGTGCCGCGGAAGAGCTCGCGCCATTCGAGCAGGCGGTGCTGGCTGTCGAGGAACAGCACGGCGAACACCTCGTGGCCCAGGCCGCCAAGCTTCAGCGCCGCGAATTCCTTGACCTTGGCCGGCGAGTCGAACACTGGCGCGTGGCGCAGCTGTTGCGAAAGCGCCCGGCGCGCGAGCTCCATCACCGCCGACAGCTCGGCCCGCTTGGCCGGCCCCAGGCCCTTCACGCGCTTGAAGTCCTCGGCCGTCGAATGCAGCAGGCCCGCCATCCCCTTGAAACCTTCCAGCAGGTCATGGGCCAGGGCGAGGACGCCCTTGCCCTTCAGGCCGGTACGCAGCAGCAGGGCGACCAGCTCGGCATCCGCCAGCGCCGCCGGCCCGTGGGCCAGCAGCTTCTCGCGCGGCCGCAGCGCGGCCGGCAGGTCTTTGATCGTCATGAAGGGCCGCTCCCTCGCCGGCTCGTCAGGTTGGAACCCGAAGGCTAGCAAGCTTGCTGCCTCCGGCGCGACCCCCCATTGGCGGGATGGGCCCGCTGGCCAGGGTCCTTCAGGGCCGGCTGGCGGGAGGGGTCAGGCGATAGGCGTGCGTGCGGCCTGTCACGGTGTTCTTGGCGTCGCCGGTGATCTGGCCCGCGTCGTTGATGCCGTTGGCGCTGCGCAAGACCCAGGTCGCGCGCGTCGCGTCGTCGAGCAGCGTGTTCAGGTCGATGATCTTCCGGTCGATCCAGATGACGGCGCGGCTGTTCCTGTCGTGCGGGTGGCCCGGCACATAGCTCTTGCCGACGATGGTGCCTGCGTTGTTGATGTCCAGGGCGTAGCTCTGGTCGCCCGCCAGCGAGCCGAGGTCGATGACCTTGCCGCCGTCCCACAGCGCGGCGCGCACCCGGTAGCGCACTGTCCGGGCGTGGCCAACGACCAGGCCGGCATTGTTGATCGCCGTCGCCCAACTGTCCCGGCCGCCGAGCGTGCCGAGGTCCCTGGCGCGCGTTCCGTGCCACAAGGTGGCGCGCATGTCGCCCTGGCTGTTCATGCTTTCGCCGACGACCTTGCCGGCCGCGTTGATGTCGTAGGCCGCGCTGTAGTTGCCACCGGGCAGGGTGCCCAGGTCGGTGGCCTGGTCGCCGATCCAGAGCATGGCGTGCGTGGCGGCAAGCGTCGGCAGGTAGCTCGCGCCGACGACCGCGTCGTGATCATTGATGCCCTGCGCCCGGCTCTCGGTGGTGGCCAGCTCGGTGACGACGCCGGCTGACCAGCGCACGGCGCGCTGTTCGCCGCCGCCCACGGGCGTGCAATGGCCGACCGCGACCTCCCGCCTGCTGAGCCCGAGGGCTTGGCAGTTGTAGCCGTCCGGGCCCAGATCCACTGGGCGATTGCGCCGCCACAGCGTCGGGCTCCAGCCGTTGTTGACGCCGCTGAAGCCCGCCACCCGGCCTTGCGGATTGATCGCAAAGCCGAAGCTGTAGAAGTTACCGAGGCTGCCGAGATCGGTGAAGGCGTAGGTCTGGGCTCGGGCGGCGCCGCCGAGGGTCGCGAGCAACGCGGCAACCAGCACGGCCGCCGTCAGCGGAGCGCTCTTGTTCATGGTTGGATTCCTTGGTCAGAGCTTGAGGCAGTCGGATGCGAGGACGACCGTTCATCGTGCCCCGTGGCATGCACCTGGCCATCGGCCGTGTCGCTCGGGCCGGCGACGGATGTGGGGAAGTCAATATGCGGCAAGCGTGCGGGCGTGCCTTGCGCCTGCGCAAACGCCAGGCCGAAGCCGTGCGAGTGGGGCCTGGGCAGGTCGGCCGCGCCGTAAAATCGAATCAAAGCGCTTCCTGTCTGCCCTCCCGTGAACACTGTCCGACCGGGGTCTCACCTGACCCTGCACTACCGACTCGCCGGCCCCGATGGGGCGGACGTGGTCAGCACCTTCAAAGACCAGCCCGCCACCCTGTCGCTCGGCGCAGGGCAGTTGGCTCCGGCGATCGAGAACAAGCTCATCGGCCTGGAAGAGGGCGCCGAAGCCACCTTCCACCTCGCCCCGGGCGAGGCCTTCGGCGAGCGCAACCCCGAGATGCTGCAGAAGGTCCGCCGCAGCCTGCTGGCCGAGCATGGCGACCCGCAGGCGGAATACCACGTGGGCGATGTCGTGGAGTTCCCGACGCCCGATGGCACGGGGCGCTTCGCCGGGGTGGTGCGCGAATGCGGCCAGGACTGGCTGCTGTTCGACTTCAATCACCCGCTGGCGGGGCAGGCCGTGACCTTCCAGGTCCGCCTGATCGGAGTCCTCTGATGGCGATCCAACCCCATGAAGTCCTGCTGGCCGAGCCGCGCGGCTTCTGCGCCGGCGTCGACCGGGCGATCGAGATCGTCGAGCGGGCGCTGAAGAAGTTCGGTGCGCCCATCTACGTTCGCCACGAGATCGTCCACAACACCTACGTCGTCAACGACCTGAAGGCCAAGGGCGCGATCTTCATCGAGGACCTGGCCGACGTGCCGCCCGGCGCGACGCTGGTCTTCTCGGCCCATGGCGTGCCCAAGGCGGTGAGGTCGGAGGCCGCGCAGCGCGGCTTCCAGGTCTTCGACGCCACCTGCCCGCTGGTCACCAAGGTCCACGTCGAGGTTGCCAAGCTCGCCAAGGAAGGCTACGAGTTCATCATGATTGGCCACAAGGGGCACCCCGAGGTCGAGGGCACGATGGGCCAGCTGCACGAGGGCATCTACCTGGTCGAGGACGTGGCGGACGTGGCGACGGCGCCCGTCACCCGGCCCGAACGCCTGGCCGTGGTGACGCAGACCACGCTCAGCGTGGACGACGCGGCCGAGATCCTCGCCGCGGTGAAGGCCCGGTTCCCGCAGGTGCGCGAGCCGAAGCAGCAGGACATCTGCTACGCCACCCAGAACCGCCAGGACGCGGTGAAGTTCATGGCCCCGCAGGTCGACGTGGTCATCGTGGTGGGCAGCCCCACCAGCTCCAATAGCAACCGCCTGCGCGAGCTGGCCCAGCGCCTGGGGACGCCGGCCTACATGGTCGACGCTGCCGACGACCTGCAGGAGGCCTGGCTCGACAACCGGCCTCGCGTGGGCCTGACCGCCGGCGCCTCGGCGCCCGAAGTGCTGGTCAATGCCATCGTCGACAGGCTGCGCGCGCTCGGCGCCCTCTCGGTGCGCAAGCTGGCCGGGGTGCAGGAGACCATCGAGTTCCCGCTGCCCAAGGGCCTGGGCGACAAGTCGATGGGGGCGGTTTCCGCGTCCCGATCCTGAAGTCCCTCGGGCTGCACTGCGCCCGACCCATGCTCGACCACAAGGTCGCAAGAACGGCTCGCTGCGTGCGCTGACGTTGCCGTCGACAGGGTCCTGGCGCCCGTGAGTCTCCTGCGGCGGCTTCGCTCCCGCGCCTTCCTACAATCGCCCTTCGCTCCAAATCACCCGCCATGCTCGACATCAACCTGCTGCGCAAGGACCTCGAAGCCGTTGTCGCGCGCCTCGAGACCCGCAAGACTCCGCAACCCTTCCTGGACGTGCCCGCCTTCACCTCGCTGGAGGCCGAACGCAAGCGCCTGCAGGTCAGGACCGAGGAGCTCCAGGCCCGGCGCAACAGCCTGTCCAAGCAGGTGGGCCAGGCCAAGGGCAAAGGCGAGGACGCCTCGGGCCTGATGGCCGAGGTGGCGAGCACCGCCGAAGAGCTCAAGGCCGGCGCCGAGCGGCTCGAAGCCCTGCAGGCCGAGATGGCGCAGATGCTGATGAGCATCCCCAACCTGCCGCACGAGAGCGTGCCGGTGGGGGACGACGAGCACGGCAATGCCGAGGTGCGCCGCTGGGGCACGCCGCGGCCGTTCGACTTCCCGGTCAAGGACCATGTCGACCTCGGCGCGCCACTGGGCCTCGATTTCGAGACCGGCGCCAAGCTCAGCGGCTCGCGCTTCACGTTCATGAAGGGGCAGGTGGCCCGGCTGCACCGCGCGCTTGCCCAGTTCATGCTCGACGTGCAGACGCAGGAGCACGGGTACACCGAGTGCTACACGCCCTACATCGTCAACCGCGAGGTGCTGGAGGGCACCGGCCAGTTGCCCAAGTTCAAGGAGGACATGTTCTGGGTGCTTCGCGGCGGCAGCGAAGAGCAGGCCGAGCAGTACCTGATCTCGACCTCGGAGATCTCGCTGACCAACACCGTGCGGGGCGAGATGCTGCAGGCGGCCCACCTGCCGATCCGGCTCACGGCACACAGCCCCTGCTTCCGCTCGGAGGCCGGGTCGGCGGGGCGCGACACGCGCGGCATGATCCGCCAGCACCAGTTCGACAAGGTCGAGATGGTGCAGATCGTGCATCCCGACAAGAGCTACGAGGTGCTGGAGCAGATGACGGGCCACGCCGAGGCCATCCTGCAGAAGCTGGAGCTGCCGTACCGCGTGATGCTGCTGTGCACCGGCGACATGGGCTTCGGCTCGACCAAGACCTATGACCTCGAGGTCTGGTTGCCCGCGCAGGAGACGTACCGCGAGATCAGCTCCTGCTCGAACTGCGAAGCCTTCCAGGCCCGCCGAATGGGCACGCGCTTCAAGAACGCCCAGGGCAAGCCCGAGCTCGTGCACACGCTCAACGGCTCCGGCCTGGCGGTCGGACGCACGCTGGTCGCCGTGCTCGAGAACTACCAGAACGCCGACGGCTCGGTCAGCGTGCCGGCCGCGCTGCGGCCCTACCTCGGCGGGCAGACGCGCCTGGTGGCGTGACGGTGTCGGGCTCGCTGTTCGACGACGGATCGGATGGCGAGCTGCAAGCCATCGAGCGCGATGTGCTGGTGGCGCTGGCCCTTGGCGCGGCGCCGCGGCCGCGCGCCTGGGTGGTCGAGTTCCTCGCCCAGCCCGGGGTGCGCGAGGGCGGGGCCCGCCGGGCGACGATCGACGAGGTGCGCGCCGCCATCGCCCAATTGGACGCACGCGGCTGCATCGAGCAGCACGAGCGCAAGCCGGGCTTCTGGGGTGTCGCGAATGGGTATCTGCCGGGGGTGATGGAGAGCGTTCTCGCGCGGGTGCCGCTGCCGGCGCTGCGCGAGGCGCTGGGCCGGGCCGACGGATACCGGGCCGTGACTTTCGCGGCCGGGCGCCTGACGGGCGACCGCGTGCCCACGATCGAAGCAGCCTTTGCGCTGGTGCGGCTGGAGATCCTCGGCGGCACATCGGTGGCGGCAGTGGAGGCGCTAGACGCGCGCCTGCCGTGGGGCGTGCAGGCCCAGGCGTTGTCCGACACGGCGCTGGACGGGTGCTGAACGATGCGCTCTACGCCCGCCTGCATCCGGGCTGGCAGTTGCAGGCCCTCATCGTGGCCTGGCACGCCTGGGCCGCGGCATGGGAGCCTCCACAGGGGTGGTCGGTGCGCGAGCACACGAGGCGCTGGCTGATGTCATGGTCGGACGACCCGGAGCTTGTGCTGCAGCTGGTGGCCCTGCGCGGCCTGGCGGGCGAGGCGGCGCTGTGCATCGGCGAGGAGGAGTTCCTGCTCCATGCCACCCAGGAGAGGGCCGGCGACGAGCCGCCGCCGGGGCTTGCTCTGCGCACCGCCTTCGTCGCCGCCAGGGCCGCGCTCCAGGGGCGCTGGCCGGAGGCGGAGCAAGGCTTCGAAGATGCGCTGGCGGCCTTGCGGGCGGGCACGAAGAAGCGCCAGCATCTGTTGTCGCCCCGCTTGGGCTGGCTCTATGTCATGAGCCTTCTCGCGCGCCGACAGCCCGCGGCTGATGCCAAGGCGCTCAAGTTTTGCCTGGCCGAGGGCGGCAAGCGCGAGCCGGTGCTCGATTCGCCCTTCGGCTTCGCCGCACTGGCCCTGCAGATGAACCTCGGGGAGGTGCCCCGCACCGCCGGCCCTTTCGTGCCGCCGCGCTACAGCATGGAGGGCTTCCCCTCGCCACTGGATCTGGCCCGCTGGCAGATGCGCGCCTGGCTGAAGACCGGCCCGCAAGCCGAGCCGCTTTCGGCTGGAGAGGCCGCCGCCGCGGCGGCCCTGAAGCAGCGGCTGCAGGAGACTGGTTTCACGCGCCTGGAGGCCGAACTCGACGCGGCCATGCTGGTGCTGGGCGGCGAGCCGGCGCCATCCTGGTTCTTCGTTCCTGGCCCCGAGTCACCATGGCAGGCCGCGTTGACGGCGCTGGGGGCCGTCGCCCTGACGGGCAGTGGCGGATCCGGGCCGGCCGCCGAGCGCGAAGCTGCGCCCACGCGCCTGCTCTGGCTGCTCGAGATCGATGACCACGGCCGCGTGCTCGACCTCGTGCCGCACGAGCAGAAGCACGGTGCGCGCGGCTGGGGCAAGCCGAAGGAGGTGCCGCTGTCCCGCCTGCAACGCGGCGCCGGCGCGCTGGCACCGCACGACGCGGCCATGGCCGCAGCCATCCGCCATGAAAGCTACGGGCGCGACTGGCGGCTCGATGTGGCGAGCGCCGTCGTGGCGCTGGCCGGACATCCAGCGGTGGCCTTCACCGACGCGCCTGACCAGCTGATCGAGCTGGTCGAGACCGGCCCCGAGCTCGACGTCACCGAAGAGGGCGACAAGCTGCGCGTGCGCATGCTGCCCGCCATGAACGTCGGCCACGACGCCGCCGCGCCGCGCTGGGGCGGCAGTGCCACCGAGCAGAAAGAGCTGGATGCGTTGCGGCTCGTGTGCATCGTGCGCGAGACGCCCAAGCGTGCACGGCTCGTGCGTCTGACGCCGGCCCAGAAACGCGTGGCGCAACTCCTCGGCCCGCAAGGGTTGGAAATCCCGCGCGAAGGCGCGGCCCAGCTGCAGCAGGTGCTTTCGGGGCTGGGAAGCCACTTCCGCATCCATGCCGACGAGGGGGCCAGTGCCCAGGCCGCGCGCGAGCTGCCGGCCGCGACGCGCCTGCGTGCCGAGCTGACGCCCGCGGGCCAGGGGCTCATCGTGCGCCTCGTCGCCGCTCCCTTCGGCGACGAGTTCCGCGCCGAAGGCCCTCGCCTGGTCCCCGGCCACGGCCGGCGCCGTGTCGTCGCCACGCTGCGCGGCGAGATGCTCGGTGTGCAACGCGACCTCGCCGCCGAGCAGGCGTATCTCGAGGCGGTGCTCGATGGCTGCGACTGGCTGCCGCCGCGCGACCCGGGCGCGCCCTGCGAGTGGCATCTGGACGATCCCGAGCAGGTGCTGGCCACGGTCGAGGCGTTGCATCGCTTGGCCGGTGCGGTGCAGATGGACTGGCCGCAGGGGCGGCCCTTGCGGGTGGACAGTGCCGGCCTCGGCCAGCTCGCGTTGCGAGTGCACACGCGCCAGGAGTGGCTGGCGGTCCAGGGCGAGATCCGCTTCGACGAAGACCTGGTGCTCGGCCTGCAGCAACTCATTGGCGCGGCCGGCGGCGCCAGCCGCTTCATCCCCCTCGGCGAGGGCCGCTATGCCGCGCTGACGCAGGAGCTGCGAGAGCGTCTGGCCGATCTGGCGGCGGTCGCCGAAAGCCAGCGGGCCAAGGGCGACGACCTCGCCACGCTGCGCATTCCGACCGTCGCGGCGCCTTGGCTCGAGCAGGCGGTGCAGGGCACGCAGGTCGAGATCGACCCCGCCTTCGCGGAACGCCTGAATCGCCTGGACGAGGCGCGCCGCGTGGTGCCGAAGCTGCCTGCCACCCTGCAGGCCGGCCTGCGTCCGTACCAGGAGGAAGGCTTCGAATGGGCGATGCGCCTGGCGCATGCGGGCCTGGGCGCCTGCCTGGCCGACGACATGGGCCTGGGCAAGACGCTGCAGGCGTTGGGCGTGCTGCTGGCCCGGGCAGGTGCCGGGCCCGCGCTGGTCGTGGCGCCGACCTCGCTGATGGGCAACTGGCGGGCGGAG
Source organism: Ideonella flava (assembly GCF_051857595.1). Taxonomy (NCBI): domain Bacteria; kingdom Pseudomonadati; phylum Pseudomonadota; class Betaproteobacteria; order Burkholderiales; family Sphaerotilaceae; genus Ideonella; species Ideonella flava. The sequence goes on from NZ_JBPZHD010000002.1 coordinate 387,660, forward strand.
GCACGCCGCTTCGCGCCTTCGCTTTCGGTGCATGTCTATGCCGAAGGCGGTGCGCCCGCGGAGCGGCGCCTGGCGATCGACGTGGCCGCCGCCGGGCAGGTGCTGCTGGTGTCCTACCCGATGCTGCAGATCGACGCCGAGGCCTTCGCCAGCCGGGACTGGGCCACGCTCGTGCTGGACGAGGCGCAGGCCATCAAGAACGCCGCGGCCAAGCGCAGCCAGGCCGTTTTCGCGCTGCGCGCGGGCTTCCGCCTCGCGCTCTCCGGCACCCCGATCGAGAACCGCCTGGGCGAGCTGTGGTCCATCATGCGGGCCGTCAACCCGGGGCTGCTCGGCTCGGCGGCGCGCTTCGCCGAGCGCTTCGCCGGTCCCATCGAGCGGCAGGGCGACAAGCATGCGCAGAAGCAGCTCAAGCGCCTGATCGCGCCTTTCGTGCTGCGCCGGACCAAGGCCCAGGTGCTGGACGACCTGCCGCCGCGCACCGAGCTCGTCCTGCGCGTGCAACCCGACGAAGCCGAGGCGGCTCACTACGAGGCGCTACGACGCGACGCGCTGATCGCTGCCGAGCGTGCCCTCGAGGGCGACGCCCCCGGACAGGCGCACCTGAACGTGCTCGCCGGCCTCACGCGCCTGCGCCGCGCCGCCTGCGATCCGCGCCTGGTCAGCCCGCACCTCAGCACCCAGGGCGCCAAGGTCCAGGCCTTCGCCGAACTCGCGGCCGAGTTGGTGGCCAACGGCCACAAGGCGCTGGTGTTCAGCCAGTTCGTCGACTTCCTGGCGTTGCTGCGCGCGCCGCTGGACGCGGCCGGCATCGCCTACCAGTACCTTGATGGCTCGACGCCCACGGCCGAGCGCACACGCCGCGTCGACGCCTTCCAGGCCGGCGAGGGCGAGCTGTTCCTCATCAGCCTGAAGGCCGGAGGTTTCGGCCTGAACCTGACGGTGGCCGACTACGTGGTGATCGCCGATCCCTGGTGGAACCCGGCGGTCGAAGACCAGGCCAGCGGCCGCGCCCACCGCATCGGCCAGCAGCGCCCGGTCACCGTCTACCGCCTGGTCAACCAGGGGACGCTGGAGGAGAAGATCCTCACCCTGCACCGCGACAAGCGCGAGCTGGCCGAAGCCCTGCTCGACAGCGCCGACGGCTCGGCCCGCGTCCCTCCGGCCGACGAACTGCTCGCCCTGATGCGCGCCGACGACGAGGCGGCCGGACTGTACGAGTGAGGTGCAGGATCTGGGCTAGAATCCGCGGCTTCACTCGTTGACCACGGGTGTCACGGAAAGCAGGAAAGGTGGCAGAGTGGTCGAATGCACCGGATTCGAAATCCGGCATACGGGTCCTCCCGTATCGGGGGTTCGAATCCCCCCCTTTCCGCCAGGACAATCCCTCACCAAGGTGCACGACAGTGCAAGACAGTGAGGGATTTTTCTTTGTAAGTCATTGATTTGAAGGCTGTTTTTCGCCCTCTCACACTTCGCTCCGTGCAGATCCTCACGACGCGTGAGGAGCAATCCGCCCGGGAGGGCGACCACTCGGATGGCGGCGGCCTAATCCTGCGGGTCAGAGGCACATCGGCAAGCTGGGTGCCGCCGGGGCCGTTCAAGCGCCGCCGCCGTCCCAGAGGCCGTCGGGGTTCCAGCCCGCCAGTGCCCGTCTGCGCAGGTTCTGGACGATCGTCGCGTAGGCCGGATCGGCGACGAGGTTGGTGCCTTCGATGTCGCGGTCCGGGCCGTGCATGTCGTAGAGCTGCTCGATGCCGTCGGCGTACCAGCAGTACTTGAAGCGCCGAGTACGGATCATCCGGGCCGGGATCCCGCACCGGTTGTTCTCGGAAAAGGCGACCCGGTCCGAGCCGGCGTCCTGGCCGGTCATCAGGGGAATCAGGCTGCGCCCCTCCAGCGTGGCGGGTGGTGGCAGGCCGCAGAGCTCGCACAGCGTGGGGAACAGGTCGATCGTGCTGATCGGCGCGTTCACCGAGCGCAGCTGCGCGCCGAGCGCGGACGGCAGCGAAACGATCACCGGCACACGGGCCGAGCCTTCGAGGAAGGTATTCTTGTACCAGATGCCATGCTGGCCCAGCATCTCGCCGTGGTCGGACATGTACAGCACGATGGTCTGCTCGCGCAGGCCCAGGGCGTCCAGGCGTGCCAGCACGCGGCCCACCTGGTCGTCCATGTAGCTGACCATGCCGTAGTAGCTCCGGCGGGCGTAGTCCTCCTGCGCCGCGCTCAGCTTGTCGATCTCGTACAGCGAGCGGTCGTTCTTCATCGCGGTGCTGAGGTCGTCCAGCATGGCCTGGGTCACGCGTGGCCGGCGGATCTGGACGTCGGCATAGCGCGCGAAGTACTCGGGCTGGATGCAGAACGGGAAGTGCGGCTTGACGTAGGACACGCCGAGGAAGAATCGCTGGCTTCCGATGGCATCGAGGAAGCCGAGGGCCTGCTCGGTGGCCACGGTGTCTTCATTCAGGTCCGTGCCCCAGTAGGCGACCGTGGCGTCCCGGACCAGGCGGGTCTGCTGCGGATATTGCAGGCCGGCGTCGATGAAGCGCTGGCGCACCACCTTGTCGCAGTCTTCGCCCACCTCGTCGAAGGGATTGACCAGGTTGTCCCAGTGCTGCTTGCCGAACCATCCGGTGTGGTAGCCCATGCGGCCGAAGTAGGGCCCGAGCGCCTCGTAGTTGGGTTGCTCGCTGTTGATGTTGGAAGCCATCCGCCCGGAGCAGAACGCCCGCCGCGCCGACTCGCAGATCGGATCGGGCGTGTAGGCGGAGCTGAAGACCGTTCCCCTGCGCGCCAGGGCATCGAGGGCTGGTGTCTGCACAACGCGGTCGCCCGCGAAGCCTGCGACGAAGGGGTTGTGCTCGTCGGCCATCAACCACAGGATGTTGTAGTTGACGGCTGGGCGCATGCGGGCATGGCTGGGCGAGCCGGCCGTCCCTGCGAGGCCGGCGAGACCACTCAGACCGACGGTGCCGAGGGTCTTGAGGGCATCGCGCCGCGAGGTGCGCAGGGAAGTGGCGGCGCGCGGGGCGCCAGGGGTCCTGCTCATGCGAGCACTCCATCGAAGGTCGGAGGAAGGCAAAGCCAGGCCTTGCCTCGGCCGTCGTGGCCGAGAGCGGGTTGCCTGGGGGTGGGTCGCCCGAGAGGGCGTCGGGGGGCGAGGTGGCGGGCCTGCGCGGCCAGGGTCGCGCAGGCGAGGAAAGCCGCGGTGGTCGCGGCGCGAAGAAGGGCTGACATGCCGAGGCTCTCTGTTCGAAACACAAGGGGTTCATCGGCAACGTGTTGCCTCGGTCGCGAGGCGCCGCACGGGCAAGTCGTTACCGTGCAGCCCGAGCTGTCAGCAATTGATTCGAGTCGACGGCGCGGCTCAGGCCGGCAGGTTGGTGGTGTCGAACGCCTCGTCCGCGCCCGGCGGGAAGATGCGGTACGGCCCCTTGGCGGCTCGCGCAATGCACTTGATAAGTGGCAGGATTTCGTTGTCCCTGCTAGGCCCGCATCCGCTCCCGGCTCAGCCGAACATCATCCGCGCCTGGCTCGCGCTCCCAGAAGGCACAGGCGCGCTCAGGTGTCTCCGTCACGCGGCTTGCGCCGGGCCTGGCGCAAAGAGCTGCGGTACCCTGGGCCGCCATGCCGTCATGGAAGCCATGGAAGCGTCCAGCGACCCATCGCAGCTGACCCGCATCGACGCCTTGCTCGCCGAGGCGCATCACCGCAAGCAGGCACTGAAGTCGCTCTGCGCCCAGATGGAATCCAAGGGCCAGGATGTGAGCGTCGAGCAGCGGGTGCTGCGCGCGGCCACGGTCTCGGTGTTGCTCTACTACGAGTGGCGTCGCATCGTCCTGGAGCGGATCGTGCAGGATCGCCTCAGCGAGCGCAAAGCGCGCGAGAAGCAGCGGGCGGCGTCCTCCGTGGGCGATTGAGGCTTCGGAGCGGCAGTCGCATTCGAGCGCCGCACGACATCCCCAGTTCGTTGCGCGCCGGCCCCTGTTCACGGGAGATACAGGCCCTGCGGCGAGACCAACAATGGTCCGGTCACAAGTCATCGGCCCGTCATGCGCCTGCTGTTCCTGGATCGACCCACCAGCCGAATCACGGCCCGTCAATGGCTGATGATCGCGCTCGCGCTGGCATTGGTGGAGGCTGCCGGTTTCGCCGTCTACGTCATGCGGCCGGCCGAACGGGGCCTGTCGGTGGGACTGTCGACGCCGCACGAGCAGTGCGTCGCGCGGGGCATCGGGCAGTACGAAGTTCGGCGCGAGTGGCCCCGCACGATGGATGGGCGCGACGCCGGCACCTTGATCGAATCGCGTTGCACGCTCGATCCGGCGTCGTTCCAGTAGCCCACCTCGGCTGACTCAACGCCCTGCCTTGAAGGCGGTGAAGATGCGGGTCTGCACGCGGCGGATGTCCTGCGGCACCGAGTCCGGTGCGGTCATGCCGGCCATCTCCTGCGGCGTCAGGAAAATCGTCTTGTTGGCCGCGACATCGGGCTTCACGAAAGGCAGCGAGGCCTTGTTGGGGTTGGCGTAGAAGACCTTGTTGGTCAGGCTCGCGTGCACCTGCGGCCGCAGGATGTAGTCGATGAACAGGTGGGCGTTGCGCGGGTGCTTGGCATCGGCGGGGATCGCCATCGTGTCGAAGAACAGCGTGGCGCCGTGCGGCGGCACCAGCGCCTCTATCGTCTCGCCCGTCTTGCTCTCGATCGCTCGGGCCCGGGCGATGTTGATGTCACCGGAGTACCCCATCACCGCGCAGAGCGAGCCGTTGGCCAGGTCGTTGATGTAGCCCGATGAAGAGAAGCGCGTCACGTAGGGGCGCACCTTCTTCAGCACCGCTGCGGCGGCCTCGTAATCCGCCGGGACGCGGCTATAGCCTGGCTTGCCGGCGTAGAGCATCGCCACCGGCAGCACCTCGGACGGAGAGTCCAGGAAGTTGATGCCGCAAGTCTTGAGCTTGCCGGCGTACTTCGGATCGAAGATGAGGTCCCAGGGGTTCGCGGGCAAGGGGCCGCCCAGCGCCTTCTCCACCTTGGGCCGGTTGATGCCCACCGTCACGTAGCCCCACAGCCAGTCCACGAGGTACTGGTTGCCCGGGTCCACCTTGGCCAGTTGGGCCAGCAGGGCCGGGTCGAGGTTGCCCCAGTTGCCGAGCAGCGTGCGGTCCAGCTTGCGGAACAGGCCCGCCTCGATCTGCTGCTTGGCGAAGTGGGCACTGGGCACGACGATGTCATAGCCGCTGCGGCCGGCCACCAGCTTGGCGTGCAGGATCTCGTTGGCGTCGTAGTTGTCGTAGTGGACGACGATGCCGGTCTCGCGCTCGAAGTTCCTGAGGGTGTCGTCGGCGATGTAGTCCGACCAGTTGTACACGTTGAGCACCTTGGGCTCGGGCGCGTCGGCCCCGTGCGCAGGCGGGGTGTGCAGGTACAGCAGGATGCCGACGATGGCGGCCACGATGGCCGCCGAGAGCGTGCGGGCGTATCGCATGACGGTGTCCTTTCGAGGCAGCCGCTGGTGCAGTTTGGGGATGACACCGGCCGGAAAAGTTCCGGCCCGGATGCAGCCGGTGCCGCCAGGGCGACGGCCCGTCGCACGCCGGATGACATCGGTAGGCCGGTGGCCAGACTGGCGGCTTCGTCCCTCAACGCAAGGAGTTCGACATGCCCCGCATGACCGTGGCCATGACCGCCGCTGCCTGTCTGTTCGTCTCGGCCCTGCCGCTCACCGCCGGCGCCGCCGACGCCTCGTCGCAGCAGGTCGACATCGTTGGCCGTGGCGCCACGCTGTTGCGAAGCGACCAGTACGAGGCCATGAGAGGCGAATACCTGATGTCCGACGGCAGCCGGGTCTGGATCGAAGGCGGTCGCACCCGTCCGGCGGTCGTGATCGACGATCGGGAGCCGGTGCTGCTGGTGGGCGCCGGCGTGAACCGCTTCTCCAGCGTCGATGGGCGCATGCAACTGCAGTTTCACGCCCACGACAACGGCAGCATCGACGGGCTCACGCTGACAGAAGGAGGCACGATGAAGGTGTCGCGCCGCTGAACCTGCGGGGCGTGCCCCGGCATTCGCCTTCGCCTACCGAAAATCGGGCCAGCTGGACGCCGCCTTCGACCACTGCGGCAAGGCCCTGGCCATAGACCCGGACCATCGCGGAGCGCACGAGTACATCGGCGAGGCCTACCTGATGGTCGGCAATCTGCCGAAGGCCGAAAAACACCTGCACATCCTCGATCGGCTGTGCTTTTTCCCCTGCGAGGAGCACAGCGACTTGAAAAAGGCGGTGGCGGCCTACAAGGCGAGCACCAGCGTGGCCACGGCACCCGCGAAATGAGGGGCTTCGCCCGCCCTTTTACCGATCTTTACCTGGCCGGAAAACGCTTCTGACACGCCCAGCCGAGCATCGCCTTCGTCCCTTCTTCCGGGGATGAAAGGATCTCGAATGAAGCGCTCTTCCATCCCGACCAGCTGGCGCTACGTGGCCGCCGGCCTGGCCATCTCGGTCGCCGGAGCGTTCGGCGTGATCGACCTGGCCTCGGCCCACAGCCGCCCCGACATGCCGCCCGCGGGCACCTGGCGCGGCGGGCCGGGCATGGGCATGGCCGGGGCCGGGCTGCCGCTGGGCGGCCCCATGCTCGACCGCCTGCTGGACGACGTGCAGGCGAGCGATGCCCAGCGCGATCAGCTGCACCGCATCGCCGAAACCGCGCAGGCCGACCTGAAGCCCACGGCCGACGCCGCCCGGGCCGACCACGCCCGCATGGTGGAACTGTTCGCCCAGCCCAGTGTCGATGCCGCGGCGGTGGAGAGCCTGCGCCAGAAGATGCTGGCCCGGCACGACCAGGTCACCCGGCGCGTCAATGTCGCGATGCTCGACGCCGCGAAGGTGCTGACGCCCGAGCAGCGCCAGCAGATGGCCGAGCGCATGCGCCAGTTCGAGCAGCGCCGTTCCGAGCGAGGCGATCGCGACGGCGAGCGCGCACGCCCCGACATGCCGCCGCGCTGAACCGGAGGACCGCCATGACGTATCCTCTTCTCTCGGCCCGGTCGGCGCGTTCGGTGCGCGAGAGCCCCGGCGCCGTTGCTGACATGACCCCTGCCAAGCTGTTGCTGATCGACGACGACTCCCGGCTCACCTCGATGGTCGGGGATTACCTGCGCGGACACGGCTTCGATGTCGACACGGCGGGCTCGCTCAACGCCGGCCGCGACCGCCTTCGAGGCGGCCTGTACGACGCCCTGGTGCTCGACCTGATGCTGCCCGACGGAGACGGCCTGGAGATGACCCGCGAGCTGCGCGGCGATCCGCGCACCCGGCGGCTGCCGCTGCTGATGCTGACCGCGCGCGGGGAGCCGATGGACAGGATCATCGGCCTGGAGATCGGGGCCGACGACTACCTGCCCAAGCCCTTCGAGCCGCGAGAGCTGCTGGCTCGCATCAAGGCCCTGCTGCGCCGCGCGGCGCCCGAGCCGTCGAGCGATGAAGTGCTGCGTTTCGGCCGGCTGGAAATCGACCTCGGCGCCCGCGAAGCGCGGCTGGACGGCAAGCGCTGCGACCTCACCGGCCACCAGTTCGAGCTGCTGACGGTCCTGGCCGGCAGCCCGGGCCGCGTACTCAGCCGCGACCAGATCATGGACGCGCTCAAGGGCCACCCGATGGAGGCCTTCGACCGCTCCATCGACGTTCATGTCTCGCGCATCCGCGCGGTGATCGAGGACGACCCCAAGAACCCCAAGCGCGTGCTCACGGTGCGAGGCACCGGGTACGTGTTCGCCCGCAAGCAGGACCAGGAATCCGCCGGCGAGGAATAGGCGACCGTTGAAGTCGCTCTACCTCCGCATCTGGCTGACCGTGGTGACGGCGCTGGCGCTGTTCGCGCTGGCGTCGGGCTGGCTGCTGAACCGCCACCTCGACCAGGAGCGCCAGCGGGCCGAGGCCCTGCTGACCGAGCGCATGGCCGCCTGGGGCGACCTGATCCAGAACTCCATCCCGGGCCCCGGCGCGCCCGCCGAGGAGCAGACGGCCGCGTTGCGTGAATGGTCGCGGCGGCTGCGGGTGCCGCTGGCCCTGCACGACGCGCAGGGGCAGCGCATCGGCGCCTCGGAGTCCTATCTCCGGCGAGAAGCCGAAGGTCCGGGCGGGCCCCGGCGGCCGTTTTCCATCCACCTCGAGGACGGCCGGACGCTGTGGCTGATGCGGCCCAACATCGTGCGCTTCCAGCGCGGCGAGGTGGGAGGGGAGGCGCCGCCTCCGGCGCTGGCGGGTTCGGCGCCCGATCGACTGGCCGGCGCAGCGGGCACCGGCGGTCCGCGTTCCTTCGAGGAGCGGCCCGACCTGCAAGCCGGCGTTCCGCCCGAGCCGCCGCCCAACGGCGTGCCGGGACTGGGGCCGGGTGGCCCGGGAGGCCCGCCGCCGGACGCAGGCCGACCTCCCGAAGCTTCGGCCCTGACCCTGGCGCTGCCGCCCAAGCCGCCGGAGTGGCTGACCAGTCTCGGCCTGGTGGCGTTGTTGCTGCTGCTGTTCCTGGCGGTGGCGGGCGGTGCGTTCCCGGTGGTTCGCCGACTGACTCGCCGGCTGGAGCAGCTCAAGCGCGGCGTCGAGACCTTCGGTGCGGGGGCGCTGGACCACCGGGTCAATACCGAAGGCAAGGACGAGGTGGCCGCGGTGGCCGCCAGCTTCAACCGGGCGGCCGAGCGCATCGAAGCGCTGGTCAAGTCCAACCAGAGCCTGTTGGCGAATGCCAGCCACGAGCTGCGCTCGCCGCTGGCCCGGCTGAAGATGGCGGTGGCCCTGCTGGGCGATGCGCCGCCGTCCATGCAGGCCTCGCTGCGACGGGAGATCGACACCAACATCGGAGAGCTCGACGCGCTGGTGGAGGAGGTTCTGCTGTCCAGTCGCCTCGATGCGGGCGCCGTGCATGACATGGGGGAGCCCGTCGACCTGGCGGGCGCGGTGGCCGAAGAGGCGGCTCGTGTCGGTGCCGAGCTGGCGGCCTCGCCGGAGAGCGCGAGCCTGCGTGTGCGGGGCAGCGAGCGCTTGCTGCGCCGGGCCGCGCGCAACCTGCTGGAGAACGCCCGCCGCTACGGCGGTGACGACATCAGCGTGGAGCTGGTCGTGGAGCCGCGCGGTACCGTACAGCTGAAGGTGTCCGACCGCGGACCGGGCGTGCCACAGGCGGAGCGCGAGCGCATCTTCGAGCCGTTCTACCGCTTGCCCGGCCACGCCGAGCGCGAGGGCGGCGTCGGGCTGGGCCTGGCCCTGGTGCGGCAGATTGCCGCGGCCCACCAGGGGCAGGTGCATTGCGAGGCCCGGCCGGGCGGCGGCAGTGTCTTCGTGATCACGCTGCCGGCTGCCCTGCCGCCTGTCCAGCGGCCCGCTGCTGCAGCTCTTCGGCCTTCGCCTTCAGCACGAGGCGCATGAAGAGGGTGAGCGCCACGCCGGCAACCACCAGGCCCGCGGTGCTCGCGGCCCAGAAACCGGGGGCACCGCGAAGGGCCGGCGGCGTGGCGCCGGTCAGGTCGAAGCCCAGCGTATAGCCGCCCACCAGGCCGATGCCCCAGAGGGAGCCGGCGTAGATGAACATCGGCAGCGTCGCGATGCGCCAGGCGCGCAGCACGAAGGCCGCGACCGTCTGCAGGGCGTCGGCGAGGTGGAAGACGACGACCCAGGCCAGCAGCGGGAAAGCCGCCGCAGCCACCGCTGCATCGCGGGTGTACAGCGCGATGACCGGCTCGCGCGTCGCGAACATCACCATGCCCAGCACCGCGGCCAGCAGGCCGCCCAGCAGCAGGCCGTGCCAGCCGAGGCGACGCGCGTCGGCCAGGTCGCCCGCGCCAATGCGCTGCGCCACCAGCGTGCCGCTCGCGTTGGCCAGCCCGAGCGGCAGCATGAACATCAGCGAGACGATGTTGACGGCGATCTGGTGGCCGGCGACCGGCAGCGTGCCCAGGCGCGAGATCAGCAGCGCCATCATGCTGAAGCCGGTCACCTCGATCAGGATGGCGGCGCCCATGGGCACGCCCAGCCTGAGCAGGCCCCATAGCGCCTGGCGGTTCGGTGCGTGCAGCCCGCGGCCCCAGAGGCGGAAGCGGTCGTAGAACGCATCGCGCCGCATCATCACGCAGGCCAGCAACAGCTGGATCCACAGCGCCACGGCGGTGGCGATGCCGGCGCCGGTGACCCCCAGCTCGGGGATGCCCCACGCGGGGACTCCGAAGACCAGGGCTATCGACAAGGGCAGCTTGGCGACCAGGCCGCCAATCTGCAGCAGCATCACGACCTTGGGCCGCGAAACGGCCGTGTTGAAGCCGCGGAAGGCGGTGAACAGCAGCGAGGCCGGCAGCGCGACGGCGAGCGCTCGCAGGTAGCCGTGCACCCGCTCGGCGATGTCCGGCCCGGCCTTGGCGATCCACAGGAAGGGCTGCGGGAAAAGCAGCAGCACGATGCCGAGGACTGACAGCGCGAGCGCCAGCCACACCGCCTGATGCATTTCGTCGCCGGCGGCCTCTAGCCGCCCCGCGCCGAAGAGCTGGCCGACGATGGGCGAAACCGCCAGCACGATGCCCATGAAGCCGACGAACACGGTGACATACGCAGCCGCACCTACGGCGAAGGCGGCCAGGTCGGCCGGCGAGTGGCGGCCCACCAGCACGGTGTCTATGGTGTTGAAGGCCAGCACGGCCACCTGGCCGATGACGACCGGCCAGGCCAGAGGCGCGATGCGCCGCACGTCCTCAGCAAAGCCGTGGGCACGGCCCGGCAACGCCGGTGCCGTCATGTTCGTGTACCGCCTGCCGGATGCGGCGCAAGGGTCTCCGGCGCGGGGTGGTCGGCGCCCGTCGCGGCGCGGGCGCGCTCGGCGTAGCGGTTGAAGCGCCAGGCCTTGGCCTCGATCGTGATCCGCCGCCACACGGCGCGCTTCTCGCCGGGGGTCATCACCGGCCAGTGCTGCACTTCATCCTCGGTGCGGCCACAGCCCTTGCAAACCGCGTCGCCCTGCGCGGTGGAGCAGATGGCGATGCACGGGGCGTCCGGGGTTCGGGCGTACCACTGCAGCCAGGCCGCGTGGGCCTTGGGCGGCATGCTGTCCTCGTCGGCCTCGACCTCGCGGTAATAGACCATCAGCGCGTAGACCTCGGCCAGCGCGCGCACCTCGGGGCAGGCGGTCACGCCATCAGGCGAGGGGGAGCTCTCGCGCCACCAGTTGATGGCCAGCTCGATATCGTGGATGTGGATGCCGGCCATGCGTGGACGATCGGGAGGGGCGGCGATTCTATCGACCGCCCGGCACCCGTTCAGCCCGCAGGGGAAGGCGCGCCGGGCACCGGGAACACCAGGCAGGTCGTGGTGCCGTGCGCGTAGAGCTTGCCGTCCGGCCCGACGATGCGGGCCTCGGCCGTGGCGAGTTGCCGGCCGCTGTGCACGATGTGGCCGATGGCACGCAACGGGCCGGTCTTTGCCGTGGCGGCCCGCACGATGTTCACGCTGACTTCGGCGGTGGTGTAGGCCATCCCGGGCGGCAGGGTGGTGTGAACGGCGCAGCCCAGCGCCGAATCCAGCAGCGTGGCATACCAGCCGCCGTGCACCGAGCCCAGCGGGTTGTAGTGCTTCAGCTGCGGGGTGCCCTGGAACACGGCCTGGCCGTAGGCCACCTCGACGAGCTGGAAATCCAGGGTGTCGGCGATGTGCGGGTAGGGCAGGTCGCCCGCGAGCATGGCGTGCAGGGTCTGCAGGCCGGACAGCCCGGCCACCTGGGCCGGTGCAGCCAGGCCGGCACCACGGCCGCCCGCCAGGCGCTTGCTCACTTCGGCCACCTGCTGGCTCCACTGCGACAGGGTTTCTTCGGCGCTCGGTTCGGTGTGCACTCGACGGACTCCATCAGTTGTAGATACAATGATTGCAGATGCAACTAACAGGATCATGACACAAGCGACCCGCTCCGCGCCAGCACGCATCGGCCCTTGCACGCACGATGCGCTGCGGCGCCTGATGCGTCGCCTGTCCGCCCACTACGACGCCCGCCTGCGCCCGGTGGGGCTGAAGACCACCCAGTACTCGCTGCTGGCTCGAGTCGGCTGGCTCGGGCCGGTCCGGCCGGTGGACCTGGCCGAGGCGATGGGACTGGACGCTTCCACCCTGACCCGCAACCTGAAGCCCCTGGCCCAGGCGGGCTGGCTGGTGCAGACGCCGGGCGCCGACGCCCGCAGCCGCCTGGTCAGCCTGACCGACGAGGGGCGCGCCAAGCTGGCCGAAGCGCGTGTGCTGTGGCGCAAGGCTCAGTCGGGCCTGAACGAGATCCTGGGCACGCAGCGGGTAGCGGCGCTGCACGCCATGCTCGAGGAGTCCCTCGACCTGCTGCCCCACGAATCCACCACCGACACCGGAGCGACCGATGACTGAATCCGCATCTCCTGCCCGAATCGCCTGGGGCTGGGTCCTGCTGGCCGCAGCCGGCACCTTCGCGCTGACGATGGGCGTGCGCCAGTCGATGGGCCTGTTCCTGGGCGCACTCAACACCGCCACCGCGCTCGGCCTGGCGAACATCAGCCTGGCCTTCGCCTTCGGCCAGCTCTGGTGGGGCCTGACCCAGCCTTTCGCCGGAGCGCTCGCCGACAAGCTCGGTGCCGGCCGCGTCCTGGTGACGGGCGTGGCGCTGGTGGCGCTCGGCACGGTGCTGACGCCCTTCATGCACAGCACGGCCGGCCTGATCTTCGCCGTCGGCGTGCTCGCAGCCGGTGGCGCCGGGATGGCCGGCCCCGCGGTGCTGATGTCGGCCGCCTCGCGCCTGATCCCGCCCGAGCGGCGCGGACTGGCGACCGGCGTGGTCAATGCCGGCGGGTCCTTCGGCCAGTTCATGATGGCGCCGCTCGCCGGCGCGCTCACCCTGGGCCTGGGCTGGGACCATGCGATGCAGGTGATGGGCCTGCTGGTCTTGCTGGCCTTGCCGGCGGCCTGGGTGCTGCGGGGCAATTCGGTGCATGCGGCCGGTGGCGCATCGGGCAAGCCGGTGAGCACCCGAGATGCGATTAGCGCCGCGCTGCGCACGCCGAGCTACCTGCTACTGGCGGGCGGCTTCTTCGTCTGCGGCTTCCACGTGGCCTTCCTGGCCACCCACCTGCCGGGGGTGGTGGCGGCCTGCGGGCTGCCGCTGCAGTACGGCGCCTGGGCGCTGGCGGTGCTGGGGCTGTTCAACATCATCGGCAGCCTGGCCATGGGCTGGGCGGTGGGGCGCTGGCGGATGAAGTCGCTGCTGTCGCTGGTCTACGCGGCGCGGGGTGTCGCGGTGCTGGTCTTCCTGCTGGTGCCCAAGAGCGGGGTGGTGGTGCTGGTGTTCGCCGGCTTCATGGGCCTGACGTTTCTCTCGACCGTGCCGCCCACCGCCGGCCTGGTTGCCAAGTTCTTCGGCATCGGGAACATGGCGACGCTGTTCGGCCTGGTGATGCTGTCGCACCAGGTCGGCGGCTTCCTGGGTGCCTGGCTGGGTGGCCGTGTGTTCCAGAGCACCGGCAGCTACGACCTGGTCTGGATCGTCGACATCGCCCTGGCCGCCGGAGCGGCCTTGATCCACCTGCCCATCCGCGAGGCACCGCTGAAGCGCGCGCCTGCCCTCGCCGGCGCTACCGCCTGACGAGCAGCCCGTCGTCGACCCAGCGGCGCAGGGCACTGGCCACCCAGGCGGGTGCCGCGTCGCCCTGGAGGGCGGCGGCGTGGGCGCAGAGGGCGGCAAACGGCTCGCCGCCCAGGCAGGCGGCCAGTGCATCGGCCTCTTCGGGTTCGACCGAGCGCCAGCGGGTCTCCAGGCCTTGCCGCCAGACGAGCAGCGTGTGGGCGTGCGCCTGGGGCTCTTCGCTGGCGGCCTCCTCGTCGTCCGTCAGGGCGCGCCAGATCGGCTCGACGGCCCATTCCAGGTTCAGCAGCCCGACCGATGGATGGGCGGCGAAGCTGGCCCCGGGCCAATCCTCGGCGGGCAGTGTCGCCAGTTCGGCGAAGGTGGCAGGCCGCGCGTCGGCGGCGTCGAAGCTCAGCCCCAGGGCCCATTCCATCGCCGCCAGGTCGGCCAGCGCCGGATGCGGCAGGGCCTCGTGCTGCCGCGAGGCCCAGGCGGGCAACTCGTCTCCGAACCATCGGATGGAGGGCCTGCGCGAAGGATGATCCGCCAGGTAGGCCAGCGCGAGGTCGCGGAAGGCCTCGTCGCCCAGCACGTGGTGCAGGACCGGGTAGTTGCTGCGAAGCGCCGCGACGAGGCGGGCGCGGTACGCGTGGTGATAGACGTCGAGCCGGGCCGGGCGGCCGGCCGAGCCACGCAGCAGGTCACCGTCGGGCGCGGGCTCGGCCGCGTCGAGCAGGGCCGCGAAGGCTCGCTGTTGGTCGGCCAGGCTCACGCTGGGACCTCCGCGGTGGCCAATGCCTGCTCAGCCTCCCGGCGGGCTCGGGCGAGCTCGGCCACCAGCTCGCCCAGCGGCGGGATCCTGTCGTCACGTTCGATCATGGTGGGGACGGTGCCGAATCGCATGATGGCGTGGCGGTACAGGCTCCACACCGCCTCGCACACGGGGTGGTCGTGGGTGTCGACGAGAAAGCCGTCCTCGTTCTTCTCGTGGCCGGCGAGGTGGATCTGGCGCACTCGCCCTGAAGGTATTGCGTCGATGAAGCGGCAGGGATCGAAGCCGTGGTTGATGGCGCTGACGTAGACGTTGTTCACGTCCAGCAGGAGCTCGCAGTCGGCGCGGCTCGCGAGCTCGGCGATGAACTGCCATTCGGCCATCTCGTCGGCCACCCAGCCCACGTAGCTCGACACGTTCTCCAGCACGAGCCGGCGGCCCAGCAGGTCCTGCACGCGCATCACGCGTTCGGCCACTTGGCGCATCGTCGCTTCGGTGTAGGGAAGGGGCAGCAGGTCGTGCAGGTTGCGGCCGTCGACGCCGGTCCAGCACAGGTGGTCCGAGATCCACGCGGGCTCGAGGCGGTTGGCCAGGGCCTTCAGCTCGCGCAGATAGCCGAGGTCCAGCGGATCGGTGCCGCCGATCGACATCGATACCCCGTGCATGACCATGGGCGCGTCGCGACGGATGGCCAGCAGATGCGCCAGCGGCTTGCCGCCCGGCACCAGGTAGTTCTCGCTGACGACCTCGAGCCAGTCGACGCCGAGCTGCCGCGCCGGCGTGGCGCGGAACTCGGCGTAGTGATCGGTTCGCAGGCCCAGTCCGAAGCCGGAAAGGGTGCTCATTCGCGACCGTCGCCGGCTTCAGCCCTTGACGACGGTGCCGCCCGCCTTGGTGCATTCATCGCTGGTCTTCTTGGACACCCAGCCCTGGCCCTTGCAGCCGTTCTGGCCCTTGCATTCGCTCTTGGCGGTCTTGCATTCCGACGTGCCCTTGCAGCCGTTGATGCCGGCGCACTTGACACCTGCATCCTCGGCGTGGGCGGCCATGGGAGCGGCGCCGAGGGCGAACAGGGCGGCAGCGGCGGCGGCGACGGAAACGGCAAGGCTGGACTTGGTGGTGATGGCGTTCATGGTTGGCTCCTGAGTGATGGAAAGGGATGACGTGAAGGGCGGACGCCCGGTCGAAGCCCGGCCCCGTGGCCCGCCGCGGGTGGCAGCAGCCCAGGGACCTTGCCGCCGTTCGTCGTGCCGGCGGCCGGGTTCTTACAGCACATACGCACTGACCCTCGAAGTGGACGCAGCAACCTCGTGCTGGAACTGTTTCACGCCATGCGCAGATTCGTCACTCGCCCGGCGATGCCATGACACCAGAATCCCCGCTCATGACGAGACGGACCTTGATCGGCGTGACGGCCGGAGTCTTGCTGGCCCTGGCGGGCATGGCGGCGGTCGACTCCATCCGATACCACCGGGGCGCACCGCCCGCTTCGATCCGGGCGGTGGAGCGTCCGCTGGGCGTGTTCGAGGTGGATCCAAGCTGGATCCTGTCGGGCAAGCCGGTCTTCCGCGGGGCCGAGACCATGCGCTCGCCCGATGGCCGCGTGGTCAGCGGCCTGTGGGCCTGCGATGGGCCCACCTCCTTCGTCTGGCACTTCAGCCATGACGAGACGGTGCACCTGCTCGAAGGCCGCGTGGAAGTGGAATACCAGGGCCGGCGCTTCGTCATCGCGCCGGGCGACACCGCCAGCTTCCATGCGGGCACGCAGGCCGTCTGGCACATTCCCGAGCACGCGAAGAAGGCCTACACGCTGCACCAGCCGGGCTGGCTGGTGCGGGCGTGGCGGAAGCTGGGCAGGCTGTGGGCGGGGCAGGTGAGCGGGCACCAGCCCGCGTAGTTCACCAGCTGGCGCGGCCCAGCCCCATGACGCGCCGGTACCACTCGTGGAAATGGCGCATGCCGTCTTCCATCGGGCTCTGGTACGGGCCGGCCTCGTCGTCGCCACGGTCGAACAGCGCCTTGCGGCCGGCGTCCATCCGCTCGGCGATCTCGTCGTCCTCCAGGCAGGTCTCCATGTAGGCGGCGCGCTGGGCTTCGACGAACTCGCGCTCGAAGGCGGCGATCTCCTCGGGGTAGTAGAACTCGACGACGTTCAGCGTCTTCTGCGGCCCTTGCGGGTACAGCGTCGACACCGTCAGCACGTGCGGGTACCACTCGATCATGATGTTCGGGTAGTACGTGAGCCAGATCGCGCCATGCCGCGGCGGCTGGCCGTCGCCGAGCTTGAGCACCTGGTCCTGCAGGCGGCGGTAGGTGGGTGACCCCGCGCGCTCCAGGCCCTTGTGCACCCCGACCGTCTGCACCGAGTAGTGCTTGCCGAACTCCCAGCGCAGGTCGTCGCAGGTGACGAAGTTCCCGAGGCCGGGATGGAAGGGGCCGACGTGGTAGTCCTCGAGGTAGACCTCGATGAAGGTCTTCCAGTTGTAGGCGCACTCGTGCATCTCGACGTGGTCGAGCACGAAGCCCGAGAAGTCGAGCTGGGCACGCGGGCCGAGGTGGGCCAGGTCGGCGGCGATGTCGCGCCCGTTGTCCTCGAACACCAGGCCGTTCCACTGTCGCACCGGATAGTTGTTCAGGTGCAGACACGGGTCCTGCTTGAAGTGCGGCGCGCCCACGAGTTGCCCGGACAGGTCGTACGTCCAGCGGTGAAGCGGGCAGACGATGTTCGAGCGCGTATGGCCGCGCCCACGCAGCATCACCGCCTGCCGGTGACGGCACACGTTCGAGACGAGCTCCACCCCTTCGCGGGTGCGCACGAGGGCGCGGCCCTCGCCTTCCTGCGGCAGCGCGTAGTAGTCGCCTACCTCCGGCACGGACAGTTCGTGCGCGAGGTAGCGCGGTCCGTGCTGGAAGATGAGTTCCTGCTCCCTGCGGAGCAAGCCCTCGTCGAAGTAGGTGGAGACAGAGAGTTGAGAGCGCGCAGTGCGCTCCAGAGCTTCCAGCGTGATGCTCAGGTCCGACATGATCCCCAGGATCTCCTGCAAACCCCCCACCCGGTGGCCCCGCGGATGGGTTTCAGACAAATGAAACCCCGCTGCATCCGGGTAGGACGCGAGCGGGGGCAGTGATTGTAGCCCGGGGGCGTCGGTTCAGGCGCGAACGGCATCAATTTGCAGCGGGAATTGCGTCCTTTCGATGACAGTCTCAGGCCGATACGGGTTAACGCGAGCCATCGCTGACTACAATCCGCCTTTGATTTCACGAACCGGAATGTCCAGCGACGACACCCCCGCTGCACCGGCCGCCGAGAAGCCGGCAAGCTACGAAGCTGCCCTGGCCGAGCTGGACGCACTCGTGCAAGCCATGGAAGGCGGGCAGCTGCCGCTGGATCGATTGCTCGAAGGTTATAGGCGCGGCGCGCGGCTGCTCGAGTTCTGCCGCGAGCGCTTGGCGGCCGTGGAGACACAAGTGAAGGTCCTGGAGGAAGGGCTGCAAAAGCCCTGGACGAACACACCATGAAGCCAGACGACTTTGACGCCTGGGTTCGGCTGGAGCTGGCCGCCATCGAATCGGCCCTCGACCGGCTCGTGCCCATAGACCCGCCGGCCGGCCTGGGCGATGCCATGCGCTACGCCGTGCTGGACGGCGGCAAGCGGCTGCGCCCGTTGCTGGTGCTGGCCGCCTGCGAGGCGGTCGACGGCCAGTCCGAGGCCGCGATGCGCGCGGCTGCGGCCGTGGAGCTGATCCACGCCTACTCGCTGGTGCACGACGACATGCCCTGCATGGATGACGATGCATTGCGGCGCGGCAAGCCCACGGTGCACGTCAAGTATGGCGAAGCCCAGGCCATGCTGGCCGGCGATGCCATGCAGGCCCTGGCCTTCGAGGTGCTCACCCCGGAAGAGGGGATGGCCCCGGCGCTCCAGGCCCGGCTGGTCGGCTTGCTGGCCCGCGCGGCGGGGCACGAGGGCATGGCCGGCGGGCAGGCGATCGATCTCGCCAGCATCGGCCTGTCGCTCGACGAAGCCGCCCTGCGCGAGATGCATCGCCGCAAGACCGGCACCCTGCTGCAGGCCAGCGTGCTGATGGGCGCGGCCTGCGGCAAGACCACGCCCCAGGCCTGGCAGGCACTGTCCGACTACGGCGCGGCGATCGGCCTGGCCTTCCAGGTCGTCGACGACATCCTGGACGTGACCCAGGCCTCCGAGACCCTGGGCAAGACGGCCGGCAAGGATCTCGAGAACAACAAGCCGACCTACGTGACCGTCCTTGGCCTGGAAGCTGCCCGCCGCCACGCCGCCGAGCTGCACCGGCAAGCCCAGCAGGCATTGGCCCGCAGCGGCCTGTCGCGCACCGGTCGCCTGGCCTGGCTGGCCGACAAGGTGGTCGACCGCCATCACTGAAGAAATGACGCCCCCACGCTCCCTCCCGGCCGCAGCACACCAGGTGTTCCCATGCGGCAGTCCGGCGAAGCGGCGGACGCGAAAGAACCCTGGTTGGAAGGCACCATGACCTATTCCCTGCTGAACACCGTCCGGTCGTCGGCGGATGTGCGCTCGCTGAGCCGCACGCAGCTCAAGACGCTGGCCGGCGAACTGCGGGATTTCCTTCTCGAGAGCGTCAGCCGCACGGGTGGTCACCTGTCGTCCAACCTCGGCACGGTGGAACTGACGGTGGCGCTGCACCATGTCTTCAACACGCCCTACGACCGGCTGGTCTGGGACGTGGGCCACCAGTCCTACCCGCACAAGATCCTCACCGGCCGGCGCGACGCCATGGCCACGCTGAAGCAGCTGGGCGGCATCAGCGGATTCCCGCGCCGCTGCGAAAGCGAATACGACGCCTTCGGCGTCGGCCACTCGTCGACCTCCATCTCGGCCGCGCTCGGCATGGCCCACGCCGCCAAGCTCAAGGGCGAGAACCGCAGGGCGGTGGCCATCATCGGCGATGGCGCGCTGACCGGCGGCATGGCCTTCGAGGCGCTGAACCACGGCGGTTATGCCGGGGGCCACGGCCTGCCCGACATGCTGGTCATCCTGAACGACAACGACATGTCGATCAGCCCGCCGGTGGGGGCGCTCAACCGCTACCTCGCGCGCCTGATGAGCGGCAAGTTCTACGCCGCGGCCCGCGAAGGCGCCAAGAGCGTGCTCAAGCACACGCCGCTGTACGAGTTCGCCAAGCGCTTCGAGGAGCACACCAAGGGCATGGTCGTGCCCGGCACCATCTTCGAGGAATTCGGCTTCAACTACGTCGGCCCGATCGATGGCCACGACCTCGATTCGCTGGTGCCCACGCTGGAGAACCTGCGCGAGGCCAAGGGCCCGCAGTTCCTGCACGTGGTCACCAAGAAGGGCTATGGCTACAAGCTGGCCGAGGCCGACCCGATCAACTACCACGGCCCCGGCAAGTTCGACCCGGCCGTCGGCCTGACCAAGCCGGCGAGCCCGCCCAAGGCGACCTTCACCCAGGTCTTCGGCCAGTGGCTGTGCGACATGGCCGAGGCCGACGAGCGGCTGGTGGGCATCACCCCGGCCATGCGCGAGGGATCGGGCCTCGTCGAGTTCGAGCGCCGCTTTCCCAAGCGCTACCACGACGTCGGCATCGCCGAGCAGCACGCGGTGACCTTCGGCGCGGGCCTGGCCTGCGAGGGCCTGAAGCCGGTGGTGGCGATCTATTCGACCTTCCTGCAGCGCGGCTACGACCAGCTCATCCACGACGTGGCCATCCAGAACCTGCCGGTGCTGTTCGCGCTGGACCGTGCGGGCATCGTGGGGGCCGACGGGGCCACCCACTGCGGTGCCTACGACATCGCCTACGTGCGCTGCGTGCCCAACCTGGCCATGCTCACGCCCGCCGACGAGAACGAATGCCGCATGGCGCTGACCACGGGATTCCGCCATGACGGGCCGGTGGCCGTGCGCTATCCGCGGGGCAGCGGCGCGGGGGTCGCGGTGCAGCCGGGGTTCTCCACGCTGCCGTGGGGGCAGGGCGAGGTCCGCCGCCAGGGCCGGCGCATCGCGATGCTGGCCTTCGGCACGGTGCTGTATCCGGCGCTGTCGGCCGCCGACAAGCTGGATGCCACGGTGGCCAACATGCGCTTTGCCAAGCCGCTGGACACCGAGCTCGTCCTTCAGCTGGCCCGCAGCCACGAGGCGCTGGTGACCATCGAGGAAGGCTGCCTGCCCGGCGGCGCCGGCAGCGCGGTGCTGGAGACGCTGGCCGCTGCAGGCCTTTCCACGCCGGTGTTGCGCCTGGGCCTGCCGGACGAGTTCATCGAGCATGGCGACCCGGCCAGGCTGCTGGCCCTGTGCGGCCTGGATGCGGCGGGCATAGAGCAGTCGGTGCTCAAGCGCTTCGGGGCGCCCTTGTCGCTGGTCAAGCCCGCTGCCGCCTAGAAACGAAACCCTAATTCGTCTAGCACACTGACGATTCACCCCGGCGACAGCAAGTGTCGCCAAAAGCTGCGAAGCTTCGCGGCTGTAGAGCTGAACCTCCCGCGCATTTCGATGAACCACCTGACCGACGCGCTGCACATCCCCGACACCCAGAGCGAACGCGACGAGCGTCACCTGGCGATCCAGCGTGTCGGCGTGAAGGACGTGCGCTATCCGCTCACGCTGAAAGTGGCGGGCGCCCCGCAAAGCATGGCCGCCTTGTGGACCCTCGACGTCGCCCTGCCGGCGGAGCAGAAGGGCACCCACATGTCGCGCTTCGTGGCCTGGCTCGATGCCCGGACCGAGGCGCTCGACCCGGCCGGGCTGCTCCGCGGGCTGGACGAGATGCTCGAGAAGCTGCACGCCGCCGAAGGCCGCATCGAGGCGAAGTTCTCGTTCTTCCTGCGCAAGCGGGCGCCGGTGTCGGGTTTGCAGAGCCTGCTCGACTACCAGGGTGCGCTGGTGGCCGAGCGCCGCGACGGCCGCTCCTCGGTCTGGGCCGAGGTGGGCGTGCCGGTCAAGAGCCTGTGCCCCTGCTCGAAGGAGATCTCCGATTACGGGGCGCACAACCAGCGCTCGCTGGTCACCATCCGGGTCGAGGTCAGGCAGCCCGATTCGGCGCCCATCGAATGGCACCAGCTCGTCCGCTTCGCCGAGGATGCGGCGTCCAGCGAGATCTGGCCCATGCTCAAGCGCGCCGACGAGAAGTGGGTGACCGAGCGAGCCTACGAGAACCCGAAGTTCGTCGAGGACCTGGTCCGCGACGTGGCGCTGGCGCTGAACGCCGATGCGCGCGTGGGCCGCTACTCGGTGGACGTGGAGAACTTCGAGTCCATCCACAATCATTCCGCCTGGGCCCGCATAGAGCGGTCGTAAGCGCGCCGAAACGGTCCGCGTCTGCCGCGCGGCGGCGTATGCTTCCGCACAATGAACCAGACCGTACAAAGTCCCAAGCCGCGGCGCGGGCGGCCGCCGAAGCAGGTGGTGGAGGAGGCGGCCGACGGCGCGCGGACCAACGATCCTGAACGCACGATGGCGGACATCCTGGAGGTGGCCACCGCCGAGTTCGCCGACAAGGGCCTGGCCGGCGCGCGCATCGACGAGATCGCCGCGCTGACGCGCACCAGCAAGCGGATGATCTATTACTACTTCGAGAGCAAGGAGGGGCTGTACGTCCGCGTGCTCGAAGAGGCCTATCGCCGCATCCGCCGCATCGAGGCCGAGCTCCACCTCGAGGACCTGCCGCCGGAGCATGCGCTTCGCGTCCTCGTCGGCTTCACCTTCGACTACCAGCTGGGCAACCCCGATTTCATCCGCCTGGTGATGAACGAGAACATGCACCGGGGCGAGTTCCTGACGCGCTCCAAGACCATCCAGGAACTGAACGTTCCGGTGATCAATGCCGTGCGCTCGGTCTACGAGCGCGGCGTCGCCGCCGGGGTCTTCCGGCCCGACGTCGACCCCATCGACCTGCACATGTCGATCTCGGCGCTGTGCTTCTTCAACGTGTCCAACCGGCACACCTTCTCGCTCATCTTCAAGCGCGAGCTGGACACCCCCGCGGCCATCGCCGCGCGCCGCGAAAGCATCATCGAGATGGTGGTGCGCTTCGTCCGGCGCTGACCCGAACCCTCCCCGGAATCCGCCCCGGATCCGCCGCCGCCGGCGTCTTTCCGGCCGATCAGGGTTTTTGCTCATATAAAAACTAACCAGTTCGTACATTATTCGGTCCACACAACAGGAGACACGTGATGGACCGGGTGCTGGACGGCTATTGCCGCTTGCTCGAATGGCTGCTGGTCGGCCTGCTGGCCCTGATGGTGGTGCTGGTCTTCGGCAACGTCGTCATGCGCTACGCCTTCAACTCCGGAATCACGCTGAGCGAAGAGCTCAGCCGGTGGCTCTTCGTGTGGATGACCTTCCTGGGAGCCATCGTCGCGCTGCGCGAGCGCGGCCACCTCGGGTCGGACATGCTCGTCTCGCGCCTGGGCCCCAAGGGCAAGCGCCTGTGCCTGGCCATCGGACAGCTGCTGATGCTGTACGCCACCTGGTTGTTGCTGTCGGGCTCCTGGGCGCAGACCCGCATCAACGCCGACGTCGAGGCTCCGGTGACGGGCGCTTCGGTGGGGATCTTCTATGCCAGCGGCGTGGTGTTCGCGCTGTCCTCCGGGCTGCTGCTGGTCCTGGACCTGTGGCGCACGCTCACCGGCCGCCTGCGTGACGAAGAGCTGGTGATGGTGCAGGAGTCGGAGGACCTGGCCCAGGTCGAGGCCCTGCACATCGACCAGACGCCGCCGATCGGGCAGGGCCCGCACTCGATGCCGTTCCGCCGCTGACCAGACCCGGGAGTCACCGCCATGACCGTTTTCGTCTTCCTCGGCTCGCTGCTCGCCGTGATGGCCCTCGGCGTGCCCATTGCCTACGCGCTGCTGCTTTCCGGCGTCACGCTCATGTGGCACCTGGACATGTTCGACGCCCAGATCCTGGCCCAGAACGTGATCAACGGGGCGGACAGCTTCCCGCTGCTGGCCGTGCCCTTCTTCATGCTGGCCGGCGAGATCATGAACGTCGGCGGCCTGTCGCGCCGCATCGTCAAGCTGGCCCTCACGCTGGTGGGACACCGGCGCGGCGGCCTGGGCTTCGTCGCCATCGTCGCGGCCTGCCTGCTGGCCGCACTGTCCGGCTCGGCCGTGGCCGACACGGCGGCGCTGGCCTCGCTGCTGCTGCCGATGATGGTGGCCGCGGGCCACGACAAGGCGCGCGCCGGCGGCCTCATCGCCTCGGCCGGCATCATCGCGCCGGTCATCCCGCCGTCGATCGGCTTCGTGGTCTTCGGCGTCGCGGCCAACGTGTCCATCAGCAAGCTTTTCCTGGCCGGCATCGTGCCCGGGCTGCTGATGGGCCTGTCGATAGCGCTGGCCTGGTGGTTCGTGGCCAAGCGCGAGAAGGTGGTGCCGCCGCCCAAGGCCAGCGCCGCCGAGCGGATGAAGGCGCTGAGGGACTCGACCTGGGCCCTGCTGCTGCCCGTCATCGTGGTCGTGGGCCTGAAGCTGGGCGTGTTCACGCCGACCGAGGCCGCGGTCGTGGCCGCTGTCTACGCGCTGCTGGTGTCCACGCTGGTGTATCGCGAACTGAACTGGAAGCAGTTGCACGAGGTCTTCGTCAGCGCGGCCAAGACCACCGCGGTGATCATGTTCCTGGTGGCCGCCGCCATGGTCAGCGCCTGGCTCATCACCGTGGCCGACATCCCCAGCAAGATGATCGAGCTGCTGCAACCCTTCATGGGCAACCAGACCCTCTTGCTGATCGCGATCATGGTGCTGGTGATGGCCGTCGGCACCGCGATGGACATGACGCCGACCATCCTGATCATGACGCCGGTGCTGATGCCGGTGGTCAAGGCCGCGGGCATAGACCCGGTCTACTTCGGCGTGCTGTTCATCATCAACAACGCCATCGGCCTCATCACGCCGCCGGTGGGCACCGTGCTCAACGTCGTGGCCGGCGTGGGGCGCATGAGGATGGACGAAGTCACCCGGGGCGTCCTGCCGTTCATGGCCGCCGAGTTCGGCGTGATGTTCCTCATGGTGGCCTTCCCCTGGCTGGTCACCGGGCCGGCGAAGTGGTTCGCCGCCTGAGCCGATTCCCCGCACGCACAACCCCTACCGTGGAGACACGAATGCATCCGTTCACCCGTCGCACCCTGCTCGCCTGCACCGCCTTCGCCGCCCTGGCCGGCACGGCCCAGGCCCAGGTCAGCGAGCGCACCATCAAGTTCGCCTTCCAGAACCAGGCCGATCACCCGCAGGCGCAGGGAGCGAAGAAGTTCGCCGACCTGGTCGCCGCCAAGAGCGGCGGCAAGATCACCGTGAAGCTGTTTGCCGGCGGCACGCTGGGCGGAGACCTGCAGACCGTGTCTGCGCTGCAGGGCGGCACGATAGAGATGACGGTGCTCAACGCCGGCATCCTCTCCGCGCAGGCCCGCGAGTTCGGCATTTTCGATTTCCCGTTCCTGTTCAACAGTCCGCAGGAGGCCGATGCCATCACCGACGGCCCCTTCGGCCAGAAGCTGCTGGCCAGGCTGGCCGAGAAGAACCTGGTGGGGCTGGGCTACTGGGAGCTGGGCTTTCGCGACCTCACCAACAGCAAGCGGCCGATCGCCAAGGCAGAGGACATCACGGGCCTGAAGGTCCGCGTGATCCAGTCGCCGATCTACATCGACCTGTTCAACGCGCTGGGCGCGAACGCGGTGCCCATGCCCTTCCCCGAGCTGTACCCCGCGCTGGAGCAGAAGGCGGTGGACGGCCAGGAGAACCCGGTCACGACCATCCGCTCGTCCAAGCTCAACGAGGTGCAGAAGTACCTCACCCTCACGCACCACATCTACAACCCGCAGGCCGTGCTGATGAGCAAGAAGCTGCACGATGCGCTGAGCCCGGCCGAGAAGAAGATCATCACCGAGGCGATGGCCGAGGCGACGACCTTCCAGCGCGGTGTGTCGCGCGTCCAGGCCAACGTGGCGCTGGATGAATTGAAGAAGTCCGGCCTGCAGGTCAGCGAGCTGCCGCCGGCCGAGATCGAGAAGCTGCGCGCCAAGGTCAAGCCGGTGGTCGACAAGCACAGCGAGAAGGTAGGCGCCGACACGGTCAAGGAGGTCTACGCCGCCCTGGCCAAGCTGCGAGGCGGCAAGTGACCGGCAGGCCTGCCGAGCCGCGCAAGGTGCTGATAGGCCTGATCGGCGCCGGCATCCAGAAGTCGCTC
The DNA here is from genome assembly GCF_051857595.1 of Ideonella flava. NCBI lineage: Bacteria > Pseudomonadati > Pseudomonadota > Betaproteobacteria > Burkholderiales > Sphaerotilaceae > Ideonella > Ideonella flava. The sequence continues at coordinate 413,238 of NZ_JBPZHD010000002.1, forward strand.
TCGCCCGCGATGCACGAGGCGGAGGCGGCTCACCATGGGCTGCGACTGCACTACCAGCTGATCGACCTGGACCGTGCGAAGTCCTCCACGAGCGATCTGCCCACCCTGCTCGCGGCGGCGCGGATCATGGGCTTTGCCGGCCTGAACGTGACCTATCCGTGCAAGCAGGCCGTGATTGCGCTGCTGGACGAACTGTCCGACGAGGCCCGCGCGATGGGCGCGGTGAACACGGTGGTCGTGCAGCCCGATGGCCGGCTGGTCGGGCACAACACCGATGGCTCGGGCTGGGCGCGCGGCTTCACGCGTGCCTTGCCACAGGCGGACCTGGGCGTCGTCGTGCTGCTGGGCGCGGGCGGCGCGGGCGCCGCCATCGCCCACGCAGTGCTGCGCCTGGGCGCCGGCGCGCTACGCGTGGTCGACCAGGATCCCGCCCGCGCGGAGCAGCTCGCGGCCGAGCTGAACCGATGGCACCAAGGGGCCCGTGCCACCGCAAGCGTCGACGCTGCGAGCGCCCTCGAAGGCGCCACCGGCCTGATCCACGCCACGCCCACCGGGATGGACAAGCTGCCCGGCCTGCCGCTGGAGCCCGGCCTGCTGCGCCCGTCGCTGTGGGTCTCCGAGGTCGTGTACTTCCCGCTGGAAACGGCGCTTCTGCAGGCCGCGCGTGCCGCGGGTTGCGCCGTGGCTGATGGAGGCGGCATGGCGGTAGGCCAGGCCGTCGGAGCCTTCGAGCTGTTCACCGGCTGCTCGCCCGATGCGCGCCGGATGGAAGCGCATTTCCGCGCCCTCGTCGGACGCTGACACGCACAGATTGGAGCTGCCACGATGGCGCACACCCCATCTCCCGACCGCGAAGCCCTCGGCCCGCTGCCCAACCCGCTGGGGCTGGCCGGCATCGAGTTCGTCGAGTACGAAACGGCCCGCCCGCAGGCGCTCGGCCAGGCACTGGAGCAGATCGGCTTTCGCCCCGTGGCGCGCCACCGCTCGCGCGAGGTGCTGCTGTACCGGCAAGGCGGCATGAACGTGATCGTCAATGCCCACCGGCCGGCCGGTGGCCTGGCACCCGACACTGAGCCGCAGATCGCCGCCATCGCCTTTCGGGTGCGCGATGCGGCGGCGGCATACCGGCGCGTGCTCGAGCTGGGGGCCTGGCCCGTGGCCACCCAGGTCGAACCCATGGAGCTGAACATCCCCGCCATCCACGGCGTGGGGGCCAGCCGGATCTACTTCGTCGACCGCTGGCGCGAGTTCTCGATCTACGACGTCGACTTCGTTCCCATCCCCACCGTCGACCCGCATCCGCCCGCGCTGGCGGGCCTGGGCTGGTTCGGCATCGTGCAGTACATCGGCTTCGACCGCCTGGCCGACTGGATGGCCTTCTACGGCGAGCTGTTCGGCTTCGTCGAGCTGCCGCCGGACAGGCACTTCGGCGTGCTGAACCAGGGCCGCATCCTCGCCAGCCCCTGCGGCAGCCTGCACTGGCAGCTGATAGAGCCCGACATCGACGCTGCCGAGATCGACGCGGCCGAGAGCCTGCACCGCATTGCGCTCGGCACGCCCGACGTGCTCGCCGCAGTGGCCACGCTGCGCGAGCGCGGCGTCGAGTTCGTCGAATCCGGCGAAGGCGTGCGCAGCGGCGTCAAGGGCGCGCTGACCCACGCCGGCCCGCAGGGCACCAGCTTCGAACTGGTGCTGAGGCCCGGATAGCGCAGCAGCCCCACCCACTCATCACCGACTCCCCGCGTGGCCGTGCGCGGGGCATGGCCGCGGCATGCCTGCGCGAGGCCATGGCATGCCACGGCCGTCACCCCATCAACAGAGACAACCGATGAAGAAGCTGACGACAACCCTCGCCCTCCTGGCCGCCGCCGGCGCCGCGCAGGCCCAGTCCAGCGTGAACCTGTTCGCGCTGGTCGACGCCAACCTCACGCATTACAGCGCAGGGTCGAAGTCGGGCGCCGGCGACGACAACGTGGTCAACGACGGCACGGTCAACGGCCTGAACGGCTCGCGCTGGGGCATCAAGGCCAACGAGGACCTCGGCAACGGCCTGCGCGCCGGCGTCCTGCTCGAAAGCGGCGTGCTGGTCGACACCGGCTCGCTGGGGCAAGGCGGCCGCTCGTTCGGGCGCCAGGGCTACATCTTCCTGTCCTCGGCCGACCTGGGCGAGCTGCGCATCGGCCGCCAGTACATCTTCGAGGACTCGGTGATGTGGCAGAGCAACCCCTTCGGCAATGCGCTCACGCTCAACCCGGGCACGGCGGTCACCAACGTCGGCAAGAGCCTGCCCTTCTGGCTGAACGCGCCGCGCGCCGACAACGTGATCCAGCTGCAGAGCCTGAGCTATGGCGGCTTCCAGGCCGGCGTGCAGGTCGCCCCCCAGGAAGGCGCGCAGGACCGCTTCCTCGGCCTGAAGCTGTCCTACGGGGCCGGGCCGCTCTACACCGGACTGTCGTACGAGTGGAACAAGTCGCAGGCCGAAGGCAAGAACGTCAACAAGTCGCTGACGCTGGCGGCGAACTACGACTTCGGTGTGGTCAAGGTGCTGGGCGGCCTGCAGCGCAACAGCGAGCTGCGCACCACCTCCGGCAACGGTGCCTTCATCGGCAGCAACCTGGTCGTCACCGGCCCGGTCAGCTTCACCGCCGACCAGATCAAGGGCTACACGATAGGCGCCGAAGTGCCGTGGGGCCGCTTCACCTTCGGCGCCAACTACACGGGCGTGAAGTACGAGGCCGCCGACGGCCAGAACCTTTCGCTGGGCAAGGTGGCGGTGGGCGTGCGCTATGGCTTGTCGAAGACAGCCTTCCTCTACGCCTCGGCCTCCCAGGCCACCGGCGACCTGAAGGACTACATCGCCCAGGAGGGCGTCAGCCAGGCCGGCCTGCGCGTGTCGTTCTGATCCCTCGATCTTTGGAGGATGACCCGATGAGCTACCCGGCTTCCCACGCCGTGCACATCGCCGACTTCGGCATGGACACCATCACCCTGGCCGGTCCGCTCGAGGCCAAGCTCGCCGCCGTCCGCGCGGCCGGCTTCGGCCAGGTCATGCTGGCGGCGCGAGACATCGTCGGGCATCCGCAGGGCGTGGAGGCGGCGGTGGCCGCGGTGAAGGCGAGCGGCCTGCGCGTCACCGGCTTCCAGGTGCTGCGCGACTTCGAGGGCCTGGCGGGCCATCTGCATGCCTACAAGGTCGACATCGCCAAGCAGATGATCGCCATGGCCGCAGCGCTGGGCGCGAAGGTGCTGCTGGCCTGCAGCTCCACCTCGCAGCATGCGACCGCCGACCCGGACGCCATCGCGCGCGACCTGCGCAAGCTCGCGATGCTGGCCGTGCCGCACGGCATCAAGGTGGCCTACGAAGGCCTGTCCTGGGGCCGCCACATCAACGAGGTCCACCAGGCCTGGGCGGCGGTGCAGATGGCGGACTGCCCCAACCTGGGCCTGGGCATCGACTCGTACCACCAGTTCGCCACGGCCACGCCGCTGCAGGTGCTGGACGACGTCGATCCGGCGAAGATCTTTCTCGTGCAACTGTCGGACTTCATGTGGCAGGAGACGCGCACGGTGCAGGAGCGCATCGAGACCGCGCGGCACTTCCGCGTCTTCCCGGGCGAGGGCGTGCACAGCGAGGCGCTGGCGGCCCTGGTGACGCGGCTCGACGCGCTCGGCTACCGCGGCGACTACAGCTTCGAGGTCTTCAACGACGACTACCAGCAGCTGCCCTTGCCGGCCGTCGCGGCTCGCGCGCGAGACTCGGCGGTGTGGCTTGCCGAGGGCGTGCTGCGCCGCTCCTTGCCGCTGCCGGGGCGGATCCGGCTGCGACAGCCGCTAGCATCGCCACCATGAGCATCCTCCTGTTGAACGGCCCCAACCTGAACCTGCTCGGCACGCGCGAGCCGCAGATCTACGGGGCGGACACGCTGGCCGATGTCGAGCGCCGCTTCGTCGACGAGGCCGCCTCGCTCGGGCTGGTGGCGCAGTGCTTCCAGAGCAACCACGAGGGCGCGTTGATCGACCGGATCCACGCGGCGCGGCTGGACGGGACCCGCGGCATCGTGATCAACCCGGGCGGCCTGACCCACACCAGCGTGGCGCTGCGCGACGCGCTCGCCGGGGTGGCGCTGCCGGTGGTCGAAGTGCACATCAGCAACGTGCACAAGCGCGAGGAGTTTCGCCACCACTCCTACATCTCCGGCGTAGCTGACGGCGTGATCGCCGGCCTCGGGGTGTACGGCTACGGCGCGGCGCTGCGCTACCTCGCGGGCAAGCTGGGCGGCTGAATCAATAGGGCAGGCGGAAGCGCTCGCCCTTGTATCTAAGCACCGCGCTGCGCGGCTCGATCCGCTCGACGACCAGCCCCGGCGCGGGCTGGGCGCCTTCCTTCACCACGTCGCCGTTGAGCATGATGAAGCGGCTGGCCGCGTCGTCCGAGTAGACCGAGCCGCTGACCGTCAGCGCCGGCAACTGCTGGCGAAGGGACGAGGGCAGTTCGGACAGCAGCGGGATCCTGGCGGCTGCCGCTGGCGCGGTGACGCTCGCCGCCGGCGCGGGCGGCGGCGCCGGTGTCGCTGCCACCGGCGACTTGACCGGTGCCACCGCGACGGGCGGCTCGCTGGCGGCGGTTGCCGGCACTCGGGCTTCCCTCGGCGGGCGCGGGGCCGCCGTCACCGGCGGGGGCGCGTAGCTGGGCACTTGCGGAGTGGTGTTGGCCGGCACCGGTGTCGGCGTGACGTTCGGGGCGGGCGCCGCGGCCAGCGGCGCGGGGGCCGTCGCTTCGGCCGGAGCGGGCGGGATCACCACCGGCACCGGCGCATTCGCATCGGCCCCCATGCGCCAGGCCAGCGCGGCCAGCACGACGGCGCCTGCCGCCACGCCGCTCCACAGAGCCCAGCGGGGCAGGCCAGAGGGAGCGTCTGCCCTGCTGCCCTCGCCCAGGGGATGCGCATGCAGGCCGGGCACCTGGCCGCGGTCGCGTTCGGCGTCGGCCCGCTTCAGTGCGTCGAGGATGTAGGACATGGCGGTCTCTTGCTCAGCGGCTGGCCGCCACGGTGGAGGGCTGCAGCCGCGGCTCGTCCACCCCGGTGGCGCGGTTGAGCAGCATCAGCGTCAGCGGGCCGGCGAGCCCGTCGGGCGGCAGGCCCTGGGCGACCTGGAAGGCGGCGATGCGCGAGGGCAGGGGCGCGCTGGCAGCGCCCGAGGGCAACACCTGCGCCAGCCGCCCCGCCAGCCATTGAGCGGCCTCGCCGTTGGCGGCCGTGAAGCCGACCGAGCCGGCATACCCGGCCGGTGCGCGCCAGAAGGTCCCGAACTCGCCGCGCCAGGCCGCGCCCAGCGTGGCGAGAGGCACCGTGACGCTGGCCGCGCCGCGCCGCAGGGTGGCGCTGTCGGCCGTCAGGGAGGTCAACAGCACGTGGTAGGCGCGGCCGTCGCCGTCGTATAGCACCAGCAGGCCGGGGCGGTCGAGCTGGCGCACCACGGCCAGGCTGCCGGGGCCCTTGTAGCAAGGCAGGTCCTGCTTCGCGGCGGCATTGCAGGGATCGGCGCTCGCGGGGAGCTTGAGGCCCCAGGCCGAGGCCAGGGCGCGCCACGCATCGGCCTCGCCGCGCAACTGGGCGTTGAAGACGGCGCGCAGCTCGCTGGCGCCCAGGGCCGTGGCACTGGCCACGGGGGCTGGCGGCGACGCTTCGCCGCGGGTCGGAGCACTCGCGCGCACCGGCGCCGCGCTCGGCATGGCGCTGGCCGTCACCGACGCCAGTGCGGCGCTGGCAGCCGACCCGGGCGAGGGCGTTGCGCCGGATGGCCGCAGCATCCACGCCGACGCTGCAGCGATCGACACCCCGACCAGCACGCCGCCCGCCCAGGGGACGGCGCGCCTCACGTTCGAGGCCCACTCGCCCGATCCACCGAAGCGCCAGGCCGCCGCCCTGCCCGCCGGCGCCGTGCCGAAAACCTCGGCCGCGGCCTGCTCGACCACCTCCGTCCCTATGCGCTGCTGCCCGGTGGCATAGCCGCCCAGCAGCGCCCGGTCGCACAGCAGGTTGATGCGCCGTGGCACGCCGCGCGAGAGCTGGTGGATGCGCTTGAGGGCCGGCTTGTCGAAGGGCATCGCGCCGCTACCGCCCGCGACGCCGAGCCGGTGCTGTACATAGTGGGCCGTCTCGGAGGCGCCCAGGGCGCCCAGGTGGTAGCGCGCGATGACGCGCTGGGCCAGCTGCTCCAGCTCGGGCCGCGCCAGCATATCGCGCAGCTCGGGCTGGCCGATGAGGATGATCTGCAGCAGCTTGCGTTCGGCCGTTTCCAGGTTGGTCAGCAGGCGCAACTGCTCCAGCACGTCGGCCGACAGGTTCTGCGCCTCGTCGATGATCAGCACGTTGGACTGCCCGACGGCATGCGTGCGCAGCAGGAACTCGTTGAGCGGGTCGATGTAGTCCTTGACCGAGCGAACCGTGCCGGCGGGCAGCTCGGTCAGGGGGATGCGGAACTCGTCGCACACCGTCTGCAGCAGCTCGGGCACCGTGAGCTTGGGGTTGAAGATGTAGGCGACGTTGCAGCGCGGCGGCACCTGCTCCAGGAAGCAGCGGCAGACGGTGGTCTTGCCCGCGCCGATCTCTCCCGTCAGCAGCACGAAGCCGCCGCCGCCCTTGAGCCCGTACAGCAGGTGCGCCAGCGCCTCGCGATGGCGCTCGCTCATGAACAGGTAGCGAGGATCGGGTGCGATCGAGAAAGGCTGATGCTTCAGCCCGAAGAACTTCGAATACATGGGGCCCCCACGCTCCCTCTGGTCGCTGCCCCCCGAGGGGGCTCGCGCAGCGGACCGGCAAAGCCGGATCCGCGCACGCCCTTGAAGTGGGCGGCGCTTCGCGCGCCCAAGAAACGGCACTGTATCAGTGGGGTGGAGGTGGGCGCTTCAGTGCCTGCAGCAAGGGCCCGACGATGTCCAGCGGGAGGGGAAACACGATGGTCGAGTTCTTGTCGGCAGCGATCACGGTCAGGGTCTCGAGGTAGCGCAGCTGCAGGGCCTGGGGCTGGCGCGCCAGCACCTCGGCGGCCTGGGCCAGCTTCTCGGAGGCCTGCAACTCGCCCTCGGCGTGGATCACCTTGGCCCGCCGTTCGCGCTCGGCCTCGGCCTGGCGGGCGATCGCGCGGATCATGCTTTCGTTGAGGTCGACGTGCTTGATTTCGACATTCGCGACCTTGATGCCCCACGCGTCGGTCTGGCTGTCGAGGATCTTCTGCAGGTCGAGGTTCAGCCGCTCGCGCTCGGACAGCATCTCGTCCAGCGCATGCTTGCCGAGCACGGCGCGCAACGTGGTCTGGGCCAGCTGGCTGGTGGCGGCGAGGAAGTTCTCGACCTGGATCACCGCCTTCTGCGGGTCGACGACGCGGAAGTACAGCACCGCGTTGACCTTGAGCGTGACGTTGTCGCGCGAGATCACGTCCTGGCTCGGCACGTCCATCACCACCGTCCGCAGATCCACCCGCACCATCTGCTGGATGCCCGGGATGAGCAGCACCAGCCCCGGACCCTTGACCCGCCAGAAGCGGCCGAGCTGGAAGACCACCGCGCGTTCGTACTCGCGCAGGATGCGCAGCGAGCTGGAGACCAGCAGGATCAGCAGCAGGGCGACGGCCGACAGGCCGATGGGGTAGTCGAAGATCATGGGGTCTGGGCTCCTGGCGAAGGGGCGGGTGCTACGACGGGATTCACCTGCAGCATCAGGCCATCGACACGTGAGACGCGCACGCGCTGGCCGGCCAGCAGGACCTCGGTCGAACGGGCGCGCCAGCGTTCGCCTTCGATGGCGACCCAGGCTTCGCCGCCCGAAGGATCGGCCTCGACGATCTCGCCGGTGGCGCCTATCAGCAGCGAAGGCCCGCAGGCCTGCGGCTGCCGCCGCGCCCGCGCCGCCATCGCGGCAATGCCCAGCACCACCGCGCCCGACACCAGCGCGAGCGTGCCGACCAGCGCCGGCGGCACGCCGAAGCCCGGCGCTTCGCTGTCGACCAGCATCAGCGCGCCCAGCGCGAAGGCCACGGTGCCTCCCAGGCCCAGCGCGCCAAAGCTCGGCATGAACGCCTCGGCGACGAAGAAGCACAGGCCCAGCGCGATCAGCGCGAGCCCGGCGAGGTTGATCGGCAGCATCTGCAAGCCCCACATCGCCAGCACCAGGCTCAGTGCGCCGATCACCCCGGGCGCCACCATGCCCGGGTTCATGAACTCGAACAGCAGGCCGTAGAAGCCGATCATCAGCAGGATCAGCGCGAGGCTGGGGTCGCTGATGGCAGCCAGGGCGCGCTCGCGCGCATCGGGTTCGATCGCCATGACGCGCGCGCCGGCGGTGGCGAGGGTGACGGCAGCCCCGCCGGCGGCGGCGGACTGGCTGCCCAATGCCACGCGTCGGCCGTCGACGTGGCGCAACAGGCCGTCGACGTCCTCGGCCACCAGGTCGATCACGCGGCGCGCGGCGGCATCGTGTGCGGGCAGGCTGACGGCCTCGCGCACCGCTAGTTCGGCCCAGGTCGCGTCGCGCCCGCGCAGCTGCGCCAGGGCCCGGATGTAGGCGGCCGCATCGTTGATTCGCTTGGCCGTCATCGCGTCGTGCCCTGGCTCGGCTTTAGAAGCGGCGCTGGCCTGGCGGGACGGTGGCTCGGTGGCCGGCGACGGCGAAGGCATGCCGACGGCGATCGGCGTTGCGGCCCCGAGGTTGGTGGCCGGCGCCATCGCCGCGATGTGGGCGGCGTACAGGATGTAGGTGCCGGCACTGGCCGCGCGCGCGCCGCGCGGAGCGACGAAGGCGGCCACCGGCATGGGCGCGCCGAGGATGTCCTTGATGATGCCGCGCATGGCGGTGTCGAGGCCGCCCGGCGTGTCCAGCTGCAGCACGACGAGCTGGGCCCGCTCCTGCGCGGCGCGGGCCAGGCCGCGGTGCACGTAGTCGGCCGTGGCGGGGCCGATGGGGCCGTCGATGCGCAGCAGGACGACTGGGCGGGCCGCGGGCTCCTGTGCCACCGGCAGCGACGGCCAAAGCGAGCCCGCCAGCAGCGCCAGCGCCGCTGCCCAGGCTGCCCGCAGGCGCACCGCCGCTCCTAGTCTTCGATGCGGAAGCCCAGTTTCAAGGTGACCTGGAAGTGATCGACCTTGCCGTCCAGCACATGGCCGCGGGTCTCGCAGACCTCGAACCAGTCGATGCGGCGGATGGTCTTGGCAGCGGTCTCGATCGCGTTGCGGACCGCGTCGTCGGTGCTGGTGGTGGAGGTGCCGACGATCTCGACCATCTTGTAGACGTGATTGGCCATGCTGGACTCCTCGCGGGCCGGCAAGCGGGCCCGCGAGGGCAGCCTACACCCGAGCCGGCGGTCGTGCCAGCGGCTGGGTCCTCGGTCGCTACTCTGTCGGTTGTGGCTTGAGCATCGCGATCGGCGCGCCTTGCGGGTCGATCACGATGGCGAAGCGGCCAACGCCGGGGATGTCGCTCGGCGGCACGACCACTTGCTGGGCGCCGAGCTTCTGCGCCTTCGCCACTGAGGCGTCGCAGTCGGGCACGTGCACGTAGGGCAGCCACATCGTCGGCATGGGCGACGCCGGCTGGAAGACACCGCCGCGGCCCTTGCCATCGGTCGTCTTGAGGATGTGGTACTGGCCGATCTCGCCGCCCATCTCCATCGTGTCGTGGCTGTAGCCGAAGGCCCTCTCGTAGAAGGCCAGCGCCTTCTTCGCATCGGTGGTCGACAGCTCGTTCCACACGAAGCCGCCGACCGGCACGTCGCTGTCGGCCTCGTCGCCCTTGGTGCTCGTCCACAGGCAGAAGGCGGCGCCGGTCGGGTCGGTGAGGCCGGCACCGCGGCCCACGGGGGCGAAATCGGTGGGCGGCATCGTCACCTTGGCGCCGGCGGCAGTGGCGGCCTTCACGCCGGCGTCCACATCGGCGACGGACATGTAGCTGATCCAGTGGCTTGGCTCGCCGGCCTGGGCCTTGGTGAGGCCGCCTATGCCCTGCTCGCCGTTGAGCAGCATGTGATAGGGCTCGTCGCCCAGGGGCATGCTTTCGGCGTGCCAGCCGAACAGCGGCTCGTAGAAGGCGCGGGCCTTCTGCAGGTCGTTCGACACGTGCTCGAACCAGATGAACTTGCCGGGGATGCGCGGGGTCTTGTCCATGCGTGTCCTTTCTGGCCTTCGTGAGGCGGGATCAGGCGGGTTGAGGGGCGGTGGAAACGAAGCTCGGCCGCTGGCGGATCACGGCTTGCGCGCGCCGGATGGCGGGCATGTCGGTCAGCAGGCGCCTACCTTCGGGGAACTGCTCGACATAGAAGAGGATGGGGGCGACGAAGAGGTCGGCGAACGACAGCCGAGGGCCGGCCAGCCAGTCGCGCGAGCCATAGGCCTTCTCGAGGGCGGCGAGTTGCGCGGGCATCTCGGCCACGGCTTGATCGATCACGCCGCGGTCGGGCTGGTTCCCTTCTTTCGGGAACAGGTACTGCAACACGTAGCGGCGAACCATGGTGTCGTAGAGGTAGCAATTGACTGCGCTCACCCATTGCTCGCACTGGACCCGGTCGGTGATCCGGCCCGGGGTCAGCAGCGGGCCGTCGCCGAAGGATTCGTCAGCGAAGCGCAGGATGGCGCTGGTCTCCCAGATCGCCATCTCGCCATCCAGCAAGGCCGGCATGCGCCCGAAGGGGTGCACCGCCAGCAGTTCGGGCGAGTGCGGCTTGACGGGTTGCAGTGTGATCGCCACGCCCTTTTCGGCAAAGCCCATTCGGGCGGTGCGCACATAGCTGCTGAGCGGGCTGCCGAGCAGGGTGAGCGTGCCGGCCGTGCCTTTCGGATCCAGTGCATCGTTGAGGCGGTTGAAGCACGAGCTCCAGCCGTGGACGTGGTTGTCCCGCAGTTCGGCACTCGGGAAGCCGGTGTGAAGCATGCGCAGCTCGGTGCCGCCGTCACGCTCGACCAGGTCGATCTCGATGAGCGTCTGCATGCCTTCGGGCATGGGCCCGCCGCCTTCCCAGGCCCAGGTGTAGGACAGGCGGGCCGGGCGGTCCAGTTCGACGTACTGCCCACCGACGTCGAAGCGCGTGCCGTCGCGGGCGCGCATCTGCACGCGGTAGGAGCCACCCACCCGCGCGTCGGAGCTGGCCTCGACCACCGACATGCCGCGCGGGCACTGCCAGGCGCTCATCAGCTCCGGCTTGACGAAGGCGTCGTACACGCGTTCGCGCGGGGCGCGGAAGAAGCGGTTGAGCTTGAGTTCGAAGGTCTCGGTCTTCATCGCGGTTTCCTTTTCAGGGGCCGCCTTCGGACCGGCGGCGGGGTGGGGGTGGAGGCGGTGCCGCGCCGCGGCGCCGGGGTGGGCTGGTTCTCGAGCAGCTCGGCCAGGCGATCGAGGCTGGCCTCCCAATAGGCGCGGTATTGCGCCAGCCAGTCGTGCGCGGCCTGCAGGCCCTGCGGGCGCAGGTGGCAGATGCGCCAGCGTGCATCGACCTCCCGCTCGATGAGCCCCGCCTCCTGCAGCACCTTCAGGTGGCGCGAGATGGCGGGCGCGGAGATCGCGAAGGGTTGGGCCAGCTCGCCGACGTGGGTGTGGCCCTGCGCCAGCCGGGCCAGGATGGCGCGGCGCGTCGGGTCGGCCAGGGCGGCGAATGCAGCGCTCAGCGCGTCGTCGGCGAGGTGAGAGGCAGCGGGCATGTCTTCATTTAACGATCAGGTTAAATGAAAGTCAAGGCACTCGTTGAGTGCACCCCTGCCAGATGGGTTGAGCGGCCCGAGTTTCTTCACGTCCGGACCGCCCTCGGGCATGATCCGCGGCCACCAGAAGGGGGAGAACGCCTTGATCGCCAACCACCGCAGCGTCGCCCTGGCGCTGGCCCTCGCGGCCACACTCTTCGCTTCAACGGCCCAGGCCTTCACCGTCCAGACCTTCTCGCCGCAGGGCGAGGTCGCGCAGATCCGGCAGGTGCGCGCCACCTTCTCCGAGCCGATGGTGCGCTTCGGCGACCCCAGGCTGCCGGCGCCCTTCGAGCTGCACTGTCCCACGCCGGGCAGCGGCCGCTGGGTGGACGACAAGACCTGGGTCTTCGACTTCAAGGTCGACGTGCCGGCCGGTACCGCATGCAGCCTGTCGCTCAAGCCGGGCCTGCAAGCGCTCGCCGGCTCGGCCGCCAGCGGCAAGGCACGCTTCGACTTCAGCACCGGCGGTCCGTCGGTGGTCCGCGCCTATCCCTACGCCAGCGACGACGGCAGCAGCCGCATCGAGGAGGAGCAGGTCTTCGCGCTCGTGCTCAACGGCCCGGCCACCACCGAAAGCATCCAGCGCTTCGGCCATTGCCAGTCGTCGGCCGTCGGCGAGAAGCTGCCCTTGCAAGTCATCGAAGGCGCGGTGCGCGACGAGATCCTCAAGGCCGTCAAGCTGCAGCCCCAGCGCGAGCGCGTAGCCACCGTGAAGTGCGCGCGGCCCTTGCCTCCAGGCGCGAAGGTCGAAGTCGTCTGGGCCAAGGGCATCGCCACGCCATCGGGCGTACCCAACTCGGCGGACAAGCGGCTGGCCTACACCGTGCGGCCGCCTTTCACGGCGAGCTTCACCTGCGAGCGCGAGAACGCGCGGGCCGACTGCATGCCCATCCGTCCGCTGCGGCTGGAGTTCTCGTCGCCCGTGCCGCGCGGCGTGGCCGAGCGCATCGTGCTCGTCACGCCCGGCGGCGAGCGACTCGCGCCGCAGGTGGAGACGGGCCGCGGCGAGCAGACCGAGCAGCTGCTGTCGTTCTGGGACCGCGGCGTGCGCCGCTTCCTGCTGCTCATCGGCCGCGCCAAGGGCGAGGTCAAGGATGCCGAGAAGGCCCGCGCCGAAGAGGGCGTGAGCGCCGTGCAATGGAAGACGGTGCTGCCCGAAAGCGTGGCCCTGCGCATCGAGCTGCCGGCGGCGTTGAAGGACGACGCGGGCCGCACGCTCGTCAATGCCAGTCTCTTTCCGCTGACCGTGCGCACGGCCGCCGCGCCGCCGCTGGCGAAGTTCGCCGCCTCGCCCTTCGGCGTGCTCGAGCTGCACGACGAGCCGATGCTTCCGGTGACCGTGCGCCACGTCGAGCCGGACCTGGTGGTGAAGGGCGCGAACGTCACGGCCAGCCCGGGGCAAGTGCGCGACCTCAAGGTCACGGATGACCAGCAGATCATCGCCTGGCTGGCCAAGGTCCGCCGGTACCACGAGAACGTGCTGCCGCGTGCGGACGTGGAATCCGAGCTCGGCATCAAGCTGCCGCCGCCTCCTGCGAAGCAGAAGCCCGCGCGGCCCGCGAAGCGCTATGGCGAAGAAGAAGGCGAGGGCGAAGAAGGCGAGGGCGGCCTGGACGAGACCCGCGATGTGCAGACCCGCGCCGTGAGCCTGCTGTCCACCGACAAAGCCGCCCGCCGCCTGGCCCTGCCGCCCACGGACGCCAAGGACCAGCGCCCCTTCGAGGTCATCGGCATCCCGCTGGCCGAGCCGGGCCTGCACGTGGTGGAGATCGAGTCGCCGCGCCTGGGTCGCTCGCTGCTGGATCGCGATGCACCGATGTACGTCCGCACCGCCGCGCTCGTCACGAATCTGGGCGTTCACTTCAAGTGGGGCGCCGTCAACTCGGGCGTCTGGGTGACCACGCTCGACAAGGCGCAGCCGGTGGCCGGCGCGCAGGTGCAGGTGTCCGACTGCCTCGGCGAGCTGAAGTGGAAGGGCGTCACCGATGCGCAGGGCTTCGCGCGCATCGAGCAGGTGCTGCCCCAGCTGAACTGGGAGACCTGCCACGGCGAGGATGCAGGCGAGGCGGGCTACTTCGTCAGCGCCCGCCAGCGCGACCCGGCCACCGGCCAGCCCGACCTGGCCTTCGTCTGGTCGACCTGGAACCAGGGCCTGGAGGCCTGGCGCTTCCACCTCGGCTATGGCGGCCGCTATAGCGATGAGGCGTCCCGGGCCCAGCGCCTGCACACGGTGCTCGACCGCACGTTGCTGCGCGCCGGCCAGACGGTGTCCATGAAGCACTTTGCCCGAAACGAGCAACTGGCCGGCCTCGGGCTGCCGCTGGCCGGCACGCTGCCCACGCAGTTGCGCATAGAGCACCAGGGCTCGGGCCAGCACTTCGACTTCCCGCTCGAATGGCGTGACGGCCGCTATGCCGAGAGCCGTTTCGAGCTGCCGCGCGATGCACGGTTGGGCCTGTACGCGGTGATGCTCACCGGCGCCAGGGGCTTGCAGGTGCGCACGGGTGCCTTCCGTGTCGAGGAGTTCCGCCTGCCGGTGATGACCGGCCGCCTGGTGCCGCCCAAGGGCGCGCTCATCAGCCCGCCCGAGCTGCCGCTGAGCGTGCAGGTCAGCTATGGCAACGGCGGCGGTGCGGCCGGGCTGGAGGTCAAGGTCTCGGCGCAGTTGCGGCCGGCCACGGGCGCGCTGTCGCAACGCGCCGAGGCCTGGCCAGGCTTCCGCTTCGACCCGCCGCGCGAACCGCGCAGTGCCGGCCAGCCCGCGTTCACCGAGGAAGACTACGTCGACGAGGACGACGACGAGCGCAGCGTTCGCTCGCAGGGCGGTCCGGACGCGAAGCTCGTGGCCGACAAGCTCGCCGTCACGCTGGACAAGAACGGCGCCGGCAGCGTCAAGCTCACCGGCCTGCCCACGGTGCAGAAGGCTTCGGAGCTCTTGTTGCAGGCGACTTACGCCGATCCCAACGGCGAGATCCAGAGCCTGACGCAGACGCTGCCCGTCTGGCCAGCGGCGGTGGTGCTCGGGGTCAAGACCGATCGCTGGGTCTCGGTGCGGCAGAAGCTGCCGACCCAGGTGCTGGCGCTGGACACCGCCGGCAAGCCGGTCGCCAACCAGGCGGTCACGCTGCGCGCGCTGCTGCACAAGACGCAGTCGACGCGCCGGCGGCTCGTGGGAGGCTTCTACGCCTACGACAACGAGCGCGCCGAACAGGACCTCGGCGAGGTCTGCCGCGGCAACACCGATGCACGCGGGCTCCTGCTGTGCGACGTGGCGCTGAAGGAGGCCGGCGACATCGAGCTCATCGCCAGCGCCACCGACGCCGCCGGCCACACCGCACGCGCCGCGGCGGGTGCGTGGGTGACGAGCCAGGGCGAGCTGTGGTTCGGCGGCGAGAACGACGACCGCATGGACGTCATCCCCGAGCAGCGTTCGTACGAGCCCGGGCAGACGGCGAGGTTGCAGGTGCGCATGCCCTTCCGCAGCGCGACGGCGCTGGTGGCGATAGAGCGCAACGGCATCCTTGAAACGCGCACCGTGCAGCTCAACGGCAAGGATCCGACCATCGAGCTCCCGGTCAAGGCCGAGTGGGGGCCGAACGTCTACGTCTCGGTGCTGGCCGTGCGCGGGCGCCTGCGCGAGGTGCCCTGGTACTCCTTCTTCCAATGGGGCTGGAAGACGCCTGGCGAGTGGTGGGGCCAGTGGCGCGGCGACGGGCAGGTCTACCAGCCGCCCACGGCGATGGTCGATCTGTCCAAGCCGGCCTTCAAGTACGGCATCGCCGAGATCGCGGTGGGCATCGCCGGCCACAAGCTCAAGGTCGAGGTGAGCACCGACAAGCCGGCCTACCCGATCCGCGCCAATGCGCAGGTCAGGCTCAAGGTGAGCCTGCCCAACGGCCAGCCGGCGCCGGCTGGCACCGAAGTGGCGGTGGCCGCTGTCGACGAGGCCCTGCTGGAGCTGATGCCCAACGACAGCTGGGACCTGCTCTCGGCCATGGTGCGCCGCCGCCTCTACGACGTGGAGACCTCGACCGCGCAGATGCAGATCATCGGCAAGCGCCACTTCGGCAAGAAGGCGGCGCCGGCGGGTGGGGGCGGCGGTGCCTTCCCGACCCGGGAGCTCTTCGACACCCTGCTGTTGTGGAACCCGCGGGTGGTGCTGGATGCCAATGGCCAGGCCACGCTCACCGTCCCGCTCAACGATGCGCTGACGAGCTTTCGCATCGTCGCAGTGGCGGATGTGGTCCAAGGCGCCAACGCGTCGCTGTTCGGCACCGGCCAGGTGAGCATCCGCAGCACGCAGGACGTGCAGATCGTCTCCGGCCTGCCGCCCATGGTGCGCGAGGGTGACCGCTACCGCGCCAGCGTGACGGTGCGCAACACGACGGCGCAGGCGATGGAGGTCAACGTCGCCGCCAACCTCGCGAGCAGCGAGGGCACGCAGGCCCTGGCGCCGCAGAAGCTGCGCATCGATGCCGGCGGCGCGCAAGAAGCCGCATGGGACGTGCAGGCGCCCTACAACGCCAGGAACGTCGACTGGACGATCAGTGCGGAAGGCCCCGCGGCTCGCGACCGCATGAAGCTCAGCCAGAAGGTGGCCGAGGCCGTGCCGGTGACGGTGCAGCAGGCTACGCTCGCGCAGCTGGAGAACAAGTCCGCCTCCGTGCCCGTTGCGCCACCGCAGACGGCGTTACGCGACGACAAGGGCGCGATGCGCGGCGGCGTGAGCGTCGCCCTCAAGCCCAGGCTCGCCGACGGCCTGCCCGGCGTGCGCGAGTACTTCTCACGCTACCCGTGGACCTGCCTGGAGCAGCAGGCCTCGGTGGCCATCGGCCTGCGCGATGCCGAGCGCTGGCGGGCGCTGATGGACAAGCTGCCGCTGTACCTGGACGAGGACGGCCTGGCGCACTACTTCCCGCCGCGCGCCGGCGCCAACCACGACGGCAGCGACACGCTGACCGCCTACCTGCTCTCGCTCAGCGCCGAGGCCGGCAGCGACTTCACCATCCCCGACGAGGCGAGAAGCCGCATGGAGGCGGGTCTCGCCGCCTTCGTCGAGGGACGGACGAAGCGCAACTTCTGGGTTCCTTCGGCCCTGCGCAACGGCGACCTGGACGTGCGCAAGCTCGCCGCGCTCGAAGCCCTGTCGCGCCACGGCAAGGTGCAGCCTCGGCAGCTGCAATCGCTGCAGATCCTGCCCAACCAGTGGCCCACCGGCGCGGTGATCGACTGGCTGATGCTGCTGGACCGCACGCCCGCGCTGCCCGAGCGCGACAAGCGCATCGGCGAGGCCGAGAACATCCTGCGTGCGCGCCTGAACCTGCAGGGCACGCGGATGGGCTTCTCCACCGAGCGCGACGACAACTGGTGGTGGCTCATGGCCAACGGCGATGTCAACGCCGTGCGCCTGCTGCTGGCCGTGAACGAGCGGCCGGCGTGGAAGGACGACGTGCCGCGCCTGGTGGCCGGTGCGCTGCAGCGCCAGCAGTTCGGCCACTGGTCCACCACGCCGGCCAACGCCTGGGGCGTGCTGGCGGTCGAGGCCTTCTCGCGCCGCTTCGAGAGCGAGGCGGTTGGCGGCCGCACGACGGCGGGCTTCGACGCGGGCAAGCCGCAATCGCTGGATTGGGCGGCGCAACCGCAGGGCGGCACGCTGGCGATGGGGTGGCCGGTGCCGAAGCTTGGTGGGGCGTCCGCGCCGCTGTCGGCTGGGGACCTGAAGGTCGTGCACGAAGGCACCGGCAAGCCATGGATGACGGTGGTGTCCAAGGCCGCCGTGCCCGTCGTGCAGCCCTTCTCGGCGGGCTATCGGATCACCAAGACCGTGACGCCGGTCGAGCAGAAGGCCAAGGGTTCCTCGAGCCGCGGCGACGTGGTCCGCGTGACCCTGCAGATCGACGCCCAGGCCGACATGACCTGGGTGGTGGTGAGCGACCCCATCCCCGCCGGCGCCACGCTGCTCGGCAGCGGCCTCGGCCGCGACAGCGCACTGCAGACAGAAGGCGAACGGCGGGACGATCGCGGCTGGCTGGCCTACGAGGAGCGCAGCTTCGAGGCCTTCCGCGCCTACTACCGCTACCTGCCCAAGGGCCCGCTGACGCTGGAGTACACGCTGCGCCTGAACAACACCGGCGACTTCGGCCTGCCGCAGACGCGGGTCGAGGCGATGTACGCGCCGGAGATGTTCGGCGAATCGCCCAACGCCAGGCTGGTGGTCAAGCCGTGAAGAAGGCGCTCCTGCTCGTTGCGCTGCTGGCCGCCTCGGCGGGTGCGGCCGAGCTGCCGCGCTACGAGCAGGTGAGGGCGCAGTACCGCCCGTCCGACAGCGTGCTGCTGGATCGCCACGGCGAGCCCATCCACACCCTGCGCACCGACGCGAGCGTGCGCCGGCTGGACTGGGTGCCGTTGGCCGAGGTGTCGCCTGCGCTGCGCACGGCGCTCGTGCTCTCGGAAGACAAACGCTTCTACGAGCACAGCGGCGTGGACTGGCCGGCCGTCGGCGCGGCCGCCTTCGGCAACCTGTGGAACAGCCGCACGCGCGGCGCCTCCACGCTCACCATGCAGCTGGCCGGCCTGCTCGACGCCGACGCCGCCAGTCGCGCGGGCGGCCGCAGCTTCGCCGCCAAGCTCGCCCAGGCCGGTGGTGCCTGGGAGCTGGAGCGCCACTGGCGCAAGGACCAGATCCTCGAGGCCTACCTCAACCTCGTGCCCTTCCGCGGCGAGCTCGTCGGCATAGGCGCGCTCTCCGCCACGCTCTTCGCCAAGCACCCGAGCGGGCTGGACGCGCAGGAGGCCGCGCTCGCCGCCGCGTTGCTGCGGGCACCCAACGCGCCGGCAAGCAATGTGTCCCAGCGCGCCTGCGGCATCCTGCAATCGCAACGCCTGGGCTGCGAGGGCCTGGAAGGCCTGGCCGCGCTCGCCCTCGCACGCAAGAGCGCCATGCGGCTGGAGCCAGACGCGCAGATCGCGCCGCACGTTGCGCAGCGACTGCTCCCGGGTGACAAGCGCCCGCGCGTGCCCAGCACGCTCGATGCGCGGCTGCAGCGTGTGGCGCGCGATGCCCTGCGCCAACAGCTCGCGGAACTCAGCGGCCGCCAGGTGGAGGACGGGGCGGTGATGGTGATCGACAACGCCACCGGTGAGGTGCTGGCGTGGGTGGGATCGAGCGGCGCGGACTGGTCGCGCGCACCGCAGGTGGATGGCGTGCTGGCGCGCCGCCAGGCCGGCTCGACCCTCAAGCCCTTCCTCTACGAACTCGCGCTCGAGCAACGCTGGCTCACCGCCGCCTCGCTGCTGGACGATTCGCCCCTCGGCCTGGAGACGCTGGGCGGCCTGTACATCCCCGAGAACTACGACCACGGCTTCAAAGGCCCGGTCTCGGTGCGTACGGCACTGGCCAGCTCGCTCAACGTGCCGGCGGTGCGCACGTTGGTGGCCGTCTCGCCCGAGGCCTTCCACCAGCGCCTCCAGGCCTTGGGCTTTGACCTGCGCGCCAGCGGCGGCACCTACGGCTACAGCCTGGCGCTGGGCTCCGCCGAGGTCACCCTGGCCGCCCTGACCAACGCCTACCGCTCGTTGGCCAACGGCGGCCGCACCGGTCCCTGGCGGCTGCAGCCGGCAGGGCCTCGCCCGACTTCGACGACGGCCGCGATGGACGCCGCCGCCAGCTACATCGTGGCCGACATCCTCGCCGACCGCGAGGCGCGCGCTCTCACCTTTGGCCTCGACAACGCACTTGCCGCGCGCCGCTGGGCGGCCGTCAAGACCGGCACCAGCAAGGACATGCGCGACAACTGGTGCGTCGGCTTCACCCGGCGCTACACGGTGGGGGTGTGGGTCGGCAACGCGAGCGGGCAGCCGATGGCGGACGTGTCCGGGACCAGCGGCGCGGCGCCGGTGTGGCGGGGGGTGGTGGATGAACTCATGCGGCGGGAAGAGGGCGCCGGTGCGGCGGCCCGGACGGCGAAAAGCTCACCGCCGCCACCGCCCGGCCTGGTGCGACAGGCCGTGCGATACGAAGCGGCCATGGAGCCGCCGCGCGCCGAGTGGTTCCTCGCCGGCACCGAGCAGGCCCGCCTGCAGCGCGCCATTGCCGCGCCGTCCACCAAGCTCATCGCTGCCCCCATCGACGGCACCGTGCTGGCGCTCGATCCCGACATCCCCCCCGCCGCGCAACGCCTGCGCATCGCCGCAGCGCGCCCGCTGCCTGCGGGCTGGCGCTGGCGTCTGGACAAGCGTGTGCTAGGACCCGCGACGCCCAGGCACGTGCTGCCCTGGCCGGGCCTGCATCGGCTGGATCTGGTGGACGAGAACGGCTCGGTGCGCGAGACGCTGAGCTTCGAGGTCCGGGGGGCGCGCACCCGCGGCGCCGACCGCCGGATGGCACGGGCAGGGCAGGCCCCGCCGGGGCTTCTGGCCGACTGACCGGCCTGGCGATCCGAGCGCCGTCAGGCGTACTTCCGTGGCAGCACGATCCGAAAGCTCGTCCCCACGCCGATCTTGGACTCGACCTCCAGCGTGGCGTCGAGGAGCTCGCAAAGACGCTTGACGATCGACAGCCCTATGCCTTCGCCGGCGTTCTGGTGGACCGGGCGCAAGTCGCCACGCTCGAGTGGACGTGTCTCGGCGAGCCGGCCGTCCGCATGGGTGACCTCGCCCTGGGCGGCGTCCGTCGAGATCTGACGGGCCTGGTCGGTCGCCTCTTCCAGCGCGCCGGCCAGCTGCGACCCGGGGCCGGCGTGGAAGCCCGGGCCGGTGTCCTTCACCTGCACGAACCAGCGCTCCGCGTCGCCGCCGACGCTGTCGCCCCAGCTCACGGTGACGCCGCCCTGGTCGGTGTACTTGATGGCGTTGAGCACCAGGTTCTGGACGATGCGTCGCGTCTTCACCGGATCGCCTTCGACCCACAGCGCGGCCGGGCCGTCGAAACGGAGGTACAGGTCCTGCTCCTGCGCGGAGGCCTGCAGGCCCTCGCACACGTCGCGCAGGACGGCGGCCGCATCCATCTCCTCGGCGTGGCGATGCTCCTGCCCGCCTTGCAGGCGCGCGAGGCTCGTCACGTCGTTCAGCAGCAGCCGCAGGGCGGTCACGTTGCGGTCGAGCATGCGCAGGAACTTGGCCCGGGCCAGGTCGGATGCATTAGGGGACGCCAGGCCGGCGGTGGCGTTCGCGACCACGCCCAGGTTGCCCCGCAGGTCGTGCGCGGCCTGCTGCCAGAGGTGGGCGCGGTTCTGCTCCAGCTCGCGCAGCGCTTCCAGCGCGTGCTCCAGGTCCTTGATGTGGCTGTGGGCCTCGAGCTGCTGCAGGCGGAAGTACTGCGAAGTGCTGGCGCCCATGGCGGCGCCGAACTGCTGTGCCCAGATCTTCCGCGCCGAAGGCATCACGCCGGGATCGAGCCGCGGGTTCGCCAGCGCATAGGCATCGAGTTCCACCACCACGCACTCGTTGAGCTGCGACAGCTCTCGCGTGACTTCCGCCAGGTCGAAGCCCTGCTGCCATCGGTGCAGGCCGTGGGCGGCGGCGTCCCCCTTCTGCACCTTGCGCGCGTCCTTGGCGTCGGCCGTCCTGGCGTCCGCCGCCTGGCCGGAACTCGCGGCGGTCAGCCTCTGTTCGAAGTCGACGAGCAGGGCCGGGATGTGGTCGTGAAGCTGGGCGCGGGGAAGAGACGCACCGGAGGTGAGGGTGGGATCGGCGGTCACCGCCTTGCGCCAGGCCTGCAGGATGGCCCCGCGGCGCTGCGAAATGTGGGTGGCCAAGGCCGCAAGTTCAGTCTCCCGCGATGGCATTGCGGCGCGCTCCTGTCACCAGCCGGGACGGCTGCCCGACGATTGTCGTGTGCGAACGGCCGTCGATCGCCCCGGCCACCATGACGATGGCAAGGGCAACAGCAGCCGGGCGCCTTTCCATGCCCGTCAGACCCCCTGCGCGGTCAGCCACAGCCTCAGGTCGAACTCCAGCTGGTGGTATTCGGGCTCCATGTGGGCACACAGGGCGTAGAAGGCCTTGTCGTGCGCCGGCTGCTTCAGGTGCGCCAGCTCGTGCACCACGATGGCCCTGAGGAATTCCGGCGGCGACTGCCGGAACAGCCCGGCGATGCGGATCTCGCGCTTGGCCTTGAGCTGGCCGCCCTGCACGCGCGAGATCTGGGTGTGCGTGCCCAGGGCGTTGTGCAGCACGTGCAGGCGGTTGTCGTAGACGACCTTGGACAGCGGCCCGGCGTTGCGCATGTGGCGGCTCTTGAGCTCGGCGACGTAGTCGTAGAGCGCACCGTCGGTGCGGACGTCGTGGGTGTCGGGATAACGCTGGCCGATGTGCTCGGCCAGGCGGCCTTCGGCGACGAGCCGACGGACCTGCTCGATCAACTCGGGCGGATAGCCGGCCAGGTAGGGCAGCCGTGGATTCGTCATCGAGGGATTGTCCGCCTCGGATCGGTGGCCCTCGGCCAGGCGCGGCGCGTAGACTTTCCACGGTCATCCCGCGGAAGGAGACGCCATGGCCCACGGTCTTCTGCGTGCGTTGTCGGCGGCATGGGCGCTGATGGCCGGCTGCCCGGTTTGGGCCGCAACGCCTTTGGCCGGCGTGCCAACCGGCACGGTGCTCTGGTTCCAGAACGACGACGACACCGGGATCGGCATCACGTCGCAGAACTTCGAGCCGCAGTTCGATGCCTACGACGACGAGGCGGCCGACGATTTCGTGGTGCCGCCAGGCGAGGTCTGGGTCGTCAGGAAGGTCCAGGTGACGGGCACCTACTTCGCCGGCATGGGGCCGGCGGTGTCCGAGAACCTGGTCTTCTACCGCAGCGAGGGTGGGGCGCCCGGCCGCGTCGTCAAGGCCTACACCGCCTTGCCCGGAAAGGACGAGACGGGTTGGGGCTGGTTCGTCATCGTCTTGCCCGAACCCCTGAAGTTGAAGCCGGGCCGGTACTGGCTCTCGGTGCAGGTCAACATGGATTTCGAGTCGTCGGGCCAATGGGGCTGGGAGTCGACCGGCACCCTGCGGGGCAAGGCGGCGATGTGGCGCAATCCGGGCGATGGCTTCGAGACCGGCTGCGTCGCCTTCCGGCCCGAGCGGGACTGCGTTCCCGTGGGTCAGGGGCCCGACCACATGTTCGCCCTCATCGGGACGCGCAAGGCACGGCCGTAGCTCAGAGCTTTGGCGCCTCACGCAGGTCGTACTCGCGCAGCATCACCGGCTCCAGCGATCCGGCCGCCACCCGGCGCCGAACGGCATCGTGGATGTCGTCCTGGAAGCTGCTGTAGGTGTGCAGGGGGTCTTCGTCGATCGCATTCGGCCGGAAGCGATGGTGCAGCGCGCGGCAGCTGATCATGGCGCCCACCCACTGCGTGCCGACGAGCACCCAGAAGCGCACGCTCTGCGACTCGGCGTGCAGATAGGGCGGGTCGATCACGGAAGAGCCCGGACCGGGGCTCTGCTCGTCGACGGCGGCGGGCCCCGCGCTGCTGACCCCGGCATCGGCCTTTTCCGGCGAGTCGATCATGGCAGCGGCCGCTCGGCGGCCAGGTGGTTCATGAACTTGTCGAGCTGCAGGGTCAGGGCCTCGACCAGGAAGTAGGCCTCGAGATACTTCTCTTCCGGCCCGGCGACGCGCCAGGCGTCGCAGTCGGTCTGCACCTTGTCGATGCGGGCCTTGAGGGCTTCGATGTCTTGTTCGATCGTCATGGGGGAGGTCGCGCCGGACCAGGCCTGCACGAGCATTTGGGACGAAAGCTTGCGCTGGGCGCTCTGCAGGCGAGCGGGACTGCGAACGGGGTGCTTTCGGGCCATCGATCGACAGCCTGGGCTTCGGCCGCGCCGTGGTCTGTGCGCCAGCGCACAGAAAAACGCAAGGGCCTGCGGTCAGCTGGCCGCCAGGCGGGGCAGCAAGCGGGCGTATTCCTTGCGGACCACGTCGTAGCACTCGCAGGTCCGGCCTTCCAGGCCGGCCCGGTCCAGCACCTGGATGTGCCCTCGCGCATAGCGGATCAGGCCGAGCTTCTGCAGCTTCAATGCCGCCTCGGTCACGCCTTCGCGGCGCACGCCCAGCATGTTGGCGATCAACTCCTGCGTCATCACCAGCTCGGTGCCTTCGAGCCTGTCCAGGCTCAGCAGCAGCCAGCGGCACAGCTGCTGGTCCAGCGAATGGTGGCGGTTGCAGACGGCCGTTTGGGCCATCTGCGTGATCAGGGCCTGCGTGTAGCGCAGCAGCAGGTGCATCACGGGGCCGGCGCGGTTGAACTCCTCTTTCATCGAGGCCGCCTTCAGCCGGAATCCTTCACCGGCGCTCTGGACGACCGCGCGGCTGGGCGTCGATTCGCCTCCCATGAAGAGGGAGATGCCGACGATGCCCTCGTTGCCGACCACCGCGATCTCCGCCGACGAACCGTCCTCCATCACGTACAGCAGCGAGACGATGGCGGTGGTCGGGAAGTAGACGTGGTTCAACGGCCGGCCGGATTCGTACATCACCCGGCCGAGCGGCAGGTCCGCCCACTCCAGTTGGGGCTGCCAGCGTTTCCATTCGGCTTCGGGCAATGCCGCCAGCAACTGGTTCCGCCGCGGATCGGTCGTTGCGTTCATGAAGATCCTGATCGGTGGGAGCAGCGATCGGTGCGACGAGTGGTTGCAACCACCGGCACGCGCGTCGATCCGGGCGTTCAGCGTACTCCATCTGTGCGCCCACGGACAGACCGGCAGCCGTCACGACGCGCCCAGGCACGCCTTCGAGGTTGTGGTGGACCCCCTCCGTGCCGGTCTGTGCGCCGGCGCACCGAACACCCGAGTGTGACGGGGCACGATGCACCTGGAGTCGTGACCGGTATCCCCTCCGGGTCGATCTCCACCCCCGAACCCCCGCCGGGGAGCCTCGGGGTGTCTCGAAGCAAGCGCAGGACCATCATGTTCGCCCAGATCCCATTGCGAAGTCAGTCCACGTCCGATCCGTCGGACCAGTGGCACTACACGACCGTCCCCGAGGCCAGCCCGGGCTGGACTGTGCCGGGCACCTGGCGTCTGGCGCCAGGGGCCGTAGCTCAACTGGTGGCGGCTGTCGCACGAAGAGAGCCGGTTCTGAGCGTCGAGCGCGTCGACGAAGACGCCGGTCCGCTGAGCCGGCTCGAGCAACTGGAATTGATCCGGTCGTCACGCGCCCAGAAGGAGTTCCTGGCGATGCTGTCCCACGAGCTCCGCAATCCCTTGCAAGCCCTCTCCTCCGCGGCGGCGCTGCTGGCGTTGACCTGTGCGCAACGGACAGTCACCGAGCGGATGGCGGTCTCGATCATCCGGCGACAGGTGGACCAGGTCGCGCGGCTGGTCGACGATTTGCTTGACGTGTCCCGCGTGGGCGTGGCCAAGCTGCGCCTGCACGTGAAGGCGACGCGCATCGACGAGGTTCTCGACGCGGCCGTGTGCGCCAACCAGGTCCTGATCGACACCAAGCTCCTGCAGCTGCGCTTCACCGGGCTGCCCGGCGCGGTCTGGGTGCAGGGGGATCCGGTGCGCCTGACCCAGGTGTTCGGCAACCTGCTGCACAACGCCGCCAAGTTCAGCCTGCCCAATGGAGTCATCGAGATCGGCGTCCTGGCGGTCGAAGGCAGCGGCCAGGTGGCGGTCTCCATCCGTGACGAAGGCATTGGCATAGCGCCGGACCTGATCGCTTCGGTGTTCGAGCTTTATGTGCGGAAGGCACAGGCTTCGTCGTGCGACGACGGCGGCTTGGGCATAGGCCTGTCGGTGGTCCGCAGCCTGGTGGAGCTGCACGGTGGTCGGGTCTCGGTTCGCAGCGACGGCCTCGGTCGAGGCAGTGAGTTTGTCGTGAGCCTGCCGGCCACGGCCGTGAGCGAAGTCGCGCCACCGACCCAGGCTTGCTAGGGCGCGGCGGGGCGCTGATCCGGCTTCCTCGCGTGCCGCGGGCGCGGGACGAGGCCCCGCCGCCCGAGTCGGTGCGCTGGCAGACAGACGCCCGTCGATGCAGGCCTCAATGTGCGGCATCAGCAGCCCCGACCGGCATCGTCCTCGGGGTTTGCATGCCTCACGGGTGCATCGGCTGTCCATGCCCCCAAGCCACGCCTCGTGGCCGGCACCCCTTCCACACTTTCCCCTGAGGAGTCTTTGATGACCTCCCGATACCTGCTTCTGCCCGTCGCGGCAGGCGCGTTGGCGATCGCTCTCGCCGGCTGCGCATCCACCCCACCGCCCACCGTCCAGATGACCGTGGCCACCGCCTCGGTCGAAGCGGCCCATGCCGCCGGCGCCCAGGCGCTGGCACCGACCGAACTTCGCGTCGCCAGCGAAAAGCTGGCCACCGCCCGCAAGGCCCTGGCCGACAAGGATTACGACGCGGCCCGGCGGCTTTCCGAGCAGGCCGACACGGATGCCCAGTTCGCCCTGGCCAAGACCCAGGCGATCAGGGCGCGCAGCGCCGCCGATGCGGCCCGCCTCGACGCACGCGCCTCGCGTGAAGAACTCGACAACAAGGCCGCTCGCCCGGCCGCCGGAGGTCCCCAATGAACACCTCGATGAAGTCCCGCTCCGCGCCTGCTCTGCTGGCAGTCGCCGCTGCGCTGGCCCTCGTGGCCGCCTGCTCGACGACGGCCGAGCCGAACCGCACGCTGGACCGCGCCCATGCCGACTACCGGGCCCTGCAGGCCGACCAGCAGGCCATGCTGTTGTCACCGACCGAAATGTCGCAAGCCAGCGAGGCGCTGCGCACGGCCGATGCCGCCTGGACGCAGAGCGCGCGGTCCCCGAACGTCGAGCACCTCGCCTACCTGGCTCGACAGCGCGTGGCGATCGCCCGCGAAACCACGGCCACCCGGACCTGGGAGAAGGCCACCACCACGGCGAAGGCCGGCAGCGTGGCCGACAAGGCCCGCTCCGACGTGACGGCCGCGCGCGAGAAGACGCAGCAGAAGTCGGACCAGCTGGCCGTGGCCCAGGCCGGCGCGCAGCAGGACAGGGCGCGCTCGACCGACCTGGAGATGCAGCTCAAGGACCTGAATGCCAAGCAGACGGACCGGGGCGACATCGTCTCGCTGGGCGATCTGCTGTTCGATACGAACCGCTCCGAGATGCTCGGTGCGGGACAACGTGACCTGTCCCGCCTCGCCGCCTTCTTCAAGATGCATCCGAAGCGCACCGCGCTCATCGAGGGCTTCACCGACAGCCAGGGTGACCGCGAAGCCAATGTCGGCCTGTCGCAAAGACGCGCCCTGTCGGTGCGCGATGCGCTGGTCGAGCAAGGCGTGCCGGCCGACCGGCTGAGCGCGCGCGGCTACGGAGATGCCTACCCCGTCGCCAGCAACGCGACCTCGTCCGGCCGCCAGATGAACCGCCGGGTGGAGATCGTGCTGTCGCGCGATGACGGGCGGGTCCAGGAGCGATGAGCCGATCCGATGTCCACCCCCCACCCCATCCTCGCCCGCGAACCCGGGCCATCCCTTTCCCCCCACTCCAGGAGTTCAAAATGAACCAACGCTTCTTCAACCTGCCGGCGTGGCAACGAGCCGCCGCCATTGCCGTGTTCGCCGGCGTCTCGCTGACGAGCGTTTCGTGCGCTTCGACAGCCACCCGCGAGGGCACGGGCGAATACGTCGACGACAGCGTCGTCACCACCCGCGTCAAGGCCGCGATCCTGGCCGACTCCTCGCTCAAGTCGACGGAGATCAACGTCGAGACCTTCAAGGGCCGGGTACAGCTGAGCGGATTCGTCAATTCGCGGACCGACATCGACCATGCCGTGAGCGTCACGCGCTCCGTCAAGGGCGTCGCTTCGGTGACCAACGACATGCGTCTGAAGTGAGGCCTGCATGTCTGACATCACTGCCCACGACGAAACGGTGCGCGAAGGCTTCACCGATGAGCTGCCCCAGGTGCGCGAGGACCTGGCTGACCTGACCAACCGTGCCAAGGAGAAGGCACGCCGTTCGCTGCTGACCGCTGACCGGTCGGTGACCGAGCATGTCTACGGCGCGATCGGCATCGCTGCGGTGCTGGGCCTGCTGGTCGGCTTCCTGACGCGCCGGCGCTGATCCCGCGATCCTGGCGTTTGCCACGGGCCGCCCTTCGCGGGGTGGCCCGTTTTTCATGGAGAGCGCCGAGTAGCGACTCCACCGCGGCCTCGGGCCGCTCGGGCGCGAAGGCGCTCCAAGGCCTGGGGCGCACTTGCGTATGGCAGCGCACCGACGACAGCTTGGCCGTGGCCCAGGATCGAACAATGACCGATACCTTGCCAACGCCCAGTTTTGCGGCCCTCGCCCAGCTCGTCGATCCCTTCGCGCTGGATGGCATGGCCCGCGACGCTGCGGACGTGGCAGCCGTGCCATCCATCGTGGACGTTGCACAGAACGGCGCGCTGCCCTCGGTTGGGTGCCGGTCCGCTGTCTTTCGCCAGGTTGCGGGCAATGTGCTGGCGCTCGGCGACATGACGTGCCACCTTCTGCGCCTGCTCGTCCAGCCGGTCCAGGGGGGAGTGCAGCAGCCGGGTCGCGATGTCTTCGGGATGGTGGCGCATGACCCGGGCCTTCAGCCGCTGTCCGCCGGTGCTGCCAGGTGATGTCGCAGGAACGATTGCAGCATTTCTCGTGAGGCATCGGGCCTGCTTGGATCGGGGCCGCCGGACGCCGCGAACAGGCCCGGATAGTCCCTCGCCAGGACGGCGGCGAACTCCGCCCCGGCAGACCGGCCGGCCACATAGATCCGGGCCGTATCGAGTTCGTGCCGGTGCGTGATCAGGCGCGTCAGCGCCGCGATCGACTCTGCATCTCCGCCGCCGGGTGGCCCGTCGGCCAGGGACGGCCCATTCCAGCAGCGCAGCCCGCCTGCCGACAGCGCTTGCTCGGGGTAGAGAACGAACACGCCTTGCTCCTCGGCGGCGACATTCATGCGGGTGGCGTCGGCGAAGCTCTCGGCATCCTGCCGGCCATCGTGGAGCATCACGACCAGGGGTGAGCGGCCGCGCGAGCGGGACGCCGGCTCGTAGAGCATGAAGCGTCTTGTCGCGTCCGTCCCGAAACGGCCTTCGCCGAAGTGCCCGACCGCGGGCGGCGCGAAGCGCTGAGCCGGCCTCATCTCTGCGGCCAGGCGTTCAAAGCGCCGGCGGTGCCAACGCGCCCGGCCTGCCCACATCCATTGCCGGGCACGATGCCTCCAGCGGGCGAGCCAGGCGATCTCTTGCATGAGACACGTTTATCGCGTCGCGACGCCAAGGTCTGTGCGATGCCGCACACACTGCGCCCGGCGACCCGGGCGAGTGGCCGAGAGCGCCATCGTGCACACCATGGCGCCCGACCCCAGCTTGATAAGGGTCAACGATAGTATTCGCGCCCCGGTCGCCGCGTTACTCTAAAAAAAACGAACAGGATCGTTTGTTAATGAACGGGCCGCGACCAGCCGCACAGGGCTGGCAGACGGCCCGCGCGGGGCCTTTCGACACTGCCACCAGGAGACAAGTCCGTGAGCAAAGTGGTTGCATACCGACCGGCGTGGAGCCGGCCGAGGTCACTCGTGGGTGCCGCCGCAGCGGTGCTGTTGGCCGGCTCGGCCGGTGCCTTCCAGATCGACGTCGGCAACCCCGAGGCGGAGCTGCGGTTCGACAACACGCTGCGCTACAACGCCGGCTGGCGGATGGAGGAGCGCGACCGCACCCTCGCCGACACCTGGGGCCTGCAAGGCGGTGAGTACAAGTTCGGCAAGGGCGACATGGTCACCAACCGGATCGACCTGCTGACCGAGCTGGACTTCGTGCTCGCCAAGCGCATGGGCTTCCGGCTTTCCGGCGCGAGCTGGTACGACGCGGCCTACGACGACAAGGTCAACGGCAATCCGGCCTACCAGGCCGCCGGCCTCGGCACCGCCTACCCGAACAACCGCTACACCGATCCCGTCAAGCGCGCCTACCTGCACTCGGGCGAGCTGCTCGACGCCTTCGTCTTCGGCCGCGTCGACCTCGGCGACATGCCGCTGGACCTCAAGGGCGGCCGCCACACCGTGATCTATGGCGAGGCGCTGTTCACGCCCATCCACGGCGCCTCCTATTCGCAGGGCCCGGTGGACTTCCGCAAGGCGCTCGCCACGCCGGGCGTTGAAGCGAAGGAGCTGTTCCTGCCGCTGAACCAGATCTCGGCCCACCTGCAGGCCAGCGAAGACCTGTCGGTCAACGCGCAGTACTTCCTGCAGTGGCGGCCCTACCGCATCTACGAGGGCGGCACCTACTTCACCTATGCCGACCCGTTCTTCCAGGCCGGCACCAACTACCTCGGCATCCCGTACGACGCCGACCTGAAGACGGGCCCGGACGCCGTGCCGGACAACGCCGGCAACTGGGGCCTGAACTTCAAGTGGTCGCCCGCCTGGCTCAACGGCACCGCCGGCCTGACGCTGCGCGAGTTCGACGACAAGGTGATGGGCGTGCTGAGCCCGGGCGGCGCCTTCGGCGAGTTGCACAACGCCTACGCCAAGGACGTGAAGCTCGTCGGCCTGAGCTACTCCACGCAGGTGGCCGGGGTGTCGATCGGCAGCGAGCTGGTCTACCGCAAGGACACCGCGCTCAACACCAGCTTCGGCTCGGCCGGACTGGCCCGCGGCGACAGCTTCCACGCGCTGGTGAACGCGCTGGCCTACATCGGCAAGACGCCGCTGTTCGATTCGTCCACGCTGCTGGCCGAGATCACCTTCAGCAAGCTGCAGAAGGTCACCCCGGGCACGGGGGCGTACTTCAGCCACGTCGACTACAACTGCCCCGTCGGCGGCAAGGACGCGGGCTGTTCCACCAACACGGCGTGGGGCCTGGCGCTGTCGGCCACGCCGACCTGGTACCAGGTCTTCCCGAGCGTGGACCTGACGATGCCGATGTCGTACAGCACCGGCCTGTCCGGCAACTCCCCCGTGCCCTTCGGCGGCAACGAGGGCAGCGGCAGCTGGAGCCTCGGTATCGGAGCCGAGTACCAGGGCAAATACAAGTTCGACCTGGCCTACACCGACTACTTCGGCAGCTACACGGCCGGTCCGAATCCCTTCGCCACCGTGCCCGGCATCGGGCCGAACCAGATGGCCTATTCGAACGGCGGCAATGCCGTGCTGCACGACCGCGGCTGGTTGTCCTTCACCTTCAAGACCGCGTTCTGAGCCCCAGGAGACCAGCATGAAGCACACGCCCACGATCATCGCGGCGGCCCTGTCGTTCGCCCTGGCCGGCCCCGCCGCCGCCACCGCCACGCCGGAAGAAATCAAGACCCTCGGCACCACCCACACCCTGTGGGGAGCCGAGATGGCCGGCAACAAGGACGGCACCATCCCGGCCTACACCGGCCCCATCAAGCCGCCGGCCAGCTACGACGCCAAGAACCCGGGCGTCCGCCCCGACCCGTTCGCCGCCGAGAAGCCGCTGTTCTCGATCGACGCGAAGAACATGGCGCAGTACGCCGACAAGCTCAGCCCGGGCATCCAGGCGGTGCTGAAGAAGTACGCCACCTATCGCCTCGATGTCTACCCCAGCCACCGCACGGCGAGCTACCCGAAGTTCTTCACCGACAACACGCTGAAGAACGCCACTGGCGGCTGCAAGACCGTCAACGACGGCCTGCAGATCGCCGGCTGCCATGGCGGCATGCCTTTTCCCTTCCCCAAGACCGGCAACGAGGTCATGTGGAACCGGCTGCTCAAGTACGACGCGTATGCATTGATGTCCGCCAACATGACGGGCTCGGTGGTGGACACGCAGGGCAACCGCACCGTCACCGGCATGGGCACGATGTGGATCCAGTACGACATCTTCGACCCCGAGCGCACCACGCCGATCGCGGAGCAGGAGATCTACGAGCGCCTGCGCATCGACTACAACGAGCCTGCCCGCAAGGCCGGCGAGAAGCTGATCGTGCAGGACTCGGTCGACATGGTGAACGTGGGCCGCCGCGCCTGGTCGTACCTGCCCGGCATGCGCCGCGTGAAGCTCGCGCCCGACATCGCCTACGACACGCCCAGCCCCACCGGCGGCGGCGCGGGCACGGTGGATGAAGCGGCCGTCTTCTACGGCTCGCTGGACCGCTACGACTTCAAGCTCGTCGGCAAGCGCGAGCTCTACATCCCCTACAACAGCTACAAGGTGCGCGACCCCAGGCAATGCCCGAGCTCGGTGTCGATGAGCACCAGGAACCACCTGAACCCGGATTGCGTGCGCTGGGAGCTGCACCGCGTGTGGGAGGTGAAGGCCACGCTCAAGCCCGGCAAGCGCCACGTGTACCCGACGCGAACGCTGTACTGGGACGAGGACCTGCCCGGCGTCGGCATCGCCGACAACTACGACTCGACCGGACAGGTCTTCCGCGTCACCCACACGCTGCCCATCACCCTGTACGAGACGGCCGCACACTCCACCGACGAGTGGGTGACCATGGACCTGGCCACCGGCAACTACGCCCGCCAGGAGGACGTGACCGACAAGGGCGGCTGGGTCGCGATCCCGTTCAAGCCCAAGACCTTCTTCGCCTCCGAGGCGCTGGCGGGCGAGGGTGTTCGCTGACAGCGGCGAGGGCGTGGTGATGGACTTCGTTCGCTGGGCTGCGCGGGCCGGGGCTTTGGCGGTCACGCTGGTGGTGTTGCTGCTGGCGGTGTGGCCGGTGGCGGCCACCACGCCTGCCTTCACCCACCCGCAGGACCGTCCCGCCGAGCCCAGCGCGCAGGCGGCGCTGAGCCCGCTGCTGGCCGTCACGCAGGCCGGCACCCGCATAGTCGCCGTCGGCCTGCGCGGGCACATCGTGCTGTCCGATGACGGCGGCCGGAGCTGGCGCCAGGCTGCGGTGCCGGTCAGCAGCGACCTGCTGGCTGTCTCCTTCCCCACGCCCTCGCAGGGCTGGGCGGTGGGCCATGGCGGCGTGGTGCTGCACAGCGCCGATGGCGGCGCCACCTGGCAGCGCCAGCTGGGTGGCGAGGCGGCAAGCGCCGAGGGCGGGACGCCGAGCTTTCTGGACGTGCACTTCGAGAACGAGCGTACCGGCTACGTGGTGGGCACCTTCAACCGCATCCTGCGCACCGACGATGGCGGAAAGACCTGGGCGCCGTGGATGGACCGCACGGACAACCCGCAAGGGCTGCACTTCTACGCCATCCGGGGCGGCGCTGCCGGCCTGTACCTCGCCGGTGAGCAGGGCATGGTCTGGCGGCTGGACGAGGCCACGCAGCGCTTCGTCGCCATCCCCACGCCCTACAAGGGCACGCTGTTCGGCCTGGTTACCGCCGGGCGTGACGAGCTGCTCGTGTTCGGCATGCGCGGCAGCCTCTTCCGCAGTGGCGACCGGGGCAAGAGCTGGGCTCGCATCCCGACCGGCAGCTCGGCCGGCATCACCGGTGGCGCAGCGCTGCCGGACGGCCGCCTGCTGCTGGTCAACCAGGCCGGCGGGCTGGACCTGAGCGGCGACCGCGGCCAGAACTTCCATCCGGTCAAGCCCGCGCATCCGATGCCGTACTTCGGCGTCGCGGCCCTGGGCGGCGGCCGCATCGGCCTGGTCGGGGCGCAAGGCGTGCGCCTCGAAGCGCTGGGGACTGAACCATGAACCTGCACGACCTTCCGGCCGAGGGCGAAGCGGCCTTCGACGCCCGCTTCGACGCCGCCT
This sequence comes from Ideonella flava, assembly GCF_051857595.1. Taxonomy (NCBI): domain Bacteria; kingdom Pseudomonadati; phylum Pseudomonadota; class Betaproteobacteria; order Burkholderiales; family Sphaerotilaceae; genus Ideonella; species Ideonella flava. Next base: position 446,571 of record NZ_JBPZHD010000002.1, read on the forward strand.
CCGGCAACCGCCTCGAACGCCTGGTGTTCAACCACCGCTGGTGGCTGCTGCTGGCCTGTGCGTTGCTGACCGCGTTCTGCAGCTGGCAGCTGCGCGGGCTCGTCGTCGGCGCGAGCTTCGACAAGATGCTGCCGCAAGGCCAGCCCTACATCCAGAACTACCTTGCCAACCGCGGGCAGCTGCGGGGCCTGGGCGATTCGGTGCGCGTTGTCGTCGAGGCGAGGCAGGGCGACATCTTCGACCGGGCCTTCCTCGACACGCTGGCGAAGATCAACGACGAGATCTTCACCCTGCCCGGCGTCGACCGGGCGTGGATGAAATCCATCTTCACGCCGGTGGTGCGCTGGGTCGAGGTCACCGAGGACGGCTTCAGCGGCGGCCCGGTGCTGCCCAACGATTTCAACGGCTCGCCCAGGTCCATCGACGACCTGCGCATCAACATCGCCCGCGCCGGCGTGGTGGGCAGCCTGGTGGCCAACGACTACCAGTCCAGCATGATCGTCGTGCCGCTGCTGGCGGCCGATGCGCAAGGCAAGCCGGTGGACTACCGCCGCCTTTCCGAATCGCTGGAGAGCATCCGTGCCCGCTATGCCGGGGCGCCGGACGCCAAGGTGCGCGTCTACGTCATCGGCTTCGCCAAGCTCGCGGGCGACCTGATAGCCGGGCTGGAGAAGGTGATGGCCTTCTTCGGCATCGCCGCCGCGGTGGCCACGCTGGTGATCTTCGCCTTCACGCGTTGCGTGCGCAGCACGGCGCTGGTGCTGCTTTGCTCGCTGGTCGCGGTGGTGTGGCAACTGGGCATCGTCGCCACGCTGGGCCTGGGGCTGGACCCGTTCTCCATGCTCGTGCCCTTCCTCGTGTTCGCCATCGGCGTGAGCCACGGCGCGCAGAAGATGAACGGCATCATGCAGGACGTGGGCCGCGGAGCGCACAAGTGGGTGGCGGCGCGGCTGACCTTCCGCCGCCTGTTCCTGGCCGGCCTGACGGCGCTGCTGGCCGATGCGGTGGGTTTCGCGGTGCTGATGGTGATCGACATCCCGGTCATCCGCGAGCTGGCGCTGACCGCCAGCCTGGGCGTGGCGGTGCTGATCTTCACCAACCTGCTGCTGTTGCCGGTTCTGCTGTCGTACGTGGGCGTGAGCCCGGCCGCGGCGCGGCGCAGCCTCGCCCAGGAGCGCGACGAGTCCCGCGGTCGCGGCCTGGCGGCGCTGTGGCATGGCCTCGATCGCTACACCGAGCGCCGTTGGGCCACTGCCGCCATCGTGGTGGCGCTGCTGCTCGGCGCGGGCGGTTTCGCGATCAGCCAGCGCCTGCAGGTGGGCGACCTGGATGCCGGGGCGCCGGAGCTGCGGCCCGACTCGCGCTACAACCGGGACAACGCCTTCATCACCGCCCACTACGGCATCTCGAGCGACGTGTTCGCGGTGATGGTGAAGACGCCGCCGGACCAGTGCCGTTCGTTCGAGACGCTGACCGAGACGGACCGCCTGAGCTGGCGCCTGGCCCAGCTGCCCGGGGTGCAGCGCACCGCATCGCTCGCCGACACGGTGCGCGCCTACACGGCCGGCGGCTTCGAGGGCAACCCGAAGTGGATGACGATCAGCGACACCCAGGGCCTGATCGATGCGCAGGTCAGCAACGCGCTGAGCTGGAACTCCGAGTTCATCGACCCGCCGTGCTCGCTGATCCCGGTGATGGCCTATTTGGCCGACCACAGGGCCGAGACGCTGGATCGCGTCGTGCAGGCCGCCAGCGCCTTCGCGGCCGAGCACGACACGCCCGACCGCAAGTTCCTGCTCGCCGCCGGCAGCGCGGGCGTGGAGGCGGCCACCAACATCGTCGTGCGCGAGGCCAACCGCACCATGCTGCTGTACGTCTACGCCGCCGTGGTGGTGCTCTGCGCCATCACCTTCCGCAGCTGGCGGGCGGTGGTGGTGGCGGTGCTGCCGCTGGTGCTCACCTCCATCCTGGCCGAGGCGCTGATGGTGCTGCTCGGCATAGGCGTCAAGGTGGCGACGCTGCCGGTGGTGGCGCTGGGCGTGGGCATAGGCGTGGACTACGCGCTCTACCTGCTCAGCGTGCAGCTGGCGCAGCAACGCGCCGGCTGCACGCTGGCCGAGGCCTACCGCCGCGCCGTGGCCTTCACCGGCAAGGTGGTGGGGCTGGTGGGCGTGACGCTGGCGGCCGGCGTGGTCACCTGGGCCTGGTCGCCCATCAAGTTCCAGGCCGACATGGGGATCCTGCTGACCTTCATGTTCGTGTGGAACATGCTCGGCGCGCTGGTCCTCATCCCGGCGTTGTCGCACTTCCTGCTGCAAGGGCAGGGGCCGCGTGCGGCGACGCAGCCGGCCGCTGGTTGCACCACTGTCGTGCCCGCCTCGGCCACCTGACCCGAATGGACTCCACGATGAACCAGCCCCTGATCTCGCAGCTCGGCCCCGTGATGCAACTGGCCTTCGTGCCCAGGGACTTCGACGCGGCCTTGCGCCACTGGACCGAGACCATGGGCGTCGGCCCCTTCTTCAGGATGGAGCACATCCGCCTGCTCGACTGCCGCTACCGCGGCGAGCCCTGCGATGCCGATTTCTCGATCGCGCTGGCCTATTGGGGCGACGTGCAGATCGAGCTGATCGAGCAGCACAACGAGGCGCCTTCGATCTACAAGCGCTGGCGCGACGAGGGCCGCGAGGGCCTGCACCATGTCTGCATCACCGTGAGCGACCTGGCGCGGGCACGCCGGGTGTGCGCGCAGGCCGGCGCGCGAGTGGAGCAGGAGGGCCACGTGGCCGGCGGCGGCGAGGTGATCTACGTGGACACCGGTGCCGGGCCCGGCAGCCTGGTCGAGATCATCGAGCTGCCCGCGGCCACGCTGGACTTCTTCGCCGGCATGCGCGAGGCCTGCCGAGTGTGGGACGGCCGCGAGCCCGTCCGCAAGCTGGGTTGAGGGGCGCCGATGAACCCGACCGCACATCCGAAACGCATCGACTGCGTGCTGATCGCCTCCGGCAAGTACCACGACATCGACTTCGCCCGGCTCGAGCTGCTGAAGCTGCTGGGCGAGGACGAGCGCATCCGGGTGCGCGTGTTCGAGGACTACTGCCACCTTGAGGCCCTCCGCGCGGCCGACTTCCTCGTCACCTACACCTGCGACGTGGTGCCCAGCCTCGCCGAGCAGGAGGCGCTGCGGGCCTGGGTGGAGCAGGGCGGCCGCTGGTTCGCGCTGCACGGCACGAATTCCATCCTGCGCTTCCTGGACAACGGCCTGGTCGATTCGCCTGCCTGGGCGCCGCACTTCATGCAGATCCTGGGCACCCAGTTCATCGCCCACCCGCCGATCGCGCCGTACCGCGTGGAAGTGGCCGACCCGACGCACGAGCTGGTGCGAGGCATCGAGCCCTTCGAGACCACCGACGAGCTCTACCTCAGCGACACCCACGCCGACCTGCACGTGCTGCTGGACACCGAGTTCGAAGGCGACGCCACCGGCTTCGTGCGCTCGCGCTGGCGCCATGCGCGCCACCCGGTGATGTACCTGCGCGAGCTGGGCCAGGGCGCGGTGCTCTACCTCACGCTCGGCCACTGCCGCGGCCACTACGACCTGCAGCCGCTGATGGACCACTGGCCCACCGTCGACCGCTGCGCCTGGGACCTGCCCGTGTTCCATCGCCTGCTGCGGCGCGGCCTGGCCTGGGCACAGGCGTCTTCCAAGCCGGCGGGTTGATCCGCCGGCCCCTTCATTTCCCACAGGAGAGCCCCATGGACCTCGGACTACGCGGCAAGAAAGTCATCATCAACGGCGGCGGCCGCGGCATCGGCCGTGCGGCGCTGGAGCTCTACGCGGCCGAAGGCTGCGACATCGCCTTCTTCTCGCGCGATGCCAAGCGAGTGGACGAAACCATCACCACACTCTCGGCCAGCGGTGGCAAGGTCTACGGCGATGCGCTGGACATGAACGACAGCGCCGCCTACCAGGCCTGGCTGCTCAGTGCGGCCGATCGCCTAGGCGGCTGCGACGTCTTCATCCACAACGCCAGCTCGTCCGGCGCGCAAGGCACGACCGACTGGGACCTGACCTACCGACTCGACATGATGGGCGCCGTCAAGGGCTGCGAAACCCTGGAGCCCGCGCTCGAAGCCTCGGGTGGTGGTTCGGTGATCCTGATGAGCAGCACGGCGGCCGTCGAGACCTTCATCTACCCGCAGGCCTTCAACGCCATCAAGGCGGCCGTCATCACCTACGGCAAGCAGCTCTCGCAGCTGTGGGCACCGAAGAAGATCCGCGTCAACTGCATCAGCCCCGGCCCCACCGCCTACCCGGGCGGCAACTGGGAAATGATCCAGGGCGCGATGCCGGAGCTCTACTCGAAGACGCTCGGCGAGATCCCCCTGGGCCGCTTCGGCGCGCCGGCCGACATCGCGCAGGCCATGCTGTTCCTCTCCAGCCCCATGGCCTCTTACATCACCGGTGCCAACCTGGTGATCGACGGCGGCTACACCAAGCGCGTGCAGTTCTGAGGTGGGCCGTGCCATGAAGCTCTACACCTCCATCGGCCCCAACCCGCGGCTGGTGCGCATGTTCCTGGCCGAGAAGAAGGTCGAGCTGCCCGAGGTGCAGGTCGACATCCTCGCCGGCGAGAACCGGCGCGAGCCCTACCTGGGCCTGAACCCGGCCGGCGGCACGCCGCTGCTGATCCTGGAGACCGGCCAGGCGCTCGCCGAGACCACCGCCATCTGCGAGTACATCGAAGAGCTGCAACCCGGCCCGCCGCTGATCGGCGCCACGCCCGAGGCGCGTGCGCTCACCCGCATGTGGACGCGCCGCGTCGACCTGTTCATCGTCCAGCCCCTGACCCACGGCTTTCGCGGCGCCGAGGGCCTGGGCCTGTTCAAGGATCGCGTGCACTGCCTGCCCCAGGCTGCCGACGACCTCAAGGCCACCGCCCGCGAGGGCTTCGCCTGGCTGGACAAGCAGATGGCCGATGGTCGACCCTTCATTGCCGGCCTGGCGCTGACGCTGGCTGACTTGATGCTCTACAGCTTCGTGGAATTCGGTGCTCTCGTCGGACAGGGCCTGGACCCGGCGCTGCAGCACCTGGCCGCGTGGCATCAGCGCATGGCCGAGCGGCCCAGCGCACAGGCGACTGCATGATCTGGAGCGACGAACTGCTGCTCGGCCACCCGGCCATGGACGCCGAGCATCGCGAGCTGGTCGCGCTGATCGGTGCCTTGATGAGCTCCAGCGATGCGGCGCTGGGTGACCGGCTGCAGGCCTTCGTCGCGCACGCGAGTTCGCACTTCGCCGACGAGGACAGTCAGATGGCCGAGAGCGACTTCCCCGCCGCCGGCTGCCATGCGGACGAGCACGCCAAGGTGGTCGCGTCGGCGCGCGAAGTCATCGCGATGGTGGAACAGGGCGACGTGGCCATCGGCCGGCGCTTTGCGCAGGAGCTGGCGCGCTGGTTCCCCGGGCATGTGGCGCATCTGGATTCGGCGCTGGCGCATTGGCTGGTCAAGCGGCGGCATGGGGGTGCGCCGGTGGTGCTGCGACGGCATGTTTGCGCTGACCATGGGTAGTCAGCCGCCCGCCCAGGACCAGCTTCTTCATCGTGCCCGAGACCGTGCCCACGCGTGGCGACACGATCTCGGCAGAGGCCTGGATCGCCAGGGCTCAGGGCCGATCAAGCGGCCTGTCGCGTGCGTCGACCGCGAGCTTCGGTCGCATCGATGACGCTTGCGGACGCTTCCTCGACCTGGCGGGTCATCGCGGCCTGACCCTGGCTCCACATCGCCATGCCACTCTGGCTGAGTTCGGCGAGGAACTCGGTGTAGTTCTTGAGCATGCCCTGAAACAGATGCATGAAGGCACCCGACTGCATGAGCTTCATCGCCGACTCGCTGGCTTGCTGGAACAACTGGCTGGCGTTGGCGCTGGCCTGCGCGGTGACCTCGGGTGAAGTCGAGAATCGGGTCAGCAGCTCCATGTTGGCCTGTGCCAGCTTGACGAAGGGTTGGGCCTGGGTTTGCATGAGGGTGTCTTGCATGGTGCTTCCTGGAATGGGACGCAGGCAGGGTTGAACAACGGGATGTTGCGGACCTGCGTCTGAGGGGGTGCCATCGGTCTGCGAACGCCCTCATGGAGAGGCCGGACACGAGCTGGAAGGGCACCAGACGACAACTCGGGAGCCGAGTTGCCGGGCGATGGGTTGTCTGCGCACGGGCAAGACAATCGAGCTCAGTATGGCAGGTTGCATAGCCCTACGGGTATATGACTGCAATAGAGTGCAACCCGAGGCCGACGGGAAGTGCCCGTGCAGAATGCCCTGCATGAAAAGGCGATCACGCACGTCCTCCTGGGCCAAGAGCTTCGAGCGCAGTTTCGTGGCGATGACACGCACGGCCACTGCGTCCGGTGCCCAAGTACTCGCCAAGACCTTGAAGCCGGTGGTGGCCAGGCGCACACCGCCACCGGGGGCCGGTGCGTGGATCCCCGGCGTCGCGATGGGCGCGGCCGGGGTCAGGCGCTTCCGGCTCTATCGCCCGCCAGGGGTCCAGTTCGGCGAGCGGCTGCCGCTGATGGTGATGCTGCATGGGTGCGGCCAGGATGCCAACAGCTTCGCTGCGAGCACGCGCATGAACCGCCTTGCGATGCGCGAACGCTTCCTGGTGCTCTACCCCGAGCAGGACCGTCTGGCCAATGGGCAGGGCTGCTGGAACTGGTTCGACACGAGCAGCGGCCGTGCCTATGGAGAAGCCGCCTTGATCATGAGGGCGATCGACCAGGTCTGCCTGCTGCATCCGGCGGACAAGGCGCGCGTCGCCATCGCTGGCCTGTCGGCCGGTGCGAGCATGGCGGCCTTGCTGGTCACCCGCCACCCGGGGCGTTTCAAGGCGGTGGTGATGCATTCCGGCATCCCGCCCGGCACTGCGCATTCCACCCTGTCGGCGCTGGGCGCCATGCATGGCCTTCGCCCGACGAAGCCCCTGGTCGCCACGCCGGGCACCATGCACACCGATTGGCCCCCCCTGCTGGTGATCCACGGCGATGCGGACGCCGTGGTCTCGCCCCACAACGGCCATGCCGCGGCGCAGGCGTGGGCTCGCGCAGCAGGGGCACGGGCGGGCCAGGTTCGCAGCGTGCGCAGAGGCCGGCGCTACCCGATGTCGATCACCGATTTCAAGCGCCAGGGCAGCACGGTGGCCACGCTGGTCGCTGTGCAGGGCCTGGCCCACGCGTGGAGTGGTGGCGCCGCGAGCAAGGCTTTCAGTGACGGCCAAGGTCCGGATGCGTCGCGCATGGCGTGGGCCTTTGCGGCCAGGCAGTTTCGCGCCGAGGGGTGAGCCTGCGAAGCGCACCTGCTCGCCTCGGCTGTCGCCGGGGTGGCCAGCAAAACCGACTGATCTAGGGGTGCGAAGGGCCGTCGCACCCCCTGAGCTGGGGATATCGGGATGTTCCGATCGGTCGCAACGATCCGGCTCCCGTCAACCAGTGGGGGTAGATCATGTCCAGTCAAGGCTTGATGGTTCTTCGGCGCGCGGCGCGCGCCCTCCCGTGGATCTTCACGGCGGCCGGTGCAGCCCCTGCGCTTGCGCAGGACTCGGCACCTGCACAGCCCGACGAACTCGACTTCCAGCCGCCCATCCTGCAGAAGGTGGACGTCACCGGCAGCGTCAATGCGCAGGCCACCAACCAGTACATCACAGCGACGATCACGCTCACCGACAACCTCTCCGGCGTCGCTTCGTTCGTCGTCGACTTCAGGTCGCCGTCCGGCATGCATCACGTGACGCGCCAGAAGAGCATTCCCTTGCCGCGCACCAAGGTGCAGTCCGAGATCTCGATAGGCGCTTCGCCGTTCTCGGAGCCGCCGTTCCTCAGGTTTGCCGAACCCGGCACCTGGACCATCTACAGCCTGACCGCCTCGGATGCAGCGGGCAATTCGGTGTCGTACAACGAGTCGCAGTTGAACGCCATCGGCGGCTATCACCGGTTCCAGGTGAGCAACAGCGGCGGCTACGACATCGTCCCGCCGGCGCTCGCCAGCGGCACGATCCAGACGCCCATCGTGCGCCTGTCGAAGGAGCCGAAAGGCATGCCGCCAGGCACGCCGCCCTTCGTGAACGCGCGCATCAGCATGACCGACAGCGGCAATGGCGCCATCTCCGGTTCATACAGCGGGCGCCTCATGTTCTGCCTGGCGGGCAGCGGCAGCTGCATCGCCGGCAACACGAATACCTTCACCATGAGCGGCATCAGCAATCGCGCCGGCCTCACGGCCAGCACGCTGACCGTGGGCACTTCGCTGGCGACCAATCAGGTGCTGGGCAACTACCTGATCTATTCGCTCGAGATGGTCGATGCGGCGGGCAGCCACAGGAAGCTGATCAGCACCGACTTCGGCGGCGGCAACACCGATTTCCACCCCTATTTCCCACAGGGCGTGGCCGTCTTCGTCAACCAGTGATCGTCTCACCGCGCGCCCGCCTGGGAAGGCGGGCGCGTGATGCGTGCGCTGCGGGCGACGCCTCGCCCCGGCAGGTCCGGTCCACAGGAGGATTTCAAATGTCGCGGCTGTTTGCAGGCTTGATCGTCCTCTTCCTCAACTTGGCGGGCGCGGCCTTCGCCCAGCCACCGAACATCGTCTTCATCCTGACGGACGACCTCGATGCGGCTGCGGCGGCCACCATGGAGCAGGTGCAGGCCTTGATCACCGACCACGGCACGCGCTTCGATCGACATTACGTGAACGTGTCGTTGTGCTGCCCGTCCAGGGTCTCGACGCTGCGCGGCCAGTTCGCGCACAACTCCGGCATCATCAGCAACTATCCCCCGGACGGCGGCTTCGAAGGCGCCTATGCCAAGGGCGTCGAGTCCTCGACCATCGCGACCTGGCTGAAGGATGCCGGCTACCGTACCGCGCTGTTCGGCAAGTACCTCAACGGCTACCCGGACACGGCTCCTTCGCCGAACTACGTGCCACCCGGCTGGACGGAGTGGTACGCGGCCAATGGCGGGTTTCCGTACAAGGGCTTCAACTACACCCTGAACGAGAACGGACAGACCTTTGCCTACGGCGGCGCCGAAGCCGACTACATGACGGACGTACTCTCGGCCAAGGCCACGAGCTTCATCAGCCGCACGGTCCGGGAGCATGCCGGCCAGCCGTTCTTCGCCTATATCGCCACCTTCGCGCCCCACATGCCGGCCGTGCCGGCGCCGCGCCATGCGGATGCCTTCCCCGGCATCCACGTGCCGCACACGCCCTCGTTCAACGAAGCCGACGTGAGCGACAAGCCCGCCTGGGTGCGCCATCTCCCCGTGCTGAACAAGCAGCAGATCGCCGAGGTCGACCTCGCCTACCGCCATCGGCGGCAATCGCTGCTGGCGGTGGAAGACCTGGTCAAGAGCGTGATGGACACCCTGCAGGCCACCGGCCAGCTGGACAACACCTACGTGTTCTTCAGCTCCGACAACGGCTTTCACCAAGGGCAGCACCGCCTGCCCCAGGGGAAGATGTCCGGCTTCGAAGAGGACATCCACGTACCGCTGAGCGTGCGCGGGCCAGGCGTGCCGATAGGGCGTGTCGTCGATGCGTTCAGCGCCAATGTCGATTACGCCGCCACCTTCGCCGAACTGGCGGGCGTCGCCGTTCCGCCTTGGATCGACGGGCGGTCGCTGGTGCCTTTCCTGCGCGGCCAGACACCCGTTCCCTGGCGGCAGGTGATGCTGCTGGCCCACCAGGAGGTCACGACCACTCCCCCGTTCAGGGAAGGCCATCGCGAGCCGCCGGACGCACAGGAAATCGCCGCGGTCGCGGTCACCAACTTCACCGGCCTGCGCACCGCGGACGGCCACACCTACATCGAATACCGGACCGGCGAGTTCGAGCTCTACAACGACTTGGTCGACCCGGATCAATTGAAGAACCGCTATGCCGGTGCCAACGCGAAGCTCAAGGCTCGCATGGCTGCGTGGTTGGGCGCGTTGCGCAACGCTTCGGGGGATGCCCTGCGCAAGGCCGAGGAGCGTGCCCCCTGATCGGGTCTCACACGGATGCCGGCGTGAGGTCTTGCATCGGGCACGTCGCACATGGCGCTACAAACGGTCCTCCTACCCATCCGAGGCGATCGCCATGACCAACATCTACGACGAGCTGCGCGCCAGCCACGCGAAGCAGCGACGTCTGTGCAGCAGCATGGTGCGAACGCTGGCCGGCAACCCCGCCAAACGCGAGGCCCTGTTCCGCGAACTGCGCATCGAGCTGGCCGCGCACGCAGCGGCGGAGGAGCGATACCTCTACGTCCCGATCCTGATGTTCGACATGGGCCTGAACAGCGCCCGCCACGCCCTGGCCGAGCACCATGACATGGACGAACTGGTCGAAGACCTCCGCGCGCTCGATTCCTCCGGCGAGGCCTGGGGCCCCAAGGCCAGCGAGCTGGTGCACAAGGTGCGGCACCACCTGAAGGAAGAAGAGACCAAGTTCTTCCAGGTGTCGGGCAAGCTCCTCAGCGACGCGCAGAAGGTGCGGCTGGCGGCGCAGTACCGGAAGGACTACGAGAGGATGGTGGGGGTGGCGGCGCAGCGGTGAGCGCGGTGGAGGATCGAAGGCGGCCCTGGTCATCCTCGAAAGCCCAGCGCTGGTCCTGGCTAAGTGCTTCTCCTACTTAGTTCGTGCGACGCATGAACGAATAATTCGGGTCGCCACCGCGTTGAAGCTTTCGTTTGCGCAGAGGAGCCAGCCACCAGCCGCTGCTCCCCTCAACTCCGGTGACCTCCAGGTCAACGGCGCGGACGACCGACGGCAACCCGCTGCGAAAGGGGCGCGTCTCGTGGTGCTCGGGCCACTGGCTCTGCCCGTGACGTGGCCGATTCGAAGAATGCGTTGACGTTCTCCAGGCTCACCGCCAAGCGCTGATACGCCGCTCACCGCCAAGTCGAGGAGGGAAAGAGAGATGGAGGGGGAAGGCCTGATGCGAGTCGCTGGTGCGACCTTGGAGTCGCCACGAGCACGCGAAGAGGAGGCACTCCACTCGCAGGCCTCTCGAGACTCAGCGGTCCGCTTCTATCGCCCTGAACTGGACGTGCTCCGCTTCATGGCGTTCATGTTCGTCTTCGTGGCGCACCGAAACGATCTGGCGCCGTTTGGTCGCAAGGAGCACCCATGGCTCTACGCGATTTCGCAGATCGGTGTTTATGGCGTTCCGGTGTTCTTTCTCCTGAGCGCTTTCCTGATCACCGAGTTGCTGGAGCGCGAGCGGGTGATGACCGGTGGCATCCAGGTTCGCGCCTTCTACGTGAGGCGGATATTGAGGATCTGGCCGCTGTATTTTCTGGTGTTTTTCGGCCTGGTCTTTCTGAATAATTTCCTGCCCGGAGCCGGCGCCGATTCTGCGACAAAATGGCTCTTCTTCATGCTGTTTGCCGGGAATTGGTACATCACCTTCCACGGGTGGATCGAGTATCCCGTCAATCCGATGTGGAGCCTGTCGGTGGAGGAGCAGTTCTACATCGTCATCCCTTTCCTGGCCTTGCTCGGACGCCGGGCGCTGGTGGCGGTCAACCTGGCCGTGCTTGTCGTTTCGTACGGCGTCATCATCTACTACGCGCAAGGCTTTACCCCCACCTCCGGTTTCAGTGGGCAATGGACCAACAGCTTCGTTCAGTTCCAGTTCTTCGCCGGCGGCATGTTGCTGGCCCTGCTCCTGCGTGGCCGGCAGCCTGATTGGCATATCGCGGTCAGAGTCGGCCTGCTGGCCCTCGCGGTCGCCCTGTGGTTGGTCGCATTCCTTGTCTTCGGGATCAAGGCCGATTTTCCCAGGTCTACCGTGGCCCAGAGTCTGGCGGGCTGGCCCTTGGTCCTGGCCGGTGCGGCGCTGATGTTGATCAGCCTGCTGGGTACGCCAAGGCGGTTTCTGCCAACGCCGCTGATCTATCTCGGTCGTATCTCGTATGGCCTCTACCTGATCCATATTTTCTTCTTCTGGCTGGTGTACGACCAATTCAAGCCGCAGCTGACCGAAGCCGCCGACGCCCTGGGTATAGGTGGCTGGCGGGACCATTTCGGCGCGCTCGTCGCCTTTGCCGCCACGGTGTTCTTTGCCTCGCTGCTGTATCGTGGTTTTGAAGAACCGTTCTTGCGGGTGAAGCGGCGCTTCACCTTCGTTCGCTCCCGCGATTGAGAGCATGGTGCGATAAGTCAGTGCTTCCTTCCATGAAAAAGCCAGCCTCGTTGCTTCGTCTTGCGTTCTTCATCGCTGCCTTGCTGATGCCCTGCACCCAGGCCGCGGCACAGGATCTGCCCGGAACGCGCGATTCACTTTACTCGGGCCTGTTGAAAGAGGAGCGCGTCTTCCAGGTGCTTTTGCCGGAGAAATACCGGCCCGGCTCGGAAGAAAAATACGACGTGCTCTACATCCTGGATGGCGATTCGAACCTGAAATCCATCTCCGCGATACAGCAGTTTGCCCAGGCCGAAGCGCATCTGCCGCCGATGATCATGGTGGCTGTTTTCAACACCCACCGAGATCGCGACATGCTGCCCGCGACCGCGACCGCAGCCTCGAGCGGCGCGGCCCACTTCCTGTCGTTCTTCAAGAACGAACTCATCCCCTACGTCAACAGGTCGTATCCGTCCAACGGCAACAACATCTTGTTCGGACACTCCTTTGGCGGCGTGTTCGCCATGTATGCATTGCTTGCCGAGCCGCAACTGTTCAATGCCTACCTCGCCATCGACCCGAGTTTCTGGTGGGGGGATGGTTACATGAAGAAGTTCGCCAGCGACAAGCTGGGCGCCGTGTCTCAGCCCGGCAAATCGCTTTTCATCGCCGGGCGTGAGGGCGAGGGTCTCCAGCAGATGGGGATTGCCGACATGGAATCCCTCCTGAAGGCCAAGGCTCCCAAGGACCTGAATTGGAAGGTCGCGGCCTACTCAGGCGAGACCCACGGCTCCGTCAGGCTCAAGGGCATCTACGATGGCCTGAGGTATTTCTACGAGGGTTACAGCGACCAGGCGGTCGAGTTCCACCCGATGAACGGCATCGTCCTCAAGGATCAGCCCTACAAGATCTACTACGTGGGCTCCTCCGATTTGGTGCGCTATACGACCGACGGCAGCGAACCCACACCGGCGTCGGCGAAGATGCCGCAAGAAATCACGCTGACGAACAGCGCACAGGTCTCAGCCAAGGTGGTGGGCCGCCATGACCGGCACAACAGGACGACGGTCGGCCGGTTCGAACTCCGGAATGCGCCCCGCCCAGGTGCCCCGCCCCATGATGCCAAGCCGGGCGGTTTGCACTACTCGTATTTCGAGGGTCAATGGGACGCGCTGCCCGATTTCGGTGGGTTGACAGCCGTCCGATCCGGCGCGGCAGACAAGGATTTTGCCCTCGACAAGCTTCCGCGCCAAACCGACTTCGCCTGCCTCTTCGAGGGTTTCATTGAAATCCAGAATGCTGGCTATTATGTCTTTGCGCTGGACTCGGACGACGGATCGAAACTCTTCCTTGGCGACCAGTTGCTCATTTCGTACGACGGCTTGCATGGCGGCGGAAACTCCAAAAGCTACTTGATTCCCCTGGAGAAGGGCTTCTACCCGATCCGCATGGAGTATTTTCAGAAGGCGGGCGGCGCGCTCTTGAACTTGCGATATGTCGTTCCAACCGACGAAACAGAGAAAGTGGTCCCCGTGCCGCTTGAACGCCTGTATGGCAAGCGTTGACCTGCGCAGCGGCCAGCAAAGGCGTCCATGGGGGCGCGCCGTTGTCGAACAGGTACCCGCGAGAGCAAACTGCGGCCCGTATGCCTCATGGAGGTTCGCATGCCGCGACTCATTTCCAACGGCGGGTACTGGCGGCTCCTCGGCCGCTCGGTCCTCGGACTCGGCGCGCTGATGCTGGGGTCCGGCGTCTTGGCCGGAACGCTCAAGCTGGAGGTGCTGTTTTCGCTGGCGCACCCTTACGAAGATGCCCAGCGTACCGGGCGGGCTGCGCAGGGGGGCGATGACAGGATCTTCTTCTCGTTTTCCGCCACGTCCTCGCTGCCCTGTGGCGTCTTCCTGGTGTTCGACCCGCGCGACGGCAGCTTCACGCCGGTGAATGCCGGCGGTGCCATCGGCTGCCATCCGTCGACCTTGATGGTCGACGAGCAGGGCGTGCTGTGGGGCAAGACGGATTCGTATGGGGCGCACAACCGCGGGACCTTGTTCCGCATTCCTGTGGGCGGACAGCCCGAAGTCGTTCATGCCTTCACCGAAGCCGAAGGCTATGCCGGCTTCGTGCCGCCGGTGCCTTGGCCGGGCGGCGGGATCCGGGTGGCCCGGTACTTCACGCCGCAAAGCGACTACGGGCAGATGGAACGCTATGAAGCGCCGGATTACGCGGGCGAGATCTACGGCTGGTTCGACGGCATCTTCGCCTACCCTCAGGCCTTGGCCGCGCGAGGCGACGGCTTCGTCTATGGCCTGGCCCATCACCTCGTCGATCCGGTCGGCCAGGCGCTGTTCCGAATGGACGAGACCGGCAGGCTCGAGGTCCTGCAGGTCTTCAGCGATCGCGACGTGAACCTCGACATGGTCGTCGGCAGCGATGGCTACATCTACCTGACGAACCGATGGAAACGCCACCAGGGCACGGGCAGCGGAGACCGCGTGATCAGGGTCAGTCCGGGCGGGGAGGTGACGGACGTGCACCGGTTCTTCTGCCGCCTGGGCTGCTGGCCGGAGACGGCGCCCATCCTGGCCACCGATGGCTGGCTCTACGGGATGGCCTTTGGGGGCCAGGACGAGTTCGGCGTCATCTACCGCGTTCGCCCGGATGGGAGCCTCTACGAGAAGCTGTTCAATTTCGTGCGTCACAGCAAGCAGGGCAGCTTCCCGCGCGACGGCCTGTTCCAGGCGCGCGACGGCTACATCTACGGCCGCACGGCTGACGAAGGCCAGATCTTCCGCTTCGCGCCGCCGCCCTGATCAGCCCGCCTTCAGCAATCGCTGTCCAGCGATGACATCGGCGAGTTCCTGCAGCAAAGCGGCCTTCATGCCGGCTGACCGGTTCCACGGGATGGCGGTCGCGTCCTGGCCGGCATCGAGCCAGCGCAGCCCGCGTGCCCGAAGCGGCTGGGGGCAACCTCCAGCGGCATGGCCGGGCCCTGGCGCGGTTCAGCGGCCTTCCCGGGGGGCTGACTCCACCAGCGAAGTGATGGCCTGCGACTGGAAAGTCTCCGCCAAGGTGATCAGGCGCTCGGCGAACGAGGCGTAGCGCGCGTCAAGAGTCCTGAGCAACTCCGCGCGCTCTCGAAGCGACTGCATGTTGCCGATGGTGGCGAGTTCGCGCAGCGCCTGCATCTCTTCCGGGGGCGGGTACTCGAAGTTGTTGCGATCCTCTTCGCCATCGCCGGGCCTTCTCGTGGTGCTGTGCACGCCGTAAACCCACGAAAGGCCCATCAGGCGCCCCAAGGTCTCGAGCAGGATGGCCCGATCGATCGGCTTGGGGACGAAGGCGTCTGCGCCCGCCGTGTGAAAGCGTTTCTCGACCTCGCGGGTGGGGCTGGCCGAAGTGGCGATGATCCGGACGTGGGCCAGCGCCGGCAACTGCCTGAGGCGCCGGGTCGCCTCGAAGCCGTCCATCACCGGCATCATCGCGTCCAGCATGATGAGATCCGGCCGGGTTCTGCCGGCCACCTCGAGGCCCTCCTGGCCATCGCCGGCTTCGAGGACTTCGAATCCCACCGCATTCAGCAGATCGAACAGCATGGCGCGGTTCTGCGGCACGTCGTCGACGACCAGCACCCTCCTGCGTGGCCCTTCATAGCCCGTCGGCGTGCCGCGCCCCAGGGCCAAGGGGGCCCGCGGCTGCGCTGTCGGCAGCTCGAGCTCGAACGAGAAGATGCTGCCTTCGCCCGGCCGGCTTCGCACCTGCACATCGCCGCCCATCAGGCGCACGAGCTGCCGGCTGATGGCCAGGCCGAGGCCGGTGCCACCCTCGCGCCGCGGGCTGTCGCCGACCTGCTCGAAGGGCTGGAACAGGCGTGCCAGTTGCTCTTCGCTCATGCCTATGCCGCTGTCCTGCACCTCGAAGCGCAGCCGCACCGTCGCCGGCGCACTGTGGGCATCCCGCCGCAACCTCGAGCTTGTCCCCAGTGCGCGCACCTGCAGCGTGACCTCTCCGCTGTCGGTGAACTTGATGGCGTTGGACAGCAGGTTGAGCAGCACCTGGCGCAGGCGCTTCTCGTCGGCCCGCACGGCGGCCGGCAACCTGCCGGCGGTGCGGTAGTTGAACAGCAGGTTCTTCTGCTCGGCCCTCACGCGGACGATGTCGCACACCGCCTCCAGGAACCTCGGCAGGTCGATCTCGCTCGGGTTCAGGCTCAGCTTGGCGGCGTCTATGCGCGCCATGTCCAGCACGTCGTCGATGAGGCTGAGCAGGTGCAGTCCGCTCTCTTCGATGATCTTCACCGCCCGTGCCTGGCGCGGGTTGAGGGACTGGTCCCGCTGCAGGATCTGCGCGAAGCCCAGGATGCCGTTGAGCGGCGTGCGCAGCTCGTGGCTCATCTGCGCCAGGAACTCGCTGCGCATGCGAGCCAATCGCTGAGCCTCGGCCAGCGCGGTCTCGCGGGCGGCCTCGGCCGCCTTGCGCTCGCTGATGTCGCGGGCCACGCCGACCGTTCCCAGCACGGTGCCGTCCTCGTCGAGCACCGGGGCCTTGAAGGTCTCCAGCCAGAGGGTGCCGCCCGGCAGGCTGTGGGCTTCTTCCAGGGTCTTCTGGCGGCGCGAGCTCATGACCTCCAGGTCGTCCGCGCGGTAGGCGTCGGCCTGTTCGCGCGGCGACACATCGTGATCGGACTTGCCGACGAGTTCGTCCGGGCTCTTGCCGCGGGTCTGGGCCGCGGCCTGGTTGACGGCCAGGAAGCGGCCTTCGGTGTCCTTGAACCAGGCCCACATGGGCAGCATGTCGATCAGCGTGCGAAGGTAGCGCGCCTGCTGGCGCAGCTCGGCCGTGCGAGCCTGCACGCGCTGCTCCAGCGTCTCGAACGATTGCTGCAGCTCGCCGAGCATGTCGTTGAAGGCCCGGGCCAGCGCACCGACCTCGTCCGGGGCCTCGATGACGACGTGCTGCAGCCTCTCCAGCACCTGCTGCTGCGGGCCCTCTTCGAGCCGGTTGCGGGAGGTGATCTCCTTCACCGCGGAGGTCAGGTTGACGATGGGATCCATGAAGCGCTTCACCCACCACAGGCCCACCGCCACGCTCAGCAGCATGGTGGCGCCCGCCGCCAGCAGGATGGCCACGACCGTCTGCCGGATGTTGTCGAGCGTGCTGTCTCGCGGTGTGGCCAGGGCCAGCAGCAGACGCGGCTGGTTCTCGAACTGCCAAGGCAGCAAGGCGACGTAGAACGACTTTTCGCCGACAGTGACCGAGCGCTGCAGGGGGCCCGACGCCTGGGGAAAAAGCGTGGCCTGGGCTTGCTGCAGCATCTCCGGCGGGATGACGGGCTGGTCGTCCAACTGCTGCCTGTGATGGCCGTCCGGCGACAGCAGCACCGGCGACTTGCCGGTCTTCTGCGTCACGTTCTCCAGCATCGCGCGGCCGATCACCTTGCGAAAGACGACCACGGCCACGATGCGCGACGTTCTGCCTGGCGGGGGCGCGGCCTGGCTCGCCGCGGCGGGATGTTGCGGTCCCGGTTCACCGCCCACCGACAGTTCCGAGAAGAAGCGCACGACCGGGGCGTGCAGGGCATCGGTCAGCACATCGTCGACGTAGCCCTGCACCGGTACCGCGATCTCCATCACCGACTCCCCAGGCGCGGGAAAGACGAATGAAACGCCGGGCCGCCCGGGCGACGCGTCGAAACGAGCGTCCGCCATCGGGAATGGCGGCAAGGGCGCTTCGCTCCAGGCCGGCCAACCCTGGAACGGAATGTCGCCTTGGGCGTTGGCCGTCGCGGCGGTCCATGCCTGGCGACCGTCCTCCCGCGTGACGCTCATGCCCGCATCGACTGCCGAGATGACATGGCTCAGCTGCCCCCGGGTATAGACCGCGATGCTGGAGAAGCCGCCGGTGCGCAACGCCAGTTGCAGGCGATTCAGGGCCACTGTTTTCCGGTAGCCGAGAGTCCTCGCCATCTCTCGTCGCTCGGCGGCCCGGGCGGGGTCCGCGAGGTTGAACTCCAGCGAACTGAGCTCGCCGAGCTGGTTGAGAATCGCCGCGTCGCCGACCGTGGCGAGCGCAACGCCCTTCAGCTGCTGGGTCATGGCCTGCAGATCGCTCTGCCACGCCTGCAGATCGTTGCTGAGGCTTGCAAAGGCCGCCTGCTCGTTCTGCCGGTTCGTGAAGAAGGAGGCGAGCAGCGCGTTCAGCGCCGTGCTGAGCGCCAGAACGCCGACCAGCACGAGCAGTATCTTCTGCTTGATGCCGAACTTCATGACTCGGCCCGGGCGATGGCGATGACGATGACGATGGTGCTCCGCGCTGGCCGCGTCATTTCGAATACCCGCGGTTGGCCGCGATGTCTTCGTCGATCGTGTGAGCGGCACGGGTCAGCTCGGTCTGCACGTCAGCGCCGGCAATGATGGCGCCCACGGCCGTCGCAAACGCCTTGCTGATCGTGCCGTAGCCCGGCGTTGCCGGACGCGGGAATCCGTGACCCATGAAGAGCTGCTGCGCGAACACGTTCAGCGCGCCATGGCTGCCGGTGAGCTTGGACCGCGGGAGCACCGACTTGCGGGCGGGGACTGCACCGATGGCATCCGAAATGCGAAGCACTTCGTCCGCTGACATCAGATAGGAAAGAAACGCCCACGCGCCGGCCGGCTCCGGGCAGGTGCTCGTGATGCTCCAGCCCCACGAGCCCATGCCGGTCTTGAGCCCGTGCCCGAAGTCGGGCAAGGGCAGCAGGATCAGGTCGTCGCCCAATGCCGCGCGGAAGGGGGTGTACCGCCAATGCCCTGTCCATGCCAGGGCCGTCTTGCCCTTTTCAAAGTCGTCGTTGCGATCGACCGCACGAGCCCAACCCTCGCGGAACCAACCCTGCAGGCGTGTCATTGCCGCGACCGACTGCGGCCCGTCGAGCACGCCGCCGGCCTTGGGGTAGCTCGCGCGGTCGATGAAGTCGCCTCCGAAGCCGGCCAGTATCGGCAGGTAGGCGTAGGCAAAGAACTCGCTCGCTCCTGTGTAGACGGCGAGGTCGAGTGGATAGTCCACGCCATCGACCCGGGCGAGCTTGTCCATCGCCTGCTCGAACTCCGCCAATGTCCACGGCTGGGCGACGGTGGGGATGCGCACGCCGGCGGCCCTGAGGTAGCGGCGGTTCGCCCAGAGGCCGAGCCCGGAATCGCGTTGTGCGAGGCTGTACAGGTGTCCGTCGTAGGTTCCCTGGGCCAGGATGGATGGCAGCAAGTCGCTTCGCATTTCGGGCGAGACGAACTTGTCCAGCGCCTGCAGATAGCCTCGCCAGGCGAATCCGGCGACGAACGGCCCGTCGACTTCCAGCAGGCACGGCAGCGCTCCGGAGACGGCTACGCTCTGCACCCAGTCCGCATAGTTTTGGTAGTTGGCCGCATACAACTCGGCCCTGTAGTCCTGCTGCGCACTGTTGAAAGCAAGTGTCGCGGCCTTGAGCAAGCCTCGCTGGTCGGTACTGCCCGACCACACGGCAATCGTCTTCGGGGCGGCCACGGCGACGTTCACATCGGCGGCCATCAGCAGGGTGAACAGGAGGAGGCTGCGGCGCCATGGACGGAAAGGGAGGGTGTGAATCATTGCTTGCAAGCGACCACCGTCCCGGTCGGTGGCTACCGCGAATATAGAGCCGCGCAATGCACCAGGTTCTACTCGATCAGCGTGATGTCGCCATGGCGGTGGATGGACTTGTCCGGCGCCGCGGCCGTCATCCAGCCGGCAGGGCCTGCGCCCAGGATGACAACGCGGCCCTTCAGAACTCGTAGTTCAGACCCAGCACCACGGCGCGCCCGTTGAGGACACCGCCTGTGCCGACCGGCAGCCCATTGATGGTGCCGTTGGCCTGCAGGCTGGCGAGGCTGCTCTGGTTCAGATGGCCGTCGGCCAACAGCTTGTCGAACAGGTTGTGCACGTTCAGGTCCACGGTGGCGCCGGGCATGAATCTCCAGCTCATGTTCATGTTCACCAGCACCTCGGCCGGGGCAAAGTACTGCGAGCTGGTGTTGACGTTGCTGCGCCCGCGGCCGACGATCATCACGCCGCCCATGAAGTCGCCGATCCGGTAGCTCGGCGCGAGCATGTACATCAGGTCCGGCACGCCCGCGGGCCGGTTGCCGACGCCAGAGGAGACCAGGTTCTGCGGATCGGCGCCCTGGGCGTTGGCGGTGACCTTCGCGTCGGTCCAGGTCATGCTGGCCACCATCGCGAAGCCGCCCGACCTCAGCGAGCCCTCCAGTTCCACGCCGGTCGACTCGTAGGCGCTTTGGTAGTAGGTGCCGGTCGGGCCTTGCGTCAGGTCGAAGTTCGAGGATCCATAGCTGCTGTGGAACAGCGTGGCGTTCGCGCTGTAGGCCAGTTCGCCGAACTGCCCGCGGTTCTTCACGCCGATCTCCTGCTGCTTGACGTGGCTGACGACCTTCTGCCGGCCGGAGTCGTTGAGCGAGCCATCGGGGTTGGTGTAGCCGGACAGGATGTTGCGGTCGACGTTGAAGCGGCCGCCGCGGCTGACGCGGCCGAACACGCTGGTGTCGTTGTTCACCGCGTACAGGGCGCCCACCGAGTAGGAGCTGTAGCTCGCGTCGTAGTGCAGCGCCTCGCGGGTGGCCGGGTCCAGCACCGAACTCGACACGAGCGAGCCGTCGATCAGGCTGGTCTGCGTCGTTGCCGCGCTGGCGGACTCGGCCCAGCCGTTGACGCGCAGCATGTCGTGGCGCACCCCCGCGTCGAGCTGGAGGGCGCCGCTTTCCCAGTTGGCGGTCAGGTAGGGCGCGGTGTTCGCGGCGCTGAGGTCGTAGGTGCGGTTGACCCCAGGGCCCCGGGCCGTGTTGAAGCCGGACACGCCGTTCAGCGTCAGCAGCTGGCCCGTGGTGCTCAGCAGATCCAGGCCCGCCGGGTTCACCCCCTCGAGCGTCTGGTAGTGCGCGTTGATGTGCCAGTCCTGCGCGATGTGCTGGTCCATGTAGAAGAGGCCACCGGTGACGCTCGTCTTGCCGCCCGCAAGGTCGAAGGTCTTGCTCGCGTTCAGGTCGTTGGCCCTGCTACCCATGTCGCTCATGCGCGTGAAGGTCTGCGTGCCGGTGTTCAGGTAGCTGCCGGTGAACGCCTGGCCCTTGGACGGGCCGTTGGCGTAGACGATGCTGCCCACCGTCTGGCCGTTGACCGTCGATCCGATGATGCTCGACGGCATGGCCAGGCCCATCGTGTTGTTCGAGAAGGTGCCGCGCATCTGCGTGTAGCGGAACTTGTCGTCGATCGTGAAACCGCCCCCCGGTGTCAGGTGCAGCTGCAAGCCGTAGGCGTTGGCCACGGGATGCAGGCCGTCGGTCCTCCGCCGGGTCAACTGGCCCGTCGTGCTGTCGACGACGTTGATCACTTCGTTGTACACGCCTACCGTGGAGCCGGTGCGGGCATCGAAGCCCGGGAACGGAGACAGGCCGGTGAAGCCGCTCGAGCCGGCATGCACGAGCGACGGGTACGACGTGTAAAGCGGCTCGGTGTCGTCGAGCAGCTTCACGTTGAAGCGGACATAGCCGAGCGTGCCCAGGTCCTTGGTCAGGTTGGCCTTGATCTGGTAGCCCTTCTGCGCGTCGAACCCCGGGTCGCGCAGGCCGCGGCCTTGGATGACGAAGCCGTCGGCATGGAAGTGCAGGCCTTCAGCGAGCGCGCCAGCCGCGGTGAAGTAGCCCTTGGTCGCGTTGTAGTTCAACGCCGATTCCAGCCCGACGGAGCCGCCACCGACCGTGCCGGTGTCGGACACGAAGTTGATGACCGCGCCGGGGGCGCCCGACGCCAGCACCGAGGCCGAGCCTCCGCGCACCGCCTCGATGCTGTTCGAGCGGTTGAAGCGGATCCAGTAGTCGTTGTTGCCGAAGTTCATGTCGCCGAAGAGCACTGTCGGCAGGCCGTCTTCCTGGATCTGCACGAACGGCGAGCCGCCCGTGGTGACCGGCAGGCCGCGCACGCTGATGTTCGCGTTGCCGCCGGGGCCGTTGCCGCCTTGGTCGATCATGCCCGGGATGAGGCGCAGCACTTCGGCCTGCGTCTGCGGGTTCATCGCCCTGACGAGGTCGTCGTCGATGGTGGTCACCGACAGAGAACTCCTCAGCTTGGACCTGGCCATCGACGCGGTGGTCACAACGATGCGCTCGAGGTTCAACGAATCGGCCTGCCGGGCGGGCGTGGGCGGGGCCGCGGCGGTGTCCGGCATCGGCGCGGAGGCCGCAGCGGCAGCGGGCGCGGCCGCGGTTTGGGCGATCACGGGCCCTGCGAGGAGCGCCGCGAACGACGAGGCGGCGAGCCTGGCGGCCAGCGGGGTGAGACGGGGCTGCCGGAGCGAGCCGAGGAGAGCGTGATGCACAGTGCCTCCTCTCGAGGGGGCTTCAATACTCTGCCGTCCGTCGGGCCCGGTCAAGCTCCTCAACCCGCGTCAGCGATGTAACGCGGACGGTCTCCAGCGACTCCTCGGCCCGACCTCCTCGCCGGCGATGCGGTGGGGAAAGCGCCGTCGACCTTCATGCCGGCGCCCCTGGCGGGTACAGCCCGTGCACGCGGGCAAACAGCCGCGTCAGGCCCAGCAGCGCGTCGATGTTCGGGATGGCCAGGCCCAGCCGTTGGCCGATCTCCTGCACGGCGCCGACGATGGCATCGAGCTCGATCGGGCGACCGGCTTCGGCGTCCTGCAGCATCGAGGTCTTGAAGGCACCGAGCCTGGCGGTGACCAGGTGCCGGTCCTCCGGCGTCTGCGTGATCGGGCAGCCGACGCGCTCGCCGATGAGCGCCGCTTCCGCCATCGCGGCAGAGCAGAAGGCACGAACGAGCGGATCGGCGAGCACCTGGTCGATGGTGGCACCGGTCATCGCGGACACCGGGTTCATCGTCAGGTTGCCCCACAGCTTGAACCACATGTCGTCGCGGATACGCTCGGAGTGCGTGACGTCGAAGCCCGCTTGCTGCAGCAGCTCGCAGATCCGCCCGGCCCGGGCGCTGTGGCCGCCCAGGGGCTCGCCGACGATCAGCCCGCGGCCCATCCTGTGCTGCACGAGACCCGGCTCGGGCGACGAGGTGCTGGCATGAACGACCGCACCGACAACGCGCTCGAAGGCGATGCCCTGGGCGATGCGGCCCTCGGGATCCAGCGCCTTCAAGGGCGTGCCACTCAGGGCAGGAACGCCTTCCACGAACCACCACGGCACGCCGTTCATGGCGGGAAGCACCACGGTCTGCGGGCCGAGCAGAGCCCGGATCTGCTGCGCCACCTGGGCGAGCGCGGGGCCTTTCACGGCGATGATGACCAGGTCCTGCGGCCCCAGGTCGCTCGGCTCGTCGCTGGCCCTGGCCGGCGCGCGAACCAGGCCTTGCTCCGTCTGCAGGCGCCAGCCGTGTTGCTTCAGTGCCGCGAGCGTCTGGCCGCGCGCCAGGGCGGAAACGTGGACGTGTCCGGCCGCCGCCAGCCGCGTGCCGATGAAGCCGCCGATGGCGCCGGCGCCCACGATGCAGACCTTCTTCATGCCGCTTCGCCTTTCGCCTGGCGCAGGTTGCTCTTGAAGCGCTCGGGCACGCGTTCGTCGAAGCCCAGCGCGACGCGTCGAACCTCGGGCGAGTCGGTGGGCGCATGGCCCACGCCCAGCGCGCTCGCGCGCGGCGCCTCGATCGCGACCACCGTGCCGCTGAGGCGGCCCAGGCCGGTGATCTCGCATTCGACGGTGTGGCCCGGGTCGACGCTGCGCGAGTGGCAGGGCGTGCCCATCAGCAGCACGTCGCCCGCCAGCAGGGTGATGTGGCGCGCGAGGTCGGCGATGACGTAGTGCGGCCCCCAGATCGTCTCCTCGCCGATGTGAGCCTCCTGCACCACTCGGCCGTTGACGTAGGTGCGCAGCGTCTGCTCGAACAGGTTGATGCCGCGCACGATGCCGGGGCCTATGGGCAGCAGCGTGTCCGCCCCCTTGACGCGCAGCATGCTGCCCTGGTCGGTGTCGCGGAAATCCTGCAGCCCCATGTCCAGCGCCGGGCAGAAGCCCTCGATGTAGTCCCAGGCCTCGTCGGGCGTGACGTTGCGGCAGGTGCGGCCGATCACCACCGCGTACTCGCCCTCGTAGTTCAGGTACTGGCAGTCGGCCGGCTTGAGGATCTGGCCGCGGTGGCCGTTCAGCGACGTGGTCGGCTTGGTGAAGTAGGTGGGCGTTTCCGTCGGGCGCGGCCGGTTGCGTGTCTCGTGGCTGCGCGAGCTGTAGCTGATGTGGACGGCGATGATCTTGGAGGGGTCGACCGGCGGCAGGTACGCGGCGCCTTCGGCATCGACGGTGCGTCCGTCATCGAGCCTGAGCCGGCCCTGGTCCGGCCCGGACTCGACGAGCGTGCCCCAGAAGGCGCTGCCGCCCAGGAGGATGCGCCGGCGTTCGGTGCGCGGGCCGGTCATCACGGCCGGCAGGCGCTGGAGCGGGAAATCGAAGTTCATGGCGTTGTTGCCTCGCCCAGGGTGTCGAACCAGATGTGGACGTTGCCGGTGCCGCGGGCGTTCTCGTATTCCGACAGCACTTGACCTTCGGCGCGGCACTTCGCGCCGCCCATCGCGCCGAGCATCTGCAGGTAGTGGGCGCCGAAGGCCTCCCACGGCAGGCGCCGGTATTCGTCGTTCCAGCGCGCCAGGATCTCGTCGTGGCGGCCTTGCTCCATCAGCGCGATGGCGGCCTTGTCGCTCGCCATGTTCTCGGGCGAGGAGACGTTGGACTCGTGGAAGATCCGCGGGTGTCGGGGCTTCCAGTCGATCGGGTTGAACTTGTGGCTCAAGGCGCCCGAGGCCAGCAGCAGCACGCGCAGGCCGCTGCGCGAGATGGCCTCGCCTAGGGTCTCGCCGGAGTCGAGGAAGTGCTTCCATTCGCAGTTCTGGCAGGAGCTGACGGTCACGACGGGCAGGTCGCTGAGCTCGAGCCGCAGCTGCTTGACGAGGTTGACCGTCGCGTACTGCCGGCCCAGGTCGGGATGGGAGATGGCGCGGTTGTAGCCGCCGCGCTCGCGCGAGACCGTCTCGATCAGCGCCGCGAGCGCCGGGTGGCCGCGGTAGTCGTACGGCACGCCGTGCAGGTACCACGGCATCTCGTCCGAGATGTAGGTGCCCTGGTAGCGCTTGCCGCCGTCGACGAGGTGGTAGCCGGTGGTGAACCAGTGGCTGTCGAAGATCATCACCACGTCCGGCCTCGCGGCCTCCATGCGCTGCCGCAGGCGTGCATAGCCGGCGATGAGGTCGGAATCCGCGCCGGCGCCCATGGCGCGGCGGAACTCCTCGCACTGCATCAGGCCCGGGTGATGCGAAACCAGCGCCGCGCCAACGATCTGTCCCATCGATCTCTCCTTCAACGATGCGCGAAGCTGGCGCGGAAAGGCTTCTTCGGCAGCACGATGTCCTTGACGTCGCAGAAGAACTCGAAGCTCCACTCGCCGCCCTCGCGGCCTATGCCGCTGCGCTTGATGCCGCCGAAGGGGGCGGCCAGGTCGCGGATGCCGAAGCTGTTGACCCAGATGAAGCCGGTGCGAACGCGCTCGGCCACGGCGGTGGCGTGCGCGGTCTCGCCGTAGCAGACGCCGCCGAGTCCGTAATCGGTGCCGTTGGCCAGGGCCACCGCCTCGTCGTCGTGGCCGAAGGTCTGCAGGGTCAGCACGGGCCCGAAGACCTCGTTCTGCACGATCTCGTCGTCCTGCTGCAGGTTCGTCACCAGCGTCGGGCTGAAGTACAGGGCGCCGAACGCGTGCCGCCCGCCGCCCCACAGCAGCTTGGCGCCGCCGGCCACCGCACGGTCGACGAAGCCCTGGACGCGCTCGACCTGCCGCGGATGGATGATGGGGCCGACCTCGGTGGCCTCTTCGCGCGGGTCGCCGATCACCAGCTGGTCGACCAGCGGCCGCATGCGTGCCACGAACTCGTCGGCGACCTGCTCGTGCACCAGCAGGCGCGTGCCCGCCAGGCACACCTGGCCGGCGTTGCGGTACATCAGCGTGGCCGTGGCCGCCGCGGCGTCCAGGTCCGCGTCCTCGAGCACGATGAACGGGCTCTTGCCGCCGAGCTCCAGGCTGCAGGGCACCAGGTTCGCACCGGCTGCCTGGGCGATGCGCCTGGCGGTCGGGACGCTGCCGGTGAAGGAGACGCGGGCGACGCGCGGGTCGGCGACCAACCGGGCGCCGGTGGTCGCGCCGGTGCCCTGCACGACGTTGAACACACCGGGCGGCAGGCCCGCCGCATCGGCCGCGTCAGCCAGCAGCGAGCACGTCAGCGGTGCCCACTCGGGCGGCTTCAGCACGCAAGTGTTGCCCGCCGCCAGCGCCGGCCCGAGCTTCCAGGTGGACAGCATGAGCGGCGCATTCCATGGCGTGATGATCACGGTGACACCGGCCGGATCGTGCCGGACGATGTGGCGGGCCTGCTCCGTGTCGATGGGCCTGTCCTGCAGCTCCAGGGCATGTCGGGCGAACCAGCGGATGTTCAGCATGGCCCGCGGCACGACGCCGTGCTGCATGCGCGAGAGCAGCACGCCGGCATCGGTGCTCTCGACCGCGCACAGCGCCTGCGCCCGCCGTCCGATCTCGTCGGCGAAGCGCTCCAGGCAGGGCAGGCGCTGCGCCGCGGTGAGTGCGCTCCAGCTGGCGAAGGCGCGTTGTGCCGCCTGGATGGCGGCCTCGACATGCTCCTCGTCGCCTTCGGCCACGTGGCCCAGCACGCGTTGGTCTATCGGGCTGAAGAGCTCGAAGCTGCGCTGGCCGGGGACGCGGGCGCCGTCGATGTAGTGGTCGGGCGAGACGAGGTGGTCGCCGATCCGCAAGGGTTCTGTGCTCATGAGGTTTCGTTCGGATGTCGAAGGGGTGAGGCCTGCCGACGGGCGCTAGTCGCCTATCGATTTGCCGGGGTTCATCA
The DNA here is from genome assembly GCF_051857595.1 of Ideonella flava. Classification (NCBI taxonomy): domain Bacteria; kingdom Pseudomonadati; phylum Pseudomonadota; class Betaproteobacteria; order Burkholderiales; family Sphaerotilaceae; genus Ideonella; species Ideonella flava. The sequence continues at coordinate 473,650 of NZ_JBPZHD010000002.1, forward strand.
GCCCGCGAGGGTCGAGCGCCTGCTTGATCGCGCGCATCAGCTGCAGCTCGATGGGCGACTTGTAGAGGGCCGCTTCTTCGCGGCGAAGCACGCCCAGACCGTGTTCGGCGGAGATGGAGCCCTCGTGGGCGATCACGGCGTCGTGCACCAGGCGGTTGATCGGTTCTTCGAGCGACTTGAACCGGTCCCGCCGTTCAGGCGTCGCGTCACCAGCCGCCGGGGACAGGTTGTAGTGGAGGTTCCCATCGCCCACGTGGCCGAAGACCACCAGGCGCGTTTCGGGGAAGGCCTGCGCCAGCGCCGCGTCCGTCGATTCGATGAAGTCGGCAATGCGCGAGATGGGCAGCGAGATGTCGTGCTTGATGGTCGGCCCTTCGGCGCCCTGCGATTCGGAGATGTCCTCGCGCAGGGCCCACAGCGACTGGAACTGCGCGAGGCTCGCGGAGAGCGCGGCGTCGGTCGCCAGGCCTTGATCGAAGGCCAGCTCCAGCAGGGCCTGCAGGCCCGCACTGGCCCGTTCGCCTTCCTGCGCCTCGCTCACCTCCATGAGCACGTACCAGGGCGAGCGCTCGGGCAGAGGCAGGCGGGCGGAGGGGACGTGCCGCTCCACCAGCGCCAGGCACGTGTCGCTCATCAGCTCGAAGGCGGTCAACGAGGACGACAGCTGCTCCTGCGCCAGCTGCAGCAGCTCGACAGCGGCACGCGGCGATGGCACGGCGACGAAGGCGACCGCCTGGGCCTTGGGCAGCGGAAACAGTTTCAGCACGGCGGCCGTGATGACGCCGAGGGTGCCTTCGCTGCCGATGTACAGATCGCGCAGGTCGTAGCCGGTGTTGTCCTTGCGCAGCCGGCGCAACGCGCTCCAGACGCTGCCATCGGCAGTGACGACCTCGAGGCCGAGGCAGAGTTCGCGCGCATTGCCGTAGCGCAGCACCTGCACGCCGCCGGCATTGGTGGCGAGGTTGCCGCCGAGGGTGCAACTGCCCTCGGCCGCCAGGCTCAACGGGAACAGGCGGCCCGCTTCGCGCGCGGCCTCCTGGACGCGCTGCAGCGTGGCGCCGGCCTCGACCTCGATCGTGTTCGTGACCGCATCGACCGAGCGGATCCGGTCCAGACGGACGAGCGACAGGACCAGGGCGCGGCCCGAGGCGTCGGGCGTGGCGCCGCCGGAGAGCCCGGTGTTGCCGCCCTGGGGCACGACCGGCACGCCGTGCGAGTGGCACCAGCGCACGATCGCGGCCACGCCCTCGGTGTCCCTGGGTTGCGCGACCGCGAGGGCCTGCCCCGTCCATTTGCCGCGCCAATCCGTGAGGAAGGGCGCCATGTCGGCGGCGTCGGTAAGCAGCCGGCCGGTGAACGACCCGCGTAGCGTTTCGATGTCCATGGCCTGCCAATCAGTACGAGGAGGTCGGCGCGGCGTTCGCCATCGGCGCATCGGGCTCCGGGGGCGACTTGAAGCGGCGCGCCAGCGAACGCGTCGCGGCCGCCAGCATCGTGGCCTCCACGCCCACCGCGACGAAGCGGGCGCCCAGCTCGATGTAGCGACGCGCCACCGCCTCTTCCACCGCCAGCACGCCCGGCGCCTTGCCGGCGCGCAGGATGCGGGCGATGGCCTGTTCCACCACCGACCGGACCTCGGGGTGCGAAGGCTGGCCGAGCAGGCCCATGGAAGCCGAGAGGTCGGATGGGCCGATGAAGACGCCATCCACCCCTACGACTGCGGCGATGTCATCCAACTGCTCCATCGCGGCCAGCGTCTCCACCTGCACCAGCAGGCACACGCCGTCGTTCGCCTGCGCCAGGTAGTCGGGGATGCCACCCCAGCGCGAAGAGCGCGCCAGGCCGCTGCCCACGCCGCGGATGCCTGCCGGCGGGTACTTCATCGCCCGCACGATCTCGCGGGCCTGCTGCGCGCTTTCGACCATGGGCACCAGCAGCGTCTTCGCGCCGATCTCGAGCACCTGCTTGATCAGGGCCGCATCGCCGTGCGGAACGCGCACCACCGGGTGCGGCGGATACGCCGCGATGGCCTGCAGGATGGCCAGCGTCGAGCGCAGGTCGTTCGGACCATGCTCGCCGTCCACCAGCAGCCAGTCGAAGCCGGCGGTCGCGCACAGCTCGGCCGAGTACGCATCCGCCAGCCCCAGCCACAGGCCGATCTGCGCCTGGGGCTGGCCGAGGGCGGCCTTGAAAGGGTTGTGGGTCGAAGCAGGCATCAGACGAACCTCATCGAGATGGAGCCGAGGGGGCCGTAGTCGGCATGGAAGGTGTCGCCGGCCGTGCACGCCACCGGGCGCGTGAAGGAGCCGCCCAGCACGATCTCGCCCGGCTCCAGCGCCTCGTCGTAGGCGGAGATCTTGTTGGCCAGCCAGGCCACGCCGTTGGCGGGGTGGTTGAGCACGGCCGCGCCGAGGCCCGATTCCTCGATCACGGCGTTCTTGAACAGCAGCGCGCCGGCCCAGCGCCAGTCGACCGCGTCCGGCTTGACCGGCCGGCCGCCCAGCACGATGCCGGCGTTGGCCGCGTTGTCGGCGATGGTGTCGCGCACGGTGCGGGGTGCCTGGGTGCTGCGGTCGAACTGCTCGATGCGCGCGTCTATGAGCTCCAGCGCAGGCACCACGTAGTCGGTGGCACGCAACACGTCGAAGATCGTGGCGCCGGGGCCCTGCAGTCGCCGGCCCAGGATGAAGGCGAACTCCACCTCGAAGCGAGGCACGATGAAACGCGCGGCCTCGACCTCGGAGCCGTCGCGCAGCACCATGCTGTCCAGCAGCACTCCGTGGTCGGGCTCGGTGATCTGTGCCGCGATCTGCATGGCGCGCGAGGTGAGGCCGATCTTGCGACCCACCGCCGTGCGACCCGCCGCACGCTGCAGGTTGATCCATTGCCGCTGGATGGCGTAGCTGTCGTCCAGCGTCAGCTCCGGATAGCGCTTCGAGAAATGCTCGACCTGCACCCGGCTGGCCTCGGCCTGCTGAAGCTCCAGAGCCAGCTGGCAGTGCACCGCTTCTTGCAACATGGGTTGGTCTCCGGTTCGGTCGACCACGGCAGGCGCGCCGCGGGTGATCGAGGCGGAGTTTTGCGCCGGCGCCGCCCAACCACAATCAGTCGATAGTGGTCAGTCCTCAAGCGCAGCTTGATAATCCGGCGATGCCCCTGACCCGCCTGACCCTGCGGCAGATCGAAGCCTTCGTCCTCGTGGCGGAGGTGCGCAGCTTCAGCGCCGCGGCGGGCAGGCTCGGCCTGAGCGTCCAGGCGGTCAGCCAGCTGGTGGCCGAGCTGGAGGCGACCGTCGGCTTTCGCCTGCTGGAGCGCACGACCCGCCGCGTGGACCTGAGCAACGCGGGCAAGGACTACCTGCCGGCGGCCAAGACCGTGCTGCGGCACGTCCAGGCGGCGGAGGTCGCGGCGGACGATCTGCGCAACCGGGCGTCCGGCCTGGTGCGCGTCGGCGCCCCGCTGGTGCTGGCCGCGACGGCGGTGCCGACGGCCGTCCACCGCTATGCGGAGCAGCTTCCTCAGGTGGTGGTGCGCGTGCGGGACGTGGCTGTGGACAGGCTCGTCGACACCGTCGCCTCCGGGGACATCGACATCGCGGTGGGGCCGGACAGGGCGCCCGGCGCCAACGACTCTTCGCAGCCGCTGTTCGACAGCCCCTGGGTGCTCTGGTGCGCGCCCCAGCACCCGTTGGCGGGGCGCCGGAAGGTCCGCTGGGCGGACCTGCGCGAGATGCCCCTCGTCGCGGCCGGGCGCGACCATGAGCTGGGCGTGGCGCCGATGCGACCGAGCACGCCGGAGGACGAAAGGGTGACGCCGGTGGACGTCGTCGACAACGTCACCACCGCGTTCGGGATCGCCGCCCAAGGGCGCGTGGCCATGCTGGCCCCGGCCTACGTGCGCGTGCTGGCGTCGACCTTCGGTCTCGTCATGGTGCGCGTCGTGGAGCCGGAGACGGTGCGAAAGGTCTGCCTCTACCGGCCCGTCGGTCGCTCGCTGTCGCCGGCCGCCGAAGGCTTCGCGGCCTTCCTGGCCGAGCAGCTCGCGTCCTGGGCGAGCAGCCGCAAGCGATCGTCCCTGCGGCCCGCTGCCAGCGCGTCGGCGGGCTGAGCAGCCCGGCCTTCAGGCCGCCTCGACCCTCGCGCAATAGTTCTCGATCGTGCGCTTCCATGCCGGGCGGGCCAGGCAGCGATCGCGGTAGCCGGCCACGCGGGCGTAGGGCTCGATCAGGCTCCGGTCCTTCACGACCCCCAGCACGTGCGCCATCAGGATGTCCGCCACGGTGAAACTGTCCGTAGCGATGAAGTCGCGGCCTTCGAGCCAGCGGTCCAGGTTGCCCAGGTGCCGGCGGGCCCAGCCGAGCACGAACTGGCGGTACTTCTGGCCGCCGTCGTCCTGGACCCAGTCGAGCATCTGCAGGCTCATGAGCGGCAGTTCGAGCGAATTCATGGCGGCGAAGCACCACCGCAGCACCTGCGATTCGCCGGCGAGATCGCCGGGGATCAGCCGGCCGCTCTTCTTCGCCAGATAGACCACGATGGCCGCCGACTCCGACAGCCGCAGCCCTTCGTCATCGATGGCGGGGATCTGCTCGAAAGGGCTGAGCTCGCGATACGCGGGCGTGTTCAGGTCGTGGGCGGGGTGGTCCATGCCGGCCAGCTCGAAGGGCAGCTGCATCTCCTCGAGTGCCCACAGCACCCGCAGGTCCCGCGTGTTGCCCCTGGCTCCTGCATTGACCTTCGAGAATCCATAGACCTTCAACATGCTGCTGCACCCTTTGCCGACGCTGAGGATCCGCGGCGTCGCTCGCCCGGCCGCGATGGCGGCAGGGGATCGGACCACGAATCCCGCGACCGATCAACCGTGTCCATGGCGGCGTCTGTACAGCGTCGGTTCGCGCGATCACTTATCCCAGGTTCTCCAGCACGAACTGCACGTCCCCCAGCGCGCGCTCGGCGAAGCCGCCCTCGCAATAGCAGAGGTAGAAGTCCCACATCCGCAGGAACGCCTCGGGGTATCCGAGGGCGCGGACCTGGGCGTGGTGGCGGTGCAGGTTGGCGCGCCACTCGGCCAGGGTGCGGGCGTAGTGGGGGCCGATGTCGACCAGGCCGGTGATGCGCAGGCCCGGCGAGCGCGCCACCGACGAGGCCAGCGCCGACACCGAGGGGATGCAGCAGCCGGGAAAGATGTGACGCTTGATGAAATCCACCGAATCGCGCGCGCTTTCGTACTGCTGGTCGGCGATGGTGATGGACTGCAGCAGCATCTTGCCGCCGGGCGCCAGCAGCGCGGCGCAGCGGGCGAAGAAGGTGTCGAAGTACTGGTGGCCTATGGCCTCGATCATCTCGATCGAGACGAGTTTGTCGTACCGGCCCTCCAGGTCGCGGTAATCCTGCAACAGCACGGTGATGCGGTCGGCCAGGCCGGCCGCCTGGATGCGCTCGGTCGCCAGCGCGTGCTGCTCGCGCGAGATGGTCGTCGTGGTCACCCGGCAGCCGTGGTGGCGGGCGGCATGCATCGCGAAGCCGCCCCAGCCGGTGCCGATTTCGAGCACGTGGTCGCCGGGCCCGAGCGCGAGTTCGCGGCACACGCGTTCGAGCTTGGCCACCGAGGCCTGTTCCAGCGTCATGCCCTCGTGCTCGAACCAGGCGCACGAGTACATCATCGTGGGGTCGAGGAAGAGGGCGAAGAAGTCGTTGCCGATGTCGTAGTGCGCGCCGATGTTGCGCCGGCTGCCCGCGCGGGTGTTGCGCGCCGCGGCATGCAGCAGGCGGCGCAGCGGCTCGGCCAGGCGCGCCGTGCCGCCATCCACTGCGTCCAGCACGTGGCGGTTGACGAGCAGGATGCGCACCAGCGCCGTCAGGTCGTCCACGTCCCAGTCGCCCGCCATGTAGGACTCTCCCGCGCCCACCGAGCCGCCGAAGGCGATCTCCGCGTAGCAGCGGGGCCGGCGCACGTGCAGCGTGCAGGCCAGCGGGCAGCGCGCGCTGCGCTGGCCGAAGCGCTCGCGCCGCGCGCCATCGACGAGCGTCAGTTCGCCGTGCTCCAGGCGCGCCAGCCGGCCGCGCAGCAGGCGCTCGGCCAGGCCGTCGAACAGGCCCGCGCGGTCCGCGCCGACGGGCCCGGCGGCGCTGCGTCGCACCCGCTCGGCCAGGGTGGTGGTCTCGCTCATCGTCATCCTCCTTGTGAACGGGTGGGGGCCACGCCCGCGGCGCGAGGGGCCGGGTGGTCATGGACCGGCGTGCGCTTGAGCCACAGCCGCAGGGCCTGCCAATGGATGGCCGCGATCACCTGCAGCGTCATCCAGGGAAAGCGGAGCAGCGCCCCGGCGAGGGACGCGGCGCTGATAGGCACGCGGTGCAGACGCAAGGTCGCCGAGAACAAGGGCGCTGCAGCGTCCTCGCCTGTGGTGCGTCGCAAGGCCATCGCCACGTCGAGCGCTTCGCCCGGGTGGCCGAGGTGCCAGGCGTAGCGCAGCTCCATTGGATGGAACGGCGACACGTGCATCGCCTTGTCGGTGTGCGCCCTCACCGCGCCACCGGCTTGCGCGGCACCCGGCAGCACGTAGCAGTGGCGCTCGCCCCACGGCGTGTTGTTGACCTCGGCCACCACCGCCTCGATCCGCTCGCCGCCGGCATCGAGGCAGTAGAAGAAGCTGACCGGGTTGAAGACGTAGCCCCAGTAGCGCAGGTGGGTGAGCAGGCGGATGGGGCCGGTCGGGCGGGTGCCCGTCTGCTCCTGCACCAGCCGCCGCACCGATTCGTCCAGGCTCAGCGCGGGGTCGCCGAAATGGTCGCGCCGGTCGAAGCGGGCGGGCGCCCGCCGCGTGGTGGACCACAGCCAGCGCCCGGCGAACACCCGGTCGAGCTCGGCCAGGTCCAGGCAGACCATGAACAGCCGGTAGCGGAAGGCGTGCGGCCGCGGCGCGAAGCGCCGATGCTCAAGCCACCCGCTGTAGATCGCGCTTTGCATGCTGGCCTTCTTCGAAGCGGCGCAGCGCCATCAGGGCACTGACGACGCCGTCCTCGTGGAAACCGTAGCGCCAGTAGGCGCCGCAGTAGTGGGTGCGGCGCACGCCGCTGATCTCGTGGTGGCGCCGCTGGGCGGCGATGCCTGCCGGGGTGAAGACCGGATGCTCGTAGACCATCGTCTTCAGCACGCAACGCGGGTCTATGCGCTCCAGCGCGTTCAGGCTGACCTGCAGGGGCTGATGGGTCGCCAGGCCCTGCAGGATGTTCATCTGGTAGGTCAGGGCCACCCGCCCGGCGGTGGGCCGGGCCGGCACGTGGTAGTTCCACGCCGCCCAGGCGCGGCGGGTGCGTGGCAGCAGCGACGTGTCGGTGTGCAGCACCGCCTCGTTGCGCTGGGTGGGCAGGGCGCCGAGGATCTCCCGCTCCTCGCGCGAGGCATCGGCCAGGGTGCGCAGCGCCTGGCCGGCATGGCAGGCCATGAAGACGTGGTCGAAGTGCTGCGGGGGCCGGCCTTGCGCCTGCACCAGCACGCCATCGGGCTGGCGGCGGATGCGCTCGACGGGGCAGTTCAGGTGGATGCGGTCGCGCCAGGGCGCCACCAGCCGCTCCACGTAGCGCGCCGAGCCGCCGGTGACCACGCGCCAGACCGGCCGGTCGTCGACGGTGAGCATGCCGTGGTTGTGCATGAAGCGCACCAGGAAGCGCGCCGGGAAGCCCATCATCAGCACCGGGTCGGTGGACCAGATCGAGGCCGCCATGGGGACGAGGTAGTCGTCGATGAAGGGCCGGCGGTAACGCCCTTCGGCGAGGAAGTCGCCCAGCGCGATTTCGCGGGCATCTTCGCCGTCTTCGAGCAGGCGCGGGGCCTCCCGGTGGAAGCGCAGGATGTCGGCCAGCATGCCGAGGAACGAGGGCCTCAGCACGTTGCGGCGCTGGGCGAACAAGGTGTTCAGCGAGGTGCCGTTGTATTCGAGTCCGCTGCCTTCGTTGCGCACCGAGAAGCTCATCGAGCTGGCCTGCGAGGCCACGCCCAGCTCCTGCAGCAGGGCCACGAAGTTCGGGTAGGTGCGGTCGTTGAAGACGATGAAGCCGGTGTCCACCTGGTGGACCTCGCCGCCCATCTCGATGCGGTGGGTGTGGGTGTGGCCGCCGATGTGGTCGCCCGCCTCGAAGACGGTGATGTCATGCTGCTTGTGCAGGTGGTGGGCGACCACGTTGCCCGCGATGCCGCTGCCGACGATGGCGATCTTCATGGCGTTTCCTCCCTTTGCGCACGGTCGCGCACCCCCGCGGGCACGCCGCGCAGGTCGTGCACCAGGCCCAGCGCTTCGAGCAGCCGCAGGCCGTAGTAGCTCAGGTCGATTTCCCACCAGTAGAGGCCCTGGCGCGCCGAGCCGGGGAAGCGATGGTGGTTGTTGTGCCACCCTTCGCCGAAGGTCGGCAGCGCCAGCCAGGCGTTGTTGCGCGAAGCATCGGCCGTGGCAAAGCGGCGCCGGCCCCAGCGGTGGGCGACCGAGTTGATGCTGAAGGTGGCGTGGTAGAGCAGCACGGTCGACACGCAGAAGCCCCAGGCCACGAGCTGCAGGCCACTCGTGCCCAGTGAAGGCATGAAGCGCTCGGCCATCGCGCCGCCGGCATAGAGCAGGGCGCACAGCAGCAGCGGCACCAGCGCATCCCAGCGGTCCAGGAAGCGCAGTTCCGGCAGCGAGGCACAGGCGGGCAGGCGATCGTGGCGGGGCGCGAAGTTGCCGCGCGCCATGAACCAGCCGAAGTGGCTCCACGCCAGGCCGTGCTGCAGGGCCGAGTGGCTGTCCTGCTCGCGGTCGGCATGGACGTGGTGATGGCGATGGTGCGAGGCCCACCACAGCGGTCCGCGCTGCGCCGCGGCCGCGCCTATCACGGCGAACATGAACTGCACGGCGCGCGAGGTGCGGAAGGCCTGGTGAGAGAAATAGCGGTGGTAGAACGCGGTGATGGCGAACATGCGCAGCCCGTAGAGCAGCGCGGCCACGGCGAGGGCGGTGGCGCTGATGCCGGTGAAGGGGGCGGCCACCGCGCCGAGGTGGATCAGCACGAACGGCACCTGGCGCAACGGGTCGATTCGGCGGGCGTCGTCGCCGACTTCCACCGCGGCGGCGCGGCCGTCGAACCAGGCGCGCAGGTCCTGCCACATTCGCGAGCGAGCAGTCATGACCTGGGCCTCCCCGGGATGAAGGCATTGGTGCGGCGCACGTACTCGGCATAGGCCGGGCGGCGCAGGCCGATGTCCTTCTCCAGCAGCGTGACGCCCGACACGCGCAGCAGCAGCCAGGTCATCAGCAGCGGCGAGACGATGGTCCACGCCGCGCCGCCCGCCGCCGCCATGGCCCACAGGCCCCACCACATCAGGCATTCGCCGAAGTAGTTGGGATGGCGCGAGTAGCGCCACAGGCCCTGGTCCATCACGCGGCCCCGCTGCGATGCATCCGCCTTGAAGCGGGCGAGCTGGGCGTCGGCGGTGGCTTCGATGGCCAGGCCGGCGGTGGCCAGGGCGAGGCCCAGCAGGTCCATCGTGCTCCACGGTTCCGTGCTCGCGGCGGCGGCCGCGACCGGCGCCGCCACCACAAAGCCGAGCACGACCTGCAGGGCGAAGACCAGGTACAGGCTCTTCAGCGCGAAGTGGGGCGAATGGCGCGCGCGCATCGCCTGGTAGCGATGGTCTTCGGGCTGGCCGCGGTGGCGCCACGCGATGTGCGCCGACAGGCGCAACGCCCAGGCCAGCACCACGGCGGTCACCGCCCAGCCGCGTGGCGTCATCGGAGCGAACTGCCAGGCGACGACGCAGGCCGGCAGCGCCACCAGCCAGCCCCAGGCGATGTCGACCAGGCTCACGTCGCGCCGCGCCACGCTGGCCAGCCACACCAGCAGCGCCAGCCCGGCCGACAGCGCGAGCCCGCGCCACGAGGCCTCGATGAACAGGCTCGTGCTCATCGCCTGCCCTCCGGCAGCCCGCGCCGCGCCAGGTGCAACAGCAGGGGCGTGGCGATGGCCCAGCCGACCGCCAGGCCGGCCAGGGCGGGCCCCCGCTCGACGAAGTTGATCGCGCCCAGGCGCTCGCCGCCCAGGTAGGCCAGCGGCCCGCCGAGCGCGCCCAGCAGCGCGGCCAGCGGCAGCCGCCCATGCAGCCAGCGCAGCGGCCCGCACAGCAGGGTGGCGAACAGCGCCCATTGCGCGACGATCCAGGCCGGGGGCCCTGCCGTCTGCATCGCGTGGTCGGCGTAGACCACCCAGCCGCTGCGCGCCAGGGCGCCATCGAACACCAGGCCCAGCACGATGGCCACGCCCAGCAGCGCCAGCTCGTGACGACGCCAGGCGCTCATCCACAGGTTCAGGGCGATCGCCGCGGCGACCACCGCCATGCCGAGGGGGGCCTCGCCTCTCGCCGCGCCGAACACGCCGGCGAACCAGGCCGCCTCGAACAGCACGAGGTGGCCCACGGTCCGCACGGGGCTGGACGGCAGGTCCAGGGCCAGCGGCCTCATTCGCGCGGCTCGAAGAGGTAGTGGCTCACCCACCACGCCTGGCCGCGCTCGTGGCCGAAGAGCTCGGCGCAGGCCATGAAGAACAGGCGCCAGCGCATCCACCACAGGCCCGCCTGCTCGCTGCCGTAGCAGCGCTCGAGGGCCGGCCAGGCCTGATCGCGGTGGGCATCCATGTTGGCCAGCCACGCCTCGGCGGTGCGGGCGTAGTGGGTGCCATCCCAGCGCCAGCGCTCGACGGCTCGCAGGTCGTCCTGGAAGCGCAGCGCGAGATCGTCGCTCGGCATCATTCCGCCGGAGAAGAAGTGGCGCGCCATCCAGTCGTTCGCATCCCGCTCGACGAAGGCATAGGGCGCCGACCGGTGCGCGAAGACATGCATGAAGAAGCGCCCGTCGGGCAGCAGCCAGCGGCGCACGCGGCGCAGCGCCTCGGGCCAGTTGCGCAGGTGCTCGAACATCTCCACCGACACGATGCGGTCGAAGCGCTGCGGGGTGTCGAAGGCGTTGATGTCGGCCGTCACCACGGTGACGTTGTCGAGGCCGCGCCGGTGGGCTTCGGCCTCGATGTAGGCGCGCTGCGAGGACGAGTTGGACAAGGCGGTGATGTGGCTGGCGCGGTAGCGCTCGGCCATCCACAGCGTCAGCGAGCCCCAGCCGCAGCCGAGCTCCAGCACGCGCTGGCCGTCGGCCAGGCAGGCGCGCTGGCAGGTGGCGGCCAGCGCCGCGGCCTCGGCCGCATCCAGGTCCGCGATCCCCGGGCCCCACCAGGCCGAGCTGTACTTGCGGTGGCGGCCCAGCACCGCGCCGAAGAACTCCGGCGGCAGCTCGTAGTGCTGCTCGTTGGCCTTGTGCGGCAACAGCGCGAGCGGCGAGTGGCGCATCGCGCTCACGAAGTCCTCGGCACGCGCCGCGATGCCCTGCGCGCCGCCGGCGTCCAGCTCCTCCTGGCGCTCGCGCACCAGGCGCCGGATGCCGGCACGCACCATGACATCCGGCACGACGCCGCGTTCGGTACAGGCCCAGGCCAGTCGAGAAAGGCTCACGTTCGGTCTCCTCCAAGGTTCCCGGCGAGTTGTACGCAGGCCGCCTATAGATGGATCACTCGCGCCTATCGTTTCGCGCCCCGTGATCCAATCCGCCGGGATCGCCGTAGAAGCCGCATGGACATCGCGCGACGACCCGTGCCGGCCGGCTGCCCACCCCCAGGGCGGCGGCTGACCAGTCTTTCCGTGGTGCAGCGCACCCCCGATGCCGCCCTGATGCCGACCAGCGACGAACTGACGACCCTGCTCCAGGCCGTGGCCGGCCAGGCCGACCGGCCGGCGTTCGCCGTGCTGTTCAAGCATTTCGCGCCGCGGGTGAAGTCCTACCTGATGCGCTCGGGCACGCCGGCCGAGCAGGCCGAGGAGCTGGCGCAGGAGACGCTGGCCTGCGTGTGGCGCAAGGCGGCGAGCTTCGACCCGAGCCGCGCCCAGGTCTCGACCTGGGTCTTCAGGATCGCGCGCAACCTCAGCATCGACAGCCACCGGCACCAGGGCGGCGCGGACCAGGTCGACCTCGACATCGACGAACTGCTCGACGACCAGGCGGCGGCCGAAGCAGGGCCCGACGAATGCGCCAGCGCCGCGCAGCGCGAGCAGGGCGTGCGCTGGGCCCTGACGCAGTTGCCGGCCGAACAGATCGCCGTGCTGCGGCTGTCGTTCTATGAAGACCAGCCCCATGCACGCATCGCCGACGAGCTCGGCATCCCGCTGGGCACCGTCAAGTCGCGCATCCGCTTGGCCGCAGGGCAGTTGCGCCGCCTGCTGGACGCATTCAGACCATGATCCACCACCACCCCGACGAAGAGCTGCTGCTGGCGCATGCCGGCGGCCACCTGGGCCGTGGCGCCGCCCTGCTGGTCGACGTCCACCTCGAAGGCTGCCTCCATTGCCGTGGCCGCCTGCAGCAGTACGAAGCCCTGGGCGGCGCGCTGCTGGAAGGCGAAGAGCCCGCGCTGATGGAGCCGGACGCCCTGGCCCGCACCCTGGCCCGGATCGACAGCACCCCGCCCCCGCCGGCGCGGGCACCGCAGCCTCGGCGGCCCGCCGCGCCGATCGACTGGCCCGCCGGCGTGCCGTGGCCTCGGGCGCTGGAGCGCTGCGATGTCTCGCGCTGGAGCTGGATGGGCCCGGGCATGCGCTGGACCCGCCTGACGCTGCGCGAGGATCCGGCTGCGCGCCTGTTCCTGCTGCGCATCGGTGCCGGCCGCAGCCTGGCGCGACACACGCACAGCGCCAACGAGTTGACGCAGGTGCTGTGCGGCGCCTTCGACGATGGCCGCGCCATCTTTGCATCGGGCGATTTCGACAGCGCGGATGGGCTCATCCATCACCAGCCTGCCGTGCTGCCGGGCAGCGAATGCATTTGCCTGGCGTCTGTCGAAGGGCCGTTGCGCTTCGATGGCCGCATCGCTGCCTTCGTCGGCGGCCTGATCGGGATGTGAGCGGGCGGGCGCTCAGCGGGCCCGCGTGAGCCACCAGCGCCCGATGGCCGCGGCGGCAGCGGTCGCGAAGGCGCCCCAGGCCAGGTCGGCCAGGGTCACGTGCCAGGGCCAGCCGCGAAGCGTGGCCTGGTTGGTGAGGTCGTAGGTGGCGTAGGCGACGAGGCCGAAGAGCGCGCCACGCCCGGCGGCGGCGCCGATGGCAGGAGCCCTCCCGGGCGCCAGCACCACGAACCACGCCACGCCGGTGAAGTACAGCAGGTAGAAGGCCAACGCCGCCAGCGGGTCGAAGCTCTCGGCCATCAGCTCGCCCAGCGCCGGCCGGTACAGCCGCGAAGCCATGGTCGACAGCCAGACGGCGTCCAGGGCGAGGAAGGGCAGGGCGGTGCCGGCCCACGCGCGCAGGAAGCGGCGCAGGTCCAGGGATGGCGGCGAAGTCAGGTCGGTGGTGTTCATGGTCGTGTCGTCGCGGTGGCGGGCAGGCGGTAGCTCAGGCGCTTGCCGCTGACGGTGGTGTCCAGGCCGATCCAGCGGCCTTCGGTGCTGTACCAGAGGTCGATCGGCGCGCCGGCGCCGGCCAGGCGCCAGCCCTGCGCGCTCACCGCGCCGCCTTCGACGTCGATCTCGCGCGAGGGCAGGGGCGAGAAGCTGACGCGCTCGAAGCGGCCGGTCTGCGGGTTGAGCAGCTGGCTGCGGGCGCGCAGGGCAGGGTTCCAGTAGGCGAAGCTCATCGCACAGCCGGCCGCGGAGTCTGGCCGCTCGCCGTTCGCAGCGCCTTCGGTGGAGGTGCGAACCTCGAAGCGATCCCCCTGGCGCTCGCCCTGCACCTGCGTGCGCTTGCCGTCGTCGGTGCTCGCCGACAGGGCGGCCAGGCAATCGCCCTCCCAGCGCTCCTCGGCGAGGTGTCGGTAGCGGTAGATCGGCACGCCGAGCAGCGTGACGCGGAACTCGGCGTCGCTGACCAGGCGGCGCGGGCCCGCGCCACCGCCTTCGAGCGAGAAGCGGTGCTCGCCTATCGGCTTGCCATCGAGCGCCGCCGTGAACCGCCATTCGGTCGACGGCCCCAAGGCTCGCGCCGGCGGCGTTTCGATGCCCATCGCCGGCGCAGCGGCGGCCGTGAGGGCCGCCAGCAGGCAGCCCGCGGTGCTTTTGGCAGTGAACGTCCTTTGCATCAACGCTTTTACGCGGCCGGTGCCGGGCCGGATCACCGCGACGCCAAGGAACGTCCGGCGACCCGGGCTACGAGCCGGCGGCCGGCTTGACGAACTTCAGGATGAACTCGTCCTTGGGCTGCGGCGGGTCGGGTGTTTCCTTGTCTCGCGGATCCGCCGGATTGCGCAGGAACTCGCCCGAGGCCACCAACTTGAAGCCTGCAGCTTCGACCTCGCTGCGCAGGAACGCCTCCTCGATCCTGTGCAGCGTGGTGGACTCCGAGATGCCGGTGCCGGGGCGCCCGGAATGGTCGGCGATGACGTAGAGGCCGCCCGGCTTGAGGGCCTGGAAGATGCTGCGATTCATCTGCGCGCGGCCTGCGCCGAGAAACCCGAGGTCGTGGTAGTTGAACATCAGGGTCACCAGGTCGAGCTGGCCCTGCGCGAGCGCCGCCGGCACCGGATCGGTCAGGGGCTGCAGCGCCACGGCGATCGGGGCGGCCGCCACCTGGGCACTGCGCAGGCGCTCGGCACGCTCGGCCACGGCCGCTCCCGGCGGGCGCGCGCCGGCGGGAGCGGAGCTGGCCGGGTCGCGCGGCCGGGCCTGGCCATGGACCATGCCGCCCGGCCCGATGGCCCGGGCCAGCAGCTCCGTCGTGTAGCCGCCCCCGGCCACCACGTCGAGCGCCACCATGCCAGGCCGCACCCCGATGAAGGCCAGGATCTGCGCGGGCTTGCGCCGGACGTCGTTCTCCCTGTCGGCCGCGCTGCGATCCGGGCTCGCGACGATCGCGTCGATCTGCGACATCGTCAAGGGCGCGGGCGACTTTGCTGCCGGCGCCAGGCTGCAGGCGCCGACGGCGCCCACCAGGCCGGCGCAGGCCGCGGCTTTCACCAGGCGGAGATCGAAGAGCTTCATGGGCTTCCCGTGAGAGTGGGCGCGGGGCACGTCGCCACCGCGGCGCTGACGATAGCCGTGTTCGTCGGCGAGCGCACCTGGGCGCCGGACGGGTCGCCGCACCCGCAGCGACGAGGGCTTCGCCGCATGGCGCGCGGCTTCGTCGTGATCTGGATCAAGAGGTGGCGGGGCCGGCGTGGCCTCCCTCCGACATGGCCGCGTCAAATCAGTGGGCAGCTCGACCTGCACTGCGTATCAGGGGGCCCGCCGGTCCCCTCTGTGAGGCAGCGGCGCCCCCGCGAAGCCGCTTTGCAATGGCCTGCGCAGGGCAGGCGCACCGCCATACAGCCACCCGTCAGGAGTCCTCATGGTCACCAAGCACCGCTTCGTCCACCGGGTCCGGACCGACCTCCGGCACATCGGCCTGCTGGCCCTCGCCGTGGCCTGCGGCCCTGCGCTGGCCGCGCGTCCGCCCATCGACCTGGGCGGGCTGCCGGGCGGCACCTATTCGTCGGCGCGTGTCATCAATGCCAGGGGCGAGATCATGGGCCTGGCGACCGACCCGCAGACCTTCGCCTACCTGCAGGTGATGTGGGTTGGCGGCGACATCAGCGTCCGCTCCGAGTGCTGTGGTGCGGGCCTGGGCGTGCCTCGGGCCCTCAACAGGAAGCGCGAAGCGGCCGGCTATGCCGACGAAGGCTACGAGGACGGGCATTGGTACTGGAACGCCGACGGCGTGCCCACGCGCCTGCCGGGCCTGCCCGGCGGCATCGACCGCGGATCGGCCTACGACATCAACGACGCCGGCCAGATCGTCGGCTACAGCGTCGACACGAACCTGCGCCGGCATGCCGTGGTCTGGAAGCGCACGACCTTGGCGAGGGACTTGAGCGACGAGCTGGGCGGGACGAACAGCGCGGCCACCGGCATCAACAACGCCGGCGACATCGTCGGCGATGCGGATGGCATCGTCTTCGTGCGGCGCAACGGGGTCATCGAAAGACTGGGTCCCGGCACGGCCCTCGACATCAACGACAGCGGCCTGATCGCCGGCTATGCACCGGGTCGGGTCCCCGTGCTGTGGCGCAACGGCGTGCGCGAGTACCTGCCCGGCCTGGACGGCCCCGTGGCCTACGGTCACACCATCACCAGCCTCAACAACGCCGGCGATCTGGTCGGCTTCACCTTTCCCAAGACCGGCCCCCTCTACAACACGGCGGTGCTCTGGCGAAACGGCCGCGCCATCGACCTGGGCCGCTACCCCGGCGGCACCGTCAGCGCCGCTTACGGCATCAACGACAAGGGCCAGATCGTCGGCGAAGGCAACGTCGAGCCGGGCGGGCCCATGCACGCGCTGCGCTGGACGGTCAAGGCCGGCGCGGCGCCGGTGGTCGAACTCGCCCAGGACTGAATCACCCGCGGGCCTCGCAGGCCGCGCTCACTGAAGGACACCCACGATGAAGATCCCGACGCGGCTTCTGGCCACGCTGGCGGCCCTGGCCGTCTCTCCGGCCGTCTGGAGCGCAGCGGGCACGCTGAGCCTCGAAGACCGCGTGGCCTGCCAGCGCGCCGTCGAGCAGGTGTACTGGCGCCACCGGACGGCCTCGTCCGATGCGACGCCGCGCCTGCCCTTCGAACAGGCCCTGCCCGAAGCCCTGTTGCGCCGCAGGGCCGAGGACGTGGTGCTCAAGTCAGCCGCGCTCAGCCAGCGGTGGCACACCGAGATCACCGCCCATCAGCTGCAGGCGGAGCTGGACCGCATGGCCCGCTCCAGCCAAGCGCCCCAGGTGCTGGCGGAGTTGTTCGCCGCGCTCGGCAACGACGCCCTGCTGGCCGCCGAGTGCATCGCCCGGCCGCTGCTGGCGGACCGCCTGATCCAGTCCTACTTCGCCTCGGACGACCGGCTCCACGGCGCCCTGCGGCGCCAGGCGCGCCGGGAGATGGCCGCGGGCCGGCCGGTCTCGGCCGAGCAGCGCGAGACGGTCCTGGTGCACGACCGGGCCGCCGCCTTGGCTACGCCTGGCGCGCTGCTGCTCTCGCCCGAGGCCTTCGACGAACGCGTCAAGGCCCTGCGGCTGGCAGAGGGCGGGCCCGGCGGCGCGCCGAGGCTGGGCCGGTTCGGGCCCCTGCGCGAGGACGCCCGCCGCGTCTACGCCCTCGCGATCGACCGGCTCGATGCCGACAGCGTCCACGTTCGCAGCGTCGCCTGGCCGAAGATGGATTTCGACCACTGGTGGGCCGGCCAGCGCCGGAGCCTGCCGACCCGGTTCGTGCAGCCCTCGGCCGCCTATCGCCTGCCCGCCTTGGCGCCCGATGCCAACTGCCGCGACGACAGCTGGAAGCCCACGCTGGCCGGACTGGATGGCCGCTACGAACACACGGCCGTGTGGACCGGCAGCGAGATGATCGTCTGGGGCGGCATGGAGGCGGTGGGCTTCGTCTACAACGACGGCAGCCGCTACAACCCCGCCACCGACACCTGGTCGCCGGTGAGCGGTGTCGGCGCACCGGGCCCGCGCCACGCCCACTCGGCGGCATGGACGGGCAGCGAGATGCTCGTCTTCGGCGGCGACGGCACGCCCTCGGGCGGCCGCTACGACCCGGTCACCGACACCTGGCGTGCCACCTCGATCGCCGGCGCGCCCATCGGTCAGCAGTGGGCCGCTTCGGTCTGGACCGGCAAGGAGTTCATCGTCTGGGGCGGCATCCTCGGCTCGCCCGTGGACACCGGTGGACGCTACAACCCGAAGACGGATACCTGGCAGCCCCTGCCGCAGTCGCCGCTGGCGCCGCGTGCCTACATGCAGGGCGCCTGGACCGGCAGCGAGATGCTGATCTGGTCCGGCTACGACGTGACTCGTGGCCAGCTGTTCCGCGACGGGGCCCGCTTCAATCCCCGGACGGGCACCTGGAAGCCCATGTCCACCCTGGGCGCACCCCAGGCCACCTACTGGAACACGGCGGTCTGGACCGGGCAGCAGATGGTGACCTGGGGCGGCGTGATGGGCGATGCCGGCAACGGGCGCTATGAGCCGGCCTCCGACACCTGGAGCACGGTCGCCACGGCCGGTGCGCCAGCCTGGCGCTACCAGCACAACGCGGTGTGGACGGGCACGGAGATGCTGGTCCATGGCGGTTGGCCCTCGCGCGCGGCGGGTGGACGGTACAACCCGGCGAGCGACAGCTGGTCGCTGATGAGCACGGTGAACGGGCCCACGACCGGCCAGGCCAGCACGATGGTGTGGACGGGCGACGAGGCGTTGCTGTGGGGGGGCCTGGACGAGGATTTCGCCTTCCGGGCCGACGGTGCGCGCTACAGCCCCGCCAACGATCAATGGCGACCGATGAGCACGATGAACGTGCCGGGCGCGCGTGCCATGCACTCGGCCGAGTGGACCGGCGCCGAGATGGTGTTGTGGGGTGGCTACGGGTATGCGCTGACCGACACGGGCGCGCGCTTCGACCCGGCGACCAACAGCTGGTCGCCCATCAGCACCGTGGGACAGCCGGCCCCCCGGGCCAGCGCGACCTCGGTGTGGACCGGCCAGGAGATCATCTTCTGGGGCGCCGGCCCGGGCGATCCTTTCACGCCGGATTCCGGCGGCCGCTACGACCCGGCCACCGACAGCTGGAAGGCCATGTCACGGAACAACGCGCCGCTCGTCACCTATGGCCACAGCGCCGTGTGGACCGGCAGCGAGATGATCACCTTCGGCGGCATCAGCTCCAACGAGGGGGCCAAGCGCTACCACCCGGCCACCAACAAGTGGACCAATGCCACCATGACCCGGGACCCGGGCCACCGCGACCACCACGGGGCGGTCTGGACCGGCAGCGAGATGATCATCTGGGGCGGCTCGATCGACAGCGGCGAGCTGGGCCCTCGAGGGGGCCGCTACAACCCCGCCACCAACACCTGGGTGCAGATCGACAAGTCGGCCGGACAGCCGGAGGCTCGCATGTGGCCGGTGTCGGTGTGGACCGGCAGCGAAGCGGTCTTCTGGGGGGGCTACGACCAGCTCTACGTCCGCTACTTCAACGATGGCGGGCGCTACGACCCGCTGACCGGCCAATGGAGCGCCACCTCGCTGAACGGAGCGCCCACGCCGCGCGTGGCCCAAGGCGTGTGGACCGGCTCGGAAATGGTCGTCTGGGGTGGCGACAACCAGCCCACCGGCGGCCGCCTGCACCTGGCCACCAACCAGTGGGCGCCCACGAGCACCCTGCGGGCCCCCGCGGCCCTGTGGGGCGGCCGATGGTCCACGGTCTGGACCGGCACGCAGATGATCGTCTGGGGCGGCTTCGGGCCGACGCAGAAGGGCGGGCTGTACTGCCTGTCCGGCCAGGCCAACCTGGCACCCCTGGCGGTGGCCGACGCCTACGGCACCCGGGCCGGCAAGCGCCTGACCGTGGGAGCGGACTCGGGCGTGCTGAGCAACGACAGCGACGGCAACGACGATCCGCTGAGCGCCCGGCTGGTCAGCAGCCCGGCGCATGGCAGCCTGCAGTTCAATCCCAACGGCTCGTTCAGCTATGTGCCGACGCCGGGCTACACCGGCGTCGACAAGTTCCGCTACGTCGCCAACGACGACCTGCTGGACAGCGCTGCGGTGACGGTGAAGATCAAGGTGAGGTGACTTCCATGCGCCACGCTGCCCAGCGAGGGTGATGCCAGCGGCCTTCGCAGCGGCTGATGCGCCGGCCAGGTCGGCACGGATGGACTTCGACATCCGGCAAGCGCAGTATCGCCTTCGCACCAGGGATGGCTGACTCGGCGAAGGCCTTCGATGGCCGGCAGGAGAAGGACATGGACGCTCTCTCCACGCGCATCTCGGCGGCCGCTCGGCGCCCGCGCTTGTCCACGATCGCCGCCTTGGCCATCGTGCTGGCCTGCCCGGCGGGGCGCGGCGTCGAATCCACGAGCGGCGCGGGCTATGACCCGCTGCTCAGCCAACCGGGCAATGTGTGCGCGCCGGCCCTGGCCGGACGACCGCCGCTGCTTCGGCACCTGATCCTGGCGCAGACCGAGACCAAGCCCTTCAAGCCGCAGCCGATGCAGGCCGCGGGCGGCGAGGTGCCCCTGTACGACAACCTGGGCAAGCTGTCCTTCAAGGTGGGGACGGGCAACGCGAAGGCGCAGGCCTACTTCGACCAGGGCATCCGCTGGGCCTTCGCCTTCAACCACGCCGAGGCGCAGCGCGCCTTCCAGGCGGCGCAAAAGGCGGATCCGAAACTGGCCATGGCCTGGTGGGGCGAGGCGCTGGTGCTCGGGCCGAACATCAACGCGCCGATGATGCCCGAGGCGGTGGCGCCGGCCCTGGCCGCGCTGGCCAAGGCCGTCGAGCTGGCGCCCGGCGCGCCGGCGAAGGATCGTGCTCTGATCGCGGCCCTGCAGAAGCGCTACTCGGCGGACCCGAAGGCCGAGCGCGCCCCGCTCGACGCGGCCTATGCCGACGCGATGAAGTCGGTGGCCGCGAAGTATCCGGCCGACGACACCATCCTCACGCTCTATGCCGAGTCCGTGATGGACACGCAGGCCTGGGACTATTGGGAGGCGGGCGGCGCCAAGCCGAAGGGTCGCGCTGCCGAGCTGCTCGCGGCGCTCGAGAAGGTGCTGGCGCGCAATCCGAACCATCCGGGAGCGGTGCACCTCTACATCCACGCCGTCGAGGCTTCCACCAAGCCGGAACGCGCGCTGCCACACGCGCGGCGGCTCGCCGAGATGATGCCGGGTGCGGGCCACGTCGTGCACATGCCGGCCCACATCTACTACCGCGTCGGCCTGTACAAGGAGTCGCTGGAGATCAACAAGCGCGCGATGGCCGTCGACGAGCAGTACTTCAAGACCTCGCCCTCGGACCCGATGTACAAGTCGGCCTACTACCCGCACAACATCCACTTCGTGCTGGTGTCGGCGCAGATGGGCGGCGACGGTCCCACGGCGATCGAGGCAGCGGGCAAGCTCGATGCATCGCTTTCCGACGCCGCGGTCGCTCAGCTCGCGGTCCTGGAGCCGGTCAAGGCGGCGCCCTACCTGGTCCACGCGCTTTTCAGCCCACCCGAGGCGATCCTCGCCTTGAAGACACCACCGAAGGAACAGGTGGTGGTGTCCGCGTTGGCGCACTACGCGCGAGCGCTCGCCTTGGCGGTGAAGAAGGACGCGGCCGGTGCCCAGCGCGAGATCGACGCCATCGCCGCGATCGAGCAGAAGGCCGATTTCAAGCCCTACACCGACTGGGCCGTGCCCGGCAAGGAGATCGTGCAGACCGCTCGCCTGGTCGCGAGCGCGCGCCTGGCCGACGCGCAGGGCGATCTCGCCGCAGCGGCGAAGGCCTACGAGGAGGCGATCGCGGTCGAGGATTCGCTCGCCTACATGGAGCCTCCCTACTGGTACTACCCGATCCGTCAGTCGCTGGGCTCGGTCTACCTGCGGCAGGGCAAGCTCGACGCGGCCGAGAAGGCGCTGCGTGATTCCTTAGCCCGCGTGCGCAGCAACGGCTGGGCGCTGGCCGGCCTGGCGGAGGTCTACAAGCGCAAGGGCGATGCCAAGGCCGAGGCCACGGCGCGCAAGGCCTACGCGCAGGCCTGGCTAGGGGGTGCGGCGCCGGACATTGCGCGGCTATAAGGCTCCACAGCGTCAGGAGCCCGCGACGCTATCGGCGCGCGAGCGTGGCCGCCTCCCGCGTCGCGCTGTGTTCCGGGCCCAGGGCGTCGGCCAACTCCGCGGCCGCGCGATCTGCCGCAGCGCGGGCTTCCTCGGCCTTGCCTTGCGCTGCCAGGGCGCGGGCGAGTTCGAGATAGGCCTGGCCGTGCAGCGTGGAGCGTCCGGTAGGAGGCGCGCGACGAACGGCTTCGGCGATCGCGGCGCGGGCAGCGGCCTCGGCCTGCACGGGCCGGCCCGCCATGTTGTGCGCGCGTGCTCGCAGCCAGAGGCTGTCCCATCGCAAGAGCAGCAGCTCAGGGCCGGCGTCAATCTCGTCGAGCGCCGCGATCGCACGATCCGCATCGTGCTTGGCCAACAGCGCGTTGGCCAGCGCCACGCGGTTGATGAGGTCGACCACGGGTTCTTCCTTGCCCCGGTTCTCGGCAAGATCCCGCTCGAGCACGGCGACCGCAGCGTCGGCATCGCCCCGCAGCTGGTACGTTGCCGCCACGAAGTTCCAGGCCCGCGGAAAGATCGGGACGAGGTGACCGTCACGCAACTGCTCGCTCTCCAGCCATCGCAGCGCTTCGTCCCTTCGATCCAGGTCCAGCAGCATCAGCGCCTTGAGCATCGTCATGAGGGGCGACGAGGCAGCCGATTTGCCACCGGGCCGGGCCAGCTCGGCCGCTTGTGCCACGAAGGCGAGCGCCTCGCGCGGCCGCCCCATGCGCCAGCGAAAGACGGCGCGCCAATCCAGGTCCTGCACCATCTTGATGGAGTGATCGCGCCCGGCAGCCCGCATGATCTCCGCCACTTGCGAGTAGGCCTGGTCGGCCGCGTACGGCCGCCCGAGTTCGTTGAGCAGGATGCCCCTGCCGCGCTGGTACGCGGCGGCCAGCATGCGTCGTTGCAGGGCCGGGGCGGCCTCGAACGAAGCATCGAGGTCGCGCAGGGCCTCGGCGTAATGGCCGGTGTCACGCAGGTGGGAGGCCCGGTGGAACAGGCATTTGGAACGCACGCCGCGGCTGCCTTCCCCCGCGGGCAGGATTTCCAGGCCGCGGTTGATCCGCGCCATGGACTGGGCATCGGACATTTCTCCCTCCGGCCCGCACCAGGCCTGCGCGCGCACGACGGGGTCGTCGACCTGCTGCGCCGCCGCCTGGATGGCCTCGACATTGCGCCGCATGGCGCCGTCGCGGCCCAGCGTGACGTTGAGGTTGTGGAACAGGGCATTCAACTGCACGAGCACTTCGGGCGCGTCGTAGAAGACCTGCTCGGCGCGGCGCTGCGCGAGCTCTATTCGATCGCCCGGGGCCGGCGGACGCCCGGGCTCGTCGATCTGTCCGAGCTCCTCCTCCAGGAAACTGGCCACCGCCTCGGTCGTCACCCGCTGCCGCGTCGCCAGGTCGCGTTCGCGCTCGGCCTCGCGGCGCTGCTGCTCGGCCACGCCCGCGGCGGTGACGACGGCCAGCAGCGCACCCGCCGCCAGTGCGACGCCCGCCTTGTGCCGGCCGACGAAGCGGCTCGCGCGGTAGGCCCACGAATCCGGCCGGGCGCTCACGGTCTGCCCCTCGAGATGTCGGCGCAGGTCGTCGGCGAAGGCGGCGGCGGTCGCATAGCGCTCGCCTGGTTCGTGGCGCAGGGCCTTGACGAGGATGTTGTCGAGGTCGCCCGCCAGTCCGTGCGCCAGCCGGGCCGGCGTGGTGTCTCGCGCTGAGGCTGCAGCCTGCAGCGCGTCGCTGCCACGGCGGGCGGGATCGACGACCACGCGGCTGGCCAGAGGCAACTCGTCCGTGCCCGGCGCGTGACGACCCTGAGCATCCACGCGCGGGTGCTGGCCGGTGAGCAGGACGTACAGCAGCAGGCCCAGCGCATAGACGTCGGTCGCCGTCGTCACCGTCTCGCCGCGGGCCTGTTCAGGGGCCGCATAGTGCGGGGTCAGCACGCGCCCGCCCTCGCGGGTGAGCTCGGTCGCTTCGCCCGGCGTGTCTTCGGCGTCCAGCAGCTTGGCGATGCCGAAGTCGAGCAGCTTGACCTTGCCCTGGCCGTCTACCAGCACGTTGCCCGGCTTCAGGTCGCGGTGCACGACAAGCTGCGCATGCGCATGCTGCACCGCCTGCAGTACCTGGTCGAAAAGTTCGACGCGAGCGCGAAGGCCCAGCCTGCGCTCGTCGCACCACGCGTCGATGCGCTCGCCCGCCACGTGCTCCAGCACGAGATAGGGCTGGCCGTCGTCGGTCAGGCCCGCGTCGACCAGCCGCGCGATGTGCGGATGCGACAGCCGCGCCAGGATCGCGCCCTCGCGGCGGAAGCGCGCCGCCAGCGAGCGCTGGATCAGGCCCGCATGCAACAGCTTGACGGCGGCCCGGCCCTCGAATCGGCCGTCGCTGCGCTCGGCCAGCCAGACGGTGCCCATGCCGCCCTCGCCGAGCGG
This sequence comes from Ideonella flava, assembly GCF_051857595.1. NCBI lineage: Bacteria > Pseudomonadati > Pseudomonadota > Betaproteobacteria > Burkholderiales > Sphaerotilaceae > Ideonella > Ideonella flava. The sequence continues at coordinate 497,744 of NZ_JBPZHD010000002.1, forward strand.
CTCGATCAGGGTGTAGCCGCCGATGCGCCGGCCGGCCAGGGCCTGCAGGGCGACCGCCGGCGCGGCGTCCTGCAGGAGTCGCGCCGCCGCGCCCGCGGTGCCGCCTTCCAGCAGGGCGCGCAATTCGGCGGCGGTCCCGGCCTCGCGCTCGGCCAGCGCGTCGAGCCAGGCGGCGCGTTCGCCTGGCGGCAGATCGAGGACCTGGTCGAGCCAGGGGCTCAGCCGTTGCCAGGTTTCGGGGTCGAGGGTCATGTCCGGGCGAGGATCGGTTGACGTGCGGGCGGCGGCCCAGTGCAGGGCCCGTCCCCTGGAACAGCGGGAGCGCGAGGCGAAACCCGACATCCGGGCCGAACGATGGCCATGGCCCCGCGGCTCAATCCTGGATCGTGTTCTGCAGCCACAGGCGCGCCTTCTCCCAGTCGCGCTGCACCGTCCGCTCGGAAACCTCGCGCAGCGTGGCGATCTCGCCGAAGGTCAGGCCGCAGAAGAACTTGAGGTCGACCAGTTCGGCCAGCCGGGGCTCCACCCGCGCCAGCGCATCGAGCGACTCGCTGATGGCCTCGAGCGGCTCCACCCAAGGCGCCTGCTCGGCGATGCTCGTGTCGAGCTCGGTGAAATGCAGGTGGCCGCCGCGCTTGCTGGCCTGGCGGCGCCGCACGTGGTCTATGACCAGGCTGCGCATGGCCCGCGCGGCATAGGCCATGAACCTGGCCTTGTCAGGGAAGGTGGCCCCCTCGCCGCCGGCCAGGCTGAGATAGGCCTCGTGCAGCAGCGTCGTCGCCCCCAGGGTCAACGCGCCGCTGCTCAGGCGGACTTCGCGCCGGGCCAGCCGGTGCAGCTCGTCGTACAGCGCGGCGAACAGGGCCGAGCGCGCGGTGGCGTCGCCTTGCTGCGTGGCCGCCATCAGCTCCTTGATCGTCGCCATGCGGGGGCCCATCCTCGGCGGCGAGCATCGCGCGCGGGGCCGGCATGCGCAAGCGCTTGTCGTGTTCCGGCCGGCGATTGCGCTTGCCAGGAGTGAAGACGATGGCGCCTGCGCGGCCTTCGCTTCCTGCGCCGGGTTCGGGCCCGGCGTGGCTTCGCTGGCACCTTTACTGGAGATTCGAGATGAACGATCGTCACTCGCCGGCTCGCTCGAGCGGCAAGGCGCGCCCTGTGCGCTGGCTCATCCTCTGCGCGAGCCTCTTCGCGGCGGCGGGGGCGCAGGCCGACTGTGGCGGCCTGCGACCGGCCTCCTTCCGGCCGCAGGCCCCCGGCATGATGAATGCGGTCTACGTGGCCGGCGAGCCGGAGGCCGCGATGCCGCGGTGGCCGGTCATCGTGGGCCTGTGGAAGTTCAGCTTCGTGGCCATGGGGAACCCGCCGCCCGGGCCGCCCGATGGCACGGTGGTCGACTTCGGCTATGCCACCTGGCACGCGGACGGCACCGAGCTGATGAACTCGGGCGCCCGCCCGCCGCAGAGCAGCAACTTCTGCATGGGCGTTTGGAAGGAGACGGCGCCGGGCACCTTCCGGTTGAACCACTACGCCGCTTCGTGGACGCCGGACGGCAGTGCCTTCCTGGGCCCGGCCAACATCAAGGAGGAGGTCACCGTCAGCGACGGTGGGCGGCGCTACGCCGGCGTGTTCACGATCGACCAGTACGACGCCAGCGGCAAGACGCTGCTGGCGCACGTGCAGGGCAACGTCAGCGCCACCCGGATCACGATGGAGGGAGGCGGCCTGTAGAGGGCCGCCTCCGGGCAGCCGACGTTCCGGCTACGGATGGCTGGCGCGGTATGCGGCCCGCTTCTCGCGGTGGGCCGCGACCCGCTCCTTGGCACCGGGCAGGCCGCGCTTTTCGTCCCGCATGGCCCGCTTGAGGCGATCCCGCAGGACGTGGAGGCGCGTCCGGTGCTTGTGCGCTGCGATGGAGTTGGACACTTGATGGCTTTCGGAGCTGTTGAGGCCGTAGTGTGCGCTCATGGCCATCGCGGCCCCACCCGGCCCTGTCTTCGCCGTGCCCTTCGTGGCGTGATCCGATTTGCCCCGGAAAATGCAGGGCGCGATGGCCAAACCCAGGACTGCCCGACACCACCACCACGTCTACGTCGTGGAGCTGTCGGATCGCGTGTGGAACCTGCCCGCATTCCGCAGGGCCAACCCTGACCACATCATCGGCAAGCCGCTGGTCTATGTCGGCATGACCGGGCTCGACCCCGACCTTCGCTTCGACCGGCACAAGGCCGGCATCCAGTCGAATCGTTTCGTGTTCGAGTACGGTCTTCGGCTGATGCCGGAGCTCTATGAGGTCTACAACCCGATGCCTTACCAGGCTGCGCGCGACATGGAGGTCGAACTGGCCATCGGCCTGCGGGAAGCCGGCTACGGCGTCTGGCAGGCGTAGCGCTCGCTCGAGAGGGGCCACATCAGGCGCGGCCGCGCGGTGGGGTCTTCAGCCAGAATCGAACGCTGCGGCGGCGGCGCCGGGCCGACCGATCGGCTCCCGCCACCTGGACTGGAGGCCACCCCGGATGCGCATCGCGCCCTTGCTGACCCTGCTGTGCCTGCTCGGCGGTTGCGCGACGCGCGACGACCGCGTCGCCGCCGACCTCGAACCCGGCCGGCTGCCGCCGCCCGACACCACGCTGGCCATCGCCGGGCTCGGGCCTTGCACCGACAACCCGGATCGGCGATTGCACCTGGATTCGCACCAGCAGGTGACGGTGCTGGTGCACGGCTGCTATGGCTCGTCGGGGCAGTTCCGTGCGCTGGCGCAGGTGCTGGCCTTCCACGGCCAGCAGTCGGCCTGCTTCACCTACGACGACCGAGCGCGGCTCGCCGACACCGCCGCGGAACTGCGGCGTGCGCTGCAGGCGCTGGCCGACCAGTCGCACGTGCCGCGGATCGACGTGATCGGCCACAGCCAGGGTGCACTGGTGGCCCGCCGGGCGCTGACCGACACGCTGCCGGCGCCGCTGCCCGGCGCGCCGGTCGACCTGCGCCTGGTCACGGTGTCGGGCCCGTTCTCGGGCATCGAAGCGGCGCGCACCTGCGGCCGGCGCTGGCTCTACCCCTTGTCGCTGGGCCTTGTGCCGCTGAGCTGCCTGATTGCAACCGGGCCGAAATGGGCCGACATCACCTTCTCGTCGCCCTTCATCCTCGAGCCGGGTGCGTTGTCCGGCCGCGTCAGCCGGCACCTGAAGATCGACACCGACGAGCGCGGCAGCTGCCGGGCCCTTGCGGATGAACGCTGCGTCGACAGCGACGAGATCTTCTCGCTCGCCGAACAGCGCAGCCCGGCGCCTGACGCCGACCCGCGTGTCACCCGGATCGAGGTCGCGGCCGGGCATGTCGAGATCGTCGGTGACAAGCAAGTCGCGCCGAAGAAGCTGATCCAGGTGCTGCAGGAGCAGGGGGTGCTGCAGGCCACCTCGCCGCAGCGGCAGGCGGCCTTCGAGCGGCTGCTGGCGCAGTTGTACGGTCAGCCCTAGCCGTCCGCGCTGGCCTGCTCCTGCTCGCCGGCGCCGCCGATGCTTGGGCGGCCTCAGGCGCGGCCGAAGCAGGCGTTCTCGTCGATCCGGACTGACCCGCAACTGCTTGGGGACAGCGAGATCAGGGCAGCGGATGTCTCTGCAGGGTCGGCCCGCACCTGTCGGCTGACCAGCTGCTCGCCGCCTTCGCGACGTGTCGCCGAACATCCTTCATCCCTTGAGCGCGATCAACTCGAGCCTTGCGGCCGCCTGCTCACAATCAGACCGTCCTTCGGGCTTCCTCCGGCAGGCATGGCAGGGTGGTTCGCATGAGTCGACGCCAGCGTGGTGACGAATTGACCGGCGGGTTCGAGAGGAACGTCGGGACATTGGTTGACGACGCCGTTCAGGCCATGCGCCGCGACCGGCGGTCTGCGGCGGGCCAGGGTCTGTTCGACGCGATCCAGGTCGCCCTGCAGGAGCCGCCTGGCGCGCCGCGGCGCCACGAGCTTGCCAGCCTGGGCCGACTGTGCATGAGGGCCGGATTCGAGGATCTCGGCCTGATCGCCCTGATCGCAGTCGCCGGCGAGTTCGAAGCCGCGCAGGACCATGGCTCGGCCGAGTCGGTGATGCTCGACGTCGGCAGCATCTTCACCCAGCTCCTGGAGCTCGACGAGGCGGTCCATTGGAACCAGCGAGCGTTGACGCTCGCTGAAAAACACGAGCACCACGCCAACGCGGCATCCGCGTCGACCAACCTGGCAATCTGCGCGCTTCGGCTGGATGACCTCGCCCGCGCGCAAGGGCTGGCTTCGGCGAGCCTGCGCCACCTCGAGCACGCCGACTTCCCGCACACCGAGGCGGTCACGCGGGCGTTGCTCACCATGCTCGCCGATCGCCTCGACCGGCCAGCCGAAGAGGCGATCTCCGTGGCCCGGCCGCTGTTCGAGTCGCTGCGCGATGCCGAGAACGGCGAGCACCTTCGCGCCCAGGCGGCCGAGGCGCTCGAGAACCTGGTCCGTCGACACCTGGCGGCGCACCCGGACCTCGACGCCGCTGCGTGGAAGCGGATGCAACTGCCGCAGCTCTGGGGAGGTGGCGCATGAACCGGTTCGAGGACCTCGCGGCGTTCGAGACCACCGACCCGGTGCTGCTGGCCGTCGGGGAGCGGGCAGCGACGCTGCTGCAGTCGTCGTCCGTGGTCCAAGGCCTCGAAGCGCTACGCGTCGCGATCGTCGACTTCGAGCGCGCGCCGGTCGCGACGCGCGACGCGTACTTCACCTCGAACTGCATGGCTGTGGTCCCCGAGCACGGGATCGTCGTCAACGAGAACTTCCTGCGCGATGCCGAGATCGCGATCCGCGCATTCGGCCTGTCCGGCTCGGTCTTCGCCACACCGTTCCTGCGCCACGAGTCGGAGATGTTCGCCTTCGTGAGGCGCGTGCGCGCCCACCCGCGCGAGTACCTGGCCGCGCTGCGGACGCTTTCGACCCGAAACGAGGGCGAACAGTGCCGGCGTGACGAACTGGCCCTCGCCCTCGTGTTCTTTCTCGGCCATGAGGTCGGGCACCTGCGCGACCGCGGCGACCGCCGTACGTTCACCATCACGCTGCCCGAGGGCGCCCCGCTCGAGACCCAGCTGGCAGCGGCGACCGCCAAGTACTGCCGCCATGTCGACGAACTGCACAGCTTCGGTTTCGACTTGCCCGGCTTCGACCTGGCGTTCACGCGCGGCAGCGAGGTCCGGGCGGCGGCAGACGCGGTCCTGGCGACGTTGCCGCCCCACCACGCGGTCAACCACGATGCCTGGTTCCTGGCCGAGAACCGGGCCGATGACTGCGGGATCGAGGTCCTGGTGCAGGTGCTGAACGCCGCCGGGCCGTGGAGCGAGACGGCCGTCCCGGCGCCGGTCCTCGCGGTGCGGGCGCTGTTCGCGGTCGGGGTCCTCTCGTGGTTCCGTGATTTCCTGGGGCTGCTCGAGCAGCTGAGCCCGGAACCCGAGCGGGCGAACGTCGGGTCGCTGATCCTCGACATGATGAGCGACCGCCAGAACTACGTGCGTGCCTCGTCGGTATTCGGCCACGAGCATCGGTTCACGCTGCTGCGCGCCGCGGTGGCGATGGGGCGTGTGCTGAAGCAGTGTGCGATCGAGCCCGCCGACGAGCGCCTGCGCGCCGAGGTCACGCAACGCTGGTACCTCTGCCGCCTGCTGATGGACACCGCGGTCAAGCTCGCCTCGACGGGCGCATCAACCGCCTGGATGCTCGAGAAGGACAAGGAACGAGGCACGCCCCAGCTGTTCATGATGCAGTTCGAGTCGCTGGCGGGCGAGCTGAACCGCCTGCGCGGCATGGGAGCCTGACGCATGTTCGAGATCAAGAAGGGCGCGCGCACCGACGCCAGCACCGGCGAGCCAGCCTGGCGGCTCGCGCCCTCGGTCGCGCAGCGGGCGATGCCCGGCACGGTATTCGCCGTCGACGGCAACGGCAAGTCGTCAGTCGTCGGCCGCCTGGCGATGAAGGTGGCGAACTCGGGAGGGGTGAACGCGGTGCCGGTGCACGCCTCCGTTGGCGCCTGCCATCGGATGCTCGGGCTCGACCGGCCCGCCGGCGGGGCCGACAGCCCCTGTCTCTTCACGCTCGAACTGCCCGACAGCGAAGCCGAGACGATCGACGAGGAGGACCTCGAAGCCCGTCTGTCCGAGCTGCTCGAGAAGGTCCAGCCGATCTACCGCGCGGACCATCGTTACTTCGTCGTGCGCGGCTCCATCTCCGCGCCCTCGATCGTGATCCGGCGCGGCCCTTCGACTTCGCGCGGGAGGGGCCCGGCCGAAGCGGGCGTGGATGTCTCGCAGGTCCAGGCCCTCTCATTCGGGCGCATGACCCCCGTCGCGGTCCTGCTCGACGAGATCCGTACGGTCAAGTCCAACCTGGGCAGCGGGCCTCCGCAGCTGGGGCTGGCACAGCTCGACGAGCCCCTGGGCTGGGCTGAGGACATGACGGTGCCGTGGGTGACGTCGATCGTCGAGCCTGTCGAGACGGCTCGAACGCGCACGTTCGCTGTCGCACGGGCGGTCGAACTGAGGACGTCGATCGGCATCGCGGGCGACCCGGGCGAGCTGGCCTCGATCGGCATCTCGCCCGAGATGCTCGCGAACGCGGTGATCCGGTTCAAGGTGACGATCGAGGGCGCGCAAGTACGACCCAAGGGCGGCGCGGACGCGCTCGCAAGCTCCATCGTGAGCCCGGAACTGCGCTTCCAGGCCGACACGCCGGCGGCGTTCGTGTTCCTGATGCAGGCGGATGCCCCCGGGAGGGTGGCGCTGCACGTGACGCTCTACTTGAACGGCCGCCCGACGCTGCGCCAGGACATGGCGTTGACGGCGGAGCTGGCGGCGCCTGCGGCGACAGCGATGGCGACGGCATCGGCGACGTTCGGGGCTGCAGCACCGGCCGCGACGCCCGCGGACGCGCCGGCCGTCGCGACGGCGATCGACGGTCGCAACCTGATCACCTTGCCGGCCCCCCGCATCGCTCTGGAATTCGGCAGCTACGACCAGGAATATCCCATCGAGCTCACGGTCGACGGCCGCCGCGCGCTGGCCCCGGCGAAGCCGGCCATCAACCGCGCCGACCTGGCCCACAAGACGATCGAGTGGCGTCGGCGGCTGGTAGCGCTGTCGGATCAGTACGGCCGCGCCGAAGGCGGCGAGCTGAGCACTGCAGTGCCCGATGCGCTGCGTGCGTTCGCGCGGATCGGCGTCGAGATTCACCGCGCGCTGTTCGGGCGGCCAACCACGCGAGGGATCGAGGACCTGCGGCGCGTGGCCGACAGCATCGCGCAGGTCCATGGCGATGCGGGCCAGCGCCCGCTGATGACGATCTCGGCCGAGCGGCTGCCGCTGCCGTGGGGGCTCGTCTACGACCGGCCGCTGCCCGACGACGGGCCGGTCGACACGGCCGGCTTTTGGGGCCAGCGCTTCCTGATCGAGCGCATCGCGCCGGCCGTGCTCGGCAAGGTGCCGGGTCGTTCGCTGTGCAGCACCGACGAGCCCGGCGCACAGCTCGTCGCCTGCGTGAACGGCCACCTGGACGATCAACAGCGCGTGGTCGCGGCCGCCCGTCAGGTCGAGTTCTTCGAGCAGCTTGCACAAGGTGCGCTGGCAAGCCGGCCCTTGGTGACGACGCGCGACGATTTCCAGCGCTGGCTCGTGGCCGACCGGGGCGAGAGCCGACTCGTCTACTTCTTCTGCCACGCCAACTCGGCCCACACCATGGACGAGCGGTACTTCCAGTCGCGCGAAGCCTCGGACGCCGGCACCTGGCTCGATCTCGACGCCGACGAACGACTGCGCATCGACATCAACTGGCTCGCCGACAAGCGCGACGCGCCGCTCGCCGGCCAGCCGCTCGTCTTCCTGAATGCATGCTCGACTGCCGAGGGTGATCGCGAGTTTCAAAGCCCCTTCTTGACGCAGTTCATCCGCGGGTACGACGCCCGTGGCCTGATCGGCAGCGACTGGAAGGTGCCGACCGTGTTCGCCGACGAGTTCTCGCGGCGCTTCCTGCGCCGGTTCCTGCTGGCGCCCGGTGCCAGCGTGGGCCAGGCCCTCGCCGCGACCAGCGACGAGTTCATGGCCGCCGGCAACCCCTTCGCGCTCATCTACGCGATCTACGGCCGCAGCGACATCGTCGTCACCGAGGAGACAACACCATGATCGGCTACGTCATCAGCGACCTGCACATCGGCGGCGGCGACGCCGACCCGAAGCTCGAGGACTTCTTCCAGGACGAGGCTTTCGTCCGCTTCGTCGACGGGGTGCGCGGGCCGGACGCGACCCTGTTCATCAACGGCGACTTCATCGACTTCGCGCAGATTCCGCCTTACGACGTGCCCGCGCCGCGCCACCTGCTGTGGCCCGAAAGCGCGTCGCTCGAGAAGCTCGAACACGCCTGCCGGGCCCATGGCGCCTGCTTCGACGCGCTGGCGCGCTTCGCCCAGACCGGCGAGCTCGTGATCCACATCGGCAACCACGACCTCGACCTGGGCTGGCCGGCGGTGCAGCGGCGCCTGTCACAGCGGCTCGGCGGCGGCCGGGTACGTTTCGAGCTGCGCTCGTCGCGTTGGCATGGCGTTCACATCGAGCATGGCCACGAGTTCACGCCCGAGAACGCGCTCGAGGCCCCCGAGGTCTGGAAGCACCGGTGGGCGGCGCCCGGCCAGCAGGAGGTCGAGTATCTCGAGCGGGTCTGGGGCACCGACTTCATGCTGGAGTTCTACAACGGGCTCGAGCGCGAGTTCCCGTTCGCCGACAACGCGAAACCCACGGCGACGGTCGCGTTTCACGGCCTGCGCCAGCGCTGGATCGGTGGGCGCGAACTCGTCCGGCTGGTGCTGTTCCTCAAGCGGCGAGGCGTGCCGTGGAGCGGGTTGTCTTCCGCATTGCTCGGCGACGAGAGCACCGTCGACAAGGTCGTCGACGGCATCGACGATCGCGAATGGCAGACGATGCTCGAGACGCGCCGGCGCGAAGATGCCGAGTTCGAGGCCGAGATCATCACCGCCGCGGCTACCCTCAGCCCGGATGAACGCGCGATCCTGGCCGGTCCGAGTGCGCCGCTGGGGGTCGCCGGCCAACTGCCCGGCGGCCCCGGCGCGACGCTGGGCTTGTTCCGCGACGATCGCGAGCACCGCGCCGCACGGGACCGCATGAGCGAGGCCGGCGTGACCCACGTCGTCTTCGGGCACACCCACGATGTCGTCGACGGCGAGTTGCAGGGCACGCTGTTCAATCCGGGAACGTGGATCCCGTCGCTTGATCTTCGTGCCGACACCGTCCAGGCCAAGCTGCGGGCGGAAGGCGGCCTGTCGCTCGAACTCCTCGGCGACGACCGGTATTGGGTGACCGATCGGCGGGCGGTCGAGATCAGGCCCAATCCGCCCCACTCCGCTCAGGTGCGGCTGCTGCGCATCTGAGGTGCAGCCGCAGCGCCGACGGTGGGGCCGGTGGTCCGTCGACCCCATCACTGACGAGGGTCAACAGAGGCGACTTCAATGGGAACCATTGGGCGCGCATCGCTGGCAACGCAGACGGCCGCGCAGGGGTAGGGCGGATCTTCCTGGTGCTGCTCTGCGGTGCATCCCGGGCATCTGCGGGCCCCCGTAGGAGGCCAGCCGTCTATCGGCGCCCAAGTGCTGCGTTCGCCACAGACACAAGTTCAGCAAGTGTCTCCGGCAGCATCGGCTTGGTGAAGAAGTCGTCGAACCCCGCTTCGATGCAAAGCCGACTGTCTTCCGGCTGACCTCGACCGGTCAGACAGACAAGCCTTGCGGAACTGCGCACCTGGCCCGCTCGGAAATGTCGCGCCATATCGCAGCCGTTCATGTCCGGCATCTCGAGGTCGATCAACGCCACATGGGGATCGAACCCAGCCGCGGTGGTCAGCCCCTGCGCACCGTCAAATGCGATGGCCGTCGCGCATCCCATCGCTGCCAAGAGCGCGCACAGTGCTTCGGCACCATCCACGTTGTCGTCAACAACAAGCACTCGTAGCTGAGGAGCTGCCCGGTGCGTCGTGACATTTTCGGCCATTGGGACTCGCACGGGGCGAGCAAAGTAGGTTGCGTTATGAAGTCCCCGGGCAACCATCATGCCGACTGGCACTCAAAACCCCTGCTCTGTACGGTAGAGCACATTCTGCGAATGTCGTGGAGGAGGATACTGCGGCGGTGTTGTTCACGGCCGCTGCGCCGTGGCTGGAACAGCCTGCGAACGCTCTTCTCGCACCGGGCGGCGAGCCTTTGACAAGGGTGCCCTGAATGCACAGTTTTCTGGCGAACAACCGCGACGAGCTCATAGCTCGGTGCAAGGCAAAGGTGGCGCAGCGACCCAAGCGGGCCGCCACGGCTGAACAGTTGGCCAACGGCATCCCGTTGTTCCTGCAGCAACTGACGAGCACGCTTGAGGCAGAGGAAGAGGGCGACATCGCAGGAGGCGAGCGGATTTCCGGACCAGCAGGCGGAGACAAGATCGCGTTGTCCGAAATCGGCGTGAGCGCGACCGCGCATGGCAAGGAGCTCATGAAGCTCGGCTACACCGTGGACCAGGTCGTTCATGACTATGGGGATCTCTGTCAAGCCATCACGGACCTGGCCGTGGAGCGCGACGCCCCGTTCTCCGTCGATCAATTCCGAACGCTCAACCGGTGCCTCGACAATGCAATCGCCGACGCGGTGACCGAGTTCAGTGCCCAGCGCGACACCACTGCTTCGCTTCGGCATTCGGCCGATGAAAACGAGCGTCTGGGGGTCCTGGTTCACGAGCTCAGGAATTTCCTGCAACCGGCGATGATGGGGTTCGCTGCCCTGGAGTCAGGAGCGGTGCCCATTGGTGGCTCCACGGGAGCGCTGGTCAAGCGCAGCCTGGTTTCGCTGTCAGGTCTACTCGAACGCTCACTAGGGGAAGTGCGGGCCAAGGCCGGCGCGACAGACCAAACCCATGCGTTCTCGCTTGCTGAGTTCATCGCGGACGCGAGGAGCATCGCGTCGCTGGGCGCTACTGCGAAAGGCTGCGCCTTCGCGGTGCCTGAAGTGGACAGCAGCATAGGAATCGCGGGAAATCGAGACCATCTATTGGCGGCTCTGGTGAATCTGCTTCAGAACGCGTTCAAGTTCACTCACCCCCATACAGAGGTCACGTTGCACGCCTACGGCGAAGGAGACCGCGTTTTGATCGACGTCAAGGACCACTGCGGCGGACTTCCCCCGGGATTCGCCGAGAAGATGTTCAAGCCCTTTACGCAGGGCAATGTCGACAGAAGTGGGTTGGGGCTCGGCCTTTCTATCGCCAGGCGAACCGTCGAAGCCGACCGCGGGAGTCTGACGGCGCGCGACGTGCCGGGCATCGGTTGCGTATTCACGATCAGCCTTCCGCGCTACTCGCTGTAGCGAGCCGCGTGACTCCCTTCAGCGCAATCCAGATGCTCCATCCGCGCATCAGTGGCGGGGAAAGCGAACTCGGCCGCCTCGTATCGCGCCCCCGCGGCCTCGCACCGTGCCATGCAGCGCACACTTGATCAAGGTCAGTCGCTGCGGCAGACGTGGTCGTATCCTGTTTCGGTCCTTCGTATTCGATGCTTTGAAATCCCGTTCGTGATCGAGGCGATCTGAACCACGACGAACGAGGAGTGCGCATGAAGCCCCTGCCCATTCTCTGGAAGCGACTCGTTGACCAAGGCGAGACCTGTCCGCGCTGCGGCTCGACCGAGCGCAACGTCGCGGCCGCCGTGTCCAAGCTCGAATCTGCACTGCAGCCGCTGGGCATTTACCCCGTGCTGGAAACTCGAGCCATAGACGACGCCACCTTTCGCGCGGCGCCGGCCGAGTCCAACCGCATCTGGATCGGTGGCAAGCCCATGGAGGAATGGCTGGGCGCGCAGGCGGGCACCAGCCCGTGCTGCGAGGTCTGCGGCGACCTACCTTGCCGCACGATGGAACTCCACGGCCAGACCTACGAGACCATCCCGGAGGACCTGATCGTCAAGGCAGCCATCATCGCGGCATCGCAGTTGATCGCCCCTGGCGCCACCCTATCCGCATCCTCGTCCTGCTCGACGAGTTGCGGCTGCATCCCAGCTCCCGGCTGATGCGCTTGGCACCCCAACCCTGCGCGCTCATCACCGGCATCCTTGCACCACCTCCTGCGGCGCCAACATCTTCTCGCCCCCCTTGGCCAACCACGACCAACGGGGTGCGCGCAACCGCGTGCGATTGCGCCGCCAGCAGCAACGCGCGCACCGGATCGCGCACGATCGAGGCCGTCGCCTGCACGGCCAGCTGACGCGAAAGCGTTTGGTCGCGCAGGGCGCTGACATCGATCGCTTTGCATCGCGGGCTTTGCGGCGCGGCTGAAAGCGCTTCGCAGATGCAGTGCAATGGCCGGCCAAGCGCCCGCCCAGGCCCCGAAGTGGGCACGCCGGTTGCCCGCCTCCTCCTACAGCAGCGCCAGCCTGCGTCAGGGTCGACTGAAATGCCACGATCGGTCGTGCACCATGGATCCGAACCAGGCTTACCGTTTGATCTACGAGAACCTGCCGCAGGGGGTGGTGCTGCTCGATCGTGACGGTGTGGTGCTAGCGCTCAACCGCGCTTCGCTGGCGGTGCTGGCCAATGCGCTGCAGGCCCCCACCGGCGTGGGCCACAACCTGCTTCCTGGCCTGACGCAGCCCCATCGAAATGCGCTGCGACACCTGATCCACCGCGTGTTCAACGGTGACACGGGTGCGCTGCAGTTCGAACTCGGCGCCCCTGGCGGCCCCGCACGCTGGCTGGAGCTCCACGCTGCGCCGATGTGTGACGCCGCGGGGCGGCTGCTCGCGCTGCTGGGCGTCGTGCGGGACGTCACCGAGGCGCGAGGCACGGTCGAAGCCCTGCGCACCAGCGAAGAACTGCACCGGCTGCTGGCCGAGAACTCCAACGACCTGATCACGCTGCGCGAGATCGACGGCACGCCCATCTACGGCAGCCCGTCGTTCGCGCGCCTGATGGGCCGCTCGCCTGCGGAGTCGATGGAACTGCTGTTCGAGCGCTTCCACCCGGAGGACCAGGCGATGGGCCGGCGCGCCTGGGAGGAAGTGGTGCACGGCACGCCGCGCTACACCACCTTTCGCTATCAGCACCTCGATGGCCGGTGGCATTGGCTCGAGGCCTGGGGCACGCTGGTGCCCTACGGCGGGCGGCCCTGTGTGCTGAGCGTGAGCCGCGACGTCACGCGCCGCAAGCAGGCCGAGGATCTGCTGCGCGAATCGCAGAAGATGGAGGCCATCGGCACGCTGGCCGGTGGCATCGCGCACGACTTCAACAACGTGCTCGCCGGAATCCTGGGCAATGTTTCGCTGGCCCTGGAAGACCTGGACCCCGCGCATCCGGCATGCGCCCGCCTGCAACAGATCGAGAAGTCGGGCTTGCGCGGTCGCAAGCTGGTGCAGCAGATCCTGGCATTCGCGCGTCGCCAGCCCAAGCGGCTGGTGCAAACGGCCCTGGGGCCGCTGGCGCGCGATGCCGTGGACATGTTGCGCACGACCCTGCCCTCCAGTGCGCAGCTCGCCCTGGTGCTTCACCCGCAGCCGGTGCACGCCGTCGTCGACCCCACGCAGGTTGCCCAGGTGGTGATGAACCTCGTCACCAACGCCTGGCAGGCCCTGCCCGATCGCACGGGGCGCATCGAGGTGGGGATCGAACCGGTACTGCTCGACGCGGCGCATGCGCAGCGGCTGGGATGCCAGGCGTCGGAAGGACACGCCCATCTCTGGGTGCGCGACGATGGCATGGGCATGGACGAAACGACCCGCGCGCGCATCTTCGAGCCCTTCTTCACCACCAAGGCCCCCGGGTCCGGCACCGGGCTGGGCCTGTCGGTGACGCGCGGCATCGTCGCCGAGCACGGAGGCTGCATCCTCGTCGACAGCAGCCCCGGGGCGGGCAGCACCTTCCATGTGTACCTTCCCGCGTGCGAGACGCCCGCCGCCGCCGGCGAACCGACCGCGCTGCGCGAAGCCGCCCACGCGCAAGGCGAACGCATCTTGTACGTGGACGACGACGACGTGATCGTGATGATGGTCGAGGCGATGCTGCGCCGGCTCGGCTACCGCGTGTGCACCTGCAACGACGCGCAGCAGGCGCTGGAGCTGGTGGGCAGCGATCCGGCCGCGATCGATGTGGTGGTGACCGACTTCAACATGCCCGTCATCTCGGGGCTTGAGGTGGCGCGCGCGCTGGGCCGTATCCGCCCTGGCCTCCCGGTCGTCATCGCCTCGGGCAACATCACCCCGCAACTCGAGCGCGAAGCCGCGCTGGCCGGCGTGCCGGCGCTGCTGCAAAAGCAGGACCTCGCCGAAGAGCTTGGGCCGATGCTGCAGCGGGTGCTGCACCCCGCGGCTCCTGGCTGATCGCGCCGGGTAACGCCGCCTCAAGCCGTCAGATGAGCCGCCGGACGAACCGGCGCGCAGTTGCTGCCCTCGCGTGGCCGTCATTCGCCAGGACCTCAACCAGCCACCAACGCCCGCTGCAGCGCCCTGCAGCCTCGTCTGCTCTGCGGCGAGCTGTTCGATCTCGACCGGCTTGGTGACTTGAATGGCGATGCCGCCGGCACAGGCAGCTGGCCCAGGCGCTATCGCTCGTACGGAAGCGGAAGCGAGGCGCGCGACAACCGCATTGGACGACTTGAGGTGTCGATGCTCGAAGGCAGGCGTCGAGGCCCGGGAGCGGAATGCCAACCGCTTCGGCCGTTATGCCCCGGCCATGCCTTCCAGCGCCACCGCAAATCGCACGAGAGGTCCGACCTCGGTCTGCACGAACAGTCCGCGCGCCGGAGAATGGTCCAACCTATGACTGAAGGCCATAGGTTCGGTTCGACCGTCCGCTACCTTGGCATCGAAGTCGACGACGCTCTGGAGATCTCCGAGCAAACAGAGATCTGAACTCGGCCTGACTCGGTGGCGCCTCGGTCCGCACGCCGTCGGCGGTCCTCAAGGGCAGCTTCAGGGCAGCGCCGCAAAGTTACGGACCCGGCCATGAACAGTCGCCGGTGACTGGCTGCTTCCGTGCCATCCGATTCAGCGTCAAGTAGCGTTGAGTGGAAGCGTTTGACGTTGTCGAAGACATCTGTATGAACCTCGCCATGAGGTGCGGCCCCTTTTGCGGGCGAGCAACGCTTCGGCGCAGTGAAGTAGCACTTCTCGCACCGTTGGCTGCGCTGAGAAGTCCCCGGCGCGTTGCCGGTAGAACGCTCGGCCGTGTAGCATCTGAGGCGCACCTCGACAAGGGAGCCTCGGTGTCAGATAAAGCCGACCTGATCAAGGACGTCGTCTACAAGGAATACGAGCGCCTTCAAGGCGGAATCGACGCCGTCGTTAACGGCTCGTTCACGGACTTCGCCACGCTTTCCGTCTTCGGCGCCATGTTGGCCTGGAAGCCCATAACCGACCGACTGACATCGACCAAGGACACCTCGACGTCGCCCTTCATTCTGTGCCTGGGCTTCAGCACGATGTTCGTCGTGCTCGCGATCATCGCCACCCGTGACCTCATGAAACAGGCGATCGTGTTCTACGCAATCGGAGAGCTCAAGGTCTATGAGGACGCCTTGCGTTCAAGCTTGGCGCCCGACGGCCAGGAGCTCTTTCGCTCGAGCTCGAATTTTGGGGCCTGGTTCCGGGAATCCTTCATCCCGATCTCGACACACTTCCGTCTCCTTGTTGTCGGCTTAAGCTTGAGTTTTCCGCTGGTTATTCTCTGGCCGCGCAGCCGCCGGGCTGCTGCCGGTTTTATCGGAGTCGCAGCGGTGTGCCTGGCGGTCTACATAAGCGCGTTGTCCCAATTCTTCGCGCTCACGCACAAGGTGATCGGGCCATGAGGAGCCTGGCATGCGCACCTACCGCAACATCATCATGCTGGTTGCCTGGGTGTTGCTTTGGTTCTCGCTCCTGCTCTCGGGAATGTCCTTCGACTCGGCGCCGATCGACTTGGTGAGGCAAACCCTGGAGGCGACCGGCCTCTGGTCAGATTGCAAGGGCTACGACGACCCGCTTTATTGCTCTTCACCCAAGGTGCTGTCGCTCTTGGTCTTCTGCGGCATCCTCGGAGCCCTGTCATATCCGGCATTCGACTCACCAAGGCCCATGCGCTGGGTGACTGGAGTGGCGTCGACCATCTTCGCTGGCTATGTTGCGATGAGCCCGGCCCGCTTTGAGCAGCCCTATACCGTCTTTGTTCTCGTATTCCAGTTCATCTGCATGGTAGCCGGTGGCTACGGCGCCTCGCGACTGCTGGCATGGTGCATCAGGCGCGAGAAAGCGTGATCGCTGGCCAGGCTACCAAGCCTTGTTGTTGGCCATCTCCGAGGACGGGGGCATCGACGTGCACGCTGACGCGACACAAGGGGAGGCGATCTGCGCTCTCCAGGTGGCTGTCGATGAATACCAGACCGGCCTGTTTGGTGAACGACTGTTTTGTGCCGGCGAACTCCACGCGTTGAAGGTCGGCTCAGGGTCGACTCCTGCCGGTCATACTCGGCGAGAGCAGTCGCTCGCGACGACGCCGGGGCCCGGGGCCCGGGGCCGCTGTCAGGCTGCGTCGCCAGAGCGACGAAGCGGTTAAAGGCGTCGAGCGGCCGCGCTGCGTCGATGTACTGGCGCCCGGCATCGCCGGCGGCTGCACGGTGGCTGCCAGCGTCGAATGGGACGCACCTGCGCCGCCTGCTGATGGTTCACGCCATCCCATCGCGCACCAGCGGCGCCTGCTCCAGCGCCTGGCCGACGCCGCGCGCGAAGGCCTTGTGCATGTTGTGCAGCGCCGGCTCGTTGCGCCCGAAGGTGTTGAAGCTGCGCAGCTTGCCGTTCAGGCTCTTCATCACGTTGGCGCTGACCCAGTAGTCCTCCTTGTCGACGATCTCGCGCACGAACTCGAAGTGCTGCTGCGGGCTGTTCACACCCCAGCCCGCTTCGGGCTGGGTGCTGCGCCAGAAGCAGCGGTAGCGGGTCAGGTGCTCGCCCACCTCCTTGCCCGGGTAGAGCTGGAAGAGCTCCACCGCCGCGGGCGACACCAGCAGCGAGATGTTGGGGTAGATGAAGTGCACGAGCTGGAACTCGTTGAAGAGGTCGTCGCCCCAGTCGGCCTCGGGCACCTCCTTCAGCCGCTTGATGGTCAGGTTGGGGAAGGCGACGCGGTGGTTGCGCCGGTCGGGCCCGAAGAAGTGCACCAGCGAGAGATTGCCGATGGACACATCGCCCAGCGAGGCCTTGTGCAGCGGCGTGAAGTGGTAGCCCTCGCAGAAGGTGTCGAGCGCGAGCTTCCAGTTGGACTTCAGGTTCCACTCGTGGGTGCCGACGAGCGTCGTCTGGCCCAGGTTCCAGGCGGCGAACAGGGCTGCGGTGTCGCCGAGGATCTCGTCGATCGAGAAGCGCAGGCCGGGCTTCAGGCCGACGAAGATCAGGCCGTACTTCTCTTCGACCGGCAGCCGCACCAGGTCGTAGAACTGCTTCTCGATGGGGCCGAAGCTCTTTTCCTCGTAGACGTTGCGCAGCTGGCCCTTCAGGTCGAAGCCCCAGGCGTGGTACGGGCAGGTGATGGACGCGGCCTTGCCGCTGCCTTCCTTGAGACGTGCGGCGCGGTGGGTGCAGGCGTTGAGGAAGGCGTGCACCTGGCCCGCCTTGTCGCGCGTGAGCAGCACTGGCACGCCGAGCTCGTCGAAGGTGCTGTAGCTGCCGGCCTCGGGCAACTCGCTGCTGAAGCCCACGAGCTGCGGGCTGTCGCTGAAGATGGTCTTTTTCTCGCGCTCGAAGAGCTCGGGGTCGGTGTAGATCGCCGTGGACACGCGCAGCACCTCGGGCGCGCTGTCGGTGGTGCCGGCCTCCAGGTGGGCCAGCACGGCCTTGACGATGTCGACGTAGGCTTGTCTCTCGGTCATCGCCTCGCGCCGGGCGGCCTCCTCGCGGGGCAGCGAACGGGTGTCGGTCTGGGGGTTCATGTCTGCTCCTGGTCGTGTCTCACAGATCCAGCACCAGGCGCTCGCCGCGGGCGCGCGAGCAGCAGGGCGTGAATTGGTCGTTGCAGCGCTTCTCTTCGTCGCTGAGGTAGCTGTCGCGGTGCTCCGGCTCGCCTTCGAGCACAGGCGTCAGGCAGGTGCCGCACACGCCTTGCTCGCAAGACACCTGCACCTGCACGCCATGCGCGCGCAGCGCCTGCGCCACGGTCTGCCCGGCCGGCACGGTGAGCGTGCGGCGACTGCGCGCCAGGTGCAGCTCGAAGGGCCGGTCGAGCTTGCCTTCGGCGGCCGGCGCAGAGAAGCGCTCGAAGTGGATCTGCGCCTCGGGCCAGCCTTGCTCGCGGGCGCTGCGGCAAACGGCATCGATGAAGCCGCCGGGGCCGCAGACGTAGACGTGGGTGCCGGTGTCGGCGGGGGCCAGCACGGCCGGCAGGTTCAGTCGCTGCGCGGCGGGTCCATCGTCGTGGTGGAAGTGAACCTGGCCGGCAAAAGGCGCGGACCGGATCCGCCGGACGAAGGCCGTGCGGGCGGCCGAGCGGGTGCAGTAGTGCAGGGCGAAGTCCGCGCCGGCGCCGGCCAGGCGCTCGGCCATGCACAGCAGGGGCGTGATGCCGATGCCGCCGGCCAGCAGCAGCGTGCGCCGGGCCGGCACCAGCGCAAAGTGGTTGCGGGGCGCGCCGATGCGGATGACCTGGCCCTCGGCCAGTTCGTCGTGCACGGCCGCCGAGCCGCCGCGCGATCGCGGATCGCGCAGCACGCCGATCAGGTAGCGGTGGGTTTCGGCCGGGTCGTTGCACAGCGAGTACTGGCGCAACAGGCCGCGGGGCAGTTCCACGTCGATGTGTGCGCCGGCTTCGAAGCGGGGCAGCGAATCGCCCGCGAGCGGCGCCAGCTCCAGCAGCGCGATGTCGGCCGCCTCCATCGTCTTGCGGGCGATGCGCACCTGAAGGGTCGTTCCGCTCATGGCGCAGGTGCGGCGAGCCGCTGGCGAATGTCGAGACGCAACTGGTCCTTGCGGACCTTGCCGGAGGCGGTGCGCGGCAGCGACGGCACGAGCACCAGCCGCTCGGGGTACTTCTGCTTCGCCACGCCCGCGTCCGCCATGCAGGCCAGCACCTGGTCGAAGCTCAAGGCCGCACCGGGCCGCAGCACGGCATAGGCGCAGACCGTCTCGCCCAGGCGCTCGTGCGGCATGGCCACCACCGCCGCCTCGGCGATGGCCGGGTGGCGGTGCAGGATGTCCTCGATCTCCTTGGCGCTGACCTTCTCGCCACCGCGGTTGATCAGGTCCTTCTTGCGGCCGGTGACGATGAGCGCGCCCTCGGGCGTCAGCACGCCGAGGTCGCCGGTGGCGAAGAAGCCTTGGTCATCGAAGCTCTCGGCCGATTGCGCAGGGTCCGCGTAGCCCAGGGCCAGGGCGGGGCCGCGCACGCAGATCTCGCCTTCACGGTCCGGCGGCAGCGCGGCGCCGTCGTCGCTGTTGATGCGGACCTCGTAGTGCACCACCTCGCCGTCGGTGAGCGCCGCCAGGTCCAGGCTGCCTTCGCCCACGAAGCCCAGCGTGACCAGGGGCGCCTCGCTGGAGCCGTAGACGCGAAACGCGCGGCCGTTGCTCAACACGCCGGCAGCCCGGCGGATCAGGGCCGGCGGCACCTCGGCGCCGCCGCAGGCGAAAAGCCGAAGCGTGGGCAGGCCGGTACGCTGGCGTCCGGCTTCGTCCAGCAGCTCCTGCAGGAAGGGCGTGGCACCCATGCTGGCGCTGACCTGCTCGCGCTCTATCAGCCGCACCGCCTCGGCCGCATTCCAGCGCTCCATGAAGACGGTGCGCGTGCCGCAGATGAAGGGCAGCTCGATGCCATAGCTGAAGCCGGTGACATGGGTGACGGGCGAGGCCATCAGCACGGTGTCGCCCGGACGCTGCCCCCAGTGCGCGAAGGCCCGGCGCAGGGTGACGGGGGTGGTGTTGTGGCTGTGCAGCACCCCCTTGGGCCGGCCGGTGGTGCCCGAGGTGTAGAGCAGCAGCTTGACGGCATCGGGATCGACGCGCGGCCGCGCGGCCAGCCGGCGCTGCTCGCCCACCAGGGCTTCATAGCTGTCGTCGAGCTGGGGGTCGGGGGAGCGCACCGAGGCGACCAGGCGCAGGGCCGGCAGCTGGGGGGCGAGGCGCCGCATCATCGCGGCGTGGTCAAAGCCGCGCTGCTGGGCCGTGAAGAACACGGCCTTGGCGCCCGCATCGGCCAGCATGTAGGCCACCTCGGCGTCGCGGTAGATCGGCACGATGGGCGCGACCACCAGGCCCAGCAGCGCGGCCGCGAGATCGATCACCACGGCCTCGCGCCAGTTCGGCAGCTGGAAGGCCACCACGTCGCCGGCCACGAGGCCGCGCGCCTGCAACGCACCGGCCAGGGCATACGCCTCGCGCAGCAGCGCGTCCACACGGCTGGCCTCGCCCTCGAACACGTGCGTGATGCGCCCAGGCTCCTGCTCGGCCATGGCCTCGGCCAGCTCGGCGACCGTGCGATCGAGCCACGCCCCGCTGTCGCGGTAGCGCGCCACGGCGGCGGCCGTCTGCGGGTTGGGCCAGCGTGGCGCGGTGCAGGGTGGGCTGCTCATCAGCATGGTGAACCCAGGGCCAGCCCGGGCGAGGCCAGCGACAGTTCGGTGAAGCGGCGCAAGTGCGGCTCGCGCCCGCCGAACAGGGCGTTGATGACCATCACGCGGCGGAAGTGGTGGCTGACCTCCAGCTCCTCGGTGATGCCCACGCCGCCGTGCATCTGCACGGCCTCGTTGGCCACCCGGCGGGCGGCCGCGGCGATCCAGGCCCGTGCGCCGCTGACGAGGCGGCCGCGCTCGGCCATCGGCAGGGCCATGGCCTGCTGCGCGGCGCGCAGCAGGGCGCGCGACTCCTCCTGCAGCAGGAACAGGTCGACCATGCGGTGCTGCAGGGCCTGGTTGCTGCCCAGCGGCTTGCCGAACTGCTGGCGGACCTTGAGGTAGGCGCAGGTGGCATCGACCAGTCTGCGGATCACGCCCAGGCCTTCGGCGCACAGCGCCACCGCGGCTTCGTCGTGGGCGTGCGCGATCGCGGCGGCGGCATCCGACGCCTCCAGGCGCTCGACCGGCGCATCGTCGAAGAGTAGCGTGGCCGCACCCCGGCCGTCGACCAGGCGATAGGCGCGGCGCTGAACGCCGGCAGCGTCGGGCGCGACGAGGCACAGCGCCGGAGCGCCGCCCGCATCGGCGTCGTGCGCGCTGACGATCAGCCTTCCTGCCACGTCGCCGTGCAGCACGTTGACCTTGGCTCCGGTGAGGCGCCGGCCGCGCAGCTCGCAGGCGCCGCCCGGCGCGTCTTCGCAGGCATGGGCCAGCGTCAGCGAGCCCTCGGCCAGGGCGGGGAGCAAGCGGGCCTGCTGTGCGGCGTTGGCGCTGCGAAGCACGAGGCCGGTGCCGAGCACCGCGCTGGCGAGCCACGGCTCCATCAGCAGCCGCTCGCCCACGAGCTCCATCACGGCGCCTATGGCCGCAGCGTCGGCATCGATGCCACCCTCGTGTTCGGGCAGGCGCAGCGCCAGCCAGCCGAACCCGGCGTAGTGCGACCAGGCTTGAGCGCTGAAGCCGTTCGTGCTGCCGAGGAAGGCCGCGCGCTGGGCGAAGCCGTAATGCTCGGCCGCGTAGCGCGCCACGCTGTCGCGCAGCATCTCGATGGTGTCTCGGTCCGTGGTCATTGATGCGATCGCACTCATAGGCCCAGCACCGCCCTGGCCAGGATGTTCCGCTGCACCTCCGAGGAGCCGCCGAAGATGGTGGCGGCGCGGTTGTAGAGGTGCTCCTTGACGATGCCGCCGGCGTCGTCCGGGCCCAGGGGCGGCAGGCCGGCGTCGTGCAGCGCGGCCGTGTCGTAGGCGATGCCGGCCGGGCCCAGCGCATCGACCAGGGCCTCGGCGATGTCCTGGTACAGCTCGGTGCCGCGGACCTTGATGAGCGCCGCTTCGGCGCCGCTTTCCGCGCCGTTCATCACCGCCTCCATCGCCTGGTAGGCGGCGGCTTCGAGGGCGAGGAAGCGCAGCTCGAACTCGCCCAGGCGCTGGCGCATGGAGGGTTCGTCGATCAGCCGGCCGCCCTCGGGAGACGGCGTGTCGGCGGCCAGCCGCTCTAGACGCCGCAGGACGTGCCTGGCCATGCCCACGATGGCACCAGCGGTGCGCTCGTTGCGCAGCAGGAACTTGGCGTGGCTCCATCCCTCGCCTTCTTCGCCGACGAGGTTGGCCACCGGCACGCGCACCTCGTCGAGCCAGACTTCGTTCACGTGGTGGTAGCCATCCATGGTGCGGATGGGCTTGACGGTGATGCCGGGGCTGCGCATGTCGATGAGCAGGAAGGAGATGCCGTCCTGCGGCCGCGGGCCGCGGCTGGTCTTGACCAGGCAGAACATCCAGTCGGCCCATTGCGCGTAGGTGGTCCACACCTTCTGGCCGGTCACGACGTAGTGCTCGCCTTCGCGCCGCGCCTCGGTGCGCAGGGCAGCGAGGTCGGAGCCGGCGCCGGGCTCGGAGTAGCCCTGGGCCCAGAACTCCTCGCTGCTGACGATGGCCGGCAGGAATCGATCTTTCTGCGCCTCGGTGCCGTAGGTGTAGATCACCGGCCCCACGTACTTCACGCCGAAGGGCAGCACCCAGGGGCAGCCCTGGCGCGCCAGCTCGTCCTCGAAGGCGAAGCGCTCCAGGGCCGACCAGCCTGCGCCGCCGCAATCGCGCGGCCAGTGGCCGACCAGCCAGCCCTGTCGCTGCAGCAGGCGCAGCCACTGCAGGTAATCGGCCTTGGCCAGCACCTGGTGGCGCCCGGCCTTGCGGCGCAGCTCGGCGGGCAGGGTCTCGGCGCAGAAGCGCCGGATGTCTTCGCGCAGCCGGGCCGCCCCGGCGTGGGCTTGTTCGAGGGGCGTCGATTTGCTCATGGCGTTGCGCTGCCGTGGTTCACTCAGCCCCGCCCAGGCCGAGGTACTTGTCCAGCGTGAGGTGGTGGTGCCGGATGCGGCTTTCCTGGTAGCTCGCCAGGCTGACTTGGCCGCGCTGGCTGGCCCGCATGCCCTTCATCATGAAAGGCAGGTTGCGCATGTCCTCTTCGAACACCGGTCCCAGCGCCCCGATCTCGGGCGCGGCGGTGAAGGGCTGGTCGTCGGCGAGGCGGTTCAGCGGTGCGGCCGGCGGGCAGGGGCTGCCGGCGGGGTACCGGCCCAGCAGGTAGACGTCGAACAGGCAATGGTCCTGGTCGTCGCCGTCGGGGATGACGCGGTAGACGATGTTGCCGAAGTAGCCGGCCCAGACCTGGAAGTTGGGGAACACCGAGTAGAGGATCGCGTCTTCCAGCTCGGCCAGCGTGGCGTCCGACAAGTCCGCGCCCGCCGCCGCTGCATAGGCCTGCCGGTTGAGCTCGCCGACGTACTTTCGTGCCGACATGCCCTCGGGCAGGGCGTGGCCCGAGCCGTCGGTCTCCGACATGCGGCCGGACAAGGCGAGGATGTCGTTCAGCGTGGTCGTCTCGTCGACGCCGCCGAGGTTGGGGCTGACCACGCCCATGGGCGTGATGGCCCGGGCGATGTGGTCGCCGAACACGTCGTACTGGCTGTCCACGTCGCCGGTGAAGGTCAGGATGCCGGGGTGGGTGGCCTTGGTGTGCATGGCCTCGAAGAAGGCCTCCTGCGCCACCTTCCAGTTGCAGGCGATGCGCCGCTGCACGTGGGCGATCGAGACGGAGCGGTCCATCAGGTAGCGCTCGAAATGCGCGGGCAGCACGCCGAGGTGCTCCAGCAGCGTCGGCGCTTCAGGGTCGAAGTTGATGAAGACGAAGCCGGCCCAGCTCTCGACGCGCACCTGCGGCAGGTCGAGCTTGGTGTCGTCCAGATGGGGGAAGTCCCAGGCGCAGGGCTTGCTCTTGAACCGGCCCTGGAGATCCCAGGTGAAGCCGTGGAACGGGCACTTCAGCTGGCCGGCCGTGCCGCCCTGGTTGCGCAGCGTGCGGCCGCGGTGCAGGCATGAGTTGTAGAAGCCGCGGATCGTGCCGTCTTCGCCGCGCATCAGGATCACCGAGCGGTCGACGATGTCGTAGACCACGTGGTCGCCCGGGCGGGGGACTTCTTCCTCGCGCACGACGAACTGCCAGGCCTTGGGCCAGAGCTTCTCGGCCTCGAGGCGGTGGAAGGCGTGAGACGTGTAGCGCGCGACGTCCAGGTCCTCGTTGCCGAACTTCGGCGGCGCCGGTTGCAGGAAGGCAGGCACCTCGACGGTCTCCTGCGCCAGCAGCTCCTGGAAGCGCATGGGGTTGCCGGCCGTCTCCGGCGGGCGCACGAAGATCTGCGGTTCGATCGGCTTGTTCATGGCTTGTCTCCGTAGGGCCGCCCCAAGGAGACTGATCCCCCTCGGGGGGACCAGGCCAGGGGCCTGTTGGGGGTCAGGTTCATCCGGTTTCGCCTGGGTGGGGTCAGGTCTGAAGAATCGTCACGGCGCTCACGCCGGGGGCGCCGTAGACGTGCGTGTAGCCCAGGCGCGGCCGGCCCGGCACCTGGCGCGCGCCGGCCTGGCCGCGCAGCTGGGTGCACACCTCGACGACCTGGCGCAGGCCGGAGGCGCCGACCGGCTCGCCATTGGCCAGGCAGCCGCCATCGGTGTTGATGGGCAGGCGGCCGCCGATCTCGGTCTCGCCGCGTTCGAGCAGCGCGAGCTGTTCGCCGTGCTCGCAAAAGCCGTTCTCGGCCATGTGGATCAACTCCGAGCCACTGTCGGTGTCCTGGATCTGGATCACGTCGATGTCGGCGGGGCCGACGCCGGCCTGCTCGTAGGCGGCGGCCGAGGCGGTCACCGTGGGCGCCGGGACGCCGAGCGCCGCCAGGCCGGGGCTGAAGACCTCGAACGAGCCGTGGTGGCGGGTGCGCATCAACGCGGCCTTCACGAGCACAGGGTGGCGGCTGTACTTGTGCGCCGAACGCGCGCTGCACAGCACCAGCGCGGCACCGCCTTCGGCCGGGCTGCAGAACATGTACTTGCGCAGCGGCAGGTTGACCGGCACGGAAGCGGCGATCTGGTCGGCGCTGATCGCCTGCCGGCGCCAGGCGTGCGGGTTCAGCGCCCCGTTGCGAAAGGCACGCTCGGCCACCAGGGACAGCACGCGTTCGGGCAGGCCGTGCTCGTGCAGGTAGCGCTGCGTCTTCAAGGCGAAGAACTGGGTTGTCAGCATCAGGCCGGTCTGGCCGTACCAGTCTTCCAGGCCCCAGTCGGCGGGCTGGGCGTTGAAGGCGCCGCGGGGGTGCTTGTCGAAGCCGACCGCCACGCCGATCTCGGCCACCCCGCTGCGGATGGCCGCCACCACGCTGGCCAGGGCGCTGCCTCCCGTCGCGCAGCCGTTGGCCACGTTGACGAAGGGCACGCCGGTCAGGCCCAGCAGGTTGGACAGCGCATCGGCGTTGCCGGCGTCCTGGCTGCCGCCATAGGCCACGCCCACCGCGCTCCACGGTACGCCCGCGTCGGCCAGGGCTTGGCGCACGGCAACGGCGCCCTGGTCGACGCCGGACAGAGCGTCGGTGCGGCCGAAGGGGTGCAGGCCGATGCCGATGATGGCGACGTCGTCGGTCATGAGGGGGTGCTGTCGGGGACGGGTTCGAAGGCGAAGGTGTGCACGGCTTCGCCGCCCGGCAGGTGGCGGTAGGCCTCGAGCGTGAGCCGCATCGGCATGCCGATGCGCAGCCGGGCCGGGTCGGCCACGGTCAGGCGGGACTCGACCTTGAGGCCGCTTTCCAGTTGGACGTAGCCGACGCCATAGGGCTGGAAGCCGGCCTCGCCGCCGTCTGCGCTGCTGCCGTCATACGGCGGCTTGGGGCGAAAGCCCTGGAT
This sequence comes from Ideonella flava, assembly GCF_051857595.1. Classification (NCBI taxonomy): domain Bacteria; kingdom Pseudomonadati; phylum Pseudomonadota; class Betaproteobacteria; order Burkholderiales; family Sphaerotilaceae; genus Ideonella; species Ideonella flava. The sequence goes on from NZ_JBPZHD010000002.1 coordinate 523,618, forward strand.
GGTCCAGGACCAAAGCCGTCCGCTGTGCCCCAGCGCGGTGTCGTCCAGCTCGGTGCCGCTGCATCGCGTGCAGCCCCGGGCCCGGGGGAAATACAGCTCGCCGCAAGCCACGCAGCGGCTGCCCATCAGCGACCAGGCGCCGTCCTGCAGGCGCAGCAGATGAGGGGCCAGCAGCACGGGCGGTGGTGTCGTTCTCTCAACAAACGATAATGTCTGTTTGTTTTCAAACCGGGCAGAAAGCACGCCGGCCGGCAGATGCAGGCTCCCGCTCATGCCGCCTCCTGCCGCGCCGCGAGGCCGCGCTGCAGCGCCTTGGCACCGTGGGCCTCGGCATACGCGCGCTCGAACTCGGTCTGCGTGGTCTGGGCCAGCAGGTCGATGAGGCGCTGCAGCCGGGCCCCCTTGACGTAGCCGACCGGGTCCACCGCGACACCCTGCAGGGTGGAGAAGATCAGGTCGCGCAGCACCTCGGCGGCGCCCTGCACCTCGCCCCAGAAGGGGAAGTGCTCGAGGATGCTGGATGAGACCTTGGCGTCGAGCGCGCGCTCGAGCGGGGCCATGGCGGCGCTCAAGGTCTTGTCGGCGCGGGCGCCGCGCTGCAGCTCGTGCAGGGCGATGAACGAGGGCTTGGCGTAGTACTTCTGCAGGTGCACGATGGTGTCGCGCATGTCTTCGTAGCTGGGCAGCGTGCCGGCGGGGACCTTGACCTTGCCGAGCGTCTCGTCGTATTCCTTGGCGCGCAACTCGGTGATGTACTGCGCCGCGGCGGTGAAGACGGCGGCGCGCGACTTGAAGTGGTGCGTCATCGCGCCGCGCGACACGCCGGCCTGCTGGGCGATCTTGTCGGTGGTGGTCTGCGCATAGCCCAGCTTGATGAGGCACTGCATGGTGGCTTCGACGACCTGGGTCTGGGTGAGCAGGCTTTTCTCGGCTTGCCAGGTGCCGTCGGCGGTGTCGCGACGGCGGGCGGGGCGGGTTCTCTTGGTGGCGATGGTGGGCATGGGCAATGGCTTCATGCGGCGCACGTCAGGCAGCGCCCTGGCGGGCGGCCCGGCGGGCTCATGACAGGCGAATGGAGTGCCCATAGTCTACGGTCAGCACCGTGCCGTTCATGTAGGAGGAGGCGTCGCTGGCCAGCAGCAGCAGCGGGCCGTCCAGCTCCTCCAGCCGCCCCAACCGGCCGGGCGGCAGGGCCGCCACCTCGGCCTTGCCCATGTCGGTCTCGAAGAAGGGGTTGGTCATCTCGGTGGGGAAGTAGCCCGGCGCGATCGCGTTGACGCGGATGCCGTGCGGCAGCAGGTCCAGCGCCATGTACTGCGTCATGTGGATCATGGCGCCCTTGGTGGTGCCGTAGTTGACGAACATTGCCTTGGCCAAGTGGCCGAGGATGGAGGCGATGTTGATGATCGAGCCGGGCCGGCCCCGGGCGATCAGGCGCCGACTCATCTCGCGCGCCACGTAGAACGGGGCCGAGAGGTTCACGTCGAGCACCGAATCCCACTGCTGGTTGCTCATCTCGGCAAAGGGCGCGGGGGCCGAGAGGCCGGCGTTGTTGACGAGCACGTCGACCGTGCCGAACCTGGCCTCGATGGCATCGAAGCCGGCGCGCATGGAGGCGTGGTCCGTCACATCCATCACGCAGGGCATGGCCTCGCCGCCGGCGGCGCGGATGGCCTCGGCCACCGCCTCGACACGATCGGCACGGCGGGCCACGCAGGCCACCTTCGCGCCGGCGGCCGCGAGCACGGTGGCGAAGCGTTCGCCGAAGCCCGAGCTGGCGCCGGTGACCAGGGCCACGCGGCCGTCGAGGGAGAACATTCGGGCGGGTGAAGCTTGGCTGGGTGTGGTCATGGCAGCTCGAGGGGCAGGCTGGTGGACAGGGGCTCGACCAAGGTGGCCGGCTGGGCGAGGGCATCGGCGACGAGGCGGCAAAAGCGCGCGGCGTCGGTGCCGTTGATGACGCGGTGGTCGTAGCTCAGCGAGAGCGGCAGCACGGTGCGGCTTTGCACCTGGCCGTCGACGAGCGAGAGCCGCTCGGCGGTGCGGGTGACGCCGAGGATGGCGACCTCGGGTGCGTTGATGATGGGCGTGAAGCCCGTGCCGCCGATGGCGCCCAGCGAGCTGATGGTGAAGCAGCCGCCCGACATCTCGACCATCGGCAAACCGCGGCCTCGGGCCCGCTCGGCCTTGTCGGCCAGCTCGGCGGCCAGTTCGGCGAGCGACTTTCGGTCGCAGTCGCGGATCACCGGCACCACCAGGCCGCCGGGCACCTCCACCGCCACGCCGATGTGGAAGTAGCGCTTGAGCACCAGCTTGTCGCCGCCGGCATCGAGCGAGGCATTGAAGCGCGGCATCGCCCGCAGCGCGTGCACCACGGCCTTGATGAGCAGCGGCACGAGGGTGAGCTTGATCTGCTGCTCGGCAGCGACGCGCTTGCGCCAGGCCTCGGCCGCATCGATGGGGGCCTCGTCGTGATGGGTGACGTGCGGGATCTGCGCCCAGTTGCGTGCCATGAAGGCCCCGACGAGCTGCTGGGTGCGCGTCAGTGCGAGGGTCTCCACCGGGCCGAACCGGGCATGGTCCACGGCCGGCATCGGCGGCAGGCTGGCCGGCCAGGCAGGAGCCGGCGGCACGGTGGGGCGGACCTCGTCGAGAGCCATCAAGCCACCTCGGCGATCGTGCCGATCACGGTGCCGACTTCGTAGACTTCGCCGGCGCTCCTGAGGATCTTCAGCACGCCGGCCACCGGCGCTTCGATCTCCTGCACCGACTTCTCGCTTTCCAGCGCGTACAGCGGGTCGCCCTTGGCGACGCTGGCGCCGTCGGCCACCATCCATTCGACGAGGTTGGCTTCGTTGACCGAAAAGCCGAGCTTGGGCAGCAGGATGTCCATGGTGGTCACTTCAGGGTGTCGAGCACGGCTGCCTGGATGCGCGCCGGGGTGGGGAGGAAGGCCGATTCGAGCGACTTCGAAAAGGGCACCGGGGAGCGCGCCGCGCCGACTCGGCCCACCGGGGCCAGCAGGCGGCCGAACAGCTGCTGGTGCAGCCTCGTGGCGATCTCGCCGCCCACGCCGAAGTCGACCTGCGCCTCATGGGCCACGACCGCCCGGCGCGTCTTGCCGACGGAGGCGGCGAGGGTGGCCATGTCCAGCGGGGCGATGGTGCGCAGGTCGATCAGCTCGACCGACACGCCGTCCTTCGCCAGCGCATCGGCGGCGGCCGTGGCCTCGAGCAACGTGCGGCTGTAGCTGATCAGCGTCACGTCGCTGCCTTCGCGCAGGACCTTGGCCTGCCCCAGCGGCACGCGCACGCCGCGCTCGGGCGCCTCGCCCGGGGCGAAGTACAGCGGCAGGTTCTCGATGAAGACGCAGGGGTCGTCGTCGAAGATGCACGACAACAGCAGGCCGTAGGCATCGGCCGGGTTGGAGGGCGCGACCACCTTCATGCCGGCGGTATGGGCGAACCAGGCTTCGAGGTAGTCGGCGTGCTGGCCGCCGGTGCCGAAGCCGGCGCCGGTGGCCGTGCGGATGGTCAGCGGCACGTGCGTCTGCCCGCCGGTCATGAAGCGGAGCTTGGCCGCGTGGTTGACGATCTGGTCCATCGCCACCGCGGTGAAGTTCATCAGCATGATCTCGGCCACCGGGCGCATGCCGCCCAACGCCGCGCCGACGGCCGCGCCCATGATGGCCTGCTCGGCAATCGGGGTGGACTTGACGCGATCGGTGCCGTACTTGGCCGACAGGCCGGCGGTGCACTTGAAGACGCCGCCGCCCTGGGCGTCGGCGATGTCTTCGCCGAGCACCAGCACGCTGGCGTCCTGGGCCATGGCGTCGTCCAGCGCGAGCTGGATGGCCTGGACCATGTTGATCCTGCGGGGCGTCGAGGCGGGCGCGTTCATGCGAGGGTCTCCATCGCGAGCACATCGATGCCCAGTTCGGATGCATCGGGGAAAGGGCTGTCCAGCCCGAAGCGCACGGCCTCTTCGAACCGGGCCTGGTTGGTCTGCTCGATGTCGACGAGCGCCGCATCGCTGGCGTGCCCTTCGGCGATGAGCCAGGCGCGCAGGCGCGGCAGCGGATCGGCCGCCTGCGCTGCAGCCATCTCGTCCTTGGGGATGTAGTGGCTGTCGTCGCCCAGCAGGTGGCCGCGGAAGCGGAAGGTCTGGGCATCGAGCAGCGTGGGGCCGGCGCCGGCGCGGGCGCGGGCTATCGCCTCCTTCGCCGCCGACCACATCGCCAGCGCGTCGTTGCCGTCGACCTCGACTCCCGGCATGCCGTAGGCGATGGACCGGTCGGCGATGGTGCGCGAGGAGGTGCCGAGTTCGTACTTCGTGTGCTCGGCGTAGCGGTTGTTCTGGCAGACGAAGACGACCGGCAGCTTCCACACCGAGGCCAGGTTCAGCGCCTCGTGGAAGGCGCCGATGTTGGTGGCGCCGTCGCCGAAGTTGCACACCGTGACCTGGCGGGTCTTCTTCAGCTGCGCGGCCCAGGCCAGGCCGTTGGCGATGGGCAGGCCCGAGCCGACGACACCGGTCGTGACCGGCAGGCCGGAGGCGACATGCGTGATGTGCATCGGCCCGCCCTTGCCCTTGCAGGTGCCGGTGGCCTTGCCCATGAACTCGGCCACGAAGGGCTTGAGCGGGATGCCCTTGGCGAGCTGGTCGTGGATGCCGCGGTAGGTGGTGACTACGGTGTCGGTGGGCAGCAGGTTCACCGAGATCGCGGCGGGGATCAGCTCCTGGCCGCGCGGCGAGTAGTACGGCGAGGCGATCTGCCCGGCCTTGATCAGCTCGATGAAGCGGTCGTCGGCGCACTTGATGAGCGTGGCGATGCGGTAGATCTCGATCAGCTCGGCTCGGCTCGGGGTGCTTGTCTCTGGCATGCCGTTCACCTTTTTGAAAATACAGACAGATCTGTTTGTTTTGAGTGTAGCGAGCGAGGTCCCGGTGTGCGCCAGGGTTTGCCCGTAGCCTGGGAAATCAGTGCTGCCGCACCGCTGGTGGGGCTCAGCGCCCCTCGTAGCGCGGTGCGCGTTTGGCCAGGAAGGCTTCGACGCCCTCGTGAAAATCCTGTGTGCCGACGCAAGCCTCAAAGGCTGCACGTTCGGCGCCGAGTTGCGTGGCCAGGTCGCGCGACCACGATTCGCGCATCAGGCGCTTGAGCTGGCCCAGCGCCACTGGCGCGCCGGCTGCCAGGCGGGTGGCGAGCCGGCGCGTCTCGTCGGCCAAGCTGTCCGCCGGCACCACGCGGTTCACCAGGCCGAGTTGCAGCGCCTGCGCGGCGTCCATCGTGTCGCCGAGCAGCGAGATCTCGAGCGCACGCCGCAGGCCGACCAGGCGAGGCAGGTGCCAGGAGCCGCCGAGGTCGCAGCTGGCGCCGAGCTGCGCATAGGCGAAGCTGAACCGCGTGCCCTCGGCTGCCACGGCGAGATCACAGGCCATGGCCAGGCTCAGGCCGGCCCCGGCCACGGCGCCGTGCAGGCTGGCGATCACCGGCGCACGCATCCGGACCAGGCATTGCAGGCCTTCGTGCAGCGGGTCGATCAGGGTTTCGGCGATGGCGTGCGGTGCTTCGCGGAACTGCGCGATGTCGCCGCCAGCCATGAAGGCGCGGCCTTCGCCCGAGACGACGACCACGCGCACGCTGCTGTCGGCTTCGAGCGCCAGGCAGGCAGCGCGAAAGGCCAGCGCGAGTGCGCCGTCGGCCGCGTTGAGCACGCCGGGGCGGTTCAGTCGCAAGTTCGCGATCGCTCCATCGCGCTGGAGCAGCACCGGCGGAGTACTCACATGGGCTCCCGCCGCTGGCCGCCGACAGCGGCCAGTCCCTTGGGGTGGCTCACTGCGAGCTGATGACGGCGGAGCATCACTCGGCCTTGGGGTGGCTGGCGCGCGTCGTTTTCCATGGGCACGATCTGGTGGGCGAGGAAACGGCGGGTGTGCTGCTGCTGTTCGCGCAGCGGAGCAGGCAGGTCGGAGTCCATGGCGGCGGCCCGCTCAGAGGCGCTCGAAGATGGCCGCGATGCCCTGGCCGCCGCCAATGCACATCGTGACGAGGGCGTAGCGGCCGCCGGTGCGCTGCAGCTCGTGGATGGCCTTCACGCTGATGAGCGCGCCGGTGGCGCCCACCGGGTGGCCCAGCGAGATGCCGGAGCCGTTGGGGTTCACCTTGGCAGGGTCGAGGTCCAGCTCCTGCGTCACCGCGCAGGCCTGGGCTGCGAAGGCTTCGTTGGCCTCCACCACGTCCATCTGATGGGCCTTCAGTCCGGCACGCTGCAGGGCCGCACGCGTGGCCGGCACCGGGCCCATGCCCATGTAGGCCGGCTCGACGCCGGCGTGGGCATAGCTGACCAGGCGGGCCAGGGGCCGCAGCCTGCGGGCATGCGCCGCGTCGGCCTCGGCCAGTACCAGGGCGGCAGCACCGTCATTGATGCCGGAGGCGTTGCCGGCCGTCACCACGCCGTCCTTCCTGAACGCGGGCTTCATCGCCGCGAGTTGTTCCAGGCTGACCTGGCCGCGCACGTGCTCGTCGGTGTCGAAGCTCTGCGGCGTCCCGCGGCGCGAGGGCAGTTCCACCGGCACGATCTGGCCCTTGAACCGGCCTTCGGCGATGGCGCGGGCCGCGCGCTGCTGGCTCAGAAGCGCCAGCTCGTCCTGCATGGCACGGGTGATGCCGTGGCGCTGGGCCACGTTCTCGGCCGTGATCCCCATGTGGAACTTCTGCCAGGGGTCGTGCAGGATGCCGTTCATGTAGTCCAGCAGCTGCGCGTCGCCCATGCGGATGCCCCAGCGGCCGGCGGTCATCAGGTAGGGCCCGCGGGTCATGGCCTCCGCCCCCGCGCCGATGGCGAAATCGGTGTCGCCCAGCGCGATGGCCTGCGCCGCGCAGACGACGGCCTGCAGCCCGGAGCCGCAGAGCCGGTTCACGTTGTAGGCCGGGGTCTCGATGGGCACGCCGGCATCGACGGCGGCCACGCGGCCGAGATAGGCGTCGGCCGGCTCGGTGGGGATGACGTTGCCCATCACCACCTGGCCGATGAGCGAGGGGTCGACGACGCCGTGCCGCAACGCACCGCTCACCGCGGTGGTGGCCAGCTGGCGCAAGGGGACTTCCTTCAACGCGCCGCCGAAGCTGCCGATGGCCGTGCGGGCGGCCCCCAGGATCACGATTTCACGCCTTGCCATGCATTGCTCCAGTACGTCCGTTCGGCGGCCCCGTGGCTCGCCGACGCTTTCAGGCTGTGCGCAGGTTATCAAACAAACAAACAAGATGGTTTGTTAAAAGATCGGCAAATACCCTTGACGGCGACCTGCGTGACCGAACGCGGTGACGGCTTCTCCGAAGCTGTCGTTCGTCGCCCTGCGATGGCAGCCGGTATCAGGGGCCGACTGCATGTCTGCTGCTCAAGGGGTCGGACTGGCGCTGCCGACCCGTAGCCGACTTCGACCTACCGAGATTGGACGCCGCAAGGCTGACGCTCAACGTGAAGTCAAGCGACCGGAGACAGCCGCCGCCAAACGCCGAGATTCAGAAGGTGCGCAGCGCGGTGCAGGACTAGCCGAGCGCCCTGCTGTAGACCGCCAGGTTGCCGCGCACACCGAGACTCTTCATGAAGGCCGGTGGGTCGAAGCCTTCGCTTGCATAGTGCGCCCGCATGGTCGCCTTGGCCCGTGCCATTGCTTCCGCGCTGGCCCATTCGACGATGGTGACGACGTTGAACTCGCCCGGGCCCTCGGTCTGTGTCAGCACGAGGTTCTGCCTGCAGCTGGGCTGCCTGGCAAGCAGGCGATCGACGTTGTGCACGCGCGCGAGGAAGGCGCTCAGCGAGGCGGCCGGAACAGCGAAGCTGTCGACGCGGAACAGCGAGGTGGATACGGACATGCGTTGAACTTTCGATGAAGTGGTGAGTAGACTCTAGAACCTCAACTAAAGTCGAGGTCAAGAGGTGCGTATGAACGATCCTTTGGAAGCAGCCGGCATCGCCCCCAGGCTGAGCGTGGGCGAGGTTGCGCGGCGCAGCGGCGTGGCGGTGTCGACGCTGCATTTCTACGAGGCGAAGGGGCTCATCGCCAGCCGGCGCAGTGCCGGCAATCAACGCCGCTACGCGCGCGACGTGTTGCGTCGCGTCGCCTTCATCCGCGTGGCGCAGCACGTGGGCATCCAGCTGGCGGACATTGCCGCGGCACTGGACACCCTTCCCGCGAGCCGCACGCCGAACCGCGAGGACTGGGCGCGACTGTCCAGCACCTGGCGCGTGGGGCTCGACGAGCGCATCGCGCAGCTGAAGAAGTTGCGCGACACGCTCGACGACTGCATCGGCTGCGGCTGCCTGTCCATCGATCGCTGCCGGCTGCGTAACCCGCTCGATAAGCTGTCCGCGCAGGGGCCGGGCGCTCAGCGCCTGCTCGTCAAGCCCGCCGGGGACTGATTCGCCAGCGTGTCGCACAGCACGTCATCGAGCGGCGTGGAGCAGCTGACTGAGTGTGATGTCGAAGAAGCTTCAGCCCCGCGATGACGGCGGTGCCGGGCGAGCGCCCGACCGTGTCGGCCAGCTTGCGAACGCGCGGATGTAGCCTTTCCCGTGAGGCCATCCCGCGCATGTGCATGTCGTCGATCATGCCCGACAGCAGCCGGTGGTGGCCGACGGCACATGGCCGGGACCGTGAATCCGAGGGACGGCACGACAGCTGACGCACGCGGGACCGCCGTGCCAGCCAGCGGCTCTTCACGGCAACGTCTGCGAACTGGAAGTCCCGGCCAGGTGCAGTCGGTCGCGTTTGGCGGCTGTGGGGTACCCTAGGATTGATGCATCGGAAGCTCGCGCACTGGGTCAAGCGAGCGCGGATGTCCAGCGAACAACCCGGAGCTGTTGCATGAATGCCCTGCGTGGACTGGCTGTGCTACTCGTCTTCCAGGCCATCGGCGAGACTCTGGCGCATGCACTCGCGCTGCCATTTCCAGGACCCGTCATCGGCATGCTCCTGTTGATCCCGGCGCTACGAGTTCCGCAGCTTTGCGAGCCCGTCAAGTCAGCTGCCGAAGCCCTGCTGGGGCATCTGTCGTTGCTGTTCATTCCGGTGGGCGTCGGGGTGATCACCCACCTCGACATGATTTCCAACTACGGGGCTCGCCTCCTGGTCGTCATCGTCGCCTCGACGTGGATGGGGATGGCGGTCACCGCAGTGCTGTTGAATGTCCTGCTGCGCAACGCAACCTTCTCAGGAACACCCGAGTGAATGACTTCGTGCAGTTGTGGGTCTACCTCGCCTCGACGCCGCTGTTCGGCCTGACGGCAACCCTGGTCGTCTATGCCGTCGCCAGTGCCGTCTATGAGCGATTCGCGCGCGCGCCCTGGGCCAATCCAGTGCTCTGGTCGGTGGTCATCCTCGGCATCCTGCTCTCGGCCACGGATACGGCCTACCCCGTCTATTTCGCGGGTGCGCAGTTCATCCACGTGCTGCTCGGGCCGGCGGTTGTGGCGCTCGCCTGGCCGCTCTGGCAGCGTCGACGGGAACTGCGCCGGCGTGGCGTCGCCTTGACCATCGCGGCACTGGTCGGTGGCTCAAGCGCGGCGGGCGCCTCGGTATCGCTCGGATGGGCGCTTGGCCTGCCGGACGACGTGCTTAGATCTTTGGCGCCCAAATCCGTGACGTCGCCGGTGGCCATGGGTATCGCGGAGCGAATTGGCGGTGTGCCCGCGTTGGCGGCAGTCTTCGCGATCCTGACCGGCATCGTCGGAGCCTTGTCGGCCAAGTACCTCTTCAATTCGCTGAGGATCAACTCATGGGCCGTGCGAGGCTTCGCGCTGGGGACCACTTCGCATGGCATTGGCGCCGCCCGTGCATTGCAAGTGGATGCCGAGGCGGGGGCCTATGCAGGCATAGCACTCGGACTGCAAGTGCTGTTAGCGTCACTCCTGTTACCGCTTGCCTTCCTGCTCTAGCGTCGGTGCAAATGTCGTCTTCCCCGTAGAGCGTCCAATGCGCTGGATGACGATCATGGTCGCCATCGTTTCGATCTCCAGTCCGCCCTCGGACGGTAGTCGGCCATGACCAGCCGTTGGAAGGCACTGCAGGTGGACGTTCAAGTTGGCCGCGTAGGCGAAGGACTTGATTGCTTCGCAGCGTCAGGACGCCAACTCCAGGATCGCAAATGCAATCGAGCGACCGCGCGGCCCCCGTTCAGACGTAGCAGGGACCGTCAATGAGGGGGTGGTCGGCGATGAACGCAGTGTCGATCGTCAGGCCGATGCCGACGCCTTCGGGCGGCCGCACGCAGCCCTGGTCATCGAGCGCGTACGGCAGGCGGTCGGCGAGCGCGTCACGGAACGGGTTCAGCGTCGTGACGTCGCCTTCGAAATAGCCGGGGTTGTCGACCGCGCACAGGAAGTGGATCGACGCCGCCATGTTGATCGCGGTCGCCGACGTGTGCGGGTTCACGGTGAGCTTCTGGGCGCTCGCCATCGCCGCGATCCGCATCGCCTCGGTGAGGCCACCCGTCTTCGACAGATCGGGCTGGACGAAGCCGACGTGGCCGTCCTCGAGCAACTGGGCGAACTCGTAGCGCGTGTAGTGGTTCTCCCCGGCGGCGAGCGGCACGCGGCCGAGCGTCGCCGCAGTGGCGTAGGCGCGTCGATCCTGCGGCGGGAACGGCTCCTCCAGCCAGCCGACGCTGCACTCTTCGAACGCCGGCATCACGCGGCGCACGTCGTCGAGCGTGTAGCTGGTGTTGGCGTCGACGAGCAGCTCGATGCCGTCGCCGAGCGCCTCGCGGACAGCGCGGACGCGCGCGACGTCGCGCGCCGCGGTGTCGCCGACACGCAGCTTCAGCGCGCGGTAGCCGCTCGCGACGTGCCGGCGCGCCTCGTCGACGAGCTTCGCAGGCTCCTGGTAGCCGAGCGCGATGCCGCCGGCGTAGGCCTTGATGGGCTTCGCGCTGCCGCCGAGCATGCGGTACAGCGGCCAGCCGGTCGCCTGGCAGCGCAGGTCCCAGAGCGCGAGGTCGAGGCCGCTGAGCGCGAGCGCCGCCGCCGCGCCCATGCCGTGGCTGGCGAGCTGCATCTTGTAGATGCGCGCCCAGACGCCGTGGACGTCGAAGGCCTCGAGGCCGACGGCGAGCTCGCGCAGCGTCGTGTCGACGAGGCGCGCGACCGCGCCCGGGCTTCGGCCGTGGTGCGCCTCGCCCCAGCCGACGTGGCCTTCGTCGGTTTCGACGCGCACCAGCACGGCGTCGCGCTTCACGCTGCGACCGATGCCGAGCCGAACCGAGTGCTCGGGCGGCACCGGGAACGAGATCGGTACTGCGCGGATGTCGGCGATCTTGGGGGAGTTCATCGGGCGTGGACCTCGGGGTTGACGACGTTCGGAGGGTGTTCGCCGCGCAGCAGCGCGAGCATCGTCTCGACGGCGCCGCGGCTCATGCCGAGCAGGCTGGTCGCGGTAATGCCGGCGACGTGCGGCGTCAGCAGCAGGCGCGGGGTGGAGAAGACGGGGTCGTCAGCCGTCAGCGGCTGGCGGTCGTGGACGTCGAGCGCGGCGCCGCCGAGGCGGCCGGCGACCAGCGCCGCGAGCAGCGCCGCGGTGTCGACGACGGCGGCGCGGGCGACGTTCACCAGCAGGGCATCGGGCTTCATCGTCGCCAGCGTCGCCGCGTCGACGAGGCCACGGGTCGCGTCGTTCAGCGGGCACGCGAGAACGACGACGTCGGCCGTGGCGAACAGCGTCGCCTTGTCGGCGGCGACGACGCCGGCAGGCAGCGCCTCGGGCCGCCGCGTCAGGCCGAGCACGTCCATGCCGAGCGCGGCCGCGATCGCAGCGACGCGCGCGCCGACCGCGCCGACGCCGACGATGCCGAGCGTGCCGCTGCGCAATTCGATGCCGGTGTCGGCGAGCGGGCGGGCGGTGGCCCAGCCGTCGGCGCGCAGTCGCGCGTCGAGCTGCGCGAGGTTGCGCCGCAGCTGCAGCATCGCGGCAATGCAGTACTCGGCGACCGCGGTGGTGTTCGATCCCGGCAGGTTCGCGACCGCGATGCCGCGCGCGGTCGCCGCCGCGACCGGGATGAGGTCGAGGCCGACGCCGTGGCGCACGACGGCGCGCAGCCGCGGCGCGTGGTCGAAAATATCATCGGGCAGCTTGTTGCGGACGATCAGCCCGTCGGCGGTGCCGATCAGCGATGCGAGCGTCGCCGCGCTCGCATCGGGCGCGACGATGACGTCGCAGTGCTCGGCGAGCACCGGTCGCATCGCCGGGTGGATCGTGTCGGTCAGCAGGACGGTCGGCCTAGCCATGGAACGGCTCCCCCGCGGCGACCGGGTTGACCAGGCGGCCGAGGCCTTCGACCTCGACCGTGACCGTCGCGCCGGGACGCAGCCAGGCCTCGGGGCGATGCGTCGCGGCGACGCCTGCCGGCGTGCCGGTGGCGATGACGTCGCCCGGCTCGAGCGGCACCCAGCGCGACGCCGCCTCGATCAGCGCCGGTATGTCGAAGACGAGGTTCGCCGTTGTGCCGTCCTGCAGCGGGCGGCCGTCGATCTCGAGCCGGATGCGCAACGCGTGCGGATCGGGCAGTTCGTCGGGCGTGGCCAGCCAAGGGCCGAGCGGCGCCGACGCGCGCAGGTTCTTGCCGCGCACGAAATTGCCGCCATCCTCCTTCACGAAGCTGCTCCCGCTGACGTCGTTGTGGGCGACGTAGCCGGCGACGTGGCGCATCGCGTCGGCGCGCGACACGCTCAGAGCGCGCCGGCCGATGACGACGGCGAGCTCGGCCTCGTAGCCGACGTTGCCGGCGTCGGGCGGCACGCGGATCGGCTCGCCCGGGCCGACGACGGTGCTGCCGGCACGCACGAACAGCACCGGCGCCGCCGGCGCCGCCATGCCGCGCTCGGCGAGCGCATCACTGAAGTTGAACGCGGCGCCGACGATCTTGCCGGGCTTGAGCGGCGCCAGCAGCGTGACCTCCGCGAGCGGCCGGATCGCGGCCTCCGGCAGCGGCGCCTCGCCGAGGCGCTGCGCCCATGCCTGCAGGCCCTGCTCGACGAAGGCGTCGACGCTCGCCGGCGTGCCGCCGAGCAGAGAGGCGCACGCCGGGTGCGACAGGTCGGCGACGCGGTCGACTCCGAGCAGCACGCCGGCGACCGGGCGGCCGTCGCGGCCGCGGAACGTGACGAAGCGCATCAGCGGACTCGGTAGCGGTCGAGGATGCTGCGGTCGATCTCGATGCCGAGGCCCGCGCCTGTCGGGATCTGCACCTTGCCGCGCTGCTGCACGATCGGCTCCTTCGCGAGCAGGTCGCGGAAAGGGTTCTCGCACTGCTCGAACTCGAACATCGGCGGCACGGGCCTGAAGCTCGGCGGCTGGTCGGGCAGCGCGGCCAGGAAGTGCAGCGTCGCGGCGACGCCGATCACTGAGCCCCAGGCGTGCGGCACGCACTCCACTCCGTGCGCGGCGGCGAGCGTCGCGATCTTGCGGCATTCGCTGATGCCGCCGGCGGCGCAGACGTCGGGCTGGATGATGTCCATTGCCTTGCGCACGACGAGGTCGCGAAAGCCCCAGCGCGTCATCTCGTTCTCGCCGCCCGCGACCGCCATATCGAGCGCACGGGTTACCTCGACGTAGCCGTCGACGTCCTCGGGCGAGATCGGCTCCTCGAACCACTCGATGTCGAGCTTCTCCAGCTCGCGGCCGATGCGGATGGCCTGCGGCACCGTCATGCAGTGGTTGGCGTCGACCATCAGGCGGACGTCGGCGCCGACCGCGTCGCGCACCGCGGCCACGCGGCGGATGTCGAGCTTCGGGTCGCCGAGGCCGATCTTCATCTTCACCGCGGTGAAGCCTTCCTCGACGTAGCCCTGCGCTTCCTCGACGGCTTCCTCGATCAGCCGGTCCATGTCGATGAAGTACAGGCCGGTCGCGTAGCAGGTGACCTCGGTGCGGTGGGCGCCGCCGATCAGCTTGTGGATCGGCCGCCCGCAAGCCTTGCCGACGATGTCCCAGAGCGCGATGTCGATGCCGCTCAGCGCCGCCGCCGCCATCCCCTTGCCGCCGTAGTCCTTGATGCGGTTGTAGAGGTCTTCCCAGATGACCTCGACGTCGAACGCGTCGCGGCCGACGATGCGCGGCCCGAACTGCGTCTCGATGTACGCCTTGGCGACCGCCGATGGGCCGTAGCACTCGCCCCAGCCGACGATGCCGTCGGCGGTCTCGATCTCGACGATGCACGAGCCGCGCTGCTTGTAGAGCCAGCCGCGCGACGAGGTGAACGGCCGCTCCACCGGCGCCGAGACGGCGTGGCAGGTGACCTTCTTGATGATGCTCGGGTTCATGGTCATCCTCACTTCTTCTCGGCGACGAAGATCTGCTTGCCGACCACGGCGAGCGACTTTTCGACGCTGGCGATCTCTGTCGCGAGCGCCGGGCCGGTGACGTCGTCGACGAGTGCGCCGCCCTGCGCCGCGACCGCCTTGAACTCGGCGTTCTGGATCGCCTCGCGGAACAGCTTCGTCAGCTTCACCCGCACGTCCTCGGGCACCTTCGCGGGAGCGACGAGGTAGGCCATCTGGACGAGCGGGCCGTACGGGAAGACGTCGTAGCCCTTCTCCTTGAAGGTCGGCACGTCGGGGAACACCTTCAAGCGCTCATTCGCGAAGACGCCGATCGGCTTCACGAGGCCGCCGTCGATCTGCGCCTTGCTTTCGCCCGGCTTCAGCACCGCGGAGTCGACCTGCTTGCCGGCGAGGTCGGCCACGACCTTGGCGCCGCCGGTGTACGGGATGACGTTGACTTCGGACCCGGCGACTCGGCCGGCCATCACGGCGAAGATGTGGTTCAGGTTGTTGCTGCCCGGCGTGCCGACCGAGACCTTGCCCGGGTTCTTCTTCACCTGGGCGACGAACTCGTCGAGCGTGCCGAGCGGGCTGCTCGTCGGGACCAGCAGCGTCAGCGGGTCGGTCGTCACGCGCGCGATCGGCGTGAACTGCTCGCTCTTCAGCGGCGTCAGGCCCTGTGCCATCAGCGCCAGGGTCGAACTGGTACCCATGCCAATCGTGTAGCCGTCAGCCGGCGCGTTCGCGACCTTCTGCATGCCGATCGAGCCGGTCGCGCCGGGGACGTTGTCGACGATGACGCGGACACCCTTCTTCATCAGGATGTCAGCGAGGGCGCGTGCCGCGATGTCGTTCGAGCCGCCGGCGTTCCACGGCACGATGAGGCGGATCTCCTTGCTGGGGAACGTGTCCTGGGCGAAGGCGGGGGCGCCGACGGTCAGCGCCACGGCGGCAGCGGTGGCGCAACGGAGGAAGCTGTGGCGAGAAATCATCGGCTTTTCCTGGAGTGGATGGCCAATGTTATAACAAATAACTTTGAAATACGGGAAAGCCCTCCCCTGCGGTGGGACACCGCCAAGTGTCAGGACCGGGTTAGGACCGGGCGCGCTCGAGCAGCGGGACGATGTCGTCGCGCGCGCTCTCGATGTCGGCGCGAATCGCCGCTGCCGCGCGCTCGCCGTCGCCGCGTCGCAGCGCCTCGACGCAGGCTACGTGGAGAGGAAAGCGCTTCAGCCCGGGGACGTATTCAGGCAGGCCGAGCGTCAGCGTCGGCGCGCAACGGATCCAGGCGATCTCGATGATCTCCAGCATGATCGGCATCCGGCACAGCGCGTAGACACCGAAGTGGAAGCGGTGGTGCGCCTGCAGGTAGGCATCCGGGCGCTTCTCGTCGAAGGTCGATTCCATCGCTCGTAGCGACTGCTCAATCTCGGCCAGTTTCGCGGGCGTGACGTTCGGCGCCGCCGCCACGGTCGCGCTCGGCTCGAGGCTCGCGCGCACCGCCATCAGCTGGCGGAACTGGTCGGCGCTCAGCACAGGCACCGTCGCGCCGCCGCCCTGGCCGACGCCGCCGCGCTCGAGCACGCGCTCGGCGATCAGCCGGTTCACCGCGTCGCGCACCGGCGTCAGGCTTATTCCGAGGCGTTCGGCGATGTCGCGCAGCACAATGCGCTGCCCGGGCGCCAGCCGGCCTTCCATCAGCGCCGTGCGCAGCGAGGCGTACGCGCTGTCCCACAGCGTGTTGCGTTCCAGCGGGACCAGTGGCGGCAGGGTCGTGTTCACAGTCGACAAGGGTAACCGAGGCCCAGGCCGCGGGGCCTGAACGACGAACCGCGGCCAGCTGCGTGTGGATTCCGCCCCGCACGCGCGCAAGGGGTCCCGCCTCGTGACCAATGCATCGGCATCCGCCATGGCGCCTGCCTCTCACCCTGTCGGGTTCGCGGACGAACGCCGGGCTCGTCGGCCTGCCCTATCGGTCTGGCACCTCGTGCAGTGCGGCCTTGCCGTCATCGAAGGGGCTGCGATGTCGGCGCCGCGCCCCAAGAGCGACTGGACGGTGGCGACACTGGGTTCCACAGTGGCCGGCGTCAACGCCGTGCGACTGCGTGACGTCCGCGCTCTTGTCGAGCAGCGTCTGCACGATCCCGGTGTGCCCACGGCCGGCGGCAACGATCTGCGCGCTGTCGTCGAGCACCGCGCCAATTCCGGATCGGATGGGCCACAGGCGGTCGGCGACAACCTGTGCAAGAGAAGACAGTCCGCTCACGCTCGGGTCAGCGCATACATCGTGCCGTGACCGCGCATTCGCCCCGAGAAACGGGTGGTCCCGATGAGCCGACCCTGGTCATCCTCGATCAAGGGGGCCACTGGGTCTGCACCGCCCGTGAGATGGTCGAAGACGTGAACCACCTCGGTTTTCCCGTCAAGCGTCATGCGGACGATCGTGCCGTCTTCGAGCCGGCCCCAACCCTGGCTGAGCGTGATGTACACGGTGCCGTCGCTCGCCTCGAGCATGCCTACCGGGAGCTCGCCGTCAACGAATCGATTGAACTCATGCAGCCATTCCACGCGACCCTGCTCGGTCAATCTGAAGAGCGTGCCTGAGGCGGTCTCGCCACCGACGAAAGTCGTGCCGAAGATCTGGCCATCGCGTGTCTGAATCAGCCCGCCCGTGGGGTTGCGGGCAGGCCCGGTCCATTTGTGAACCATGGCCATCTTGCCGGTCAGGTCCATCTTGAATATCGTGCCCTTGCCGTAGTCGCTTCCGTCTGAATGGTCGCCTCCGTGGTACGTGGTGCCGTAGAGGAAGCCATCGCGGCCTTCCAGCAGGGCGCCCGCAGGGTGCGAAGGGTGCGATTCGCCGCCCCTGAACGAGTGGATGACCTTGAAACCACCGCCAGGCTTGAGCCGAAAAACCGTGCCGTGGTCGTACAAGCCGCCTTGCCAGGTGGTGCCGTAGAAGCAGCCATCCGAGGTCAGGATGAGCGAGCCGAGCGGATTCGCGCCGCCGCGGCCGCCCGTGAAGGTGTGCACCAGCTCGAATTCGCCGGGGTGGTTGATGCGGAAGATGATGCCCGCGCCGAATTCGCCACCGAAGAAGTGCACGCCCCACAGCCGGCCGTGGCCTTCCTCGATCAAACCGGGCCAACTCATTGGCCATTGCGCCCCGGTCGCATCGAAATCATGCAGCACCTTGCAGTGGCCATCGGGCTTCTTGCGGTAGACGGTGCCTTTGCCCCAGCGGCCACCGTAGTAGCTGGTGCCGTAGAAGTTGCCGTCGCTTGCGAGGCAGACAGGCGAGATGATCCAGCTCGGTCCGGGCGGGTTGTGATAGTCGCCCTTGAAGTTGTACAGCGTGGTCTGAATGAACTCGCCGGTTCCATCGGCCGTGCTGCCAACTGCCGCTCCGGAGTGCAAGCCGGCCAGCACGCCCGCCGCGGCCTGCGCGGCGACTCCCGCCCCGCTGCTGATGAAGCTTCGCCTGCTGATCATCGCATCCCCCATTTCCCCACGGTTGGGCGGAACCACATGCAATTGCGCCGCAGGCCAGGCGAGCCTGCAAGCAGGGATATCACCTCCCGAGAAGCAAGGCTCCTTCGCAAGAAGGCGAACGGCGACGCTGCCATCCCTGCGCTGGCCGCGATCGACCGGATTGAGTCTTGTCCTGCCCGTCGTCAGACGCTCTCGAACGTCACCAGGTTCGTCATCCGCGTCAGCCGGGTGCCGATCGGGTTCTGCTGCGCGGCGTAGAGCGAGCGCTGCGGATCGAGCATGGTGAGGCAGCTGTCGACGCCGCGCGAGTAGCGGGCACGGGACAGGTGGTCGCTCCCGCCGGTGGCATCCACCAGCGATTGCTGCGACTGCAACTGCTCTTGGATGGTGCCGCGCTCAGCCACTGCTTGAAACGCGTTTCCCACCTGAAATACTTGGGCGCATGCCCGGGGTAGGACTGGATGGCGAAACCGACAGGCAGCACGCCGCCGCGCCGCTCGTCGATCAGGTCGGTCCGTCCGTTGGCCGGGACCGCTGTGCCAGCAGGCGCTTGCGCACCGCATAGATGTTGTTGCGCAGCGCGTAAAGCTCCTCGGCATAGGACAGCGGCACCGCAATGCGGTGGGTGACACGGTCCAGCTCGTCCAGCTCGTCGAGCAGGGCGTCGCGCTCGGCTGTGCCGGTTTCCAGCTTTGCTTCCACCTCGCGCAGTCGCGCATACCAGCGGAACACGCGCGAGCGCACGCGGAAGGTGTAGAGCGGCGGCACTACGCGCGACAGCGGCAGCATCAGCACCAGCAGGCCGCCGACCACCAGCCACATGCGTTCCAGCAGATTGCCGGCCCAGAAGGGCAGGTAGCGCGCCCAGGCCGGCGGCGTGCCGTTGATCGCGCGGTCGCCCTCGGCGCTGACCGGCAGCTCGCTGGTGCGGGTGTTGGGGAAGTCGCGCGTGCCGTTGAACCAGCCGGCCTCGCTGTGCTGGCCCAAGGCCGCCTGCGCGAACAGCTGGCGCAGGGCAGGGTGCGTCTGCTCGCGCGCCAGCAGTGCGGTCGTGGTGGCCAGCAGCGGCACGTCGTGAGGCGGCAAATCGGCCGCCAAGTCGACCACACCGCGCGGCAGACTCACGGTGGACAGGAAGGGCAGGTGGCGCGAATAGGCTTCGTTCTGCTCGAAGGCCATCAGCGCAATGGCCGGGTCGCGCAGCAGCGCGCGGATCAGGCCGGCCTGCGGCGCCGAGATCAGCACCGCGGCGTCCAAACGGCCCTGGCGCAGGGCCGCGCCGGCGTCGTCGGGCGCCAGATTGGACAGCCGCAGATCGCTCGGCTTCAGCTGGTTCAGCGCCAGCAGCTTCTCAACTATCTGCGGGACACCGCTGCCGTCCTGATCCACATTGACTCGCAGGCCGCGCAACTGGGCCAGGCGCTGCAGTTCGCCGCCGGGCTGGCGGCGCGCGATGCCGAGATCGCGGCGATAGAAGATCCAGATCGGCTCGTAGAACAGGCTGCCCAGCGAGACGATGCCGGCCTCGGTATCGGCCGCCGGATCGGCCATGCCGCCGCGTACGAAGCCCACATCGGCCGTGCCCGCGCGTAGAAAGGCCAGATCGTCCTGTGCGCCTTCGCTGGCAATCAGCTCCACCTGAATGTGCTCGCGCGCCAGTGCCTTCGCATAGCCCTCACCGAAGCCGGCGTAGGCACTTCCGGCCGGGCCGGTGGCCAGCCTCACCTGGCGCGGCGGCTGCGGATCCAGCCACCAGTAGGCCGCTGCAAGCAGCCCTCCGCCAAGCAGCAACAGAGGGCCCATCGAGACCATCATGTCGCGCAGGGTCTCCAGTAGCAGGCGCAGGCTGCGGGTGGCATGCCATTGGTGAAGTGGGGTCATGGCTTGCCATTTTGAGCGGGCGAGGTCTGGGCCTGGGAGTGGCAGACTCGCGCGCACTCCTGGGCGCCCGGATGAGCAGTGGCTGCAAGGGTGAGCATGATCGTGATGCCGAGGCATCGCATGGGTTGGGCCCTTTGCCGATGGAGGACCGGCCCATCGTATTCGAGGCGTGCTGACCGGACTGTTGCGCCCCCTTTCGCTGGCAGAGCTGCCGCTCACCCGGCGGAGTCGGCTGCAGGCAGGGTGCTGTCTGTCGGAAATGGAGGGTGGCTGACGCCGGCGACTGAAAGTCGGCGTTCATCGGTCGCGCGACTGGTTCTGATGGTGCTGTTGCCCTTCAACCGCGGGCGGCGCGGTCACAAACCGTCGGCCAGTCGAGCAGTCATCCGTTGCCCTTGCGCGCAGCGCCTCAGCCGCGCAGCAGCACCACCACGTCCTGCCCTGCTGCCACCTGGCCGCCCTCGCGGCAACCCAAGCGCAGGACCGTGCCGCTGCAGGGCGCGCTGACGCTGAATTCCATCTTCATCGACTCCACCACCAACAGCGGCGCGCCTTCTTCGACGTGCTCACCTTCTTTCACCAGCAGCTTCCACACGCTGCCGGTCACCTGCGTGGCGACGGCCTGCGCACCCTCCGGTAGATCGCCTTGCGGTGCGGCGGCCGGCGACAGGTCTTCGCTCAGGTACTCGGCCTGGCCGGCAGCTCGCCAGCGTTCACGCTCGGCGTCAAAGGCCGCTTGCTGGCGTTGTTTGTGTCTTGCGATGTCGTCGGCGTGCGCGGCGAGCATGGCTCTGTAGTCGTGCAGCCGGAACGTGCCGGTTTCGATCTTCAATCGGTAACGCCCGGCGGGGAAATCGCGGCGGATCTGCAGCAACTCGTCGGGTGACACCGGGAAAAAGCGCACTTGGTCGAAGAAGCGCAGCAACCAGGGCTTGCCGGGCTCGAACTCCAGCGCGCCGCTGGTCGCATCGCGCCAGCGGTTCCACATCTGCAGCGTGCGGCCGACGAACTGGTAGCCGCCGGGCCCCTCCATGCCATAGACGCACATGTAGGCGCCGCCGATGCCCACGGCGTTCTCTGGCGTCCAGGTGCGCGCCGGGTTGTATTTGGTGGTGACCAGGCGGTGCCGCGGGTCGACCGGTGTGGCCACCGGTGCGCCGAGGTAGACGTCGCCCAGGCCCAGCACCAGGTAGCTCGCATCGAACACGATGCGGTACACGTCGTCCATCGACGCCAGCCCGTTGATGCGGCGGATGAACTCGATGTTGCTCGGGCACCAAGGCGCATCGGGGCGCACCGACTGCATGTACTTCTCGATGGCGAGCCTCGTGGCTGCGTCGTCCCATGAGAGTGGCAACCAGACGGTGCGCGTGGGCACCTCCAGGTCGTCGGTGCGCGGCAGGACGTGTTCGGCGGCCAGCAGCTGCCGGAGCAGCGCCTCGCGCGGCAGGCGCTGCGGGTCGTAGTGCACCTGCAGCGAACGGATGCCCGGTGTGAGGTCGACCACGCCATCGAGTTGCAAGTCCTGTACGGCTTGCATCAGCGCGTGGATGCGGAATCGCAGCTCCAGGTCGAGCACCATCGGCCCGTACTCGACCAGCAGGTAGCGGTCGCCGGCCTGGCGGATCACCATGGCGGGCAGGTCGGCGCCGGCTTCTTCGCTCAGCAGCACGGGCGTCATGGTGGATGCCACTTCGCTCGCGTGAACGCCATCAGGCAAGACTGGCAACGGCGATGTCAGCGTGCCGACCAGCGCATCTTGCGCGGCCTGCAGGTCCGTCGCCTGCGCGAGCGTGAGGCACTGGAAGCGGATGGTGTCGCCCGGCCGCAGCTGGCCCAGCTTCCAGCGCTCGGCCGCCACCACCACCGCGGGGCAGACGAAGCCGCCCAGGCTCGGGCCGTCGGGACCGAGGATCACCGGCATGTCGCCGGTGAAATCGATGGCGCCGATGGCATAGGCGTTGTCGTGCAGGTTTGACGGGTGCAGGCCGGCCTCGCCGCCGTCGGGCCGCGCCCACTGCGGCGTGGGCCCGATCAAGCGCACGCCGGTGCGGCTGGAGTTGTAGTGCACCTGCCAGTCGGTACCGAAGAAGGTGCCGATGTCGTCGGGCGTGAAGAAATCGGGCGCACCGTGCGGGCCGTAGAGCACGCCGATGTCCCAGTGGTGGGTGTAGGGCGGCACCTGGTCTGCACCGAGGCTTTGCACCGCATCGACGGCCTCGCTACCCACATGCAGCATGTCGCCCGCGCGCAGCGTGCGCCCGCCGTGGCCGCCGAACTGGCCGAGGGTGAAGGTGGCGCGGCTGCCGAGGTAGGCGGGCACGTCGAGTCCCCCTCGCACCGCAAGGTAGGTGCGCGCGCCGCCCCCTTGCACCGGTCCAAGTTTGAGCACGCTGCCTGCAAGCACTTCATGCGATGTCCACAGGGCGAGTGGGCTGCCATCGAGCGTGCAGGCCATGGCGGCGCCGGTGATGGCGATGGTGCAATCGCCGTGGAAGCGCAGGCTCGGCCCGGTGAGGGTGCATTCGAGCGCTGCGGCCGAGGCAGCGTTGCCGACCAGCCGGTTCGCCAAGCGCATCGCCAGGTCGTCCATCGGCCCCGAGGGCGGCACGCCCACGGCCCAGTAGCCGACGCGGCCGGGCCAGTCTTGCACGGTGGTCTGCACGCCGGGTTCCATCACCTCCAGGGCCTGCGGCCGCCAGCACAGCTCGCCCAGCGTGCGGGTGATCACGCGGCCGTCCGCGAACACTGGGGAAGTTGCCACCGCCCGCAGGTAGCGCAGGTTGGTCTCGATGCCGGCCAGCCGTGTCGCGGCCAACGCATCGCGCAGCTTGGCGACGGCCGCCTCGCGGGTGTCGGCGGTGACGATGAGCTTGGCCAGCATCGGGTCGTAGTGCGAAGGCACGTCGGTGCCGGTCTCCACCCAGCCGTCGACACGCGCGTCGGTGGGGAAGGTGACTTCGGTCAGCACGCCCGCGCTGGGCTGGAAGTTGCGCGCCGGGTCTTCGGCGTACAGACGCACCTGGATCGATGCGCCGCGCGGCGTGGGCGCCGTCATGTCGAAGGCCTCGCCGCGCGCGAGCTTCACCATCCAGGCCACCAGGTCGACGCCGGTCACCTGCTCGGTCACGCCATGCTCCACCTGCAGGCGGGTGTTGACTTCGAGGAAGTAGAAGGCACCGCTGGCGGCGTCGAGCACGTACTCCACCGTGCCCGCCGAGCGGTAGCTGACCGCCTGGCCCAGGCGCACGGCGGCCGAGAGCAGGGCTTCGCGTGTGGCGGGGGCCAGGTGCGGCGCGGGCGTCTCTTCGACCACCTTCTGGTTGCGTCGCTGCGCCGAACAATCGCGCTCGCCGAGGGCTACCACCCGGCCGCGACCATCGCCGAACAACTGCACTTCGATGTGGCGCGCCTGCTCGACGAACTTCTCCAGGAAGAGGCCGGCGTCCTTGAAGTTGGCACGCGCCAGGCGCTCGACGGCCTCCCACGCCGCCGCCAGCTCGGTGGCGTTGCGCACCAGCCGCATGCCGATGCCGCCGCCGCCGGCGGTGCTCTTGAGCATCACCGGGTAGCCGATGCGCTCGGCCTCATAGGCCGCTTCGCTTGCATCCGCCAACAGCCCGCTGCCCGGCAACAGCGGCACCGCGTGCTGCATCGCCAGTTCGCGGGCGCTGTGCTTCAGGCCAAAGGCGCGCATCTGAGCGCCGGTGGGGCCGATGAAGGCGATGCCGGCGGCCTCGCAGGCATCCGCAAAGGCGGGGTTCTCGGACAGGAAACCGTAGCCGGGGTGGATGGCCCCTGCGCCGGTGGCCCGGGCCGCAGCGAGGATGCGCTCGGCATCGAGGTAACTCTGCGCCGCCGGCGCCGGGCCGATGCACACGGCCTCGTCAGCCAGGGCCACATGGCGCGAATCGGCATCGGCCTCGGAGTACACAGCCACCGACTTCAGGCCCAGGGCCCTTAGCGTGCGGATGATGCGGCAGGCGATGGCGCCCCGGTTGGCGATCAATACGGTGTCGAACATGGGAGTCACCTGGAGGTGAGGGCGAGTCGTCCCGCCGATTCAGGTGCACGGCCGGGTCGTCCCGACCGGCGAGGCGCGGCCTCAGTCCCAGAGCAGGAATTCCACCGGCGTCGGGTTGTAGCCGTTGCACGGGTTGTTGAGCTGCGGGCAGTTGCTGATCAGCATCCACACATCCATCTCGGCGTACATCTCCACGTACTTGCCGGGGGCCGACACGCCGTCTTCGAATTTCAGATCACCGGCCGGCGTCACCGGCACGTTCATGAAGAAGTTGATGTTGGGGAAGAGGTCGCGCTTGGTGAGACCGATGTCGGCCTGCTGCAACGCGGTGAGAAAGTTGTCGCGGCAGCTGTGCATATGCTTCTTCTGCAGCGCGTAGCGCACCGTATTGCTCTCGCACGAGCAGGCGCCGCCGAGCGTGTCGTGGCGGCCGCAGGTGTCGGCCACGATGCGCAGCATGGGCCGGCCTTCGCTGGAGACAAGCACCGAGCCGGTGGTGAGGTAGATGCCGCCCTGACGCAGCATGGTGTCGGGCGCGCTGTAGTGCTCGGCCGTGTCGTGGCGGTTGAAGAAGAGCGCGTCGATCGCCTGGTTGCCTTCGAGGTCGACCATGCGCAGCGTCTGGCCTTGTTTGATCTCCAGCACGAAGGGCTCGCCCGCGGCCACGGTGTAGCGGGCGCTGGCGCTTGCCAAGGTGAGCGGGCTTTCCTTGAGTTGCATGGCGGTCATGGGGGATGTCCTTCGTCAAAGCGCCAGCATCTCGGCGTTGTGCAGCGCGCGTGCGTTCTCGGGGCGGAAGGCGCGGCAATAGTCGTCGGCCGGCGCGGGGCCGCTGCGCCATGCGGCCAGGCCGATGGCGGCGGGCGCATAGTCGGGCGACGGGTTCAAGGGGTGCGGTGCGCTGCTCAGCGCCAGCAGCACATCCATCTCGAAGCGCAGCTCCACCGCAGCGCCTGCCTTCGCGTGGCCGGGCACGAAGTGGAAGCGGCCTTCGTCGTCCACCACCACCTTGCTGAAGAAGTTGACCGGTGCGATCAGGTCGCGCCGCCCCAGCCCGTGCTTGCCAATCTCGATCAGCAAGCCGGTCTTGCCCGAGCGGTGCATGGCGTTGCGGTGCGCGGCGTAGCGATTCGCGCCGTACCTGGCTTCCATGGCGGCGTCGTCGAGCAGGGCGCCGAAGGGGTCGTGCCAGCCCACATCGTCGCGCGTGATCGAGGCCATGGCGCGGCCCATGTCGCTCATCAGCACATGGCCGCGCGTGTAGTGCGCGGTGTGCAGCGCCTTCACCGTGTCGGGTAGGTTGTAGCGCTCCAGCGGGTTGCGCGCGGCGTAGAGCACGGCGCTCATGTTGGCACCGTCGCCGAGTGCGACCAGGCGCAGACTGCTGCCGCGCGGCAGCAGGTACGACCAGTGGCCGCCGCCAGGCAGGGTGTCTGACCACATCAGCGTGTCAGCGGGCAGGTCGGGTGCAAAGCGCTGCAGGGCGATCGCATCGACCGGCGCGCTGGCCGGCGGATTGGCGGGGATGTCGGTGAAGCTTTCCATTCATGTCTCTCCGTGTTTTGACGAGGCCTGCTGGCTGAGCTTTTCCAGCAGCTCCAGATCGGTCTTCATGCCCGATGTCTCGCGAATGCGTTCCAGCACCTGGCGCTTGAGCTGCAGGAACTCAACCGACAAGCGCATGTCTTGCGTGCGCGTGTGTGGCAGCGGCACCTCGTACACCGTGTCGATGCGCCCGGGGCGTGGCGCCATCAGCACCACGCGGTGGCCCAGGTAGAGCGCCTCTTCCACGTCGTGGGTGACGAACACGATGGTGCTGCGCTCCTGCCGGTGCACGTGGGCGATCAGGTCGTGCATCACCTCGCGCGTTTGTGCGTCGAGCGCGCCGAAGGGCTCGTCCATCAGCAAGATGGGGGGGCGGCTCATGAGCGCACGCGCAATCGCCACACGCTGCTGCATGCCGCCCGACAGCTGGTTGGGGTAGGCGTGCTCCACCGCTGACAAGCCCATCAGGTTGAGCAGCGCATCGGCGCGGCCGGCGGCGGCCTCCACGTCGGCGCTGCTGCGGCCCTCGGTGTGCACATTCAGCTGACGCACGAACTTGACGTTGTCGATCACCGTCAGCCAGGGGTAGAGGCTGTAGTGCTGGAACACCATCGCGCGGTCCAGCCCCGGCCCGGTGATGGGGGCACCGTTCACACGCAGTTCGCCGCAGTCGTGCGACTCCAGCCCCGCCAGCGTGCGCAGCAAGGTCGACTTGCCGCAACCCGAGGCGCCGACCAGGGTGACGAACTCGTTGGCGGCGACGTCGAGGTTCACGTCGACGAGCGCGGGCGTGCTGGCTCCCGCGTAGGTCTTGCCGACACCACGGCATTCGATCAATGCGGTGCCCATGTCAGTGCCTCCCATACAGCCACGGGAACGCCCGCCTGTGCGCGAAGCGAAACGCCTGGTCGATGGCCAGCCCGATCAAGCCGATCAGCAAGATGCCGGCGAAGATCTTGTCGGTCTGCAGGAAGCGCTGCGCCTTCAGGATGGAGAAGCCCAGGCCCGAGTTCGCGGCCACCAGCTCGGCCACCACCAGAAACGTCCAGGCGCTGCCCATGGTCACGCGCAGCGTGTCGAGCAGCGCCGGCTTGGCCGAGGGCACGATCACCTTTTGCAGGATCTCCGAGCGCGTGGCGCCCATGGTCTGCGCCGCTTCGATCTGCGCCATCGGCACGCGGCGCACGTCTTCGGCCACCATCAACACCATCTGGAAGAAGGTGCCCAGGAAGATGATGGCGATCTTGGCGCCCTCGTCGATGCCGACCCACAGCATCACCAGCGGCACGAAGGCCACCGCCGGCATGTAGCGCACGAAGTCGGTGAGCGGCTCCAAGAGCGCCTGCACCGCACGCCAGCTGCCGATGAACAGGCCCAGCGGCAACGCGATCAGCGCCGACAGCGCCCAGCCCGTCACCACGCGCATGATGCTGATGGCGGCGTCGCCCAGCAGACCGTCTTCAGCCCACCACGAGGCGATGCGCGCCAGCACCTTTTGCGGCGACGGCATGAACACCGGGTTCACGCTGCCGCTGGCCGCCAGCAGCGCCCAGGCCAGCAATGGCACCACCAGCCCGATGAACGCCAGCGCGAGGTAGAGGCGACGCGAAATCGCCTGGCGGATCAGCCACATCGCAGGCTCACTTCAGCGCGTCTTGCAGCAGCGTGGCGTCCACACCCTTGGCCGCGTCGGCGGTGCCTTCGATCAGCTTGTGTTCGTTCAGGAAGCTGGCGATGGTGGGGGCCACGGCGACCAGGGACTTGGCGTTCTTGGCATCGAAGGCGGCCTTGTTGGCCGCAGCGTCGAAGAAGGCGGTTCCGGGCAGGAAGACCTTGTACTCGTCGGGCTTCATGCTCACCACCTTGGCCATGATCGGCGCGGCCTCGTCGGGCTTGCTGCGGATGAAGGCCTCGGCCTCGAACCAGGCCTTGATCATGCCGACCAGGTCTTTGCGCTTGTCCTTGATCGCCTTGTCTTGTGCGACCAGCAGGTCGGGCACCAGGCCGGGCATGTCTTTCGAGGTGAAGAGCGCGCGGCCTTTGCCGCTTTGCTGGATCTGGTTGACCCATGGGTTCCACACCACGGCGGCATCCACACGCCCGGCGAGGAAGGCGGCGGCGGCGTCGCCCGCGGGCAGGTTGACGATCTTCACGTCGCTCGGCTTCATGCCGTTCTGGGTGAGCGCGATGGCCAGCACGAAGTGCGACACGCTGTACTGTTCCAGGGCCACGCTCTTGCCCTTGAGCGCTGCAATGTTCTTGATCTTGGAGTTGACCATCAGCGCGTCGTTGCCCGCGGAGTTGTCGTTCACCAGCACCGCCTTGATCGGGATGCCCTTGGCGAGCGGGCCCAGGGTGTCAGACCAGGTTTGCGAGTTGGCGTCAAGCTGGCCCGACGACAGCGCCGAGATCGAGTCGGTGTAGTTGGCGAACCAGACCAGCTTCACGTCCGCGCCGTGCTTCTTGAACATGCCCTTCTGTTCGGCCACGTACCAGGCCACCCAGCCCGGCCAGTCGGACACACCGACCTTGATCTCGGCTTGCGCCAGGCGGGGCGCCAGCAGGGAGGCGGCCAGTGCGACGGCGCCGAAGCAGCGCGCGAGTCGTCCAAGGCTGTGCAGCGACGAAGAGGCAGCAAGAGATGGCATGGAAGCTCCACGGATCGAGGGTTTTGGGGTAAGCACGCAGAGAGGGCGCTTCGAGCGAAGCAACACCTCCCGGGCTTTTGTCCCTCCGTGGAGCCGGGGCCCGAAGGGCCTGCGGCCGGCAGCTCTCGGACCAGACATTGCGTGCACGTCGCAACCGGAACCCTAGCCACCATGAAGAGCGAACGAGTCGCCCTCTCGCAAGGGTTCTAGCAGGAGCTGTGCCAGCGGTTTCAGGCCTTTTCAGGCGGTTCTCAGGCCGGGCGCGCACCAGACGAGCGCGCGGCGCATGGTGTTGAGGCTTGGCGAACGGTCCTGCGCCCCGCCCCGGGTTTCGTCAGGCCACCCCCCGCCCGAACCGGGTGCGGCGCCGCCTGAACGTGAAGCTTGACTGAGGGTCAGGCCGCCTGCAACGCCTGGCCACGTGCAAGCACCCGCGCCGTGCCCAGCCTGCCACCCCAGGTGCGGTCGGGACCTCGGACGTTCTCGACCCCAGCACCTGCGTCTCAATCGCCCCGAGTGGGGCGGCCGGGAGCCGCCGGAGCCCTGGCTGCGCATCACAAAGCGGCGGGGATGGTGGCGACGCGTCCGGCGTTCGGCGTCTCGACCCATCCCCCGCCCATCACCTTGTACAGCGTCACCAGGTTCGTCATCCGCGTCAGCCGGGTGCCGATCAGGTTCTGCTGCGCGGCGTAGAGCGAGCGCTGCGAATCGAGCACGGTGAGGTAGCTGTCGACGCCGCGCGAGTAGCGGGCACGGGACAGCTGGTCGCTCTCGGCGGTGGCATCCACCAGCGATTGCTGCGACTGCAGCTGCTCCTGGATGGTGCCGCGCTGGGCGAGTGCGTCGGACACTTCGCGGAACGCGGTCTGGATCGCCTTCTCGTACTGGGCGACGTCGATGTCGCGGCTGAGGGTGGCGACATCGAGGTTGGCGCGGTTGGCGCCCGCGTCGAACAGGGGCAGCGAGATTTGCGGCATGAAGGTCCAGGCGCCGGAGCCGGCCTTGAACAGGCCCGCGAGGTCCGGGCTGGCCGTGCCGGCGGATGCGGTGAGGCTGATCCGCGGATAGAAGGCCGCGCGGGCCGCGCCGATGTTGGCGCTGGCCGCTTTCAGCTGGTGCTCGGCCTGCAGGATGTCGGGCCGGCGCTTCAGCAGGGCCGAGGGCAGGCCGGCGGGCAGCTCGGGCAGCGTGTTCAGCGAATCGGCCAGCGTCGTTGGCAGCAGTCCGTCGGGCACCGTCGAGCCCACCAGCAGCGCGAGCGCGTTGCGGTCTTGCGCCACCTGGGTGGTGTAGCGGATCGCGTCGACACGGGCGCTGTCGACGCTGGTCTGGGCCTGGCGCAGGGCCAGCTTCGAGGACGTGCCGATCTCGAAGCTGCGCTGGGTGAGCCGGTAGGACTCCCTCTGGCTGGCCAGCGTGCCTTGCGCCAGCGCCAGCCGCTCCTCGTCGGCACCGAGCGTCAGCCAGGCATTGGCCACTTCGGCCACCAGGCTGATCTGCGTGCTGCGTGCCGCCTCCTCGGTGGCGAGGTACTCCTCCAGCGCCTGGGCGTTCAGGCTGCGCACGCGCCCGAAGAAATCGAGCTCGTAGGCACTGATGCCCACGCTGGCGCTGTACTGGCGGCTGATCGATGGCATGCCGGGCGATCGCAGGCCGTCGGCCGTCCGGGTGGCCGTCTGGTTGCCGCCGGCATTCACCGCCGGATAGAGGCCGGCGTCCTGCACACGGTACTGGGCCCGTGCCTTCTCGATGTTGAGCGCGGCCACGCGAAGGTCGCGGTTGTTGGCCAGGGCCAGCCCCACCACCTGCTGCAGGCGCTGGTCGGCGAAGAACTCGCGCCAGCCGATGTCGGCGGCTTGGGTCTTGCCCGCCACGGCGGTCGGTGCAGGGGCGGGGTAGGCGGCAGGCACCGGCATCGCCGGCCGCTCGTAGGCGGGCATCAGGCTGCAGCCGCTCAGCACGGCGGCGCAGGCCAGGGTGATCCAGGTCAGGCGGGTCATGTCAGTGGCCTTCCAGAGAAAGAGGGGCAACAGCGGTCGGTCCGGCATCCGCAGCCTTCTTGTCGGACAGGCGGCGCACGCTCACGAAGAACAGCGGCACGAAGAAGATCGCCAGCACCGTGCCGGTGACCATGCCGCCCACCACCGCGGTGCCCAGCGCGTTCTGCGCGCCCGCGCCGGCGCCGTGGCCGAGCATCAGTGGCAGCACACCGAGGATGAAGGCCAGCGAGGTCATCAGGATGGGGCGCAGCCGCATGCGGGCCGCGGTGATGGCCGACTCGACCAGGCCCATGCCCTTGGCGTACAGGTCCTTGGCGAACTCCACGATCAGGATCGCGTTCTTCGACGCCAGGCCCACCGTGGTCAGCAGGCCGACCTGGAAGTACACGTCGTTCATCTTCCAGGTCAGCAGCGCACCGGCCAGCGTGCCCAGCACGCCCAGGGGCACCACCATCACCACCGAGAAGGGGATGGACCAGCTCTCGTACAAGGCGGCGAGGCAGAGGAACACCACCAGGATGGACACCGAGTACAGCAGCGCACCATGGCCGCTGGCCTCGCGCTCCTGGCGCGAGACGCCGGTCCACTCGTGGCCGATGCCGGGCGGCAGTTCGGCCACGTGGCGCTCGACCAGGTCCAGCGCCTGTCCGCTGGACAGCGTGCCGGGCAGGCCCATGCCGAGGATCTCGACCGAGGGCACGCCGTTGTAGCGCTCCAGCCGCGGCGAGCCGGAGCTCCAGCGGGCCTGGGCGAAGGCGCTGAAGGGCACCATCGCGCCGCTGCCGTTGCGCACGTACCAGTCGTCGATGTCGGACGGCAGCATGCGGAAGGGCGCATCGGCCTGCATGAAGACCTTCTTCACGCGGCCCTTGTCGATGAAGTCGTTGACGTAGCTACTGCCCCAGGCGGCCGAGAAGGTGGCGTTGACGTCGGCCATGGAAAGCCCCAATGCGCCTGCCTTGTGCGGGTCGACGTCGAGCCGGAACTCGGGTGCGTCCTCCATGCCGTTGGCGCGCACGGCGACGAGGCCGGGCTCCTTCCTCAGCGCGTCCAGCAGCTGGTTGCGGGCCTTCATCAGCGCCTCGTGGCCGAGGTTGGCGCGGTCCTGCAGCATCAGGTCGAAACCCGTCGCGTTGCCCAGCTCCGAGACCGCCGGCGGCGCGAAGGCGAAGACCGTTGCGTCGCGCAGGGTGAGGAAGTGGCGCAGCGCACCGTTCGCCACGGCCTGGGCCTTCAGCTCGGGCCGCGTGCGCTCCGGCCACGGCTTGAGCTTGACGAAGGCGAAGCCGGTGTTCTGGCCGCTGCCGGCAAAGCTGAAGCCGGCCACGGTGAAGATCGCGTCCACCGCGTCCTTCTGGTCGACGAGGAAGTGGTGCTCCACCTCCTCCATCACCCTGAGCGTTCGTTCCTGCGCGGCGCCCGGCGGCAGCTGCACGAGGGTGAACAGCGTCCCCTGGTCTTCATCGGGCAGGAAGCCGGCCGGGACCTTCATGTAGACGAAGCCGACGACGAGCACCAGCACCGCATAGCCGGCCATCCAGCGCCCGCCGCGGCCGAGGATGCTGCGCACGATGCCCTGGTAGCCGCGGTTGCTGCGGTCGAACCAGCGGTTGAAGGCACCGAAGAAGCCGGTGGTGGCCAGGTGGTGGCCCTGGGGCACGGGCTTGAGCAGCGTGGCGCACAGCGCGGGGGTGAGGATCATCGCCACCAGCACCGACAGCGTCATCGCCGAGACGATGGTGACGGTGAACTGGCGGTAGATCACGCCGGTGGAGCCGCCGAAGAAGGCCATGGGCACGAAGACGGCCGCCAGCACCAGGGCCACGCCCACCAGCGCGCCGGTGATCTGCCCCATGGACTTGCGCGTGGCCTCCAGTGGGGGCAAGCCTTCCTCGCTCATCACGCGCTCGACGTTCTCGACCACCACGATGGCGTCGTCCACCAGCAGGCCAATGGCCAGCACCATGGCCAGCATGGTCAGCGTATTGATCGAGTAGCCGAACGCAGCCAGCACGCCGAAGGTGCCGAGCATCACGACAGGCACCGCGATCGTCGGGATCAGCGTGGCGCGGAAGTTCTGCAGGAACAGGTACATCACCGCGAACACCAGCACGATCGCCTCGACCAGCGTCTTGACCACCTCTTCGATCGAGATGCGCACGAAGGGCGTGGTGTCGTACGGCTTGATCACCTTCATGCCGGGCGGGAAAAACTTGCTCAGCTCCTCCAGCCGGGCATCGATGCGGCGGACGGTGTCGAGGGCGTTGGCGCCGGTGGCCAGCTTGATGGCCATGCCCGCCGCCGGCTTGCCGTTGTAGCGGCTGACGGTGGCGTAGCTTTCGCTGCCCAGCTCGATGCGGGCCACGTCGCGCAGGCGCACGGAAGAGCCGTCTGCCTGGGTCTTCAGCAGGATGGCCTCGAACTCCGGCGCGGTCTTCAGCCGCGTCTGGGCGGTGATGGTGGCGTTCAGCTGCTGCTGCGGCACCGAGGGCAGGCCGCCCAGCTGGCCGGCGGAGACCTGGGCGTTCTGCGCCTGGATGGCGTTCTTCACGTCCAGCGGCGTGAGCTTGAAGCTGTCGAGCTTGTTCGGATCCAACCAGACGCGCATCGCATAGGCCGAGCCGAACAGGGTGGTGTCGCCCACGCCCTCGACGCGGCTGATGGCGTCCTGCACGTTGGCTGACACGTAGTCGGCCAGGTCGGCCGCGCCGAGCTGGCCATCCTCGGTCACGAAGGCCAGCACGTTGAGGAAGTTGGTGGCCGCCTTGGCGACC
Source organism: Ideonella flava (assembly GCF_051857595.1). Taxonomy (NCBI): domain Bacteria; kingdom Pseudomonadati; phylum Pseudomonadota; class Betaproteobacteria; order Burkholderiales; family Sphaerotilaceae; genus Ideonella; species Ideonella flava. The sequence continues at coordinate 556,300 of NZ_JBPZHD010000002.1, forward strand.
TGCACGCCTTGCTGCTGCACCTCCTGCGGAAGCAGCGGCGTGGCCAGCGAAAGCTTGTTCTGCACCTGCACCTGCGCGGTGTCCGGGTCGGTGCCCTGCTCGAAGGTCAGCGTGATGGTCACGCTGCCTGTCGATTCGCTGGTGGACGAGATGTAGGCCAGGCGGTCCAGGCCTTTCATCTTCTGCTCGATGACCTGGGTCACCGTGTCTTCCAGCGTCCTGGCCGAGGCCCCGGGGTAGGTGGCCGAGATGGCGACGGCCGGCGGCGCGATCGTCGGGTACTGGGCGATCGGCAGGATCCTGATGGCCATGACGCCGGCCAGCATCACGATGATGGCGAGCACCCAGGCGAAGATGGGGCGGTCGATGAAGAAGCGAGCCATGGTGGTGTCCCCGGCTTCGATCAGTTCGCCGCAACGCGCACGGGCGCGCTGGCCGGCGTGGCCGCGAGCGGCACGGGGTTGACCACCTGGCCCGGCCGCGCCTTCTGCTGGCCCGCGACGGCCAGGCGATCGCCGGCCTTCAGCCCGCTGGTGACCAGCCAGTGGTCGCCGATGGCGCGGGCGGTGGTGATGCTGCGCGATTCGAGCTTGCCGTCGGCCGTGACCACGTAAGCCACGGGCTTGCCGGTCGAATCCCGGCTCACGGCCGGCTGCGGCACCAGCAGGGCCTGGTCGTTCACCCCCTCCTCGACGACGGCGCGCACGTACATGCCGGGCAGCAGCACGGCGTCGGGGTTCGGGAACACCGCGCGCAGGGTGATGGCACCGGTGCCCTGGTCGACCGTGACGTCGGAGAACTCGAGCCTGCCCTTGAGCGGATAGGTGCTGCCGTCTTCCAGCAGCAGCTTGACCGGGGCAGCCGTCGCGCCGCTGCTCTTCAGCTCGCCTTGCGACAGCGCGCGCTTGAGCTGCAGGGCCGAGGTGTTCGACTGCGTCACGTCCACGTAGATCGGGTCGAGCTGCTGCACGGTGGAAAGCGTCGTGGCCTGGTTGGCGGTGACGAGTGCGCCCGCTGTCACCGACGACTTGCCGATGCGGCCGGTGATGGGCGAGCTGACCCGCGTGTAGGCCAGGTTGATGCGCGCGGTCTCCAGCGTCGCCTTGGCCGCGGCCACGTCGGCCTCGGCCTGCTGCAGCGAGGCCGAGGCGTCGTCCTGGTCCTGCTGGCTCACGGCCTGGATGGCGGCGAGCTGGTCATAGCGCTCGGACTTGAGCTTCGTCGAGCGCAGGTTCGCTTCCGCCTTCAGCAGGGTGGCGCGGGCGTTGTCGAGGCTGGCCTGGTAGCTGGCGGGGTCGATCTGGTAGAGCGGTTGGCCGGCCTTGACCAGGCTGCCCTCCTGGAATTCGCGCGCCTTGATGAGGCCGGTGACCTGCGGGCGCACTTCGGCGATCTGGTAGGCCACGGTGCGGCCGGGCAGCTCGGTGTCCAGCGCCACGCGCTGGGGCTGCAGCACCACCACCCCCACGCGCGGTGGCCCGTCGAGCTCGGGCGGCGGGCCTCCCGGCGGGCCGCCGCAGGCCGCCAGGAGGGCGGCCGAGATCAGGCTGAGAGCGGTGGTGCCGGTCGTGAGGAGGGAGTGGGCAGGCATGGCGGAGATCCTCGGAGGCTCGTGGCTTAAGTGAACTGACGAGTTCAGTATAAATCTTGACTCCTTGGGTGTGTCAAGCAATAATGAACTCATCGGTTCAAATAATCACGAGATGAGAGTCAAGACCGCAGCCAAGCGCGAGGCCATCCTCGAGGTCGCCTCGCAGGTGTTCCAGGAGATGGGTTTCGAGCGCGCCTCGATGGACGAGATCGCTTCCCGCGTGGGCGGCTCCAAGGTCACGCTCTACGGCTACTTCCCGTCCAAGCAGCAGCTCTTCCTGGAAGTGGCGGAGTACATGGGCGGGCGCCAGCTGGGCCCAGCCTTCGAGGAACTGGCGGCCGGCAGCGAAGACCTGCACCGCGTGCTTCGCCGCTTCGGCGAGAAGTTCCTCGCCTTCGTGAGCACGCCTGAGACGATCGGCACCTACCGCATGATGGTGAGCCAGGCGGGCCAGTCCGACATTGCCAGCCGCTTCCTGGAGCTGGGGCCCAAGAAAGGCGAGCAGCAGCTGGCGGCCTTCCTGCAGGCCGAGATGGAAGGCGGGCGCCTGAAGTCCGCCGACGCGAACATCGCCGCGGCCCACCTGATGGCCCTGATCACCGCCGAGGTCCATCAGCCGCTGCTGATGGGTGCGATGCAGCAGCCCACGCGGAATCAGGTCAGGCAGATCGCCGAGCGGGCGGTGGCCGTGTTCCTGGCGGCCTACGGGCGCTGAGCAGGCGCCCGGCGCGCCCTACATCGGCGCCAGGGTCGGCCGGCATCGGCTCGGCGCGAGCACTCGCTAGCGCTGGTTGCGCGGGCCCTGGTTCTGTTGCGGCAGACGCTCCTCGGACTCGTCGCGCACCGGCGAGGAAACCGCCTTGCCGAGCGACTCCAGCACGCCCTCGTCGCGCACCTCGTCGGGGTCGCCGTAGCCGTAGGGCGAGGCGTCGTTGTCGCCATCGTCAGGGGGCGGATGGCCCTTGGCGGCCCGTTCCCTGTCCGGCCAGTCGGCATCGATGGGGCCATCGACGCGATCCACGCCTTGTTCGATGCCACGCGGGGCCAATTCGTCTTCGGTGCTGGGAACGGCGGTGGAAGGGTTGGAAGATTTTTCGGTGCTCATGGGGGCTCCTTGCTCGAGGCCGATGAGCCCATCATGGGCCGGCGCCTGCCGCCCGTGCACCCGGGGACGACGGGTCTTGGCGTAGGGCGAGCCCTACAGCGGCCCCCGGTTCAACGGCTCGTGCCGGGGGGCACCAGGCCCCGCCGCGGGATCGGCGTGGAGAAGACGATCGAGGTCCGGGTCTCGCCGTAGCTGTTGATGGAGGCGAGGAAGCGCTCCAGGTCCTCCAGGCCACGCGTGACGACGGTCATCAGGTACGAATCCGCCCCGGCAACGTGGTGGCACTCGATCACCTCGGCGGCGCGGCGCAGCTTGTCGAGGAAGGCCTTCTTGCCCGGCTGCAGCACGGTGATGCCGACGATGGCACGCACCGGGTAGCCCGCCTTGTCGGCATCCAGCTCGGCGCTGACGGAGCGCAGGATCCCGGCGTCCTTCAGCCTCTTCAGGCGCTCGGCGGTGGCGGGCACCGAGAGCTCGGCGGCGGCGGCCAGGGCCTTCAGCGGTGCACGGCCATCCTCCTGCAGCGCGAGCAGCAGCTGCCAGGCCCTGGTGTCGAGTTGAAGTGTTTCGGTCATCCCAGCCTCTGGCCTGAAAAATGCGAAGCGAAAGCGATTTTGGCCTCACGACGCGGCTGGCCGCCAGCGCCGGCCCTGCCGAGAATTCCGCCCATGGACGCTTCGACCTCTTCCGCTCTCGTGCTGTTCGGCCAATCGCTGCTGATCGGCTTGTCGATCGCCGCGCCGGTCGGCCAGATCGGCGTGCTGGCCATCCAGCGCACGCTGGATCATGGCCGCGCGGCCGGCCTGGCCACCGGCCTGGGCGCCGCTTTCGCCGATGCGGTCTACGGTGCCGTCGGCGCCTTCGGCGTCACCACCCTGATCACCTGGCTATTGGGCATCAAGGCCTGGCTCGCCGTCTTCGGCGCCGCCTTCCTGCTGTGGCTCGCGTGGCGCATCGCCACCAAGCCGGTGCAGCGGCGCGACGCCGTCCATACGCCGCCGGGGACCCTGCTGCGCTTCGTTTCCACCACCTTCGTGCTGACGCTGTCCAACCCCACCACCATCCTGTCGTTCATGGCGGTGTTCGGGGCGCTGGCCGGTCGCGCGCCGGCCGCGTCGCCCTGGGCGATGGTCTGCGGCGTGCTGGTCGGCTCGGCCCTGTGGTGGCTGATCCTGGCCGGTGTGGTCGGTCTGCTGCGGGACCGGTTCGACGAGCGCTGGCAGCGGGCGGTCAACCTGATGTCGGCAGCCTTGCTCGCCGGGCTCGCGCTGTGGCAGCTGCTGCAGCTGGTCGCCGGCTGAGGCGGGGTCGCCATGCCACGCCACGTGCAGGCCAGCCACCGCATCGTCGTCGATGCGCCGGTGGACCGCTGCTTCATGTTCTTCACGCCGGCGGGCGAGGAGCGGTGGGTCGCGGGCTGGCGGCCGGACTACCTGCATCCCGCCGATGGGCGCACCGAGGCGGGCATGGTGTTCACCACCGGCCAAGGCCAGGAGATGACGATCTGGCTGCTGGCCGACTTCGACCGCAGCGCTCATCGCTCGCGCTACGTGCGTTGCACGCCGGGCTCGCGCACCGGCACGGTAGAGATCCGTTGCCAAGCCTTGGAAGGTGACCGGACCGAAGTCGAGGTGCGCTACACCCTTACCGCCCTCGGTGCCGAGGGCGAGCGCCCGCTCGAAGCCTTCGAAGGCGACGCCTTCGCCGCGATGATCGAAGGATGGGCGCGCGAGATCGAAGCGCGCCGTGGCGAATTGCTCGCCGCCGTCATCCCCTGACGGGCGATCACAGGTCCACGGGCGCGCCCGGCGCCTGCGCCAGGTTCATCTCGCGCCGCTTCATCGCCAGGTACTCCTGCCACGGCAGCTCGTGCAGCTGCTGGGGGTAGAGCTCGGTGGCGGAGAACCAGTGCTTCAGCCGCTGCTCGGCCTGCTGCGGGGCCGGCACCCCGAGCGTGTCGAGGAAGGCGTCGATGGCCAGGAAGTAGCGCATGGTGTTGCGCTCGGCGATGCCCTGCATGCCCTTGACGTACTGCGGGCTCCCGTCGCCGTCGCGGCCCACCACGGTGAATCCGACCTTGTGGCGGCCGGCGGTCGCCAGGTAGGCCTGGGTGGCCAGCCGCGCCGCCAGGCCGTTGGCATAGGAATACGAGAGATGGATGAAGCTGTGGCCCTTGTCCAGCGGCACGGCCTGCAGCGTCAGCCGGTAGTCGCGGGTGCCGAAGGGGCCTTCGTCGGCCTTCATCTGCACCGCCAGGTAGTCGGGCTGCGACACGAGCACGCGGTAGCTGAAGTCCACCGGAAAGGCGTCCTTGGCCGGCTGCTCGGCCTTGCGGCCGATGGCCACGTGCAGCGTCTCCTCCGGGGCGCGGCCGCTGGGCACGCACCGCTTCACGTTGAACTGCAGCAGCAGCATGTCGCACCAGTGATCCGCCGCCTGCAGCGCGCCTGAGAGTGTCGGAAAGCCGTGGTCGACGATCGAATAGACGTCGCCATGTGGTGCGTCGCTGGAGTTGTTGGCCTGCAGCAGCAAGGGCCGCTTGAACGGGCTGGCGGCCAGCGCCGGTTGCAGGCTCGCATGGCGTGCGTGGAGCGTCTGTGCATCCTGCGCCTGGGCGCTGGCGGGGACCAGTGCGCCCGCCATGCCGGCCGCCAGGGCCAGACCCTGGAGGAAGGCGATGAACCGTGGCTGTGTCATGTCGGACCCTCGATGCTCGGTGCTGCTCCAGCATAGGCAGGCGCATGGCCACCTACGGTCGGCCGCCGGCTTTCCTGCCTGTCGGACAAGGCCTCGGCGCCAAGGTTCCGCAGGCATGGCCGCGGCAGGAGAATCGGCGTGATGAACGACGCAGACGCCATCATCATCGGGGCCGGCATCGCGGGGGCCTCGGTGGCTTTCTTCCTGGCCGGACAAGGGACTCGCGTGCTGGTGATCGAGCGCGAGGCCCAGCCCGGCATGCACTCCACCGGCCGCTCGGCGGCGATGTTCTGCGAGGGCTACGGCTCGGCACAGGTGCAGGCGCTGACGCGCGCCAGCCGCTCCTTCCTGGCCGCGCCGCCGCCCGGATTCGCCCAGGCGGCCCTTTTGCGGCAGCGCGGCATGCTGACCCTGGGCACCGCGGCGCAGGCGGATGCCCTGCGGGGCCAGTACGAGGAACTGCGCCGCTTCGTGCCGCAGGCGCGCCTGCTCGATGGCGCGCAGGCTCAGGCCATGGTGCCAGTGCTGCAACCCGCCGCGGCGCAGGCCGGGCTGTTCGACCCCGGTGCCGCCGACATCGAGGTGCACGAGCTTCACCAGGGCTACTTGCGCGGACTGCGCGCGCGAGGCGGCCGGGTGCTGTTCGACGTCCGGTTGGAGGCGATCGAGCGCCGGTCTGGCGGCGGCTGGGAGTTGTCGGCGGGCGAGCAGCGCTTTCGCGCGCCGCTGGTGCTGAACGCGGCGGGTGCCTGGGTCGACCAGGTCGCCGCGATGGCCGGCGTGGCGCCTATCGGCATCCAGCCCCGTCGGCGCTCGGCCTTCCTCTTTCCCGCGCCGGCGGACGTCGCCACGGCCGACTGGCCGCTCGTGATCGGCGCCGACGAGGATTTCTACTTCAAGCCCGATGCCGGCGTGCTGCTCGGCTCCCCTGCCAACGCCGACCCGGTCGAGCCGCAGGACGTTCAGCCCGAAGAACTCGACATTGCGCTGGGCATCCACCGCATAGAGGAGGCGACGACCCTGCGCATCCGGCGGCCCAGCCACACCTGGGCCGGTCTGCGTTCCTTCGTGGCCGATGGCGACCTGGTCGGTGGCTTCGCGCCCGATGCGCCGGGCTTCTTCTGGGTGGCGGCGCAAGGCGGCTATGGCATCCAGACCAGTCCTGCCATGGGCGAGGCCTGCGCGGCGCTGGCGCTGGGCCGCCCGCTGCCGGCGGCGCTGCAGGACCAGGGGCTGGACGAGGCGATGCTGTCGCCGCGGCGCCTGTTTCCCTCCGCGCAGGAGTGAGTTCGCCCGGAGGGCCGCGCCGGGGCCAGGCGGCGGCGGATGATCGCTCCACCCCACGGCGCGAGGAGTCTCGCCATGCAAGCCGCCTACTACGAACGCACCGGCCCGGCGGCCGAGGTCCTGCAACTCGGCGAATGCCAGGATCCCCAACCGGGTCCCGGCGAGGTGCGGGTGCGCCTGCGCTGGTCGGGTGTCAACCCGGCCGATGTCAAGGCTCGGGCCGGGCTGCGCTCGTCGGTGATGGCCTTCCCGCGGATCGTGCCGCACAGCGACGGCATGGGGCTGATCGATGCGGTGGGCGAGGGCGTGCCGGCCGAGCGCCTCGGTGAGCGGGTCTGGGTCTGGAACGGGGCCTGGGGACGGGCATTCGGCACGGCGGCGCAGTACATCGCCCTTCCGGCCACCCAGGCGGTGCCGCTGCCGGCCGGCGTCCCGGATGAAGCTGGTGCCTGCTTCGGTATCCCGGCGCTGACAGCCTTGCATGCATGCCTGGCGCATGGTGGCGTGGCGGGCCGTTCGGTGCTGGTGCACGGCGGAGCGGGCGCGGTCGGTCACTATGCGGTGCAGTTTGCGCGGGCGCTCGGTGCGTGCCAGGTGCTGGCTACGGTGAGCAGCCCGGCCAAGGCGGCGCTGGCCGAGGCAGCCGGGGCCGATGTGCTGATCGACTACCGGCGCGAGGACGTGGCCCAGCGGGTTCGCCAGGCCACCCGCGGAGCTGGAGTGGATCGCATCGTCGAGGTCGACGTGGCTGCCAACGGCAAGCTCGACGCCGAGCTGCTGGGCCCGGGAGGCGAGGTGATGGTGTACGGCAGTGGTGCGCCCCAGTTCGAGCTGCCCTTCTATCCGATGATCCTGAAGAACGCCACGCTGCGCTGCTTCATCGTCTTCAACCTGACGCCGACGGCTCGCCGGCTCGCGGTGGACACGCTCACCGGACTGCTCTGCCGGGGCTTGCTGCGGCATCAGGTCGCCGAACGGCTGCCGCTGTCGGAGATCGCGCGGGCGCACGAACTCATCGAGCGCGGCGAGGCGCTCGGCAACGTGGTGTTGGCGATGGCCTGAGCGGCGTCTTCACGCCCCCGACTGATCGCCGGCCGCGGCGCCGGCTCCCAGGTAATCCTTGACCTTGTCGATGCGCGGCCCGACGGCCTTGACGGCCTGCTGGAGCGCCTCGTCGGTGGTGCCCAGCGCCTTGCTCCAGCGCTCGATGGCGGCCGGCGAACTCAGGTCGACCTGGGCTGTGGATTGAGGGTCTTCGGCGGCTTGGGTGGCGGTGTTCATGCCGGTGGACCGGCAAGGTGCGTTCCCAGGGCGCCGAGGGGTGCCCCGGCATGTCGTTTGCTGCCCAGCCCCATCCGGCGGCCCCGAGACGATGACCGCCTCCGACTCCTCCGGCGCGGTTGCTGGCGGAGGCTTTTCTTGCCGTCGCCTGGGGGCGCGGGAAGGCTTGACTGGAGCACTGAGCGAAGCATGAACGACCACGTCACCACCTTGCGTCCGGTCGCATCCGGCACGGTTCGGATCACGACCGGCCGGGTTCGTCTCGAGGCCGACCTGTGCGTCCCCGAGGGCGCTCACGGCCTGGTGGTGTTCGTCCACGGCAGCGGCAGCAGCCGGCTCAGCCCCCGCAATCGCCAGGTCGCGTCCCGAATGAATGCCGCCGGCCTGGGCACGCTCCTGACCGACCTGCTGACCCGGGACGAAGAATCCGTCGACCTGGACACCGGGGCCTTGCGCTTCGATATCGCGCTGTTGGCGCAACGCCTGATCGGCATCATCGACTGGCTGCAATCCAACGAGGCGACGGCCGGCCTGTCGCTCAGCCTTTTCGGTGCCAGCACCGGCGCTGCCGCGGCGCTGGTGGCCGCTTCGCGCCGGGCTGTCGCGGTGCGTTCTATCGTCTCGCGCGGCGGCCGCCCCGACCTGGCCGCCCACGCGCTGGGGGAGGTCGAGGCACCGACGCTGCTCATCGTCGGCGGCGAAGACGCCCAGGTGATCCTCCACAACCGCCGCGCCATGGCCCTGCTGGGGGGCGAAAAGGAACTCGTCATCATCCCCGGCGCGACCCACCTGTTCGAGGAGCCCGGCGCCCTCGACACTGTCTCGACGCTGGCCCGCGACTGGGTCCTGCGCCACCTGCCGGCTCGGGGCGAGGTGGCTTGCTGAATGGGTTGGGTCGAGGTCTTGTGAGACGCGGCCGATGGCTCACGAGCCCGACCGCCCTCAACGTTCGCGGCGACGCTGGGCGGACAACTCCAGGGCCTCGTCCAGCGCGTGGCCCAGGGCCGTGAGGTCCAGCGGCTTGGTGAGGTAGCGGAAGAAGCCGGCGGCCAGGCCCTTCTCGACAGCATCGGGCATGGCGTTGGCGCTGATCGCGATCACCGGGATGTGGGCGGTGCGCGGGTCCTTGCGCAGCAGGACCTGCGCTTCGGTGCCGCTCAGGACGGGCATGTTGTTGTCCATCAGGATCACGTCGGGCTGCTGCTGGCGGGCCAGGTCCACGCCGCTCTGGCCGTCGCCGGCGGTGAGCAGCCGCACTTCGGGCCGGGTGGACAGCAGGGCGTGGATGAGGTCGACGCTGGCCGGGTTGTCTTCCACGCAGAGCACGGTGGTGGGCTTGCCCGGCGCCTGGGGTGGCCTTTCATCGGGGCCGCCGGCCAACAGGGCCTGCGGCACGGTGATTGCGTCGTCGGCGGGCACCGCCGGCAGGTCGACCCAGAAGACGCTGCCCGCGCCCGGCGTGCTGCTCACGCCCAGCGTGCCGCCCATCATCTGCACCAGGCGTCGCGTGACCACCAGGCCGATGCCGGTGCCCTCTTGCGGGCCGCCCTCCTGGCCCAGGCGGTTGAAGGGCTGGAACAGGGCTTTCAGCTGGTCGGGGCGCATGCCGATGCCGGTGTCCTGCACCGACAGGCGCAGCTTGTCGGGCGGCATGGGGATGATGTCGACCACCACCGACCCGGCTTCGCGGTTGTACTTGACGGCGTTCGACAGCAGGTTCAGCAGCACCTGCTTGATCCGGGTGCGGTCGGCGCTCACCTGGGCGAGGCCGGCGTCGGGGAACAGCAGGCGGATGCCGCGCCGCTCGGCCGATGGCTGGATCAGCGAGTGGCATTCCTCCAGCACCTCGGCCAGGCGGATCGGCTCGATCGACAGCGTCATCTTGCCGGCCTCGATCTGCGCGAGGTTGAGGATGTCGTTGATGAGGCTCAGCAGGTGGTGGCCCGCCTTGACGATGTGCTCGAGGAAGGCCTTGTAGCGCTCCGGCGGCAGCGTGGCCAGGTCGGACACCGACAGCATCTGGCCGAAGCCGATGATGGCGTTGAGCGGCGTCCGCAGCTCGTGGCTCATGTTCGACAGGAATTCCGACTTGGCGCGGTTGGCCGCCTCGGCCGCGTGCGAGGCGAGGGCCAGTTCGGCGTTGGAGCGCTCGAGCGCGGCGGTGCGCTCGCTCACGCGCTGCTCCAGCTGCTCGTTCAGGCGGATCACGTCCTGCTGCGCGGCGCGGCGCTCCTCCACCTCGCGGGCCTTGTCCTGGTTGGAGATCTCCAGTTCGGCGGTGCGGCGCTGGACCTCGCTCATCAGGTCGTTGAAGGCCTCGACCAGGGCGCCGAGCTCGCCATCGTCGTGCTGCTCGACGCGGCGCGAGTAATCCTGCCGCTCGACGACCTCGCGTGCGGCCGCGCCCACCGCGAACACCGGCCGCAGCACCAGCCGGGCCAGGCGGCGCGACAGCAGCGCCGCGATCAGCATCGTCAGGCCGGCGACGAACAGGCCGATGACCGCATAGTTGAGCAGCCGGTCGTAGATCTCGTAGTCGGCCTGCAGGTAGACGGTGCCCAGGATCTCGCCGTGTTCGATGATGCGGCGCAGGACCACCAGACGCCGGCCCTCGACAATCGCTCCTTCGCTGCCCGGCAATGGCGGGAAGTCGTCCGTCGCGCCTTCGGCCAGGTAGCGGGCGAACACCGCGCCTCGCGTGGTGTAGATGGCGGCGGCACGCACCTTGGGCTGCAGGCGCAGCATGCCGAGGTTCTCTTTCGCGACGCGGACATCGTCGAAGGCGAGGGCCGGCGCGACGGTGCGTGCCACCAGCGCGGCCTGCGCATCCACGTCGGCCAGCCAGCTCTTGTGGTAGGCCCGCAGGTCGTAGGCCACCATCGCGCCCAGCGCCAGCAGCACCGCGCCCAGCGTCATCAGCAGGATCGCGAGCAGCACCTTGCGGCGCAGGGAGCCGCCACGCACGCGCCGGCTCATGGCGCCCCCCCGTTGACCTGGCGCGCGACGCCGAGCAGGCGGGCGCTGACGCGAAGGTGGTTGCGCTCGGCCGCCGCGGGCCAGACATCGAACTTGACCTTGTCGTCGACCACGACGAAGTTCACCATGCTGCCGCCGGGCGTCGCTGCGTCCTGCTCCGTCACGACGAGCACCGGCTGGTCCTTCAAGGCCGCCAGCGCCTCCGCCAGGCGCCCCGCATGCGTGCGGGCGACGAAGAGGATGTTCAAGCCTTGCGCAGCCTCCATGCGCTCGACGCGGCGCACCGTGATGGGCCGTCCGTTCACCGCCTGCCCGGCGGCCGCGGCCGCGACGGCGTCCACGACGGGCGCATGGCCCAGCACGCCTATGACGAAGCTGGCGTCGGCGGTGGTCCACGCCGTGTCGGGCCAGTCGACGTAGTTGCCGAACTTGCACAGGAACGCCGCCTTGATCCGGTACTCGGCGTCTTCGGCGCCCCAGCTGCGCTGCATCGAGCTGGACAGCATCAGCGCGAACAGCGCGGCCCAGCGAAGCGCCTGCCACGCCTGCGCTGAAGCCGCCGGCCGGCTGCGGGTGGTGAGGACGTGGAGCGGCGGCTGGTCCATGGGTGCTTGGGTCAGAACCGCCAGGCGGCCTCTATGCCCCACGCGCGGCGCACCTGGGTGCGGGTGGACACTTCGGTGAATTCGCCGTGTCCGCCGCCCAGGAGGTTGCGTCCGGTCAGCGCCAGGTCCAGCCCGGGCCGCGGCCGCCAGCCCACTCGCACGTCCAGGGTGGTGTAGGCCGGCACGTCCGGTGCCGTCAGCGCGCCGGTGTGGCGCAGGGCCAGGTCCAGCTCGACGGCACCGGGCAGGTCGAAGGCGTTGCGCAGGATCCACCAGTCCGGCGGGTTGGCGCCCTGCGCAGCGGCGAGGCCGGGGACGTCGACGCTGCCGGGCTCCAGGCGCAGGTCCTGCCAGAGCCGGCTGTAGCCGGCATGCATGCGCCAGTAGGGTGCGAGCTGCGCGCTGCCCCACAGCTCGACGCCATTCGTGCGGCCGCGCATGCCGTTGGCGAAGTACGCGTAGGGCACGGAAAAGTCGATCTCCTGCGTCCGCAGGCGCTCGTACTCGGCATGCCACAGCGTGGCCGAGACACTGGTTCCGGGCGCCGGCTGCCCGCGGTAGCCGAGCTCGAAGACCCTGGCGATCTCGGACTGGAAGCCCGGGCCGCCTCGCAGCAGGAAAGGCGGCTCGCCGGGCACGAAGGTGTCGTGGTCCAGGCGCGAAGGCGCGCGCACGGTGCGCGTGGCAGCGGCCCACAGCAGCTGCTGTGGCGCCCACTTCCAGGCCAGGCGCAGCGTGGGCAGGAACTCGGTCCCGGTGTAGTCGTTGTGCTCGGCGCGGGCGCCGATGGTCAGGTGCAGCGATTCGCCCAGGCTCAGCTCGTCCTGCGCGAACAGGCTGGCCCAGTCCTGCACCAGGCGGGCCGGCAGGAAGGCCACGTAGGGGCTGTTGTCCACGTGGTCCCACGCGCGCCGGACCTGCAGGCCCCAGACCGGGGCGTGGTCGCCCAGTCCGCCTATCGCGTGCTGCAGCTGCAGGTCGACGGTCGTCAGGCGGTCGGCGAAGGTCGGCACCACTTCGCGTTGTGTGTGGTCGACATAGGCCTGAAGCTGCAGGTTGCCGCCCTGGGCCAGCGGCTGCTCCCAGCGGCCCAACATATGCGCGCCCGACACGGTGATGGGCCCGAGCTCGAAGGCGACGCCGGTGGAAATGGTGCCCGGTGGCGGCTGGCCATAGCGGCCACGGTAGACGTCGGCTTGGAGCGTGAATCGCGCGCCTTCCCGGGCTCCGTCGGCGCGAAAGCCGACCTGCGTCAGGTGGCCCGCGTCGTCCTTGGCCTCGCCGGACTGGATCTCGCTGTGCTTGTCGTCCTGGCGCGTGGCGTAGAGCCGCCAGGCGATGTCATCGTGGGCACGGCCATGGCGTGCCGCCACGCGAGTGCCAGTCTCGCCGGCCTGGGTCGACAGCAGCGAGCCATCACTGGCCCTGGCGTCGCGGGTGATCACGTTAATGACGCCGTTGACCGCGTTGACACCCCACAGGGTGCTGCCGGGCCCGCTGATGACCTCTATCCGTTCGATGTCCTCGAGCATCACCTCCTGCACGTCCCAGAACACGCCGGAGAAGAGCGGCGAGTAGACCGATCGCCCGTCGATCAGGACCAGCAGCTTGTTGGCCGACGAGCTGGCGAAGCCGCGCGCGGTCACCGTGTAGTCGGCTGCGCTCATCTGGGCCACGTGCAGGTTGGGGGCCAGGCGCAGCGCCTCCACCAGGCGAGTGGCGCCGGAGCGGCGGATGTCGTCCGCGGTGATCACGTAGACGGAGGTGGGCGCGTCGGACAACCGCTCCGTTCGCTTCGACACGGAGGTGATCTCGATGTTGCTCAGCTCCTCGAGGCTGAGCGCCGCCAGGGAGCGGTCCGGCGCCGCGTGCGAGATCGCTGCGGTGAACGCTGCCGCGGCGACGGTCAAGCCAAGACGCTGTCTGCGCCCAACGCGCATACGGGGACCCTGCTGCTGTTGTTCGGTGGCGCAGTTCACACTGCGCTGCACCGATGCTACGCCGACGGCGCGAACAGCGTCCAGTGCGACACGGGCGGGAACGAGACGTTTCCGTTCTTGCGGCGCGGCACGTGTGCAAACACGTGCCGCGCGGTCAAAGGTGACCTTCCCGGTCATGGCCGGCATGGCCGGCCGCGGGCTCAGCGTTGTGCCGTCTGAGCCTGCTCGCGACAGGCTGGGGGTGCGTGCTTGGCCGCCAGGCCTTCGCCGGGCTCGCAGGTCCAGCTCACGTGGCCCGCATCGTCGGTGCCCGGGCTGAAGACCAGTTCGCCGTGGGGCGTGGAGACGCTCAGCACCATGTGCTCCGCATCCAGCTGAAGGGTCAGCTGACCGGCCAGCTGCGAAGGGACGCCGGCTTGATCCAGCGACTCGGGGATGGCGTGGTGCTGCTCGTAGTAGCGGCCCAGGGCCATGCGCGCGCCTTCGGTCGCGCTGTAGGCCTGCACCATCTTCGCGCGCACCGTGTAGTCCTGGTAGGCAGGCAACGCCACGGCCGCCAGCACGCCGACGATGTAGACGGTGACCAGGAAGCCGAAGCCCGCACCTAGCCGCCCGGCATAGGGCACGAAGGCGGCGAACACGTAGGCCAGCGGGTTGCGGCCGGGCATGGGGGACGATGTGCTCGACACCCGGGCGGCGCGCTTGGTGAGCCACGGATAGCCGGCGGTCAACTCATGGAACGACATCCAGAAGCCCGAGGACTCGCGGGCCTGCCTCAGGTAGGCGCCGACGTCGATCTTCTCCCAGCGTGACGGGCCCGCCGACAGCGCGGCCAACGCCTGTACGGCGCCGTCCGGCGAGCTGCTGCACGCCAGGCCGTGGCGATCGCAGGTGGATTCGCGCGCACGCGAGTAGGCCGCGCCCAGCAGCGGCAGCCACAGCACCGGCCAGCGCAACAGGTGGCCCTGCAGGTGCTTCATGCGCAGGTGGCCCAGCTCGTGGCCGATGTAGAAGCGCACGCCGTCGGCATGTTTGTCCATCGCGTCGACCACGTCGGACATGAGCACCACGAACTGCGCGCCCAGGAACTTGGTCGCGAAGGCATTGAGGCCGCCGTTGCCGTTGAGCACATAGGCCCGCGGGCGGCTCTTCATGCCCAGCCGATCGCAGCAGGCCACGAACTGGGCATGCAGGTCGGGGAACTGCGCTTCGGACAACTCCACCCCGTTGCCCTTGATGTGGGCGATCAGCGCCGACCGGGCGAACAGGTACAGCACGAAGCCCACGGCCAGCACCAGCAGGGCCACGCCGAAGGTGCCCACGACCAGGCCCAACCAGACCAGCACGCCCAGGACGAGCGTGATCGCGCCGAGCGTGCGCTCGCGCGGATAGACAAGTTCACTCAAGAAAGCCTCCCTCGGTCGATGAAAGAATTTTGAAGCGGCGAAGGTTAGCCGCTGCGGGAGCCGGCACCCCGGCCGGACAACCCGCGGCAGCGTCCTTCGCTCAGCATTTCGTGGAGAAGTCGACGATCGCTACCAGCCCAGGCCGTAGTAGTCGTAGACGGTGCGGCCGTAGTCCTCGCTGTGGTCGGGCGTCTTGTCGGCCGCGTAGCGCGGCGCCTTGTCGAGCTGGCCGGCGTCCAGCGGGACGACGTAGCCGTCCTTCTCGGTGTCGTAGGTCAGCAGGTTCCAGGGCACGGGATAGCGGTCGGTCCCCATGCCCAGGAAGCCCCCGAACTCGAGGGTGGCGTAGCGGACCTGCCCGGAGCGCTTGTCGACCACGATCTCATCGATCGAGCCGAGCTTCTCGCCGTCCGGGTTGTAGACGGCAGTGCCTTCGACGCGCTTGGACGAAATGACGGGGTTGCTCATCGCGGATCTCCTGCGGCGACCGGCGCAAGGGCGACGTGCCCCGCGTTCGCGGCGCCATGCCCTGTTGTCGCGCAGACCGCACGCAGGCGACATCGGACGCGGGCACGCCGGCTTGTAGGAGGATGCGGTCAGCCGAGCTCGACCCACACGGGAGCGTGGTCGCTCGCCTTCTCGACGCCACGCATCTCGCGGTCCACGCCGGCGGCCTTCAGGCGCTTCGCCGCCGCGGGGTTGAGCAGCAGGAAGTCGATGCGCAAGCCGGCGTTGCGCGGCCAGCGCTGGCGGAAGTAGTCCCAGAAGGTGTACATCGGCTGGCCGGGATGCAGCTTGCCGATGGCGTCCGTCCAGCCCTGGGCGAGCAGGGTGCGCCAGGCTGCGCGGGACTCGGGCTGGAGCAGCGCGTCGTCGAGCCAGGATCTGGGGTTGTAGATGTCGGCCAGCTCGTTGGTGGGCACGACGTTGAAGTCACCCGCCAGGATCACCGGCTCGGGCAGCTTGATGAGTTCGGCCGCCCGGCGATGCAGCCGCTCGAACCACGCGAGCTTGTAGTCGAACTTGGGACCCGGCTGGGGATTGCCGTTGGGCAGGTACAGGCAGGCCACCAGGATGCCTTCGACCGCCGCTTCCAGGTAGCGGCTCTGCACATCCTTGCCATCGCCAGGCAGGCCGCGCAGGACCTCCAGTGGCGTGCCTTCTCGCGCCAGGATGGCCACGCCGTTGTAGGCCTTCTCGCCTATCCAGAGGGCGCCGTAGCCGGCCTCCTCCAGCGCCGCGGCGGGAAAGGTCGCCTGCGAGGTCTTGATCTCCTGCAGGCAGACCACGTCGGGCGCGGCTTCGGCCAGCCAGGACTTCAGCACCGGCAGCCGGCCGTTCACGCCGTTGATGTTCCAGGTGGCGATCTTCATGCGCTTCTCCTTCGGGTCAAGGTAGCACGATGGCTTGCGCGAGGTGGGCGTAGACCGCAGAGATGCGGCGCAGATGGCGGGCTTCGGGATGGGTCAGCAGCCACAGCTCGGTCTCGGCATCCTCGAGCGGCTCGCTCAGGCGCCGCAGGTCCGTGCGCCCCTGCGCCAGGAACAGCGGCAGGATGCCGACTCCCAGGCCGAGAGCGACGCATTCGGCGACGGTGATGATGCTGTTGACGCGCAGTTGGGGCACGGCCTTGGGATGGTGGCGCTTGCGCCAGGTCACCGAGGGGTGCTCGGGCAGGGCATCGTCCACCGCGACCCAGTGGGCGCGACCGGCATCGACATCCGCGAGGCTGCGCGGCCCGCCGCGTTTGGCGCCGTACAGCGCGACGCGGAGCACGCCGAGCTGTTTGCCCACGAGATGCTGAGGCGGTCGCTTGGTGGCGCGCACGGCGATGTCCGCATCGCGCCGCGTCAGGCTCGCCAGCTCGTTGCCGGCGTGCAGCTCGTAGGCTAGAAGCGGATGCTGCTGCTGCAGGCCCTTGAGCGCCGGCGCGACGAGGCCATGGAGCACGCTGTCGGTGGTGGTCAGTCGCACGGTGCCGGCCACTTGCGCTGGCTGGGTCGCGATGGCCGAGCGCGCGCCCTCGATGGCCGCCTCGATCTGCTCGGCCTGCGCGGCCAGGGCCAGCGAGAGTTCGTTCGGCAGGTAGCCGGCGCGGGAGCGCTCGAACAAGAGCTGGCCCAGGCCACGCTCCACGCGCTGCAGGGTTCGGAACACCGTGGAGGCATCGACCCCCAGTCGCTCGCCCGCGGCTGCCAGCGTGCCGCCACGCGCCAGGGCCAGCACCGTCTCGAGATCGGCGGCTCCGATTTCGTATTGCGTTCGTGCATTCATGGTGTGCCGAGCTGCCAATTTTCATTTCAACATTGCAATCCTACAGTTCGCCTGCCCCATCCACCAGGAGACCTTCGATGAACACCTCGCCCTCGGATTCCACCCGCCTCGGGATCGCCCTGCTGCGCGTCAGCCTGGGCACGATGTGGATCTCGCACGCGCTGCTCAAGCTGCTCGTGTTCAGCCTGCCGGGGACGGCGGCGTACTTCTCTTCCATCGGGTTTCCCGGCTGGCTGGCATACCCCGTGTTCGCCGCCGAGATCGCCGGCGGTGCCGCTCTGGTGCTGGGCGTGTATGCGCGCCAGGTGGCGCTCGGCCTGGTGCCGATCATGGCCGTCGCGGCCTGGGTCCATGCGCCCAACGGCTGGGTGCACACCAGCGCCGGCGGCGGCTGGGAGTACCCGGCGTTCCTGATCGCCGCCTCGCTGGCGCTGTGGCTGCTGGGCGATGGCGCCGCGGCAGTGCGGCGCAGCACCCGATTCACCTGGACGCCGGCGCTGGACCTCCGCTGATCCCTCCCTCCCTTTTCTTCCACCGACCACTTCCAAGGAGTCACCATGAAGCTCTTCTACGCCCCCGGCGCCTGCTCGCTGGCCGTCCACATCGCCCTGCGCGAACTCGGCCTTTCCTTTGAAACCGTGAAGGTCGACCTCGCGACGCACACCACGGCCGATGGCCGCGATTACTTCGACATCTCGCCGCGCGGCTATGTGCCCATGCTGGAACTCGACGACGGCTCGCGCCACACCGAGGCCGGCGCGTTGCTGCAGTACCTGGCTGACCAGGGGCCCGGCCGCGCGCTGATCGGCGAGCCGGGCACGGCGCGGCGGCTTTCGGTCACAGAGTGGGTGACCTTCGTCGGCACCGAACTGCACAAGACCTTCAGCCCCTGGCTGTGGCACAAGGAAACCGCGGACTCGACCCGCCAGGCCGTGCGCGACAAGCTCGCCACGCGCTTTGCCGAGCTCGATGCGCGGCTCGCGCCACAGGACTACCTGGCCGGCGAATTCAGCATCGCGGATGTGTACGCCTTCACCATCGTCAACTGGTCGAACTTCCTCGGCATCTCGCTGAAGGCCTGGCCGCACCTGCAGGCGTACCTGGCCCGCGTGGCGGCGCGGCCTGCGGTGAAGGGGGCGCTCGTCGCTGAAGGCCTGGCGACGTAGTCACGCGCTGAGCCTGCCAAGAGGCGGCGCATGAGAGGCTTCGACAGGCTCAGCCCGAACGGACTGTGGTGCTCATTCCGAACGAACCCACCCCGTTCACCCTGAGCTTGTCGAAGGGCCGCGCAAAAGAGGCTTCGACAGGCTCAGCCCGAACGGAAGTGTGGTGCTCATCCCGAACGAACCCCCACCCCGTTCACCCTGAGCTTGTCGAAGGGCCGCGCAAAAGAGGCTTCGACAGGCTCAGCCCGAACGGAAGTGTGGTGCTCATCCCGAACGAACCCTACCCCGTTCACCCTGAGCTTGTCGAAGGGCCGCGCAAAAGAGGCTTCGACAGGCTCAGCCCGAACGGAGTGTGGTGCTCATCCCGAACGAACCCCCGCCCCGTTCACCCTGAGCTTGTCGAAGGGCCGCGCAAAAGAGGCTTCGACAGGCTCAGCCCGAACGGGAGTGTGGTGCTCAGCCCGAACGAACCCCCACCCCGTTCACCCTGAGCTTGTCGAAGGGCCGCGCAAAAGAGGCTTCGACAGGCTCAGCCCGAACGGGAGTGCGGTGCTCAGCCCGAACGAACCTCGCTCCGTTCACCCTGAGCCTGTCGAAGGGCCCTTGCGCACACACGCGGCTTCGACAAGCTCAGCCTGAATGGGTGTGTAGTGCTCAGCCCGAACGGGAGTGTGGCGCTCACCCCGAACGGCGTGTGGTGCCGGAACAGTGATCCGACACGCCCCCGACCCGTCAACGTCAGTGCCGATGCCCCGGCGCCTGCCAGTGGCGGAACTCCTCCACCGGGATGGGACGGCTGATGCAGTAGCCCTGGGCCATGTCGCAGCCGAGCGCGGCCAGGCGGTCGAAGGTGGGCTGGTCTTCCACTCCCTCGGCGATCACGCTGAGGTCGAGGTTGTGGGCCAGCTCGATGGTGGAGCGCACGATGGTCGCCGCATCCTTGTTGCGCGTCATGTCGGTGACGAAGGAGCGGTCGATCTTGATCGAGTCCACCGGCAGCTGGCGCAAATAGGACAGCGACGAGTAGCCGGTGCCGTAGTCGTCGATGGTCAGCGAGACGTTCAGGCGCTTGAGCCGGTTCAGCGTCTCCAGCGCGCCGGCCGGATCCTCCATCAGCGCGCTCTCGGTGAGTTCGAAGTCGATCCAGCCCGGCTGCGCGCCCCAGGTGGCCAGGGCGCCGCCGATGCGGTCCAGCAGGCGGGGGTCGCGCAGGTCTCGCACCGAGAGATTGACCGACAAGGGCTGGTGCATCCCATGCTCGCGCCAGGCGTAGCACTGGCGCAGCGCGGCATCGAGCACCCAGTAGGTCAGTGGCGTGATCAGGCCGGTGCTTTCGGCCAGACGGATGAAATCCCCGGGGTTGATCAGGCCCTGCCTGGGATGCTCCCAGCGCACCAGGGCCTCGGCGCCGCAGAGCGCGCCGGTGACCATGTTGAGCTTGGGCTGGCAGTACAGCTGCAACTCGTTGCGCTCGATGGCGCCGCGCAGGTCGCCCATCAGGGCGATGCGCTGCGCGCACTCGGTATCCAGCCCGCCGCGGAACAGCGACACGCTGCTGCCGGCGCGCCGTGCCTGGCCCAGCGCGATGCCAGCGCGGCGCATCAGCGAATCCGCGTCGGTGCCATGGCCCGGGAACAGGCTGATGCCCACGGCAGAGCGCGAATCCAGCAGCAGGCCGGAGACGTCCATCGGCTCGGCCAGGGCCAGCAGCACACGCTGCGCGAGCTGCGTCGCCACTTCGGCGCCGGCCCGCGGGAGCACCAGGCCGAACTCGCCTTCCGCCAGGCGGGCCAGGCGCTCCCGCTCGACGCCCGGCACCTGGGCCAGCCGCTGGGCGGCCGCCGTCACGAAGGCGTCGGCCTGCTGGTCGCCCAGGGCCTCGTTGATCTCGCGCAGGCGCTCCAGCTCGATGCGCAGCAAGGCGACCGGCCGGCGTTCGTCCTTGGCGACCGCGATGTCCTCGGCCAGTTGCTCGCGCAGCCGCACGCGGTTGGCCAGCCCGGTCGCAGCGTCCTGGTAGGCCATGCGCCGGATCGTCTCTTCGGCGGCTGCGGCCCGGGCGCGCATGCGCAAGGTCGCCATGCCGAAGGCGAGGTCCTCGGCGGCGTCCTCGAGCGGCATGCGCTCTTCCTCGTCGAAGGCGTCGGGCTCGGGCGCGCCTATGGTCAGCGCGCCGGTGACCTGGCCATCCACGCGCAGGGGCAGGGACAGCAGCGAGCCTATGCCCTGCCGCACCGAGAACTCGCGCCAGAAGCTGGGGAAGGAATCCTGCCGGACATCGTTGACCACCCAGGGCTCGCCGGTGCGGATGGCGGTGCCGGTGGCGCTGTGGCCTTCTTCGCTGTCGGCCCAGGTCAGCGACTTGAACTCGCCCTGGCCCTGCTCGAACCCCAGCTGGGCCAGCGTGGTGATGCTGCGCGCTTCGTCGTGCTCGGCGCGCACGACCATGGCGGCGCGGTAGCCGGCCACCTCGACGATCACCCGGCAGATCTCGTGCAGAAGGGTGGGTTCATCGTCGGCGCGCAGCAGCGCGCGGTTGGCCGCGCTGAGCGTGCGCAGGGCGCGGCCCAGGCGTTCCAGCTCGCGCGGCTTGGTGCGATGCGGCGTCATGGCGGCCCCCGGGGTAGCGTTCTGCCCAGTATAGGCAGCGCCGCCCGGGCCGCCAGGGGCTTCAGCCCCCTAGGGCCTGCGCGAAGGTTTCGAGCTGTGTGATGCAGGTGTTCCAGCCGTCGAAGAAGCCGAGCTCCTCGTGCCGGTCGCGCGTGGCCTGGTCGGGGTGCATCACCTGGGCGATGTAGCGGGTGCCTTCGCCTTCATCGGCCAGGGTGATGATGGCCGTGAAGGGCATCCAGGGCGTGCCGGGGCGCCAGCCGCCGACGAGCATGGAGCTGATGACGATGCGCTCCTGCGGCACGATCTCCAGGAAGCAGCCGGGGTTGTCGCTGGTGCCGCCGTCGGGGCCCTGCATGAAGGTGTGGAAGGCGCCGCCGGGGCGCAGGTCGAAAGCCTTGACCTCGGTGGTCCAGGGCTGAGGGCACCACCATTCCTTCAGCAGGTTCGGGTCGGTCCAGGCTCGCCAAAGCGCTGCGCGCGGCGCGCGCACGAGGCGGGAGATGACGAGATCCTGCGAGCTTTCAGCGCTGGCGGGGCGGTCGTTGGGCATGGGGGGATTCCTCCTGGTGGAGCCGTTCGGCGAATGCGGCCATGCGGTCGGAGCGGGTCTCCCACACGGCGCGCTGTTCGGCCAACCAGCGCTCGGCCCGGGTCAGGGCCTTGGGCACGAGGGCGCAGGTGCGCACCCGCCCGGCCTTGGCCGTGCGCACGAGACCGCTTCGTTCGAGCACCGACAGATGCTTCATGAACGAAGGCAGCGCCATCTCGAAAGGCGCGGCCAGCGCCGACACCGACGACGGCCCGCGGCCGAGTGCACCGACGATGGCGCGCCGGGTCGGGTCGGCCAGGGCGTTGAAGACCTCGGAGAGAGCGGCCTGTTGGTTAGCCATATGGCTAAGTGTATGCCCTCCTCCGCGAGGCATCAATAGACCCACACCTTCACATCCGGCCAGCCCATCAGGCGGAAGACGTAGTAGTCGACGGCGGCTTCGGCCGGGTCGTCGGCGAAGACCACGAGCCGGGCCTGGCGCGGCACGCCGGCCTTGTCGATCTTCGCCCACAGTTCGGACGCGGGCCGCGGCCGGCCGGCGCTGTCCAGCAGATCGGCGTAGGGCAGCGCCACCGTGCGTCCTTCGGGACGGCGAGACGGTGTGCCGCGGCCGGCGGCCACGTACACCGTGGGGTATTCGCCCGGCGTGGCTCGGGGGTCGCTCAGCACCAGGTCATCTCGCGGGTGAGGCGTGTAGCGGGCCGCAGGCACGGCGAAGTCCTTCGGGCCCGAAGGTGGGCCGACGCGCGTGGGCTCCTTGGCCAGTTCGCCTCCTCGCAGCGCCCATTCGTCCACCGAGTCCATCAGGACGGAGACCCTCGCGTGCCCGGCCTGCTCGAGTGCCAGGAAGGCCAGCGCCGCGCCGGGCGTGAGCCCGTTGTCGGACACCAGCACCACCTCGTGCGCCGGATTGACGCCGGCCGGGCCGAGCGCGGCGGCCAGGGCCTGCGGCTGCGAAAGGTGGCTGCGGAAGACGCTGGCGTCGATGTTGAGTGCGAAGGGCACGTGGCCCGCCGCATACTGCGCTGCAGGTCGCACATCGACGAGGTTGAGCTTGGACACGCCGTAGGCACGCAGCATCGGTGCGTTCCAGCCGACCAGCCACGCCGTGTCGCGCTGCAGCTGCGGCGCGTCGTAGGTCCAGAAGGGCAGGCCGCGGTCGTCGCGCAGCCATTCGAGCTGCGACTCGACGTAGAGCTTGGCGCGCTCATGGCCGCCGATGAAGCGCAGCGCGAACCACGGCACGCTGGCAGCGATGCCGCCGCCACAGTGGCTGTGCACCATCTCGTCGGGCTGGATGCCGAGGTAGCGGGCCATGCGCTGCACCTCGCCGGCCGGCTTGAAAGTCTTGTCGGCGTTGAAGAACTCGTCGCTGGGCATCAGCAGGGCGTTGGGCACGTGGCCGCCGCGCCAGAAGAACTTCTTCGCGCCGTAGTGGTAGTCGGCGTCGAGCGCGTCCACCACGGCCTGGCCGGAGCGGGCATCCGAAGCCGCCATGAACTCCGGCAGGCGCGAGCGCACCTCCTCGCGGACCTGGGTGACGCGGAAGATTCCGGCCGCGGGCGGCGGCGTGGCCTCCTGCGTCACCGCGCCGCCCTCGGCACGCCAGCGCGCCAATCCGCCGTCGAGCACGTACAGGTCGCGTTCCGGCACGCCGTGGTAGTAGAGGTCGTAGAACACGCGGGTGGCCATCGAGTCGCCGCCCTTGTCGTAGACGACGATAGTGCGGCCGGGACTCACGCCCCAGGACTGCAGGCGCTGCTCCATGGCGGCCGGCGTGGGCACGTCGGGGCCGTAGCGGTACAGGTCGACGCTGACAGCGCCAGCGATGTGGCCGGCGCGATGCTGCGGCGTCATCGAGGCATCGAGCAGCAGCACCTCGTCTCGGTGCGCCTGCAGCCAGGCCGGATCGACCAGGCGGCCACGCGGCGCCGGCTCGGCCAAAGCCGGCAAGCTCACCAGCGAGGCGAGCAGGATCAGCAGGCGCGACCAGGCGCGCAAGGGGGAGGCAATGGCCAGCATGAGGGGCTCCTGCGGCGGCCGGGATGGCCGATGCGACGCACTGTGTGCGCCGCAAGGGCCCCGTCGCCACCCTGGCGCGACGAGCCACGGCCCGCGGGCCGCGAGCCACGCTGCCGCGGGACGAAGCGCGGCTCAGCCCCGGCTCAGCATTGGATCAGCGCCGTCACCTCGCGCACCTTGCCTTCCTCGACGCGCGCCTTGGCCAAGCCGGGCGTGCAGCCTTGGCCGCCGGCCACGATCTGGTACCGGCCCACCGGCAGGCCGCCGGTGTCGAAGTCGCCGGACGGATCCGTCTGGCCGCTGCCGTTCTGCGGCCCTAGCCAGCTCACGCTCGCGCCGGAGTAGCCGGTGTGGACGCGGATGCCGCCCTGGCCGATGGCGGGGGCATCGAGCAGCACGGGCTGCCAGCTGGAGTCGATGTATTGCAGGCCGACGGCCCAGCGGTTGCCGCTCGCGTCGGCATCGATCGAGTTCAGGCTGGAGGCCAATTGCACCGGCGTCACTTCGCGCTCGGCGCCTTCGGGCCTCAGGCGCAGCACGCGGCCCTCGAAGGTGCTGGCCCAGGCCTTCTGGCCGACCGCCGTCACGCCGGTGAGCCAGGTGGCCAGGCCGGCGGCTTCCACGGATGTCCAGTCGCGCGCGCCGCTGTCATCGCTCCAGTAGGCGGTGTAGCCGCTGAAGAAGATCCACTCACCGACCTCGCGCGCGACCGTGCCGACGACCCACAGGCGCCCCGCGCCGTGCGCCAGCCCGGACAGCTGCAAGCCACCTTGCGGCGGTGGCACGGGAAGACGAGGAAGGATGTGCCATCCGCGCCCTTCGACGAAGCGCATCACGCGCGTCGTTCCCGCGGCCCACACGCCCTGGGCGTCGTGCACCACGGACGTCAGTTCGCCTATGTCCGGAGATTCTTGCGGCAACCATTCCGTGCCGTTCCATCGCAGCACCAGCGAGCTGCCGGGGACGCCGCCGCTGCTGCCCACCGCCCAGGCCTCGGTGACGGAGACGCTCGTGACCGCGTTCAGCCGATCACCGAGGTCGGGCGGCGAGGGGTTGGGCGTGGGCACGCGGATCCAGCCTTGGCCATCCCAGTGGTAGGCCAGGGTCCGCGCAGCCAGCGAGCCAATGTCATCGACGTGGCCGACGGCCCAGACATCGTGGGCGGCCAGCGCCGACACGCCGGCCAGGCGCGCCGACTGCGACTCGAAGTGCTTGCCCAGCGCCACCGGCGTCTGCAACCAGGCGCCGCCGCTCCAGTGCTGGGCATACGGCCGCGTGAGCACGGCGGTCGGTGGTTCGCCGGGGTTGTACGCGCCCACGGCCCAGACATCGTCCGGCGCGACGACCGCCACGCCGAACATCTGGGCGAGGGTTCCGGCCGGGGCCTCTGGGTGGTGCCCCAGGCGGCTTCGGCATGGACGACCGTGGGTGACGATGCGGCCAGGCCGATCAGACCGGCGGCCACCCAGCAACGCAAGACTTCGCGCATGGTCCCGTCCTTTTCCGCAGGTGCGGTGGTGCTTCGGACCCCGAAGCGATCAAGGCGAGCAAGCCGCGTGCCGGAAGGCGGCTCAGCTCCCGATCAGCCGCTTCAGCCAGGCCATGAAGCGGGCGATCGGGCCGTCGGGCTCGCGCCGCGCCTCGACCGGGGGCGAAACCGGCGCCGGCGCGGGCGCGTACTTCAGGACCAACGCGGCATTGAAGTTGGCGAAGAAGTCGGTCGCCATCTTCTGGGCCGCCATGTCGACCAGGCGCGAGCCGATCTGCGCGATCTTGCCGCCGACGCTGGCCTGCGCGGTGTAGTGCAGCACCGTCTCGCCGGGGCCGTTGGGCTCCAGGCGGACGCTGGCCTGGCCCTTGCCGTGGCCCGCCTGGCCGCCCTGGCCTTCGAAGTAGAGGATGTAGCTGGTGGGTGGCTGCAAGTCTTCGAGCCGAAGCTTGCCCTTGAAGCGGGCCTTGACCGGCCCCACCGTGGCCATGATGACGACGTCGAAGTGGTTGGGCTCCGCGCCCGGCACGATGGACTCGCAACCCGGAATCGCGGCCATCAGCATGGTCGTGTCGTTCAGGGCCTCCCAGGCCTGGTCCTGCGAGACGGGAAGGGCTTGCTGGCTGGTCAGTTCCATGGCGGGGTCCGGGCGGCAGAGGAAGAATGGGTGGACAGCAGGGTGGCCAGCTGTTCGAGGCTCGCCAGATTGTGGGCCGGCAGGAATTGATCCACATGCGGCCGCAGGGCCCGGATGCCGGCCGCCTTGGCCTCGAAGCCGGCGTAGCGCAGCAGCGGGTTGAGCCAGACGAGCCGGCGGCAGCTCTTGCCCAGGCGCTCGGCCTCGAAGCCGAGCTGGGCGACGTCGCCGCGCTCCAGGCCGTCGGTGACCAGCAGCACGGTGGCGCGGCCGCCGCCGAGCACCCGCCGCGCCCACTGGCGGTTGAACACGTGCAGGCTTTCGCCAATGCGCGTGCCGCCGGACCAGTCCTGCACCTGGCGGGCGACGGTGGCGATCGCGGCGTCCGGATCGCGCTGGCGCAGGGCGCGGGTGATGGGCGTGAGGCGGGTGCCGAAGACGAAGCTCTCGACCCGCAGCCCGCCCTGCTGCGAAAGCGCATGGGCGAAGTGCAGGAGCATGCGCGAGTAGCGGCTCATCGAGCCCGAGATGTCGGCCAGCACGACCAGCGGCGGCGGCTGCCGGCGCGGGCGCCGCCAGCGGACCAGGTCGGCCGCGTCACCGCCGCGGCGCGCCATGGCGGCCAGGCTGGCGCGCCAGTCGACGCGGCCCGGCCGATTGGAGCGGGCCTGGCGGCGGGTGGGCAGCGGCTTGATGAAGGTGGCCAGGCGGGCCACGAGGCGCTGCGCTGCGCGCCATTCTTCGGCGCTCATGGTCTCGAAGTCGCGATGGCGCAGCAGCTCGCGCTCGCTGGCGCTGAAGCTGGCGTGGATCTCCGTCTGGGTGGGGGGCGGTTCGGCGGCCGGCGGCGCCGCGCCGGGCGGAAAGAGGGCATCGGCGAGGCGTCGGTTCTCCTGCACCGGGGAGGTGGCGCCGCTGTCGCGCGCCTTCACGCGCGGCAGCAGCATGGCGAGCATGCGGCCGAGCAGGTCGGGGTCGCGCCAGAAGAGCTCGAAGGCGTGGTCGAACAGTTCGCGTTGCTCGGCGCGCGAGACGAAGCAGGCGGAGAGGGCGGCCTTGAAATCGCGCCGGGTCTGCAGCGGGCCGGCGCCGAGCGCCTGCAGCGCGAGCTGGACGCGATCGGTGCCCACCGGCACGCCGGCTTCGCGCAGGACGCGGGCGAAATGCATGACGTTGTCGGCGAGGTGATTCATGCGGGCACCCCGGGGCCTGAGACGGTCCCCGCCCAGCGTGAATGAGCCCTCGCGGGCGGCCGGGCGGGGCTCATCCCGTCCTGGCAGCCTGCTCCACCTCGGCCAGCAAGCGTGCCGCCTCGCCGCCTTGCATGCGGGCGATGTCGTCCTGGTACTTCAGCAGCACGCCGAGGGTGTGCTGCACGGTCTTCGGATCCAGCACGACCGCATCCAGCGCCATCAGGGCGCGCGTCCACTCGATGGTCTCGGCGACGCCGGGCAGCTTGTACAGGTCCAGCGCCCTCAGCCTCTGCACGAAGGCGACGATGGCCGCCGACAGCGCCTCGGGGGCGCCGGGCACGCGCCGCGCGAGGATGGCGCGCTCGCGGGCCGCATCCGGAAAGCCGACCCAGTGATAAAGGCAGCGCCGCTTGACCGCATCGTGGATCTCCCGGGTGCGGTTGGAGGTGATGACCACGATCGGCGGCTCGGGCGCACGCACGGTGCCCAGCTCGGGGATGGTGATCTGGAAGTCCGACAGCACTTCGAGCAGGAAGGCCTCGAAGGGCTCGTCGGCCCGGTCCAGCTCGTCGATCAGCAGCACCGGCGGGACGAGGTTGGTGCTGGCAATGGCCTGCAACAGCGGACGCTGGATGAGGAAGCGCTCGCCGAAAAGCTGCTGGTCCAGCCGGCCATCGGCGGCAGTTCCTTCGGCCTCGGCGATGCGGATCGCCATCATCTGGCGGGCGTAGTTCCACTCGTAGGCGGCGCCAGCCAGGTCCAGCCCCTCGTAGCACTGCAGGCGGATGAGTCGGCGCCCAAGCATTGCGGCGAGGGTCTTGGCGATCTCGGTCTTGCCGGTGCCCGGCTCGCCCTCGAGGAAGAGCGGGCGCTGCAGCTTGAGTGCGAGGAAGACGGTGGTCGCGAGCTCTCGATCGGCCACGTAGTCGTGGGCGAGGAGCTGCTGGGCGGTGGTGTCGATGGAGTCGGGCAGGGACGTACTCATGCTTGTTGACGTTCGCGGATTCGCGGCTTCCACCACTCTCCGTTTGCCCTGAACTTGTCGAAGGGCCTTGGCCCGCCGAAGGGTCCGAGCCTGTCGAAGGGTCGCGTGGTGCCAGGGGGCTTCGACAGGCTCAGCCCGAACGGATCCCCACCCCGTTCGCCCTGAGCCTGTCGAAGGGCCGTGCAGCGCCAAGAGGCTTCGACAAGCTCAGCCCGAACGGAGGGGAGCGGTTCGGGCATGACGGATCTGTGCCGAGTCCCCAAGGACCTGTGGCGCTTGGTACGAACCACCACCACCCATTCACCCTGAGCTTGTCGAAGCGCCATCACCACCAGTCCTATCCCCGGGCTTCGACAGGCTCGGCCCGAACGACTTCCTGTCCCGTTCGCCCTGAGCCTGTCGAAGGGCCATCACCACCAGTCCTATCCCCGGGCTTCGACAGGCTCGGCCCGAACGGCTTCCTGTCCCGTTCGCCCTGAGCCTGTCGAAGAGCCATCACCACCAGTCCTATCCCCGGGCTTCGACAGGCTCGGCCCGAACGACTTCCTGTCCCGTTCACCCTGAGCTTGTCGAAGCGCCATCACCACCAGTCCTATCCCCGGGCTTCGACAGGCTCGGCCCGAACGACTTCCTGTCCCGTTCGCCCTGAGCCTGTCGAAGGGCCATCCGGTGCCAAAAGGCTTCGACAAGCTCAGCCCGAACGGATGTGTGGTGCTCAGCCCGAACGGAACTGCGGTGCTCAACGCGAACGGAACTGCGGTGCTCAACCCGAACGGAAGGGCGGTGCTCATTCCGAACGGAAGCGCGGTGCTCGGCCAGTACGGATGTGTGGCGCTTCAAGAAGCAGCCACCGCCCGCCCCGCCAGCACCGGCACCAGCGCAGCCCTGTATTCCGCGGAGCCGTGCAGGTCGCTGTTCATGTCGTTCGGCGACACGAACACCCCGTTGCACGCCGCGGCATCCCAGTTCGCCTGCAGCTTGGCTTCGAGCGTCGTGACGCGGAAGGCGCAGGCCTTTGCTCCGGTGACCGCCACCCGCACCCCTGCCGGCCCCTTGCTGACGAAGACTCCCACGATGCAAAAGCGCGAGGCCGGCTGCTTGAACTTCTGCCAGCCCGCCCGTTCCGGCACCGGGAACTTCACCGCGGTGATGATTTCCCCGTCCTTCAGGGCCGTCTCGTAAAGCCCCTTGAAGAAGTCGTCGGCCGCGATGCTGCGCTGGTTGGTCTGGATGGTGGCGCCGAGCCCCAGCGCGGCCGCGGGATAGTCGGCCGCCGGGTCGTTGTTGGCCAGGCTGCCGCCGATGGTGCCTCTGTTGCGCACCTGGCGGTCGCCGATTTCCTCGGCCAGGGCGGCCAGGGCGGGGATGGCCTTCTGCACCTCCTTGGATGCGGCGACCTCGGCATGGGTCGTCATCGCGCCAATGGTCACCGTGCCGCCGGCCACCGCGATGCCGCGCAGCTCGGGGATGGCGCCCAGGTCGACCAGCGACTCGGGCGCCGAGAGCCCGAGCTTCATTGCGGCGAGCAGCGATTGCCCGCCCGCGAGAAACTTGGCGCCGCCCGCCGCGCCGGCCCGGGCCGCATCGGCCACCGAGGCGGGGTTCTGATAAGCAAAGCCTTGCATGGTCGCTTCCCTTTCAGCGGTTGTGCTTCATCGACTGCCAGACCTGGAACGGCGTGGCCGGCATGGGCACGTCCTTCACGCCTATCGCATGGCAGATCGCGTTGATCAGCGCCGGTGGCGAGCCGATGGCTCCGGCCTCCCCGCAGCCCTTCACGCCGAGCGGGTTGTGGGTGCAGGGCGTGCCCTTGACCGTCTCCACCGTGAAGGTGGGCAGGTCGTCGGCGCGCGGCATGGCGTAGTCCATGTAGCTGCCGGTGAGCAGCTGGCCCGAGTCCTTGTCGTAGATCCCGTGCTCCAGCATGGCCTGGCCAATGCCCTGTGCCAGCCCGCCGTGCACCTGGCCCTCGACGATCATCGGGTTGACCACGTTGCCGAAGTCGTCGCAGGCGGTGAAGCGGTCGATGCGCGTCACGCCGGTGGCCGGGTCCACCTCCACCTCGCAGATGTAGGTGCCGGCGGGGTAGGTGAAGTTGCTCGGGTCGTAAAAGGCGTTCTCGTTCAGGCCCGGCTCGAGCTTGTCGTGCGGGAAGTTGTGCGGCACGTAAGCCGTGAGCGCCACCTGGGCGAAGGGGATGGCCTTGTCGGTGCCGGCCACCTTGAACTGGCCGCCTTCGAACTCGATGTCGGTGTCGGCCGCCTCCAGCAGGTGGGCGGCGATCTTGCGGCCCTTGGCGATCACCTTGTCGACCGCCTTGACGATGGCGGTGCCGCCCACCGCCAGCGAGCGGGAGCCGTAGGTGCCCATGCCGAACAGCACCTTGCCGGTGTCGCCGTGCTCTATGGTCACGTCGTCCAGCGGGATGCCCAGCTTGTCGGCCACCACCTGGGCGAAGGTCGTCTCGTGGCCCTGGCCGTGGCTGTGGCTGCCGGTGAAGATGGTCACCTTGCCGGTGGGATGCACCCGGACCTCACCCGCCTCGAACAGGCCCGCGCGGGCGCCGAGCGCACCGGCCACGCTGGAGGGCGCGATGCCGCAGGCCTCGATGTAGGCCGAGTAGCCGATGCCACGCTTGAAGCCCATCGCTTCACTGGCCTGGCGGCGCGCCTCGAAACCCTTCACGTCGGCCAGCTGCTGCGCGCGGCTCATCGTCGCCTCGTAGTCGCCGGTGTCGTAGGTCAGGCCGACCGGGGTGGCGTAGGGGAACTCGTGGATGAAGTTGCGCCGGCGGATCTCGGCCGGGTCGAGCTTGAGCTCGCGCGCCGCTGTCTCGACGATGCGCTCGAGCACGTAGGTCGCCTCGGGCCGGCCGGCGCCGCGGTAGGCGTCCACCGGCGCGGTGTTGGTGAACACGGCGCTGACGGTGGCGCTGATCTTGGGCGTGGCGTACTGGCCGGCCAGCAGCGTCGCGTACAGGATGGTCGGCACGCTGGTGGAGAAGGTGGACAGGTACGCGCCGAGGTTGGCGGTGGTGTCCACCTTCAGCGCGAGGAACTTGCCATCCTTGTCCAGCCCGAGCTGGGCGGTGGTGACGTGGTCGCGGCCGTGGGCGTCGGAGAGGAAGGCCTCGCTGCGATCGGCCGTCCACTTGATCGGCCGGCCCAGGCGCTTGCTGGCCCAGACGATTGCGGTCTCTTCGCCGTAGAGGAAGATCTTGGAGCCGAAGCCGC
Organism: Ideonella flava; assembly: GCF_051857595.1. NCBI lineage: Bacteria > Pseudomonadati > Pseudomonadota > Betaproteobacteria > Burkholderiales > Sphaerotilaceae > Ideonella > Ideonella flava. The sequence continues at coordinate 587,350 of NZ_JBPZHD010000002.1, forward strand.
CACCGACGTCCGGCGCGACGACGCGCATCTTGTGCTCGGGGATGCCCAGCACGAAGGCGCACATCAGCAGGCGCTCGACGTGCGGATTCTGATTGGCCACGTAGAGCGTGTAGCTGTCGCCGGCCCGGTCGTAGCTGGCATTGGCCGCGCGCGGCTCGATGGCATTGGGGATGAGCCGGTTGTTGCGGAAGCTCAGGGTGGTGACGTGGGGCGCGCTCTTCAGGGCCGCCTCCACGCCGGCTGCGTCGCCGATCTGCCACTGGTAGCAGCGGTTGTCGGGCGCCTCGTCGTGCACGGCGGCGCTGGCGTTCAACGCCTCGGCCGGGTCGACCACCGGTGGCAGCTCGTGGTACTCGACGTCGATGAGGGCTGCGGCGGCCTTCGCCTGCTCCAGCGTTTCGGCGACCACCAAGGCCACGCGGTCGCCCACGTAGCGCACCTTGCCGTCGGCCAGGATGGGGTGCTTGGGCTCCTTCATCGGCGAGCCGTCGATGGAGTTGATCAGCCAGCCGCAGGGCAGGCCGCCGATCTCCTTGAACTGCTCGCCGGTGAACACGCCCAGCACGCCGGGCGCGGCCTGGGCGGCCGAGGTGTCTATGGGGCCCAGCCTGGCATGTGCATAGGGTGAGCGGAGGAAGTACGCGTAGGTCTGGCCGGGCAGGACGATGTCGTCGGTGTAGCGGCCGGTGCCGGTCAGGAAGCGGGCGTCCTCGCGGCGCTTGACGCTCTGGCCGATGAAACCTTGGGGTGCGTTCATGGAGGGCTCCTGGTCACTTCATGGCCTCGGCGCCCTGACGGACGGCCTTGACGATGTTCTGGTAGCCGGTGCAGCGGCAGAAATTGCCGTCCAGGCCCTCGCGGATGGCCTGGTCGCTGGTGCAGTCGTGGTGCTTCACCAGGTCCACCGCGCTCATCACCATGCCGGGGGTGCAGAAGCCGCATTGCAGGCCGTGGCAGTCGTTGAAGGCGGTCTGCATCGGGTGCAGCGTGCCGTCTTCGGCGGCCAGGCCCTCGATGGTGGTCAGCTCGTGGCCGGCGGCCTGCACGGCCAGCATGTTGCAGCTCTTCACCGCGCGACCGTCGAGGTGGACGGTGCAGGCGCCGCACTGGGCGGTGTCGCAGCCGACGTGGGTGCCGGTGAGCTGCAGCGTCTCGCGGATGAACTGCACCAGCAGGGTCGAAGGCTCGACGTCGCGCGAGACCTCGCGCCCGTTCACCTTCAGCGTCAACATGGTCATGGAGGTCTCCTTGCGTGGGTCGATGGGGGTCCGCCGGCGGCGCTGGCGACCGGGGCGCTGCATCGAGGGTGGACTGCATCTTTGGGCAGCCGGATGCACGCCGCTCGCGGCCCTGGACACGTCCACTGTCCTGCAAGGGTCGGGGGGTGGCATCGGGGTTCACCCGCAGCCGGTGCGAGGCTGTTCCGGATCGGAACAGGCGGCCCCCTGCACAACCCGTTACCCTCGTCGCCATGGATAACGTGGACTTGAACATTCTTCGCCAGGTGGTCGCCTGGCGCGCCGCCGGCCACCGCGTGGTGATGGGTACCGTCACCCGTACCTGGGGCTCGGCCCCGCGGCCGGTGGGCTCGGTGGTGGCGGTGCGTGACGACGGTGCCATTGCCGGCTCCGTGTCGGGCGGCTGCATAGAGGACGACCTGATCGAGCGAACGAAAGCGCATGCCCTGGCGGCGACTGCGCCCCAGGTCGTCAGATATGGGGTCTCGGGCGACGAGGCGGCGCGCTTCGGCCTGCCCTGCGGCGGCACGCTGGAGCTGGTGCTGGAGCCGCTGGCCGAGCACAGCCAGGTCGAGGCGCTGCTCGGCCTGCTGCAGTCCGGAGCCCAGGTGCGGCGCCGGCTGGACCTGGCCACCGGCGCGGCGGTGCTGAGCGAGCCCGAGGGCGCGGACGTGGTGGTGCTGGACGAGCACGCCCTCGTCACCACGCACGGGCCGCACTGGCGGCTGATGATCGTCGGGGCCGGCCAGATGACCCACTACCTGGCCACGATGGCCCAGGCGCTGGACTACCAGGTCACGGTCTGCGACCCGCGCGAGGAGTACCTGCCCGCCGAGCCGCTGCCCGGCGTGAAGTACGTGCGCGACATGCCCGACGACGCCGTGGTCGCGCTGAAGCCCGATGCCCACACCGCCGTCATCGCCCTCACGCACGACCCCAAGCTCGACGACCTGGCGCTGATGGAGGCGCTGAACTCGCCGGCCTTCTACGTCGGCGCCATCGGCTCACGCATCAACCAGGCCCGCCGCAAGGACCGCCTGGCCGAGCACTTCGGCCTGAGCGAGGCCACGCTCGCCCGGCTGCACGGCCCGGTGGGCATCAAGAACGGGGCCCGCACGCCGCCGGAAATCGCGGTGAGCATCCTGGCGGAACTGACGGCGGTGCGCTATGGATGGCGCATCCCGGAGCCGGTGTTCACGGGCAGCAGTGATACGCATCCGCAGGCGGGGTGCGTGGTGTGAGGGGAGGGCTCTTCAGGGGCGCTCGATCGACGCCAGGAAGTCGCCTATGGCGCGCCCGGCGGCGGTCGGGTTGGCTTGCAAGAGGAAGTGCGGTCCATCGATCGACACGACCCGGGTCGACGGGAGTGTCTCGGAGATCAGCTTCGTGGCCGAAAGAGGAACCACGCGATCCTGCGAAGCCCTGAGGTAGAGCACGGGTACGCAGGCACTGGCGAGCGCCGCGGTCGCATCGACCGAAAGCACGGCCCTGAGCCGGCAACGAATCGCGCGTACCGACACTGAAGCCAGAGTGGACGCGATTGCGCAGCGCCAAGCCGCAGACGACATTCGACCGAGCAGGAGCCAGCCCAGCAAGCGGCTCGGCGCCGCACGGATGGGCAAGAAGGGAATCATCCAGCGGAATCCGGCCAGCGACGGAATCGGATTGCGCGCGAAAGTGGCACAAAGGACGAGACCGCGCAGGCCTGCCGGTGGCGATGCGGCGATCGCCATCGCAAGAGGGCCGGAGAACGACTCGGCCAGCAGGACGAATGGTTCTTCTGGAGGCAGCGCCTGACGAACCCACTGTTCCAGTTTGTCGTAGCCCATCGGCTCCTCGGCAGGGTATGCAACGACCTGTGTGGGATGGCCGGGCGCAAGCTCCTGGACCAGGGGCGAAAAAAGTCTTCCGGTGCCGTCGAGGCCGGGCAGCAGGACGATCTTCAAGAGGCTGTGCCGACTGTGGGGGTCATGCGATCTCCAGCTCGGGGCGAAGCGCTCGCGACTCGCGGTCGTGCAGTTCGATGACCTTCCCGATGTCGTCATGAACGACGCCGGAGCCCAGCGACTCGAGGAAGCGGCAGGCTGCAAAACCAGAGGCCGCCTGTTCATACCGGGCGATCCATTCGCGGCGCACAGGCATCCGCTCGGGAGCTACGGGCCATACCCCGGGGCGAGGGCGCATGTGAGCGGGGATGCCGATGCGCCAGGGCTTGGCCGTGAGCCGGGCGCGGAAGCAGTGCTGGTTCAGGCACATGCGGACGTAGACGGGGTCCGCTCCGACCGCGGAGAAGAACTCTTGAACCTCGGTATCCGAAGGATCAAAGGGGCGGTGCGAGGCCAGCAGACGGAAGCCGCTTGGCGTCTTGTAGATCCGCAGGTTCCATTCAGGGTGCTGCGCCAGGAATTCCGAGAACCTCGACCGGGCGATCTGCTCAGGGTCCCCTCTTGTTGCTCTGGAAATCCGAAGCACGGTCGAAGCGACTCGCGAAGCGGCCAGCGCGCAAAGCACGACCAGGCCCAGGACCATGCCCCAGCTTCGCGATTGCCAGGCGAGCAGTCCGGCAAGGAGACACGAGATCCCGAAGATGCGCCATGCCAGCCGCCCGTCTTCGGGATGTGAGAGATCCACATCCGCGAAGAGCGCGCGCGGCGTGTTCAGGCAGTGGGCGCCGTAGGAGTTGCGCGTGATGACCTCATCGCCGTGGCGATGGAGGACCTCTTCCCGGATCGGCACTCCGAAGGCGCCGTTGTAGGGTCGCTTGGGTTCGCGTCGGTTCAGGCGTTCGCCCGAGAGGATTCTTGCCAGCGCCTCTTCGGCCCGGGATTCCGCCATCGCGAGCGCATCGGATGCGCTGGTGGTCGACCAGCCGAAGCGTCGAACGGTGATCTGCCTTCTTCCCTCGCGATGCTGTTTCCGGGCTTCTGCCCAGTGGTCCGGAACGATCATCAAGGGACGGCGTCGCCGGACGGGCGGGACAGGCGATAGATGAAGTCTTCCGTGATCTCGCCATGCAGTTCCGCGCCTTCGCGTCGGAGCCGTTCGAACCCGCACTTCTCCAGCACCCGCACGGACGCCAGGTTGCGCGTGTCCACCGAGGCGAGCACCGGGACGCCCGGGTAGCGGGCCTGCAGTTCGTCGAGGAGCCAGCGCAGGCCATCCGTTCCCACGCCACGTCCCCACCAGGCTGGGACGATCTTGTAGCCCACCCAAAGCTCGCCGCTGGCGAATCGAGTGGCTTGCAAGGTGCCGATGCAGGCGTTGGCCGATCGCTCCCGGATCACCCAGTTGAGCCACACCTCGCCGCTGCCGGCCGGGGCGCCGGCGTGGAACTCACGGAAGGCGGCCTGGAGCCGTTCCAGCGAGCGTGGCGGCTTCTCTGGGATGAAGGGGTACAGGCGTGGATCCAGCAGCGCGTCGTGCAGCGCGACGGCGTGGTGTTCCTGCAGGGTTTCGAACAGCAGGGGCGTCGGGATACCGGGCATGGGTCGATTCTCGTTCGTCCGGGGTCCACCGGCCGCCCGCGCATGGGCTTCGACAGGCTCAGCCCGAACGGAGAGGAGCGCAGGGCCTCCCACCATCCGTCCGCCCTGAGCTTGTCGAAGGGTGCGCATGCACGAGGCTTCGACAGGCTCAGCCAGAACGGATCAGTGGTGCCCAGGCCGAGCCCCCACCCCGTTCACCCTGAGCCTGTCGAAGGGCCGCCTGCACGAGGCTTCGACGGGTTCAGCCCGAACGGAGAGGAGTGCAGGGCCCTCCCACCATCCGTTCACCCTGAGCTTGTCGAAGGCTGCGCCTGCACGAGGCTTCGACGGGCTCAGCCCGAACGGAGAGGAGTGCAGGGCCCTCCCACCATCCGTTCACCCTGAGCTTGTCGAAGGCTGCGCATGCGCGAGGCTTCGACGGGCTCAGCTCGAACGGAGAGGAGTGCAGGGCCCTCCCACCATCCGTTCACCCTGAGCTTGTCGAAGGCTGCGCCTGCACGAGGCTTCGACGGGTTCAGCCCGAACGGAGAGGAGTGCAGGGCCCTCCCACCATCCGTTCACCCTGAGCTTGTCGAAGGGCCCGTGTTCGCGAGGCTTCGACAACTCAGCGCGAACGGCGTGGAGCCTCAAGCAATCGGCAACTCCGTCGTCGAGAACACCTGCTTGAGGACCACGAAGGTGCGGATCTGGCGCACGCCCGGCAGGTAGAGAAGCTCCGCCGCATGCAAGCGGTTGAACGACTCGTTGTCCTGCGTGCGGACGACGACGAAGTAGTCGAACTCGCCGGTCACCACCAGGCATTCCAGGCAGCCCGGCACCTTGTGGACGGCTTTCTCGAAATCGGCAAAGGATTCGGGTGTCGACCGATCCAGCACCACGCCGATGACGACCAGCATGCCCAGGCCCAATTGCGCCGGGTCCAGCAGGGCGACGGTGCGGCGCACGAGGCCGGAGGCCTTGAGGCGCTCGGTGCGGCGCAGGCAAGCGGCGGGGCTGAGGTGGACCTTGGCCGCCAGCGCGACGTTGGACAGCGACGCATCGCGCTGCAGCGAACGCAGGATCGCGCGGTCCACGCGATCGAGCTGATTCACCTCTTCTGGAGTCTCCGTCTTGCGCAGAGAGTTTGTTGTGCGTTTGGTCGCCATCGTGCAATTCCAGGCCGGTATTCGTCGAATGGACCATGCAACAGGGCAGCAATGACCGAAAACATTGCAAGCACATTGCGTGGCGATGTTCCTAGGATAGCGGCACCAGATCACTACAGAGAACCGAGTCACCACCATGAACCTCGCCAAATTCGAGCGCCACCCCCTCACGTTCGGCCCCACGCCCATCCAGCACCTCCAGCGGCTCAGCGCCCATCTCGGCGGCAAGGTCGAGCTGTATGCCAAGCGCGAGGACTGCAACAGCGGCCTGGCGTTCGGCGGCAACAAGACGCGCAAGCTGGAGTACCTCATCCCCGAGGCGATCAAGGGCGGCTACGACACGCTGGTGTCCATCGGCGGCATCCAGTCCAACCAGACGCGCCAGGTGGCCGCGGTCGCGGCGCACCTGGGCATGAAGTGCGTGCTGGTGCAGGAGAACTGGGTCAACTACTCCGACGCCGTCTACGACCGCGTGGGCAACATCGAGATGTCGCGGATCATGGGCGCCGACGTGCGCCTGGACGCCGCCGGCTTCGACATCGGCATCCGCCCCAGCTGGGAGCAGGCGATGGAGGATGTGCGCCGCGGCGGCGGCAAGCCTTTCCCGATCCCCGCCGGCTGCTCGGAGCATCCACTCGGCGGCCTGGGCTTCGTCGGCTTCGCCGAGGAGGTGAGGGCGCAGGAGAAGGAACTCGGCTTCAAGTTCGACTACATCGTCGTGTGCTCGGTCACCGGCAGCACACAGGCCGGCATGGTGGTGGGCTTTGCAGCCGATGGCCGGGCCGACCGGGTGATCGGCATCGACGCCTCGGCCAAGCCGAAGCAGACGCGGGCGCAGATCCTGCGCATTGCGCGCCACACGGCCGAGCTGGTGGAACTGGGCCGCCCCATCACCGAGCAGGACGTCGTGCTCGACGAGCGCTACGGCGGCCCCGAGTACGGCCTGCCCAACGAAGGCACGCTGGAGGCCATCCGCCTGTGCGCGCGCCAGGAGGCCATGCTCACCGACCCGGTCTACGAGGGCAAGTCGGCCCACGGCATGATCGACATGGTGCGCCGCGGCGAATTCCCCGAAGGCTCGCGCGTGCTGTACGCGCACCTCGGCGGCGTGCCGGCGCTGAACGCCTACAGCTTCCTCTTCCGTAACGGCTGAAGCCGCATGGACGCCCGGAGCCCGGATGCCGGCCTTCTCGACGCGGACGAGGCCCGCGAGTGGTGCGACGCGCTCGACGGCATCCTCGCCGCCTGGGGCCCCGAGGCGGGCCCGCTTCAGGCCGGGGCCGTCCTCGACGCCCTGCTGGAGCACGCCCGCCAACGCAGGCTGCCCTGGCGCCCCCACGCCAGCACGCCCTACCTGAACACGGTGGGCCTCGACACGCAGCCACCCTACCCGGGCGACCTGCAGATCGAGCGGCGGCTGTCGGCCATCCTGCGGTGGAACGCGGTCGCGATGGTGGTGCGGGCCAACGCTGCCTATGGCGACTTGGGTGGTCACATCGCGAGCTACGCCTCCGCGGCCGACTTGTTCGAAGTGGGCTTCCACCACTTCTTCCGCGGGCCCGAGGCCCCGGCCGGCGCCGACCTCGTCTACTTCCAGCCGCATTCGGCGCCCGGCGTGTATGCCCGCGCCTTCGTCGAAGGCCGACTGGACGAAGGGGCGCTGCAGCACTACCGGCAGGAGATCACCGCGCGCCGAGGCGGCGGGCAGGGCCTGAGCTCCTACCCGCATCCCTGGTCCATGCCGGACTTCTGGCAGTTCCCGACCGGCTCCATGGGCATAGGGCCGATCAACGCGGTGTACCAGGCGCGCTTCATGCGCTACCTGGAGCATCGCGGCCTGGCGCAGACGGCCGGGCGGCGCGTGTGGGGCTTCTTCGGCGACGGAGAGATGGACGAGCCTGAGTCCATCGCCGCGCTCACGCTGGCCGCGCGCGAGCGTCTCGACAACTGCACCTTCGTCATCAACTGCAACCTGCAGCGCCTGGACGGGCCGGTGCGCGGCAACGGCCGCATCGTCGACGAGCTCGAGTCGCTGTTCCACGGCGCCGGCTGGAACGTCATCAAGTGCCTCTGGGGTTCGGAATGGGATGAGCTGCTGGCACGCGACCACACGCACGCCATCGCGCAAGCCTTCGCGGCCACCGTCGACGGCGAGTTCCAGACGCTGTCGGCCAACGACGGCGCGTTCAACCGCCGCAGCTTCTTTGCCAAGAGCCCGGCGTTGAGCGAGCTGGTCGCGCACCTGTCGGACGACCAGATCGATGCCCTGCGCCGCGGGGGACACGACCCGGTGAAGATCCATGCCGCCTTCGCGCTGGCGACCCAGACCCAGGGGCGCCCGAGCGTGGTGCTGGCCAAGACCATGAAGGGCTTCGGCATGGGCGCGCTCGGCCAGGGCCGCATGACCACGCACCAGCAGAAGAAGCTGGACGCCGACAAGCTGCTCGCGTTCCGTGACCGCTTCCAGCTGCCGCTCGGTGACGAGGAGGCGAGGTCGGCCACGTTCCTGCGGCCCGGCGCCGATTCACCGGAGCAGCGCTACCTGCAGGAGCGTCGCGCGGGGCTCGGTGGGAGCTTGCCGCAGCGCCGAGTCACCGCGGCGCCGCTGCCTGTGCCGGCCATCGCGTCGTATGCCTCCTTCGCGCTCGACGCCGACGGCAAGTCCATGAGCACCACCATGGCCTTCGTGCGCATGCTCGGCAACCTGCTGAAGGATGCGACGCTGGGCCCGCGCATCGTGCCCATCGTCGCCGACGAGGCGCGCACCTTCGGCATGGCGAGCCTGTTCCGCCAGGTCGGCATCTACGCGCCCTTCGGCCAGCTCTACCAGCCCGAGGATGCCAACTCCATGCTTTCGTACCGCGAGGACCGCAGCGGGCAGATGCTGGAGGAGGGCATCTCCGAGGCCGGCGCGGTGTCTTCATGGACGGCCGCCGCCACCAGCTACTCGACCCACGGCCTGGCCATGCTGCCGTTCTACATCTACTACAGCATGTTCGGCTTCCAGCGGGTGGGCGACCTGATCTGGGCGGCGGCCGACCAGCGTTCACGCGGCTTTCTCATCGGCGCCACCTCGGGCCGCACGACGCTCGGTGGCGAAGGCCTGCAACACCAGGACGGCACCAGCCACCTCGCCGCCGCGACCATCCCCAACTGCCGAGCCTACGACCCGGCCTTCGCCGGCGAACTGGCAGTGATCGTCGACCACGGCATGCGCCGAATGGTGGCGGAGCAGGCCGACGAGTTTTTCTACGTCACCGTCACCAACGAGAACGTCGACAACCCGAGCCTGCCGCCTGGCGTGCACGAAGACGTGGTGCGCGGCATGTACCTGTTCAAGCATGGCGGGCCGGGCGCTCGCCGGGTGCAGTTGCTGGGCAGCGGCGCGATCATGGGCGAGGTGCTGAAGGCCGCCGCGCAGCTCGAGGCCGAGCACGATGTCGCGGCCGACGTCTGGAGCGTGACCAGCTACGCCGAGATGGCCCGCGAAGGCATCGCCAGGGAACGTCGCTGGCGCCACGGCGAGGTGGAGCAGGTCGACAGCTGGTTCGAGCAGCGCCTGCGAGGCACCACCGGCCCGATCGTCGCGGCCACCGACTACGCGCGGGCCTTGCCCGAGATGGTGCGGCCCTTCGTGCCGCCTGGGCGCCGCTACCTGACGCTGGGCACCGATGGCTTCGGTTGCAGCGACACGCGTGCCGCGCTGCGTTCGCACTTCGAGGTCGACGCTGCGGCCATCGTGCAGGCCAGCCTGCGCGCCGTCGAGGAGATCGATCGAGAGAACCAGGCGCAGGCGCGAGACGGCCTGTCGCGAATCGCATCCCTGGCCGTGACCTGAGCGGTCGCGGCCAGCATCCTGTCATCGCAGCGAGAAGGTGAGCACCATCATGAGAGCGAAGCGCGTACTGGCCATCGTCCTGGCGGCCTGCGGGGCCTGGTTGGGGTTGATGCAGGAGGCGGCCGCCCAGGCCTATCCCTCGAAGCCCGTCACCCTGGTCATCCCCTTCCCGCCGGGCGGCGCCACCGACATCGTCGGCCGGCTGGTGGGCAAGAAGCTGGGCGACCGGCTGGGCCAGCCGGTGGTGATAGACAACCGGGCCGGGGCCGGCACCATCGTCGGCGCCAGCTTCGTGGCCAACGCGAGCAACGACGGCTACACCTTGCTGATCAGCTCCGGCTCGACGTTCACCGCCAACCCGGCGCTGCACGCGAAGCTCGCGTATGACCCGGTCAAGAGCTTCGAGATGATCGGTGGCGTGGCCCGCGTGTCGCTCGTGTTGCTGGCGACCCGCGACCTGCCCATCGACAACCTGAAGCAATTGGTGGCTACCGCGCAGAAGACGCCGGACAAGTACTTCTACGGCTCCTTCGGCAGCGGCACCACGGCCCACTTCGCCGGCGAGTTGCTGTGGAACGCGGTGGGCGTCAAAGTGCAGCATGTGCCCTACAAGGGCAGCGCCCCCGCCATGACCGACCTGATCGCCGGGCAGATCCCCTTGTCCATCGACACCGTGGCCGCTGCCTTGCCCCAGCTCAAGGCCGGCAAGATCAAGGCGATCGCGGTGACCGGCGCGACGCGGGCGCCTCAACTGCCAGACGTTCCCACCGTCGCGGAGAGCGGCTATCCCGGCTTCACGGCCGATTCCTGGCTGGCGCTGGCGGCACCGCGCGGCCTGCCGCAGGAGGCGCGAGCGAAGCTTCAGGCGGCGTTGGCCGAGGTGATGAGCGATGCCGAGGTCCGCAGCAAGCTGCTGGACAACGGCCTGCAGGCGGCTTACGAGCCCGCGGCCGCTGCGGCGTCGCGTGTCGACGAGGAGCTGCCGCGCATGCGGGCCATCGCGCAGCGGGCCAACATCAAGGCGGAGTGAACATGGCGATCGACGACACCCTGGTGTCCCTGTCCGCGGTCGAGCTTCGACGCCTGATCGGATCGAGGGAGGTCTCGCCCGTCGAACTTCTCGACGCCTGCATCGCCCGCATCGAGGCGGTCAACCCGTATGTCAATGCGGTCACCGCCACCTGCTTCGATCGAGCACGCGAGGAGGCGCGTGCCGCCGAGCGCGCCGTGCTCGATGGGCGCCCGCTGGGCCTGCTGCACGGCCTGCCGATGGGCGTGAAGGACCTGGAGGCGACCGAGGGCCTGCTCACCACGCTGGGGTCGGCGATGTTTCGCGGCCACGTGCCCGAGGCGGACAACACGCTGGTGGCCCGGCTGCGCGCCGCCGGCGCCATCGTCGTCGGCAAGACCAACGTGCCCGAGCTCGGCGCCGGCGCCAACACGCGCAATGCCGTCTGGGGCGCCACCGGCAATCCCTTCGATCCGCGGCTCAACGCGGGCGGATCTTCCGGCGGCTCGGCTGCGGCGCTGGCCTGCGACATGCTGCCCGTGTGCACTGGGTCCGATACAGGCGGCTCACTGCGGATCCCGGCGGCGCTGTGCGGCGTCGTGGGCTTCCGGCCGTCGCCGGGGCTGGTGCCGAGCTCGCGCAGGCTGCTGGGCTGGTCGCCGATCTCGGTCGTCGGGCCCATGGGGCGCACGGTCGCGGAGACCTGCCTGCAGCTGGCCGCATCCGCTGGCGTGTCCGACACCGACCCGCTCAGCTATCCGGTCGACGCGGCCTCGTTCGCGAGTCCACCCGCGCAGGACCTGGGCCGCTTGCGCATCGGCTGGACCGAGGACTTCGGCGTGTGCGACGTGGACGAGGGGATCCGCCAGTCCTTCCGCCGCAAGATCGCCGCGATGAAGCACCTGTTCGCCTGCTGCGACGAGCTGAGCTTCGACCTGGGCGACGCGCACCGCTGCTTCGACGTGCTGCGCGCCGAGGCCTTCGTGGCCAGCACCCGCGACGCCTACGAGCGCGACCCGTCGAGCCTGGGCCCCAACACCCGCGCCAACTTCGAGATCGGCGCCGCGATGAGCCTGCTCGACAGCGCCTGGGCGCAGGCCGAGCAGACGCGAATCCTGGCCCGGTTCCGCCGGACGATGGAGGGCTACGACGTCGTCCTGTCCCCCACGACGCCGGTGTCGCCCTTCCCGTGGACGACGTTGTACGCGGACACCATCGCTGGCAAGGCTCAGGCGAACTACTACCAGTGGCTCGCCCTGACCTATGTCGTCACGCTGACGACCTTGCCTTCGCTCAGCCTGCCGTGCGGCGTGGATCACGCAGGCATGCCTTTCGGGCTGCAGATGGTGGGCCGCTTCCGCGGGGACCTGGAAGTGCTGTCGGCCGCTGCGGCGATGGAGCGGGCATTCGCGCCGTCCGACGAACTCCGCCGCCCGCGTCCGGTTCTCGATCGGCTGGGGCCGGTGGTTCCGTCGTTGACCTCCATCGTCACCTCGCCTCCCGTGTGGGGCGGCGGGCCGAGCGCGGGAGCGGTGGCGGCTGCTTGATGGCCTCATCGGATGAATGAGCCTTCGACAGGCTCAGGCCGAACGGGAGGGTGCGTTCGGCCGGACCACCTCCACCCCGTTCGCCCTGAGCCTGTCGAAGGGGGACGCGCCGTGTCGACCCCCGTTGAACAAGAAGCCTTCGACAGGCTCAGGCCGAACGGATGGGAAGTGTTCGGCGGGCCGAGCGGATGGATGAGCCTTCGACAGGCTCAGGCCGAACGGGGAGGGTGCGTTCGGCCGGATCACCTCCATCCCGTTCGCCCTGAGCCTGTCGAAGGGGAACGCGCCGTGTCGACCACCGTGGAACAAGAAGCCTTCGACGGGCTCAGGCCGAACGGATGGGAAGTGCTCGGCGGGCCGAGCGGATGAATGAGCCTTCGACAGGCTCAGGCCGAACGGATGGGACGTGCTCGGCGGGCCGAGCCTTCGACAGGCTCAGGCCGAACGGGGAAGGTGCGTTCGGTCGGATCACCTCCACCCCGTTCGCCCTGAGCCTGTCGAACGGGAACGCGCGGCGCCAAGTCCGTTGGACAAGAAGCCTTCGACAGGCTCAGGCCGACGGATGGGAGAGGTGTTCGGCGGAGTGGCGCGCGAGGGCGGCAATCTCTACCCCGTTCACCCTGAGCCTGTCGAAGGGCCCAGCGCGCAAGGTTTCGACAAGCTCGGCGCCCAACGGAGTCCGTCAGCGTCCCGACACCGCCCGCGCCCTCTTCGCCGTCCTGTAGTGCCACCACGGCAGTGCGCGAGTGAGTGAGAGCACCTCGCCCGGCCGATCGGCCGGCTCGTACCCCGGCAGATCCGCCAGGAGCGAAGGCCAGGCGCGAGCGGCGAGCGCCCCGCGCAGCTTGGCCACGGCCGGGTGGTCGAGAGCGTCTTTCAGGCACACGAGGAAGTAGTCCTCCTCGATCAGCGGGACGAAGCCCAGCCCGTAGGCCGCGGCGGCCGCTTCCAGCCCCAAGCCGGCATCGGCGTCGCCGCTGGCGACGACGGCTGCCACGGCGTTGTGGCTGTCCTCGGTCGTGCCTGCCACGGCGTTCAAGGCGCCCTCCGACAGATCGTCCCGCGCCATCAGGTAGTCGCACAGCAGGCGCGTGCCGGAGCCCGGCTGGCGCTGGACGAACCGGGCCTTCAGCGCTGCCACGCCCGCCAGGTCGCGCAAGCTCAGCGGATTGCCGGCGGCCACGATCAGGCCCTGCGTGCGACGGCTGCAGCCGATCAGCTTGTGGCGGCCCGGCTTGAGCAGTGTCTTCAGGGCCGAGGCGAAGAGCTGGTGCCCTTCGGGCAGTCGCGGCACGTGAAACCCGGCCACCAGGCAGCGCCCCTCGGCCAGGGCCCGCAGCGCGTCCAGGCTGCCCGCGAAACGCAGGTCGATGTGCAGGCGCTCGGTGGCGCTGGCGTGGTCGCGAAGCAGCGGCAGCGCGAGGTCGTGGCTGGCGTAGACGGTGAGCACCTGCTGGCTGCCGTCCAGCGCCTCGCCCAGCACCCGCTCCAGCTCGGCGCGCAGGGCCTCGATGTGCGGGGTCAGACGCGCGCGGGCGCGGGCCTCGGCCCAGAGCAGGCGCTCGGCGAAGGGCGTCAGGCGCGCGGGCTGGCCGCGGTTCCAGTGCACCAGGGGCTGGCCGAGGACCGTCTCCCAGTGCTTGAGCGAACCCCACACATGGCGGTAGGACGCGCCCGTCGCCCGGGCGGCATGCTGGATGGAGCCGTGCTCGTGGATGGCGCCGAGCAGGTCGAACAGCGGGTTCTGCAGCGCGGCGCCGCGCTGGTCCCGGGATTCGAAGCTGTACTGGAGGTGGACGCCGCGGGTGCGCATCGCAGGGGCCGGAAAAGGCCGGTCGGACGGGGGAGGGCCGACCATAACCGATGGCTTCGAGCGTCGCTTTGTCCCATCCTGGAACAAGCCGGCGCCCGGTGGCGCCCTTGTGCGGGTTAGGCCTAGGTTTCCCGACGGCACGGCTATGAAGATGATTGCATAGGTGGGTGCCACCACAGCCACGCCAAAGGAGGCGGACGCCATGCAGAAGAGTCTTCACATCAACCCCGACAAGTGCACGGGGTGCCTGCAGTGCGAGATGGCGTGTTCGTACGAGAACTACGCCGTCTTCGCCCCCGCCAAGTCGCGGATCAAGGTGTTCGACTTCCACGAGACGGGGCGCAAGGTGCCCTACACCTGCACGCAGTGCGACGAGGCCTGGTGCCTGCACGCCTGCCCGGTGGAGGCCATCACCATCAACGCGCTCACCGGCGCCAAGGTGGTCAACGAGACGACCTGCGTCGGCTGCAAGGTCTGCACCATCAGCTGCCCGTTCGGCACCATCAACTACGTGCAGGAGACCGGCAAGGTGCAGAAGTGCGATCTGTGCGGCGGCGAGCCGGCCTGCGCCAATGCCTGCCCGACGGGCGCCATCACCTACGTCGATGCCAACTGGACGGGCCTGGACCGCATGCAGGCCTGGGCCGACAAGCTCGGCAACCAGCCGTCGGCGTCCTGAACCCGGCGAAGGAGAAAACATCATGTCCTGGGCTGGAAAGATCCTCCGCGTCAACCTGACCGATGGCACCGTCAAGAGCGAGCCGCTCCGCATGGACTGGGCCAAGCTCTACCTCGGCTCGCGTGGCCTGGCCACCAAGTACTTCGTCGACGAGGTTGACGCACAGGTCGACCCGCTGTCGGCCGCCAACAAGATCATCTGGGCGACCGGCCCGTTGACCGGCACCATGGCCTCCACCGGCGGCCGCTACACCGTGGTCACCAAGGGCCCGCTGACGGGCGCGATCGCCTGCAGCAACTCCGGCGGCTACTGGGGCGCCGAGCTCAAGTGCGCCGGCTGGGACATGGTCATCTTCGAGGGCGCCTCGCCCAAGCCCGTCTACCTCTACGTGAACGACGACGTGGCCGAGCTGCGCGATGCCTCGGCGCTGTGGGGCCACAGCGTCTGGGAGACGGAGGAGACGCTGAAGAAGCTGCACCAGGATCCGCTGCTGCGCATCTCCAGCATCGGCCTGGCGGGCGAGAACGGCGTGCTCTTCGCCGCGGTGGTGAACGACCTGCACCGTGCCGCCGGCCGCTCCGGCGTGGGCGCGGTGATGGGCAGCAAGAACCTCAAGGCCGTCGCCGTGCGCGGCACCAAGGGCGTCGGCAACATCGCCAACCCGATGGAGTTCATGAAGGTCACGGCCGAGAAGAAGAAGATCCTGGCCGAGAACGGCGTCACCGGCCAGGGCCTGCCGGCCTACGGCACGCAGGTGCTGATGAACGTGATCAACGAGATCGGCGCGCTGCCCACCCGCAACCACCGCGACGTGCAGTTCGAAGGCGCCAAGGACATCTCCGCCGAGGCCATGGCCGCGCCGCGCGCCAGCGACGGCAAGAAGCACCTGGTGACCAACCAGGCCTGCTTCGGCTGCACCATCGCCTGCGGCCGCATCAGCAAGATCGACAAGACCCACTTCACGGTCGAGAACAAGCCGCAGTACTGGGGCGCCTCGGGCGGCCTGGAGTACGAAGCGGCCTGGGCGCTGGGCGCCGCCAACGGGGTGAACGACCTCGAGGCGCTGCAGTACGCCAACGTGCTGTGCAACGAGCAGGGCATGGATCCGATCAGCTTCGGCGCCACCATAGGCGCGGTGATGGAGCTGTTCGACATGGGCGTGCTCACCAAGGAACAGCTGGGTGTGGAGGCGCCGTTCGGCTCGGCGCAGGCGCTGGCGCAGTTCGCCGAGATGACGGCCCGGGGCGAGGGCTTCGGCAAGGAGATAGGCCAGGGAAGCAAGCGGCTGACCGCCAAGTACGGCCATCCGGACCTGAGCATGAGCGTCAAGGGCCAGGAGTTCCCGGCCTACGACTCGCGCGGCATCCAGGGCATGGGCCTGGCCTACGCCACCAGCAACCGCGGCGCCTGCCACCTTCGCGGCTACACCGTGGCCAGCGAGGTGCTGGGCATCCCGGTCAAGACCGACCCGCTGAGCGCCGAGGGCAAGCCCGAGCTGGTCAAGGCCTTCCAGGATGCGACGGCCGCCTTCGACTCCGCCGGCATCTGCATCTTCACCAGCTTCGCCTGGACGCTGGCCGACGTGGCGCCCCAGGTGGCCGCCGCCTGCGGCGACGAGTTCACGCTGGAGAACATGGAGAAGATCGGCGAGCGCATCTGGAACATGGAGCGCGACTTCAACAACCGCGCCGGCTTCACCGCCAAGGACGATTCGCTGCCGCCGAGGCTGCTGAACGAGCCGGCCAAGACCGGCCCCGCCAAGGGCCTGGTCAACAAGCTGCCGGAGATGCTGCCCAAGTACTACGCCGCGCGCGGCTGGACGCCTGAAGGCGAGCTGACGGAGCAGACGCGCACCCGGCTGGGCCTGTGATGAAGCACGTCATCCTCGGCGCCGGCCCGGCCGGCGTGATCGCGGCCGAGACGATCCGCAAGCACGCGCCGCAGGACGAGATCGTCGTCATCGGCGACGAGCCCGAGCTGCCGTACTCGCGCATGGCCATCCCCTACCTGCTGATGGGCCAGATCGGCGAAGAGGGCACGCACCTGCGCCGCGGCGGTGCGGCCCACTTCGACCGGCTCTACGTCACGCTCAAGCAGGGCCGGGCGACGCAGGTGGACACCGCCGGCCGCCAGGTGATCCTGGACGATGGCAGCGGCGTGCCCTACGACCGCCTGCTGATAGCCACCGGCTCCTCGCCGGCCACGCCGCCCATCCCGGGCATCGACGGGCCCGGCGTGCACCCCTGCTGGACGCTGGAGGATGCGCGCGCCATCGCGGCGGCGGCCACCCCGGGTGCGCGCGTGCTGCAGCTCGGCGCCGGCTTCATCGGCTGCATCATCATGGAGGCGCTGGCGGCGCGCGGCGTGAAGCTCAGCGTGGTCGAGATGGGCGACCGCATGGTGCCCCGCATGATGGGCCCGACGGCCGGCGGCATGATCAAGCAGTGGTGCGAGGCCAAGGGCGTGGCCGTGCACACCGGCGCGCGGGTGGAGGCGGTCGAGCGCCCCGGCCCCGACGGCGCGCCCATGGGCGTGCGCCTGTCGACGGGCCAGCTGCTGGCGGCCGACCTCGTCATCAGCGCCACCGGCGTCAAACCCAACATCGGGTTCCTGGAGGGCTCGGGCGTGCGTTGCCTGGTGGGCGTGCTGACCGACGAGCACCTGCAGACCAGCGTGCCGGGCATCTACGCGGCCGGCGACTGCGCCGAGGCTTTCGACAAGGTGAGCGGCAAGACGATCGTGAGTGCCATCCAGCCGAACGCGGCCGAGCAGGCGCGGGTGGCGGCGGCCAACATGGTCGGCAAGCCGGCCCCGCTCAAGGGCGTCACCCAGATCAACGTGCTCGACACCCTGGGCCTGATCTCGGCCAGCTTCGGCCACTGGGAGGGCGTGCCGGGCGGGCAGCAGGCGGAGCTCACCGATGAAGCGGCGGGGCGGCACCTGAGCCTGCAGTTCGACGGCGACCGGCTGGTGGGCTGCAACTCGGTGGGCTGGACGCAGCACGTGGGCGTGATGCGCGGCCTGGTCGAGGGGCAGGTCCCGCTCGGGCCCTGGAAGGACAGGCTGATCGAGGATCCAACGCTGTTGATGCAGGCCTACCTCGCCTGCGCGCAGGCGCAGGCCGAGCGCGGCCACCTGAAGGCATGAGAGCCTGAGAGTCCTTCGCTCATGCCCGCTCATCACGCCAAACGGCACCTGCTCGTTGTTGCAAATGCTCGCCATAGCCCAAGCTATGGCGAGCATTTGCGCCTAGACCAGGCACCGTTTGACGCGCTGCTCGGACACGCCCGAAGAACTCTCAGGCTCTGATGCACATCACCTTCAAGCTCTACGCCAGCCTGACCGACTACCTGCCGCCGGACCGCCGGCCCGGCAACGTCATCGAGCTCGATGTGGCCGAGGGCGCGAGCGTGGCCGAGGTCATCGCGCCCTTCAGCCTGCCCGTCAAGATGGTGCACCTGGTGCTCATCAACGGCCTGTTCGTGCCGCCCGAGGAGCGCACCAGCCGCGCGCTGAAGGAAGGCGACGTGCTGGCGATCTGGCCCCCGATAGCTGGCGGCTGACGCGGGTCCATGAGGGCTCGATGGCCGAGGTCCACCCGAGCTTCGAGCGCGAACACGGCTGCACCGAGGCCGACTGGCTGCGCGATCTGCCGGGCGCGGTCGGCCTTCACCGTCTGCTGCTCCCCTGCCCCGGCGAGGCCGAGGTGGTGCTGGAGGACGGCGGCACCCTGAGCTTGCGATGGCAGCCGCTGCCCGATCGCCGCATCGCGCTCATCCGGCTGCCGCGGATGCAGGTGCGCTACGCCTTCAGCGATGCGGTGCCGGCCGAGGCGCGCGCAGCCTTCATGCGACTTTTCGACCTGCACATGCGCCGCGGAGGCGGCTGAGGGCTCAGGCCGCGGCCTGAAGCGCCTTGCCGAGGCAGATCGCCTCGGGCCGTCCCACGTAGCGCCCGAAATTCGGGATGGGCCGATAGCCGTGCCGCTCATAGAAGGCGACGGCCCGCTCGTTCACCTTGCGGGTCTCCAGCCAGACCTCGCGGTAGCCGAAGTTCATCGCCTGCAGCTCCAGGAAAGCCAGGACGGTGCTGCCCACGCTCTGGCTGCCGGGCACCGCGAACATGCGCTTCAGCTCGGCGATCCCAGGCTCCAGCGGCCGGAGGGCCCCGCAGCCTACGGGCGTGCCATCGGCCGACCGCGCGATGGCGAAGCAGGCCCTGTCGACCTGCACGTCCTGCACATCGAACGAGGCTTTGCCATCGCTGCCCGTGATCTGCTGGAGGGTGGAGGACAGGGCCGTGAGAAGCTGCCGGGCTTCAGGCGATGCCGGGTCGGCGATCGAGACGCGGCAGGTGGAATGGTCAGGGTTCATGGGGCGGTGAATGGCAGGCGACGCAGAGCTTGTTGCCGTCGGGATCGCGGAAGTAGGCGCCGTAGTAGTGCTCGTGGTACTCGGGCCTGGGGCCAGGCGCACCTTCTGTCTTGCCCCCGTGCGCCAGGGCCACTTCGTAGGCGCGGTCGACCATGGAGCGGTCCGCGGCCAGGAAGGCGACCATCTGGCCGTGGCCCGGGTGGTGCGGCTGGCCGTCGTACGGCTTGCCCACGAGCAGCAGGGGGCGGGGATCCGGACTGGACTGCCAGCCGGCCCAGGGCCGCTGTCGCTCGCAAAAGCGCAGCTTGATGCCCAATGACTCCATCACGGGCCCATAGAACGCCAGCGCGCGGTCGAAATCGCTGACGCCCAGGAAGACGTGCGAGAACAAGGCCGACTCCTTTTCGAAATCCGAGGGGAACGACGATTGCTGCTCCCGGGTTTCTTCACCCCACGAAGGAGCAGAACATGCAACGACAGAAGACCGATGGCCTGGAACACGAGATCCTGGCGCTCGAAATGCGCTTCTGGGACGCGGTGCAGTCGCGCGACTCGGAAACCGCCGCCAGCCTGAGCGACGATCCCTGCATCGTCGTCGGCTCGCACGGGGTCGGCGAGATCGGCCACGAGACCTTCTCCCAGCTGATGAAACAGGACAAGTGGACCATAGCCGGCTACACGCTGAAGGACGTGCACGTGCGCCAGATCAGCGAAGACGTGGTCGCCGTGGCCTACACCGTCGAAGAGGAAGGCCGGCTCGAAGGCAAGGACCTGAAGCTCAAGGCCTACGACTGCAGCGTGTGGAAGAAGGTCGGCGACCGCTGGATCTGCGTGGTCCACACCGAGACCCCGCACGGCGATCCCCTGGGCGCGCACTGAGCGTCGCCGGCATTCACTCGCCATCCGGCCCCGGCGTGTTCTGCGCGATGCGCCAGAGCACGCCGCTGGGGTCGAACAGCGGGAAGTCCCTCATGCCCCAGGGCTGGTCGGCCGGCGCATCGACGCGCACGCCGAACTCCTCGATGACGCCGGAAGCGACGACCTTCGCATGCCAATCGTCGACGCACTCGACCAGCAGGTGCATCTGGAAGTTCTGGACGAACTCCGGATGGTTGAAGGCCTGCAGCAGAAAGCTGCAGTCGCCATGGCGGACGTAGGCGAGGTCGTCCGAGGACCAGGGGATCTCGAAGCCCAACGCCGCGTAGAAACGCTTGGATCGCTCGAAGTCCAGGGCGGGCACGAAGGCCTTGATCTCGACGGTGGCGAGGTTCACGCGATCTCCTTGCACATGTGGACCTTGGCCTTGTAGCCCGACGGCGTGCGAATGGCCATGGGCTCGACGCCGAAAGTCCGAAATCCCGCGGCCTCGTACAACGCGATGGCTGGGGCATTGCCTTCGGTCGCGGTGAGCGTGACGATCGAGATGCCTGGACGCTGCGCGGCATGCTTCATCGCCGCGGCGACGAGCTCGCGCCCCACGCCGTGGCCACGCCAGGCTTCCAGGACGTACATGCCGATCAGGTGAGCCTTGTGCCGCGTCTTCGGCTTGGAAGAGAACTCCAGCGCGACGGTGCCCACCAGCGTGTCCCCATCCATGGCGCCGAACGCGACGCCCAGGCCCGTCGGATCAGCAATCCGCAGCGCCCACCAGGACAGCGGCATCGCGGCCCGCTCCTGCGGCGTCGAGGTGAAGGCGTCCGGCGCGTGCTCGTAGCCGTGCAGCATGAGATCGCGGTAGGGCGCGGCGTGCTCGGTGGTCAGCGCAATGATGTTCATCCTGTCGGCCCTTCACGTTGCAAGTGCACGAGTTCAAGCGGTGGATGCTGGACCCATGATCGCCCCGCCTCGCCGAAGCCCGCCTGGCGGTAGAGCCCGAGCGCCGGCCCGTTGAGGGCTGCTGTCGACACCCGGACGGGGCGCTGGCCGGCGGCGGTGATGACCTCGTCCAGCATCGCGCGGGCCACTCGCTGGCGATGGAAGGGCGGGTCAACCACCAGGGAGGAAATCTCGAGGCGAACGCCTGAAGCCCAAGCGACTACGCCGACGAGGCGCCCTTGCAGACGCGCGCCAACGAACTGTTCGCCTGAACGAGCGAGGTCCTGGGCCGTGCGCTCGAGCGGAGGAAACGAGTCGACCCCAAGAAGCGCTGCCTCGACTCGGTAGGCCGCGATGTGGAGGGCGTGAACCATCTCCGCCATGCCGCCAGCGGTGATGTCGAGCTGGACGATCTCGGGACGGTTCACGGGGCACACGATTGAACGGTGGGGCGTGCCATGGTGAACCGTACCTAGGTCCTTGCCCGGGTGCGATCCTGAAGGGTCAGGACAGCCACCAGCGAGATCGCAGCCAACGGCACGTTGCTCGCCACGGGATTGAAAGCTGCGCCGAGGTACCCAGGCGCGAACATCACGACGAAGGCCAGCAAGCCAGCCAAGGCGAGGATGCTGAGCGCATGCGGCCAGACCCGGCGATGGAAGACCAGGATGCACAGGCCGAGGGTCAACTCGATCCAGCCGGCGCACACTGCCACGGCGGGAATCCTTTCATGGCTCACACCGAGCGACGCGATCATGGCGAGTTCATCGGCGTGCGGACCCAGCAGCTTGGGGACGATCCCTTGGTAGAGCCAGATGGCCGAAGAGGCGAACCTGGCGATCTGGAGAATGAGCGAATTCGACATTCAGGCCGAAAGAGGGAATGTCCTCAAGGTCTGAAGCGCTCCGTCACGAAGCACACCCGTTGTCAAGGAGCTGATTCGCCCCTGGACCAGGACGCCTGATCGGTTGAGCTGATCGCACATCAGTTTGGCTTGCATGAAGTCCTTCGTCGAGGCGATCGTGATGTGCGGAATGTAGGGAAACTTGAGCCGGTGATAGGGTTCGAGGACGCCGCGATAGAGATCGTCGTGCAACAGCGAAATCTCGGCATTGCCTTCGTTGGGGACCAGGAATACATAGGCGGTGTCGTCCATGTCATCCGCTCCCAACATGGCGTATCGACAGCGAAACTCAATCGTCCTCGAAGCGCGGGCGACGGCCTCGATGTGCGACAGATAGACGCCCTCGTCCAGATCCCCGACCCCGAACACCATCGTGAAGTGCGGCTCCACCACGCGATGACGCGGATCGTTCTGCTGCCGAAACTGCTGAATCCACTGCATCTGCGAAGCGGGGATTTCAAGATTGCCAACGGTGTAGAGCGGCGATCTCATGGTTCCTGCAAGTGGGCGGCCGGAGAAGTCAGGAGCCGAGATCAACGGCGTAGAACCACTCGGACGAGCCATCCTTGTTGACGCCCGCGATCTCGCCGACCTTCTGCCAGCCCAGGTGTTCGAAGATCCGTTGCGTACCCGCGCACCAGTCCTCCGTCGACGACAAAAGCTTGCGCCCCGATGCCTGCGATTGCACGAGACTGACCAGCGATGTCGCTATGCCCTGCCTTCGAAACTCGTCGCACACGCAGAGGTAGGTCAGCAGCGGCTGCCCAAGCAAGCCACGTGGCTCGTAGCTGGCGTACGCGATCACCTTGCCCGCGCTGACGGCGACGAAGCAGGTGCCGGCCTCCACTTCGCGAAGCCGATCGCCATTGAACTCGTCGAACTCCTGGATCTCGGCGATGTCCGACGGCTGTGCGGGGCGGAGCCGGATCGGCATCGATGGATCGGCCATGTCCATGGCTAGCTTTCGATGGGCTTTCTCATGAACACGCTCAGCGGATCGTCCCGGTACTCGCCGTACGGCCCGGTGCGGCTGAATCCGCGGCTTTCGTAGAAGGCCAGTGCTTCGGGCTGCCTCGGTCCCGTCTCCAGCGTCAGCATCGCGCAGCCCTTCGCCTTCGCGTGGGCTTCGAGCAGATCGAGCAGGCGGCGGGCGATGCCCTGGCCGCGGCCATCCGGGCGGACGTACATCCGCTTGACCTCGCCATACTCCGCGCCCAGCACGACCGCGCCACAACCGATGGCGCGCGCGGAGGCATCGCGCGCCACGGCGAAGAGCACGTGGGGTTGCTTCAACGATGCCAGGTCGAGCGCATGCCGGCTTTCCGGCGGGTAGAGCGTGTCCTGATAGGCATCCAGCTCGGCGATGAGCTGGATGACATCGGCCTGGTCGGGTGATTCGAGAGTGACCTGCATCCGGGACCTGGCCGATCAGGCCGCTCGCCGCGCCGGTTCGCTGACGTGCAGGAACTTGGTGTACAGGTCGCGGGGCGGTGCGACCGAGATGGACTTGAGGACCTGGCCGACGTTGCCGCGGTGGTAGCCGCCGTGGGTGATGACGTGCAGCAGGATCTCCTCCCGCGTCATTCGCCCGGAGTCGCCATCGGTGAAAGTGAACGACAGGGCCTCCAACAGCGCAGGCTCGATCAGTCCGTCGACATACTTCACGTACCACGCATCCGTGGCCTCGACGTCGCTGCGAAGCTCGTCGAGCGACGGCGTGCTCTTGGTGTTGGTGGCATCGAACGGCCTCGGCTCGCCGCTCAGGTGCGCGCGGAAAATTCGATCGACCACGTAGATGTGGTTGAGCGTCCTGATGCAGGTGTGGAGCTGCTCGGCGTGCTCGGGCGTCAAGGTGGCGAGCTTCGAGAACAGCTCCGAGTTGGCCCAGGCCTTGTAGGCGAAGAGTGACTTGAGGGTGGTGAGGGACACGGGTCCTCCTGGCGATGTTGTGCGTTGCTCCGGCAAGAAGTCAGGCCGCCGGCGTGTCCTGGCTGAACACGTTCAGCCAGCCCGCAGGGGACCTGCGCCAAAGCGAAGAAATGTACATGCGGGCCCTGCCGGCAGTGCCCGCGGCAGGTGCCCTTCGGCCGTGGAATGGTCCCGTGCTCACGGAAGTCCCCGACAGTTCATGACGGCTCACCACCCGGCAAACCCGCGAAGGATCGCGGCCACCCGCCAGCGGTGATCCTGGTCGTGCGCGGCGAGCTGCTCGATCACGCCGAACACGGTGATCTCCGAGCCGTCGGCACGCAGGCCGACCCGAATCAGCTGCTCGGGCCCGAGCGCCTTGAGCTCGCCGATCAGGGCGGCACGCTCGCGCTCGAAGGCCTCGATCGCGTCATCCCCTTCGCGGGTTTCGTAGGCGTGGTCGACCAGCCAGGCGCCGACGTCCACCGGCTCCAGCGACGGCCTGTCCTCGGCCAGGATGCGGCGGATGCGCAGGCCGTACAGGTCGCTGTCGCAATCCTTGGTGTGCCACAGGTGCTCGAGCAGATGGGACCGGTCGTTCCCGGGCATCCGCAGCAGCGCCTCGCGCGGCAGGCCGGCCAGCGTGCGCCGGAGAAAGACCGGCATCTCCGCCAGTTGATCGATGAGGGTCGCGTAGAGCCGTTCGTCCATGGGCAGGGCAGGGGGCACGCGGCAACCGCGTGCCGAAAGTGGCAGACGCGGGATGGTAGCGACCGCCTTTGCCTGCGCGCTCAGCCGGGATGGTGGAAACGGAACTCCTGCGTCTTGCCGCCGTAGCCGTAGGCGGTGGCCCGGACGTCCTCCACGTGGATGTAGCTCTCCTCGTGGAGGTTGCCGAGCAGCTCGGCCATGGCCGCAAACGCTTCGGCGATGTACTGCAGCTTCTCGGCCTTGGTGTTGGTCTCGTCGACGACCTTCACGTCGAAGTAGAAGCTGCGCTTGTCCAGGGCAGCCAGCGACTCGCCACCGATGAACCAGTCCTGCGGATCCACGTAGTCGATGACGACGGCGGTCAGCTTGCGGTTCTTCCTGAGGATGCGCTCGGTGAGGTCGAGCAGGGTGTTGGTGATCTGCTGCGACAGGGCCTGGCTGCGGTGGGCGGATACCTTGACGTTCAGGATCGGCATGTCGTTTTCCTCGTGAGTGGTTGGGGATGTCGGTGAGGCCACTGTAGGAGCCGGGCCGGAGAACGGAAACCCGACGGGCCGGGAATCGGCCTTGCATTTCGCGCAAAGGCGGGAGGGCGGCCGGCTGGCGCGTGGATGGCCCGCATGGGTCGTTGTGGCGGGCCGGGATGGGGGCGGCGGTGGCAAACTCGCTGGCACCTGCCGCCCACGCCATTGGCGTCGCGAACGCATGCCGCACTCCTTCGCACTCGTGGTCACCGACCTCGTGGAAAGTACCCGGTTGAACGAACAGCTGGGCGATGGCCGCATGAGCTTGTGGTGGGGCATGCACGACCAGGCCGCACGAGACCTTCTCAGGCGCCTGGGTGGGCGGGAGGTGGGCCGAAGCGATGGCTTCCTGGCGCTGTTCGGTTCCGTGGACCAGGCCATCGAGTTCACCGAGGCCTACCACCGGACGATGAGCGGGTTGCCGGAGTCCGCCATGGCCCGCGCGGCCATCCATTTCGGCCCTGTCCGTCTTCGGGTCAACTCGGCCGAAGATGTGGCGCAGGGCTCCTTGGCGTTCGACATCGACGGTCTGGTGCTGCCGGTGGCGATGCGGCTGCTGTCCATGGCAGGTCCTGGTCATACTCTTCTGAGCGAAGAGGCTCGCGCGGCGATGGCTGAGGGGCAGAGACAGGTCTGCTTCCTCGGCCACTGGATGCTCAAAGGGGTGTCGATACCGGTCAAGGTCCACGGCGTCGTCCCGGGCGACGGCCGCCCCCCGCTGCCGCTCGAGGGCGAGAAGGCCTATCGCGTGATCCCGGTGGAAGGCGGATGGGCGCCGGCTCGCGCCATCCCGAGCAACATCGGCCCGGACCTGAACGCGTTCGTCGGCCGGCAAGCCATCCTCGCGGATCTCGCTGCACGCTTCGCCGGGGCGGCCTGGCTGGTGTGTGCCTGCGGCATCGGTGGCGTGGGGAAGACGCGGCTGGCAAGGCGCTTCGCCCGGTCTTGGCTGGGCGAGTTCCCGGGCGGTGCATGGTTCTGCGACATCGCCCCGGCGAGCGAGCGGAATGGTGTGATGCACTGCGTGGCCCACAGCCTGGGAGTGGCCCTGGGGCGCGAACCGGACCGCCAATTGGCGGCGGCGGTAGCCTCGCGTGGCCGCTGCCTGCTCGTGCTGGACAACTGCGAGCATCTCACCTCGGAGCTCGCACCTCTCTTGCTCGACTGGCGGAGCTCGGCGCCCGAGGCCCGGTTCCTGGTCACCAGCCGCCATCCTCTGGATGTGGAAGGGGAGGAGGTCCTGTGGGTGCATCCGCTGGAGGAGGCAGACGCGGTGCAACTGTTCGAGGAACGGGCACGCGCTCTGGGCGTGGCGCAGGGCGATGCCGAGGAGAGCGGGCGGAGCATCGCAGCGCTGGTTCAACTGCTGGACTGCCTGCCGCTGGCCATCGAGCTGGCGGCTGCGCGCAGTCGCCTGATGACGCCGGCGAAACTGCTCGAACAGGCCGGCGAGCGCCTGAACTGGCCGGACCCGCGGCGCGGACGGCCCGCCCGTCAGGCCACGCTGTGGGCGACGCTGGAGTGGTCATGGAGCCTGCTGTCCAAGGCAGAGCAAGCGGCGCTGGGACAGTTGTCGGCCTTCGAGGGAGGCTTCTCGCTGGAGGCGGCCGAAGCCATCGTCGTCACGGCCGATCCGCGCGGCGATCCGGCGGTGGTCAACCTCACGCAGGCGCTTGTGGAGAAGTCCCTGGTGTGCGCGCCAGTGTCCGGGCGCATGGAATTGCTGGGGGCGGTCAAGGACTTCGCCGGCGAAATGGCCAGTCGTGCCCCGGCGGACCAGGCCGCGGCCCTGCGTCGCCATGCCACGTTCTTCGCCGGTCAGGCGGACCGCCACCATGCGGGGCCGAACGAAATGGCGAACCTGGCGGCGGCGGCGCGGCGCATGGCACAGGCAGGTGAAGTCGACCTGGCGCTGGCCAACCTCGAAGGCGCGTGGGAGCTGCTGAAACTGCGCGGACCTTTCGGCAGCGTGCTCGCCCTCGCGACGGAAGTGGCCGCCATCCCGATGCCTGCCTCCGCCCGTGGTCGGGTGGAGCGCATCCTGGCCTGGGCATGCAAGGCCTGCGGCAGGAGCGCCGACGCGCGGGCCCACTTCGAGGCCGCGATCGACCACGCCCGCCAGGCCGGCGACGTTCGGACGGCGTCATACGCCTTGAGCTTGCTGGGCGACCTGCTGGTCAACCAGGGGCACATGGAGTCCGCCCGCGCTGTTCTCGAGCAGGCATTGGCGGCCGCCTTGGCCACCGCAGATGCCACGCTCGAATGCGAGGCCCACACGCCGCTGGGCAACCTGCATCGCAGCCTGGGCGACTACGCCGGCGCGCGTGCTCACTATGAATCGGCCCTGGCCGCGGCTCGACGCGGGGGATTGCGTCGCTGGGAGGGCGGCACGCTGGGCAACCTGGGAATGCTCGCGGCGGAGCAGGGCCGCCTGGGCGAGGCGCATGAGTTGTGCACCAGCGCGCTGTCGATCGCGCGTGAGCTCGGCGACCGTCAGTGGGAAGCCAACACCCTGTGCAACCTGGGCCTGCTGCATCACACGGAACATCGCAGCCTGCTGGCGGTCGAGGAGTTGGAGATGGCCTTGGTCGCCGCGCGGCAGCTGGGCCATGTGCGTCTTCAGGCGATCGTGCTGTGCAACCTGGGCCTGGCAGCCGAGGAGCTGGGACAGGCCGCGGCAGCCGGCGGCCACTACGAATCGGCCCTGGAAGTTGCTCGAGCCCTGCAGGACAGAAGAACCGAAGGCCAGGTGTTGGGCTACCTGGGGGCGCTGCACGGTCGGGCCGGGCGCTTCGCGCAGGCGGACAGGTGCCTGCGCGACGGGCAGGCCCACCTGGAGGATATTGGCGACAAGATGAGTCTGGGGCTGCTGCTGTGCGCGCGCGCGGAGTGCGCCTGGAGGGCCGGCAAGCGGGACGAGATGGACACCTCGCTCGCGTCGGCCGAGGCCCTGGCGGTCGCCGTCGGGGCCGGCGAGGGCAGTGAGCTGCTCGAGGCGCTCGGCCGGGTCAGGCACCTGGTTTCGACGGCCGGGCCATCCGGCGGACCGGCCTGACGGCCGGGGTCGTGGCCGATGCCCCATCCGGCCCGGTCGGCACGACGGTGTTTCCTCATCCCTGGGGATGCGCGATTTGACGATTGCGCGGCCAATGGCGTCCTCACGCAGACGAAAGTGCCGACACATGCCAACTCGTACCGGACAGGTCTTTGTGCAGGTCGAAGGAGCGCCTTCCTCGGTCGCCAAATGGCTGGGGAAGTCAACGGCGGAGCTGCACGGCGTGCAGATCCGTGGCGAAGACCTGGTCGGCACGGCCTTGGTGCCGGCCGACCTTGTCGCCAACGTTGCCAGGTTCGGCTTGAAGGTCTTGCGCAGTGAGCCCGAGCTTGCCCGGACTGCCGAAGCGCTGCGGGCATGGGTCCCTTCGACGAACCGGTTTCGCAACGGCCAGCCGCCACCCAGCCTGGGCGCCGGTCAGTCTCGGGAGGGCTACGAGCCCTACTACAACGACGAGGAGTTCAACGAGGCACTCGTGAACCTCGAAGCGACGTACCCGGACCAGGCCCAACTGATCGACCTGCCGCATCGGACCTGGCAGAACCGGAACGTGAAGGCATTGCGCCTCGGACGACCGTCTTCGAAGAAGCCGGCCATCGTCATGCTCGGCTGCATGCATGCCGACGAGTGGGGGGGCTGCGAGATCCTGTTGCACCTCGCGTCCGATCTGCTGTATTCGGTCGTGCATGACGTGCCGTTGAACTACGGCGGCCTCGAGATTTCGCCTTTGGAGGTCGCGCAACTGCTTGCCGAGCGCGACCTCATCCTGGTGCCGGTGGTCAACCCCGACGGCCGCCATGCGACCCAGACGGACCCCACGAGGGCGGGCATGCGCCGCAACGCGCGCCCGAAGAACGGACTGGATTTCGCGGCAGGCGTCGATCTCAACCGCAACTTCGATTTCCTTTTCGACGTCGCCGAGTTCGATCCTGCGGTCGCCCCCTGGGACCTCGATGACACCGACTCCGGCAACTACCACGGACCGTCCGCTGCGTCCGAACCAGAGACGAAGAACATCCGCGCGCTGCTCGACAGCTATCCGGCACGCTGGCTCATCGACCTTCATCGGCCCGGCCTGACCATTCGACATCCCTGGGCTGTCGACGAGTCGCAAGCCACGAACTCGGCCATGAACTTCAGGCAGGCGGGCTACCGCGGCCGGCGGGGCTTGAGGGGCGATGCCTACAGCGAGTTCATGTGCTCGCAGGACCAGGCATTGTTCGAACGGCTGGCGTCGCGCTTCGTGGCCGATGTGGTGGGCGCTGGTGGTCCGCAGTTCAGCACGAGCGCCTGGTACGTCGACAGGCCGATGCCGGGTTCCTGCCTGGACTACGCCTACGCCAGGCATCTGGTCGACGGGCAGTGCGGGAAGACTCTTTCATTCCTCGTGGAGTGGGATGACAACTACAACCAACCCGACCCCGACAGGATGACGACCGTGCTCGGGTACGCGGCGGCCGGGTTGATCGGGTTCAGCCTGGAGACATTGCGTTGAAGTCAATTGGCCAGTTCACTCATCGAAGAAGGGCAATCATGCGAATCGAACTTCTTGTGCCGGCCCTCGTGTCGGCCCTCTGCCTGTCCGGCTGCGGGACGAAGGGGGTGGGAGAAACCGTGGCTCCGCTCTATTCTTCCTGCACGCATGTGACGGAGTCCCTGCCGACGTGCACGCAGATCAACAGCCAATGGGTGTGCCCGGTGAGCTTGAGCAAGAACACGGTGACGAACGTGCCGGGAGTGGATCCGTTCGAGCTGAGAGCCAAGGGCAACGCCAGCGTCGTGGTGGTGTGGCGCATCAGCGGTGATGCGGCGGCGAGGTTCCATGTCGACGACGGACCCACGTGGATCAATGTCTCGCCGGCCGATATGGCGGCGATCACTGACGCAGGCCCGACCTCGGACTCGAACGGCCTGGGAAGCGCCAGTTCGTCGGCCGAGCCGTACTATCGAATTCGCCTGGCCACACAGCCCGGCACGTCATCGCAAAACTTGAAGTACTCGATCAAGTACCACGACGGCAGTGGCAACGCCGTCGTGTGCGATCCCTATATCAACAACAGCGGCGGTTGACCGCGCGCCTGTGCAGCCCGGGCGGATGAGAACTCATCGACCCGGCTGCGAACATCCCTTCACCGTGACGCGGCAGTGGCTGCGCTGCGCCCGGCACGGTCGGGCTCCTCATTGGCGGCGAGAAATCACCACCGCAAGCGCCCCCAGGCCGGCCATCAGCATCAGCAGGGTGGGCGGCTCGGGCACGGGCCGGGCGTCTGCGCGGCCGCCGGGGGCTGTTTCTTCCTCCGGGAAGGCGGCGACCTTGACGCCCTTTTCTGCGGCAAGCGGTGGCTCGGCCGGGATGTCCAGAGGCCGTGCGGGAACCTGGCCGAAGGACAGGCTGCCCAGCGGCGATGGGGCCGTCCGGATCTCTATGCCACTCGCAGATGCGAACGAGACATCGGTTGCAAGCGGTTTCGTGTCTTCGCGCCCGATCTCCTGCGCCATCGCATTGGCGCCGCAGAGGACCAGCGTGGTCGCTGCCAGACGGACGTGTTTCATAGCCCCTCCTGCGGTGTCATAGTGAGACCCGCCTTGCGCAACTTCAGGCAAACCCCGATCCTCGAGCGGATCCCGCGGGCCCCCTGATCGAGGGATGCAAGTTGAGCGAAATGGCGCAGGGCCGGCAGCCGGCGCCCGGCACCTCCCGTAGGGCCCCCTTCAGGGGGATGGGGCGGGCGGGCACGGGACGGGACACTGCCTTCACCCCGCCAGCACCGCGCCCCTGACCGCGGGCCGGCTCCTCCTACCCCCATCCACGCGGTTGCAGATCGGCCACCGCCTTGGGAGCCGGCGGCGGGGCTTCTTTGCGCAGGATGGCCGCTGTCCAGCTCCCGCTGGTCACCGGCAACGGTTCCTGCGGCCGGCCCCCTGACTCATGCGCCAGCCCGATGCCGAGATGATGGCCCGGTGCACCACCACCGCGTTGCCGCCGCCGCGCATGTACTGCTCCACCTGCTGCCGCTGCTTCTCGTTCAACTCCTCTCCCGAGCTGTTCGGGAAGACGATGGCCGCGTACTTCGAGAGATCACCCTCCATCGCCTGCGCCTGCAGCGCCCACGTCACTCGAACGAATGTGGTGGGGCAGAGGAGGGTGGCGGTGAGGGCGGCCAGGGTCAGAGCTTTGTTCATCGGACAGAGCGATACGTTCAAAGCAGGTCGAGTGGTCGGCCGACGACGAACCTGAAGCGGCCGCGGCCGGTCTTCTCGATCTGCAGAGGGCCGCCGCGTTCCGCCAGTCGCCGCTGCAACAGAACGAGACGCACCTCGAGGTTGTCGTCGACCTCGGGCAGGCGCAACTCGCTGGCCGATGCGCGCAGCTCGCGGTTGCTGAACTCGACGCGGCCGCTTTGCACATGCTCGCGCGCGAGCTTCCACAAGATGGCCCCGGCGACACCCCGGATCAGGTACTCGTCGTCGGCGAACACGCTGTTGTCCTTTGCGTGCAGCCGCAGACGCAGCGCCGGCGCACCCGCAGCCTGGGGCGCCGGGCTGGCCGGGGCTGCGGCGGCAGCAGGGCGCAGCGACGCGTCGTTGGCGTGCAGGCCGGCCAGCAATGCGCCGAGTTGCCCGGCCAGCAGCATGAGCGCGTCTTCGTCGTCGTAGCTGAAGAACTGGTCGTGCTGGCTTTCGACGAACAATGCACCGACGATGCGCGAGCGGGCGCGCAGGGGCACCGCCAGCTGGCTGCGCGGCGCAGGCAAGCCGGGCAAGGGAATCTCGGCCGAGACGGCCTGCGCCAGCCCCAGTTCGTCGATGACGCCGCGTGCCGCGCGGCCGTAAACCATCGACAGGCTCATGTGGCCGATGCGGATGGGCACGCCTTCGCGAACCGCCGTGCCGACCAGGCCAACGCCGACCTGCAGTTCCGCGCCGATTCGATGAGCGCCGTAGCCGTGGCTGGCCACCAAGGTGAGCGCCGGGCGATCGGTCTCCAGCATCCACAGCATCGAATGTTCGATCAGGAGTTCTCGCGCGAGGCCGTCCATCAGCGTGTCCAGCATTTCGGCGGCGTCGTCGCAGCGTGCCAGCGCCTCGGACACCCGCCGCGCGCCGGCAGCGACATCGCAGCGCGGCGCCATCGACGGCATGTCCAGGCGGCCCGGCACGCGGCGCAACTCGAGGACTCGATAGACGTCGGCGCCGCGCAGGTGGAACACGCCGTCCATGCCGCTGTGCGAGGCAATGCCGGCGAGCTTGGCGCGCAGGCGCTCGAACAGCGGCCCCTCGGTTTCCGTTCGGAGGTACTCGATCTGCATCACGAAACCGGTGCCGCTGGCCGGATCGTCGAACGAAAGACAGGCCCGGCGCGTGGCCAGGATGTTGGCCCGGCTGGCGTTCTGGAACTGCCAGGTCAGCGCGACATGGTTCTCGTCCACATACTCGGCGTGCGAGACGTGATTGACGTGCGGCATGCCGTCGGGCGTGACCGTGGTCATCGAAGGCGGCATCAGGCCCTCGAGCAGGCGGCGGATGCTCTTGAGCGACACGCTCAGGTCGCCATGCCCGGACGCGCTCATGAATTCAAGTCCAAGGCATGGCCGGCCCCCGGGCCGGGGGTCTGGCTCCAGGCGCCTTCAGGGGTGAAGGTGATGGCGACGAGGGCACCCGGCGGCACTGCATACAACGCCTCGGCGTAGCCCGGCGGGAAGCCGAAGGGGGCGAGTTGGGCGGCAAACCTGCGCAGCCGCTCGGCCACCAGCGCACGCTCACGCGGCCCGTCGGCTGCGCTCACCTGCGCATCCCGGCCCTTGAGGTGTACGGCTCGGTAGTCGCCCGGCGCGACGAGGCACAAGGCGATGCGACCGTTGATGCGGATCGCTTCGAGCAGCTCGAATCCCTGCACGCCCGACATCAGCACACGCAGCCTGCCGTCGTCCAAGGCCTGGGCGGCGAGGGCGCGGCAGATCAGCGGGCGGCCTTCGGCGGTGCAGCCGCCGACCTGGTGTGCCACACCGGTGGCGAGGAAACCGAGCATTTCGTCGGTGAGGCGGGCCATGGGGCGAATTCTCGGCTCTTAAGGAGAACTTCAGATCAGCTTCGGCGCTTGTTCAGAACGCGGGCGCGACCACGCGACCAGACTGAAGGCCTTGTTCAACCGCTTCAACGAGGAGCATGCCATGACAGACACCGAAGCCTTCGTCACCACGCCCGACCAGCGCCCTTCGCCGCTGGACGTCGTGGGCGTTGCCATCACCGTGCTGGCGCCTAACACGCGCACTGGTTCGTACGAGATCACACTGCAGGAGGGGCCAGAAGGGGCCGGGCCGCCGCCGCACTCGCATCCCTGGGACGAGAGTTTCTACGTCACCCGCGGCTCGGTGCGGTTCTCCGCGGGCGGTTCCGACCACTCGGCCGGCCCGGGCACGCTGGTGCATGTGCCGGCGGGCACGGTGCATGCATTCAGCTTCGGCCCCGGCGGCGGCGGCATGGTCGAGTTCAGCGGCGCCGGCGGGCAGGCGACTCGCCTGTTCAGTTCGCTCGCCAGCGAAGTTCCGGAAGGGGCAGCCAACCTGCCGAAGTTGCTGGGAGTGATGCACCGCCATGGCGTGGTGGTGGCCGCATAGATCGCCAGCATCGGCGCCTGCCCACGTCCCACGTCTGCTTCACAAGGACACGACCATGAACACACCGCAACCCCTCGTGCACCCTACCCCCAGGGGGACCGTGATGGCCTTCTACGAGGCCTTCGATCAGGGCGAGCTGCGACGCTTTGGCGGCATCGGCGCGCCTTTCGAGGCCCGGGTCTTCGGTGCGAAGGTGCTCGACTGGCCGGGCTTCCTGGCCTTCGGCGAGGCTTTCCGCGAGGGCTTCCCCGATGGCCGGCATGTTTTCGACTTCGTCATCGCCGAAGGCAACAGCGTGGCCACCATCGGGTGCTACCGCGGCCGCCATACACGCGCCTTCATGGGCGTGGCGGCCACCCACCGGCCAGTCGACTTCACGGTCATGCATGTCGACCGGGTGCAAGACGGCTGCATCGTCGAGCACCGAGGCATCGGCGACATCAACACCCTGTGGAGCCAACTCGGCGTCGAGCGGCCACCGTCGGCCTGAATCGAGGTCTCGACCGGCCGACCCGCTCTGCGCCTGTTCCGCGCTCGCCTCAAGCGTAAGCCGCCGTTCAACTGCGTTGGCTGCGGCGCAGGGGTTGGCGCGGCTCGGCCCTGTTCCGTGGCCCCACGCCAGTGCCTCGGCGCAACCCACTTGTGGTGTATCAAGCCCGGCATCAGCCCCGGCGAATAAGGTAGGCGTCTCGTCATCCCGTGGAAGGCCCTGCCGTGAATCTCGTCGTCAAGCCCGTTGCTCCCGCCTCGCCCGCCGGCCCGGAGCAGGCGGCTTCGGCCCGTGTCGAACGGGTGCGCCAGATCGCCCGCGAGGTGGCCGGCCCGGCAGCGCAAGCGGTGGACCGCGACGCGCGCTTCCCCCGAGAAGCCATCGATGCGCTGAAGACCGAGCAGTTGCTTTCCGCGCACGTGCCGCAGCGCTTCGGCGGCCTCGGGCTGGGCATCGCGGAGCTGGGCCAGATGTGCGAGGCGCTGGGCCAGCGCTGCGCCTCGGCCGCGATGGTGTTCGCCATGCACCAGGTGCAGGTGGCCTGCCTGGTCCGCCATGGCAGCACCCCGTTCTTCGAAGGCCATCTGCACGAGCTGGTGCGTGACCAGCGGCTGATCGCGTCCGTGACCAGCGAGGCGGGCGTGGGAGGATCGGTGCGCACCAGCATCTGCCCGGTCGAGACCCAGCCGGACGGCAGCTGCCTCGTGCGCAAGGAGGGCACCGTCGTGTCGTACGGCGACGCGGCGGACGACTTGCTGATCACCGTCCGGCGCCACGTCGAATCGGTGGCCGGGGACCAGGCCATGGTGCTGGCCCGCAAGCCCCAGTGCGAGATGCAGCAGGCGGGCACGTGGGATGCGATGGGCATGCGAGGCACCTGCAGCCCGGGCTACACCATCACCGCCCGCTTCGGCCCGGAGCAGATCGTGCCGGCGCCCTTCGCCGACATCAACGCCCAAACCATGGTGCCGTGGGCGCACATCCTGTGGAGCTCCGCCTGGCTCGGCATCGCGACCGACGCGGTGGCCCGCGCCCGCGCCTTCGTGCGCGACACCGGCCGCAAGATGTCCGCCACGCCCCCCACTGCCGCGCGCCTCAGCGACGTGTCGGCCCAGCTGCAGCTCATGCGCGTCCAGGTGCGCGAATGGGCCAGCCGCTACGACCGCATGACGGCAGCCCCGGACGGCGGCGCGCAAGAGCTGTCTTCGGTGGCCTGCGCAGTCCAGCTCAACCACCTCAAGCTCGCCAGCTCCGAGCTGGTGGCCGACATCTGCGCCAAGGCGCTACGCATCACCGGCACCACTGGCTACCGCAACGACTCGCCCTACAGCATCGCCCGCCACCTGCGCGACGCCCACTCGGCGGCGCTCATGATCGGCAACGAGCGCATCCATGCGGCCAATGGCGCGCTGCAGATGGTGTATCGGGACGAGGCGCTTTAGGCGCTTGCCAGCCCGCTGAAGGCCTCAGGCATCACGGTTTGCCTTTGCCGGCCGGAACACGCAGGGCTGCCAACTGCTCCGTGAGCCAGACCTTGCTCTCGACGGCCGGTTGCCCGCCGCATTTGACCTGATAGGCCTTGCCCGAGGAACTGCTCCTGGAAGCCGCCAGCTCGATGAACTGCTCGGCACTCTGGACGGTGCCTTTGCCTTCCAGGTACTCCAGCTTGCGAAGCAGGTGATCTCTGGCCTGCAACCCGGTGTACCAGGAACCGTTGCGGCTGAACTCGCAGCCGGATGCTTGCAGCCTGGCCATCAACGCCTCGACCTCGGCTCGTACGGACGCCGGCGTCGGAGCCGCAGATGCAAGAAGGCACCAGAGGCTTGTGGCGATGACCATGAATGGGCGCTTCATGAGAAATGGTGCGATCTAACGTTGGAAATACAAGGACTCGGCGGCCGCACCGGGCTAGACGGCAAATGAGATGGCGAAGGCGATGTCGAGCACGCCAGCGATGGAGCCCCCCAGGAGCACGGCGGAAGATAAGCGTTCATGAGGGAGGCCTGGGCACTGGCCACAGCCTGGCGCGGACTGCGATCAATCCAGCGGTGTCAGGATCGCCGAATGCGGCGCGGAGTCTCCAGGCGCCGTGCCGCGCACCAGGATCTGGCCCGACTTGTTGATGCTGAGGGCACGATCCAGCGACCAGCCGGCGCCGCTCGCGTCGAGCATGGTCGAGAGGTCCTGCATCCGGGAGCCATCGGCGCGCATGTCGCGGACGAAGGGATGCCACTGACCCTTGCGCGTCTGCGCGGAGCCGACGACGACATCGGAGTTGTTGACCGCCGTCGCCTCCGAGCGCGCGCCGCCGAGCGTCCCCACCTTCTGGATCTTCCGGCCGTTCCAGAAGAAGCCTTCGCGCAGGTCGTAGGCTGCATCAGCCGCCGTGCCGACGACATGGGCGTGGCCGTTCAGGTCGCTGGCGAGGCTTTGCGTGTACCCGGCGAGCACTCCCAGGTCCGTGAACGTGCCGGCGCTGTACAGGTAGGCTCGCTGCTGGTGGCTGAATGAAATGTCGGTGAAGGCGATCTGGTCATTGGCGTTGATGGCGACGCCTTGGGCGTAGGCGCTTATCTGCACCAGCTTCGAGCCATCGCATCCGGGCGCGAAGTACATGACGAGGGTCTCGGCGTCCACCGCGCCGTTGAGGACGCAATTGCCCTTGTCGTTGATCGAGGTGACATAGCTGCCGGCGAAGCCCTGGCCGAGATCCACGAACATGCCGGAGCTGGTCCAGATCGCCGCATCGGGATAGCCGGCGCTCCCCACGACGACCCCTGCGGCATTGATCCCGTACGCATCCCCCACGGTGTAGGGGTTGTCGAGCCTTTGCATCTCGCCGTCCGTCCAGACGGCGGCATACCGTTGACCGGTGCTGGTGTCGGTGCCCGCCGCCTGGCCCTTGGCATTGATGTGGACGGCCTCGCTGCTCGCGCCGAGATCCTGCAGGTGATATTGGGTGGGCAACGCCCACAGCGCGGGTGCGGTGACGCAGCAGGCGGCGCCAAGAGCAAGACGAAGGAACCGATGCATGTTGATGTCCTCTCTGAAGATTGTGGGCCGGAGCATATTTCAGTTCGCGTCGACTTCGGCAGCGTGACAGGCCGTTCTCGCGGCCCCTGCCGATGACGGCTATCCTCGGCAACCCATTGCCATCTTCGCGGCAGATTGCGCTCGCGACCATGGCATTCGCAGATCGCCCCCACGGTGGCCGTCCATGATCGAGAAGCTGGAACTCAACCACCTGCGCATGCTCAGCGCCCTCTATGAGCAGGGCACGGTGTCGGCGGCCGCCGAGGCGCTCGACGTCTCGCAACAAGCCGTGAGCCTGCAGCTCAAGCGGACCCGTGAGATTCTTGGCGATCCCCTGTTCGTGCGCACCGGCCACGGCATGGTGCCGACGGCCTATGGCCAGCTGATACAGCCCCATGTCCGCCAGTTGCTGGCGCTGGTTCACGCCATGCCGCTGCCGGCGTCGATCCCGCTGGTGGAGGTCGAGCGCACCTTGAGCATCTCGGCCACCGACCATGCCCAACGCCTCGTCGTCGGCGACTTGATCAGCGAGCTGCGCCGCGCGGCCCCGCGGGTCCGTGTGAAGGTCTCGAACATCGAGAGCGCCGCCCTGGTCCGCCGGATGCAGGAGGGTGAAATCGGCGTGGCCTTCACCACCAGCGGCTATGTGCCCGAAGGCCTGCTGACGATCCCGCTCTTCACGGAAAGGTATGTGTGCGTAGCCGGCAGGCCGCTGATCGAAGGGCCAGGCTCGCTGCCTCTGCAGGCGCTCGTGGCCCATGACTTTCTGGTGGTGTCTCCGGCGGTGCCGACCTTCGACGGCTCAGCGGGCCAATGGTTCGAGCAGCAGGGGCTGCGGCGCCGCGTCGTGGCGTCGGTGCCCTCGTTCTTCATGGCAGCCGAGTACCTGCGCCAGTCCGACATGGTGGCCTTCATGCCGTCGCGGCTGCTGCCCTGCGAAGGGCTGTTCGAGGTGCCGCTCGAGAAGTACCCGCCGGGCTTCGAGGTGGTCGCGGCTTGCCACCCCTCGGCGATGTCCGACCCGCTGCTGAGCTGGGTCCTCGGCCACGTACGGGCCCGGTTCGCTCCCGCGAGATAGCACCGCTTGTGACGGCTACAAGCCCGGCGGCATGGCGCGCGGTGCAGGCCTTTCCTAAGCTGTGGCCCATGGCAAACCACATGGAACGACGCATGAGCACGAAGCTGATCAACCCCGCAGGCCTCTACGACGGCGCACCCGTCGGCATGTCGCAGGCCAAGGTGGACCTGGAATCCCGATTCGTCTTCGTTTCGGGCCAGGTCGACTGGGACCGTGAGTCCCGCGTCCGCCACGCCACGCTGGAAGGACAGGCCGAAGGTGCCGTCGAGCACCTGGCCACGGTGCTGAACCAAGCCGGCTCGTCGCTGGACGACGTGCTTCAGCTGCGGGTGTACGTGCGCGGCGAATTGGCGGATGGCATGTCACAGCTCGTGCCGGTGCTGGCCCGCCACTTCGGTGCCGTTCGTCCGGCGTTGACGGGCATCGGCGTGGCTTCCCTCGCATCGCGCGACACGCTCATCGAGATCGAGGCGTTGGCGAAGTTGGCGTCAGGCGGGTGACGGGGGATCCCTGAAGTCCAGCAGCCTCGCCACGGGGATCCTCGTCGCATGGGCGTTCAGCCGATGGCCTCTTGCGCTTCTTGGCAATCACGTCGGGCAAATCGCCTGGAGCTTCGCGCCATGGCGATCGGGGAAGGATCGGCTACGCCGCGGCCACGGACTCGTTGACGAAGTCGGCGTACTTGCGCAGAGGACGGCCGAGGATGGCCTCCAGCCGATCCGCCGCGCCGTGGGAACCGTGCATGCCGAACTTCTGAATCCCGGCCATCATCAGGCGCATGTCGTAGGCAAGCCAGGACGGCGACGACGAGGCGATCTGCCCTTCGAAAGCCGCGACGTCGTCCCCACCGTAGCGCACATCGCGTCCGAGCGCGGCACTCCAGATCCCGGCGGCCGATGCTCCGGTCAACAGCTCGGGCCCGACCAATTCCAGGGTCACGCGCGGCAGCGGTGCGGGCGCGCGGTTGCGCCGCTGCAGTTCGGCGACGGCGATGTCCGCGATGTCTCGCGCATCGATCATGGCGACGCCCGTCGAGCCGATCGGCATCGGGTACACGCCGTAGCCCTGGATCACCTGCTGGACCATGCGCTCGTTCTGCATGAAGTAGGCGGGGCGAAGGATGGTGGCCGGAATGTCGAGGCTCTCGATCATTCGCTCGACCGTGTGCTTGCCGGTGAAGTGCGGCACGTTGGTGAACTTGTCCGCATGGATGACCGACAGGTAGACCACGCGCTCGATGCCGGCCTCGCGAGCCAGGTTCAGCGCGACGAGGGCTTGCGTCACTTCGTCGGGCGTGACGGCATTCAGCAGGAACAGCGTGCGCACCGACGACAGTGCCGCGCGCAATGAGGGTACGTCGGTCAGGTCGCCGACGACTTCCTTGACGCCTGCTGGAAAGGCCTGCTTTCCGGGCGTGCGAACGAAGGCGCTGACTTCGGCGCCGGCGGCGGCGAGGCCCTGGACGACGAGGGAACCGACGGTGCCGGTGGCACCGGTGACGAGAATGCTCATGGAAGTCTCCTGGGGGTGGTGGGAGGTGGTCATTTCAGCGGTCTGAGAGTGGCGATGGCGAGAAGATAGTTCGTTGCATCGGCAAAACGAAGACGCCAGAATGTGGACAGACCGTTTCATATTTGGAACCAATGGATCTGAACGCACTGACCGACTTCGCGCTCGTCGCATCGCACGGAGGACTGGGCAAGGCGAGCCGTGCCAGCGGGAGATCCAAGGCCACCTTGTCACGCCGCATCACGGACCTGGAAGAGCAGCTCGGCGTGCGACTCATAGAGCGCAGTGCCCGCGGGCTCAAGCTCACCGAAGCCGGCCAGATGCTGATGGAACGCACGGAGGGGCCCATGCACGAGGTGGCTGAAGCCATGACTGCCGCCCGCGAAGGCTTGTCGGCACCGCGTGGACGCTTGCGTGTCGCTTCGCCGGTGCTGTTCTCCCAGCTGGCGATGGGTCGCCTCTCCGCCGAGTTCTGCGCGGCCTACCCCGAAGTCACGTGCGAGGTGGTGGCCGAGGATCGCATGGTCGACCTTGTCGAGGAACAGTTCGACGCGGTGATCCGCGTCAATCCGAGCCCGGACAGCGGCCTCGTCGGCCGGTGCTTCGCCAAGGACCGGCTGGTGGTGGTGGCCGCGCCCTGCGTGCCTGTGCCAAAACGCGGCAAGGTCAGACCCGTTCCCAGCATCGTGTCCTCGACTTTTCAAGCCACGACTTGGACGCTCGACGACGGACGCCTTGTTCTGGAGCCGATCCCGAGGCTGAGACTTTCTTCTTTCCTGATGATTCGCGACGCTGCCATCGCCGGGGCCGGTGCTGCCCTGATACCGCAGTCCATCGCATGGAACCCATTGACCCGTGGCGAGCTGGTTCAGTGGGGCACGGTTTCGGGCGCAGAGGTCGCGCTCTGGGTCTTGCATACGTCGCGACGACTCCCGGCGCCGAAGGTTCGGGCCTTCGTCGACTTCATGTGCGAGCAGTATCCCGAGGCGTCCCTCGTGCTGAATGGCTAGAAGACGGCGCGTTCGAATTCGCGAAGGGTCGCCCGCGGTCTTTCCGGGGCAGCGTCATGGCCTGCCAGCACCGTGGCCGTCGGCCCGTGAATCAAGTGCAGGCTGGTCTTCAGCGCATCGTGAACGGGGGAGAGTACTTTCCAGTGATGTCGATGGGCTCGCCCACGGGCGCTGCCCAGCCGTTGTACTGGCCCGCTTTGCAATTAAGCCTCTTGTCGCGTTCTGACTGGACCACGATGTTCCTGTTGATGTCGCTGACGACATAGACCAGGGTGCGCCCGTCATTAGGATGGACGACCGTGGCGAGCGACACGCCAATCAGCTGAAAGTCGTACTTGAGGTACGCCGGTCCGGAGCAATCGGTCGTCTCGTAGACGAGAGGAATCGACTCGAAATTCGCCTTGGTGAAGTCAGGGCCGGTAACGCCCATCCGCAGCGCGAACAGTTTCTTGTCCTCGCGCATGACAACGTACGAACCTCCGGACCACAGAACCCGCCCGACAGTCTTGCCATTGGCGTCCTTGAATCCGAGCGGCAGCTGGTTGCGCTGGTCTGCCACAACCGCGGATGACCCCAGGAGAGCGCTGACAAAAGCAGCCAGCGCCAAGGCTTTTTGCACCATTTCAGATCCCTCCAAGTGCCCGGTGGGCGTAGCTTTTACTCCTGCAGGGGAGCTCGTTCAAGGCGCTGACCTTTGGGGGAACAGGGCGGCGTCTGGGCCGGCCGCGTGACCTCGAGGCAAGAAGAAGCCCCTGGCGCCCGACAAGCAGGCGACAGGGGCCGGTTGCGGCGTCAGCCTTTCAGCCGAGCACCTCGGTCACGATGCCTGCGCCGACGGTCTTGCCGCCTTCGCGCATCGCGAACCGCATGCCGTTCTCGATGGCCACAGGCTTGCTCAGCTCGAAGCTGATCTGCGCCTGGGCGCCCGGCTCGACGACCCCGGTCTGGGTGTCGACACGAATCACGCCGGTCACATCGGTCGGCCCGAAGAAGAACTGCGGCTGGTAGCCGGATCCGAACGGGGTATGCCGCCCGCCTTCGTCCTTGCTGAGGACAAAGATCTGCGCACGGCCCGTCCGGTACGGCTTCACCGCGCCCGGCTTCACGACGACCTGGCCTCGCACGACGTCGTCGCGCTTGACACCGCGCAGCAGCAGGCCGACGTTCATACCCGCCCGGGCTTCCGCAACGTCCTTGTGGAACGACTGGACGCCCGTGACGACCACCTGCCCGTCCTCGGCCGCGAAGCCGACGATCTCCAGGCTGTCGCCAACGCGGATCACGCCACGTTCCACGCGGCCGCTGACCACGGTGCCTCGGCCCGCGATGGTGTGCACGCCCTCGACCGGCATCATGAACGCGCCGTCGTAGTCGCGCACCGGATCAGGAATGCGCGAGTCCAACGCGTTCACGAGATCGATCACGCATTGCACGTCCGGGCCTTCGAGGTCGCCGCGCTCGGCCGCCGCCAGTGCCTTCAGTGCGCTGCCGAAAACGAACGCGACATCGTGGTAGCCGTGGGCAGCCAGCAGCGCGCCGATCTCCATTTCGATCAGCTGCTCGATCTCCGCCCTGTCACTGTCGGCCACGAGGTCCATCTTGTTCACGAACACCACCATGTGGCCGACGTTGACCTGGCGCGCCAGCAGCACGTGCTCGATGGTCTGCCGAGCGGCGCCTTCGGTGCCGTCCACCAGCAGGATCGCTCCGTCCATCTGAGAGGCACCGGTGATCATGTTCTTGATGTAGTCGGCGTGCCCCGGGCAATCGATGTGCGCGTAGTGGCGGCGCTCCGATTCGTACTCGACATGCGAGGTGTTGATCGTGATGCCGCGCTCACGCTCCTCCTTCGCGTTGTCGATCTGCCCGTAGGACAGCGCGCGGCCGCCGGTGCGTGCGGCCTGCACGAAGGTGAGGGCGGCCGTCAGCGTCGTCTTGCCGTGATCGACGTGGCCGATGGTTCCCACGTTGACATGAACCTTGTTCATCATGATTTCTCCAGTTTGAGTAAAGAGCCGACCGGCTTCGCTGGCCAGGCGAGGCTGTCGGCGGGTTGTCGGCGCGCGCGCCGGACTGGGGGTGCCCGCCATGCGGGCGAAAAAAAACCTGCGGGGTGGACCACCCGGCAGGCTTTCTGGCCTGAAGGGTGGACCTCCAGGCGCACAAGGACCTGGACGCTCTACACGAACGAATCCACGGAGTCGAGCCACTGCACTGCGCTGGCGGCGCATGCAGTGCAAGACAGTTCTCGTTCGTGGCTCATGTCCAGGGCTCCAGCTGTGCAGGCAAAAAACAAAAGACCCGGTGGCTCATGGCCTGCCGGGTCTTGCGGGACTCAGGAGGCCGAGCCTCCGGGTGTGCGAAAGGCTCTAGGGAAGCAGCTCTGCGCCAAAGCGGCGCGACGCATCCGCCGCTGCTGCGGTGCGGGTGGTCGACGACATGCTTTGCGAGGTGAAGAGATGCTTCATCGAATTTCTGGTGGGCGGGTGTCTCGTGCGTCTGGCCGCTGGCATGGCGCAACGGCAAATTTGCGAGGGCGGCAGACTATCACCGCGATGTCGATCCAGCAATGATGGCGTTGCGCCTGCGCAGCAGCGAACGATCTCGTGGCCTTCCGCCCGTTGACCCCGCAGGCAGCTTCAAGGCGCCCGCCGGCATGTCTCTGCGCGTTGCCGAGGGAGGGGTCCAGCTCGCGTCTCAGCCTGCGTGGCTTGGCCGTCCGCAACGTCACCCGCA
Organism: Ideonella flava; assembly: GCF_051857595.1. NCBI lineage: Bacteria > Pseudomonadati > Pseudomonadota > Betaproteobacteria > Burkholderiales > Sphaerotilaceae > Ideonella > Ideonella flava. The sequence goes on from NZ_JBPZHD010000002.1 coordinate 630,868, forward strand.
GAAACCCGCCCCCTTCATCCGCTCCTTCGCACCCAACCTGCCCAATCCTCCGCGCGCCGCGATTAAATTCCACCTGCCCAGCGCCGAAGAGACTCGTACCTGGCGCCACCGCGCCCGGATGGCCGGCATGCGACGAGCTTCTCTCATTCACCTTCTCTACCGTTGGCTTTGGGCGGTCCTGTGCATTGCTGCACACGGCGGCGCCCTGGCCGCCGAGGCCGGTGAAGGGGATGCCTGGGCCGGGCGTTCGGATGCCGTGTTCAGCCGGGTCCTCTCGGAGGCGCTCTCGGTCACCGACCTCGTCCAGGACAAGGACGGGTTTCTCTGGGTCGCCACGCAAAGCGGCCTGGGTCGCTGGGACGGCTACCAGCTGCGCCGGTACGCGGGCGACATAGGCACGCCGGGCGCACTGCCTGACAGCTACGTGCTCACGCTGGCCGTCGATGGCAGTGGCGGCCTGTGGGTCGGCACCAGCGCCGGCGGCCTGGTGCGCTACGACGCTGCGACGGATCGCTTCGTGTCGCCGCTGGCAGGCGACGCTGCGCTCACGCGCAACAGCGTCTTCGCCATGCTGGACGATGGCCAGGGCGGCCTGTGGGTCGGCACGGGGGGCGGCCTCGATCATCTCGATCCCCTGCGTGGCACCGTGGTGCGGCATGCGGCTGGGGCCCGCACGCGCGGCTTGCCCGACCGCTCGGTGCAAGCCCTGCTGCGTGACGCCGGGGGTGCCCTTTGGGTCGGGACGGACCAGGGCCTGTTCCGGCTGGCCGCCGGCGCCGAGAGGTTCGAGCGGGTGTCCCTGCCGAGCAGCGAAGCGGGCGAGCCCTTCGTGGCCTATCTGCGGCTGGACGATGGCCAGAGGGTGTGGGCGGGCACGCGCTCGCATGGGGCCTTCGTGCTGGAGCCGGGTTCGGTCGACGCCGTGCCGCTGCATCGGCTGGTCGGCGGCGCCCGGGCCGGCTTGGCCCGGGCGGCGATCCGCGGGATGACGCTGGGCGCGCCGGGCGAGGTCTGGCTGGGCACGGATGGCGAAGGCATCGACCGTGTGGACACGCGACAGTGGCAACTGCGGCACGTGCGCCACCAGGCGCGCGGCGCCGCCAGCCTGCCTGACGACGACGTCAGCGCGCTGTACCGCGATCGCAGCGGCCTCGTCTGGGTGGGCACCGACAGCGGATTGAGCTACCACGACGTCCGGCAGGCCGGGATCAGCACCTGGCTGGGCGGGACGGGCGACGAGCGGGGCATCCATCACCCCAACGTGCCTTTCGTGCTGCCCCGGCCCGATGGCCGCGTGTGGCTGAGCGTCGGCGACGGCGGCATCGACGTGGTGCAGCCGGAGCTCGGCGTGGTGGCGCGCCTGCGGCCCGAGGCCTCGTCCCCTCAGTCGGCGCTGCCGCCCGGGCGCGTGCTGTGCATGGTCTCGGCGCCTTCGGGCGAGGTCTACATCGGCACCCAGCGCGGGCTGTACAAGGCCGACGCAGACGGCCGCGTCGTCCGCCGGCTGGAGGTGCCGGGCCGCGCGCCCACGGCGTCGATCTGGGCCATGGCGATGCAGGGCACGAGGTTGTGGTTCGGCGGTCTCGATGGCCTGTGGGGCGTCGACCCCGTGGGTACGGCGGGCCTGCAGGTGGCCGTCCGCGAGGACGGCACGCGTCTGGGCGAGCAGCGCATCACCGCCTTGCTGCAGGCCGACGCAGGCACCTTGTGGGTGGGCACCCGCTCAGGAGTCGTCCGGCTGGACACCGCCACGCTGTCGGTGAGCCGGCCGTTCGCGCCGGGCGCCGGGGCGAACGGCCTGCCCACCGGGTATGTGTCGTCCATGCTGCTGGACCGGCGCGGGCGGCTGTGGGCGTCCTTCTTCGGCGCCGGCGTTCGGGTGGTGGAACTCTCTGCGTCCACGTCGGCATCCGCATCCGCCGTGCACCGCCTCACCCGGGCGCAGGGCCTGCCGCACGACGGGGTGAATGCGCTGGTGATGGACGCCGGCGGCGACGTCTGGGCCAGCACCGACGCGGGTCTGGCCCGCATCGCGGCCGGCACCCTGGAGGTCAGGGCCTTCGACGCCTCCGACGGCGTGGGCGTGCCCACTTACTGGACGAGCGCGGGCGCCGCCATGCCCGACGGCCACCTGCTGTTCGGCGGTGGCGGCGGCCTGACCATCGTCGACCCGAGACGTGTCGACGCCGAACGCCCCTCGGCGCCGTTGGTGGTGACCGAGCTGCGATTGGGCGAGGAGGCGGCGCTGCCGGGGTATCTCACGTCCGGCTCGGCCCGCGCCCCGTTGGCGATCGGTTCGGGTCGACGCAGCGTGCTGGCCGAGTTCGCCGTCCTGGACTACACCTCACCCGGGCGCAACCGCTACCAGTACCGCTTGCGCGGCATCGATCGTGACTGGATCGGCACCGACCCCAAGCGCCGGATCGCCGCCTACACCAACCTGCCCGTGGGCGACTACGTCCTCGAGCTTCGGGGCGCCGGCGCTCACGGCTCCTGGTCCCGCACGCTGGAGCTGCCGCTGCGCGTGCTCCCCGCCTGGCACGAGACCGTGTGGTTCCGCGCTGCCGCGGCCTTGGCCGCGGTCGGGCTGCTGGCCGCCCTGGTGCAGGGCCGCACCGTTTACCTGCGGCGACGCCAGCGTGCGCTCGAGGCGCTGGTGGCCGAACGGACGACCGCGCTGGAGCAACGCACCCTCGAGCTTCAGCAAAGTCAGCAGCAGCTGGAGAAGATCGCCTACTTCGACGGCCTGACGGGCCTGGCGAACCGGCGCATGTTCAACGACGAGGCGCGGCGGATGCTGGCGCAGGCCCGCCGAGACGGCAGTGGCCTGTGCCTGCTGTTGATCGACCTGGACCACTTCAAGCAGATCAACGACACCCTGGGCCACCAGACGGGTGACGCGGTGCTGGCGGCCATCGGCAACCGGCTCGGCACCGCGGTGCGCGAATCCGATCGGGTGGCGCGGCTGGGCGGCGACGAGTTTGCCGTGCTGTTGCCCGGCACGACGAGCAACGCCGGGGTGCGGCAGGTCTGCGATCGCATCCTTGCCCGGATCGCCGCCCCGCCATCCGACGAGGCCGTCCCGCTGCTGCCCGGCATCAGCATCGGCGCCGCCTGCTTCCCTCGTGATGCGGCCGACGTGGATGGCCTGTACAAGGCGGCCGACATCGCCCTGTACGACGCCAAGCACGCAGGGCGCGGCCGATGCAGCTTCTACTCCGAGACGCAGCCCGTCCCGGTCGAAGCCGGCTGACGCGCTGCGCTACCGGGCCGTGCGCTTCGGCACACGCGCAGCCCTTGCCGTCGTCGCCACGAGCGTCTCGACGAAGTCCAGGGCCACCTTGCTCTGCTCGCCGGTCTTCGTGACGGCGAACACCGCCGCCTTGTCAGCCAGCCTGGACATCGGCACGAAGGCCAGGTCGCGTCGGCTGCCGAACTCCACCGAGCGCCCCACCAGGCAGAAGCCGAGGTGGGAGGCCACCATCCCGAGGGCAGTGTGGATGTCGCTGGCTTCGTGCGCGACGGGCGACTGGCCGCCGGCCTCGCGCAGCAGGGCGATGGTGTGTTCCGCGAAGCGACTCTGCGGGTCCTTCGGGTAGGTGATCAGGCCGGTCTGGCTCAGGTCCGCCGGGTGCAGGAGCTTGCGTCTGGCCAAGGGGTTGGTCGCAGGCAGGGCCACGACGAACGGATCATCCAGCAGCCGCTTGAACTCCAGCTCGTCGATCGAGGGCACCGGCCCCACGTAGCGCGAAACACCCACCTGGATGCGTCCGGTCTGCAACTCCGCGTGCTGGTGTTCCGACAGCAGGCTCATGAGCTCGACCTTGACGTTCGGGTGGCTGGAGCGGAACGCCTGGATGGCGTTGGGCAGGATCGAGAAGATGGTCGAGCGTGTATAGCCGATGGCCAGCACGCCACTGCGGCCGGCAGCCACGCTGCTCGCCTCCTGCTGCAGGTGTGCTGCGTCGGCCAGCAGCGCCTTGGCACGAGGATGGAAGTAGCGGCCCAGTGCCGTGAGGTCCATCGGCCGGCGAGAGCGGTCGAACAGCTCCCCGCCGAGCTCCTCCTCGAGTTGCCCCAGCTGCATGCTCAATGCCGTCGGCGCCACATGCAGCCGGCTCGCTGCAGCCACCGCACTGCCCGCCTCGACGATTTCGCAGAAGTAGCGCAGTTGCCGTAGGTTCATTAAAACTGATCCTACGCTCAGAAATCGATGCTGGCTATCGGTCATGCTGGATTCGATACTGGGCTCACCGAACACCAGCCCAGGACCCCCTCATGAACGCTTCTGTCGAATCGATCGCCATACCGGCCGGCGCCCGCGAACTGAGCACCGCAGAGGTCTCCGACGCCCTCGACGCGCTGCGCCTACCGGGCAGCGTGCTGGGCATCGGGCACGTGGCTGGGCGCGCCCGCGTGTTCGGGCCGGCGTTCACGGTCCGCTATGCGCCCGTGGACGTGGCGCAGCCGGGGACCGTGGGCGACTACCTGGACGACACGCCCGAAGGATCCGTCGTCGTGCTGGACAACGGCGGGCGCGTCGACTGCACGGTGTGGGGCGGGATCCTCAGCCAGCTGGCCGCCCACCGCGGCATCGCGGGCACCGTCATCCACGGCGTGTGCCGCGACACGGCCGAAGCCGAGCAGGTGGCCTATCCGCTGTACGCCTGCGGCCGCTTCATGCGCACCGGCAAGGACCGAGTTCAGGTCGAAGCGGTCGGCGAGACGGTCAGCCTGGGCGACGTGCGCGTCTCGGCCGGCGATTTCATCGTGGGCGACGAAGACGGCGTCGTCGTCGTGCCCAGGGCCCGGGTCACCGAGGTGTTCGAGCGGGCGCTCGCCCTGCGCGGGGCCGAGCAGCGCATCGTCGCCGCCACGCTGGCCGGCGCGTCGCTCACCGAGGCGCGTCGCCAGGCGGCGTACCACACGCTGCAGCGCGCCGCCTACTGATCGAACGTCGACGGCCCAGACACCCAGGAGACAGTCCATGAACATCCGTTTCACGTGCCGCGCGGCCACCATCCCGCTGCTGGCCGCGACCCTCGGCGCGGTCATGCCCGCGGCGAACGCTGCTGACGCCTTCCCTTGCCAGGTGCTGAAGATCGTGTCGCCCTACCCGGCAGGCGGCACCACCGACATCCTGGCCCGCCTGATCGCGCCGGGCCTGGCCAAAGGCCTGGGCGTGCCGGTGATCGTCGACAACAAGGCCGGCGCCAGCAGCAACATCGGCACAGAGTCGGTCGTGCGCTCCGCACCCGACGGTTGCACGGCCTTGCTGGGCAACAACACCGGCATCGCGATCAACCGGAACCTCTACCCGTTGAAGTACGACCCGACGCGCGACCTGACCGCCGTCGGACTGGTGGCGTCGACGCCGCTGCTGCTCTACGTGAACGCCGAACTGCCCGCCAGGAACGTGGCGGAGCTGGTCGACCTGCTGAAGAAGTCGCCCGGAAAGTACAGCTACGCGTCGGGCGGCAGCGGCAGCCCGCAGCACCTGCTGGGCGAGATGATCAAGATGCAGAAGAACGCGTTCATGGTCCACATTCCCTATCGTGGCCAGGGCCCGGCGCTGCAGGACGTCCTGGGCGGGACGGTGCCGATCGCGTTCGAGACGGTCACTGCGCTGACGCCGCAGTTGAAGTCACCGCGCATCCGCATCCTGGCGATCACCTCGGCCCAGCGCTTTGCGAAGCTGCCCGATGTGCCGACGATGAACGAGTCGGGCTTCAAGGACTTCGCCTTCGAGAACTGGTACGGACTTTTCGTGCCCGCCAGGACGCCGGCGAACCAGGTCGAGCGCCTGTCGCAGGAACTGCAGAAGGTGCTCAAGTCCCCGGAGGTGACCGCCAAGCTCGCCGACCTGGGCTCGCGTGACGTGGGCGGCACGTCGGAGCAGGCCACCCGCTTCATTGCCAAGGAAGTCCCGCTCTGGGAAGCGGTCGTGAAGCGCTCGGGCGCCACGGTCGATTGAACAGGGGCGCAGATGGACTGGCAAGCAATCTACGAAGAGCTGCGCGCATTGGGCGCGGCGACGGTGTACGAGGCGCAGGGCGCCAAAGGGGCCCTGGACAGCGGGATCAAGCCCATCGACCCGCGTTCGCGGCTCGTGGGCCCGGCACTGACCGTGGACACACGACCCGCTGACAACCTAATGCTGCACCACGCCTTGCTGAAGGCGCGACCTGGCGACGTGCTCGTGGTCGACGCCAAGGGCTTCCTGGAGGCCGGGCCGTGGGGCGACGTGCTGACCGCGGCGGCCATGAAGCTGGGCATCGCCGGGCTCGTGATCCACGGTGCCGTCCGCGATTCGAGCACCATCGAGCAGCTGGGCTTCCCGGTGTTCTGTCGCGGGCTGTCGATCAAGAGCACGGGCAAGGCACAGGCCGGCAGGGTGAACGTGCCGGTGTGCATCGGCGACGTCGAGATCCACCCCGGGGACATCGTCGTGGGCGACCGCGACGGCGTGGTGGTCGTGTCGCCGGACGAGGTCGCGTCGGTGCTCGAAAGCGCACACGCCCGTGAAGCCAAGGAGAGCGGCTTCCGCGCCGCCATCGAGCACGGCGCCAACACCTGCGAGTTGCTCGGGTTGATGCCCACGCTCGAGCGGCTGGGGCTGCGTTGATGTCATCCACCGCCGGAGAACGACCCATGAAGCTGATGCTCAAGCTCCTTTCTTTGCTGGTGACCAGCGCCGTGCTCCTGCCCGGCGTCAAGGCGCAGTCGTATCCCGAGAAGTCGGTCCGCCTGATCGTGCCCTGGCCGGCCGGTGGCGCGGCCGATGCGGTCGGGCGCGCGGTGGCGGCATCGCTGACCTCCGACCTCGGCAAGACCGTGTATGTCGAGAACATCGCCGGGGCCGGCGGCAACATCGGCACCCAGCAATTCATCCGCTCCGCGCCCGATGGCTACACGCTGCTGCTGGCCACCAGCTCGACGAACTCCGCCAATCCGTACCTCTACAAGAAGACCGGCTTCGACCCGGTCAAGGACTTCACCCCGGTGGCTTCACTGGGCGTGATTCCCAGCGTGCTGGTCGTGCCGGCCGCATCGCCGTTCAAGACACCGCGCGATGTGATCTCCGCCGCCAAGGCGGCACCCGGCAAGCTGGCCTACGGCTCGGGTGGCATTGGCAACTCGGCCCACCTGGCGGGCGAGTTGTTCAAATCGGTGGCCAAGGTCGACCTCACCCATGTGCCTTACAAGGGCAGCGGCCCGGCCCTCACGGACGTGATGGGTGGTCAGCTCGACCTGATGTTCGACACCGGCGCATTCCCGTACGTCAAAGGCGGCAAGATCCGCGCGCTGGCGGTCGCGGCCGAGAAGCGCAACCCGTTGATCCCGGACGTGCCGACCTTCGAAGAGCTGGGCATCAAGGGAATGATCATGAACGCCTGGTATGGCGTAGCCGCCCCAGCGGGCACCCCGGCGCCGGTCGTCACCAAGCTGAATGCTGCAGTCAACGAGGCATTGAAGTCCGGGGTCCTGGCCAAGCGCCTGGTCGATATCGGCGCGGAGGTGAGAGCAGGCTCGCCAGAGGACTTCTCGAAATTCTGGCGCGCCGAACTTGCTCGCTACGACGGACTGGTCAAGCTGACTGGGGCGACATTGGATTGACTCGGCGCTCGGCGAACGGGATTGCACCCAGAACCCGCAATCGTCCACCATCGACAAGTCGGGTTGGCTGGCCATTCTGAGCCCTCTTCATTGATGCCGGAACCGGATCAGTTGATCTTGAAGATGCAATTCTCTTTTGCAATGAGGGCGCCCATCATCGCGCTCCATGAACCGAGTCATTCCCTGCGTCCGGGTGCGGGTCGGCATCTCCCTCGGCCCTGAGCCCATTCGGGCGTGATGGTGGACACCTGCGCCAAGGCACGCCCGCACGACCCGTTTCCACGAGCCGACGCAGATCGGCCGAGCGCCGCTCCCCACTTCCGGAGACAGAACCATGAAGCCCAGCAAGCTGATCAAGCTTCTCTACGTCCAGGTCCTGATCGGCCTGGTCCTCGGCATCACGGTGGGCCACTTCTGGCCGGACATCGGCGCTGCCCTGAAACCGCTCGGCGACGGCTTCGTGAAGCTCGTGAAGATGATGATCGCGCCCATCGTCTTCTGCACCATCGTCAGCGGCATCACATCCTTGAACGACTCGCGGGAGATCGGCAAGACCCTGCTGAAATCGATGGGGCTGTTCTACGCGCTGACCGTGCTGGCCCTGCTCACCGGGCTCGCGGCCGTGTTCCTGCTGCAGCCGGGCGCCGGCATGCACATCGACCCCAAGCTTCTCGATGCCTCGGTGGCGGCCAAGTACTCGGCCCAGGTGCCGCCTCGCGGCTTCACCGAATTCGTCCTGCACATCATCCCGGCGTCGTTCTTCGGTGCCTTCGCGGAGGGCGAGGTGCTGCCGGTGCTCCTGCTGTCCGTGCTGTGCGGGTTCGGCCTGGCCCGGATCGGTGCCGGTGGGCGCGCGGTGCTCGACGGCATCGACGGCATGGCCCACATGCTGTTCGCGGCTTTCGGCTTCATCATGCGGCTGGCGCCGCTCGGCGCCTTCGGTGCGATGGCGTTCACCGTCGGGCGTTATGGCATCAAGTCCATCGGTTCGCTGGGCATGTTGATCGGTACCTTCTACGTCGCGTGTGTCTTCTTCGTGGTCGTCGTGCTGGGCCTGCTGGCGAGGATGCATGGCATCAAGCTGTGGCAACTGTTGCGCTACATCCGCGAAGAGCTGCTGGTCGTGCTGGGCACCTCGTCGAGCGAGCCGGTGCTGCCGCGGCTGTTGATGAAGCTCGAGCGCCTGGGTTGCAAGAAGGGCATCGTCGGGCTTGTCCTGCCGACCGGCTATTCGTTCAACCTCGACGGCACGGCGATCTACCTCACGCTGGCGTCGATGTTCATCGCCCAGGCCTGCGACATCCACCTCACCTGGACGCAGATCGGCGCGATGCTGGGGCTGATGCTGTTGACTTCCAAGGGCGCAGCCGGCGTCACCGGCAGCGGCTTCGTGGCCCTGGTCGCCACGCTCACCGTCATGCCGGACCTGCCCGTCGCCGGGGTCGCGCTGATCGTGGGGATCGATCGCTTCATGTCGGAGGCGCGCGCGCTGACCAGCACGATCAGCAACGCGCTGGCCTGCATCGTCGTTTCGATCTGGGAGAAGGCGTGTGACCGGGAGGTCCTCACCCGCGAACTGGCGCAGGACTTCGCCAACAGCGAACTGGCGTTGGAGGAGGAAGCCAACCTGGTCAGCCCGCCGAGCTCAGGAGCGCTCCATTCGGTCTGAGTGCCAAGGTGGATGCGGCACAGGCACAGACCATGTACCGCGTGACGCGCCTTGCTTCACCCTCCTGCTACGCGTACGCCGCTCAATGCGAGCGGCAAGGTCCTCGCGCTGGGCTGGAACGGGGACTCGCACCACGACCAGCGATCGGGGAGCGCGCTGCTTCTTGACCTGATTTCGGGGGCGCAAGCATGTCGCTCTGAGCAGGTCAAGACCATGACCATCATTCACCCTTTCACGCGTGCAAGCGAAACCCTGACACTGCCATGCAAACAGGTTCGGTCAAGGTTTCGGCGTTGCCGACTTGCGGTGCAGGAAGGTCAACACCGGCGAGCGGCCACCCTGCGTCGGAAAGGCGGTGTTGACCGAGTCGAAGACGTCGGCCAGCGATTCCTTGTACAGATCGTCAACGGCCTCCACCCATGCGCGATGGCCGTCCTCGCCGTAGGCGAAGGCTTGGATCGCGCACAAGGTCCGACGGCAGTCGATGGCGATGACTTCGAAATCGCCGGCGCCGCCATGCCGCCCAAGCTCATCGCGGATCAGCCGCTCGGATTCGGTTGCCCAGGCATCCTCGCGCGGCTCGCGCTCGAGCAGTTCATGGTCGGCAGCGGCTAGCAGGGTTTCATGGATCAGGGTCTGGTGATCGCTCGACAGCGCGAACGATGACTGCACCGGGCTTGCCTCCGTTCGCGCGGGCAGCGTCACCGCCGGTGTTGACGATGCAGGCGACGCCGAGCCGGGAGACGGAGCGGCCGGCACGGGCGTCTGCAACCGACCGCTCGACGCTGGGGCGGCGGCGCCGGCGGGCGCCGGCGACAGAGATGCCGGTTGCGTCTCGCGAAGTCCGGCGGTGGGGCCTGGAGTCGCGACGACAGGCGGGAGTCGGGCCTCTCGAGATTCGCCGCCCCCTCGAAAGGCGAGCAGCGCCGCGGCAGCAGCGCTGCCACACAACAGGGCAATCAGGAGTGCGCGCATGGACGGCAGCGGCTTGAAACTCAACAGCACCCAGTATGGGCCTGACCACAGGCGCTGACCCGGTCGCGGCGGCGCTCGCCCGGTAGCGACCGTGGCCGAACTTCGGCCTTGGTCCGAGCAGTCGTTGACTTGCCGCCGCTGTTTTGATCTACCCCCTAGCTGGACGCTTGGAGCCGAGTGGGTCGCTGCGCAGAATCCAGCGTGGCAACGCATCGGAGGCCTTCATGAACCCCAGTCGCCGGTCACTGGTCTATGCCGCGCTCGGCCTGACGGTCGGCCTCCCCTCTGCCGCCTTGGCCAGCTTTCGGCGGTCCATCGCGACGCAGATCGAGTTCACGGTGATCCGGGACATGGACGCCAGCGTTCCCGACGCCATCGGCCCCTTGGTGTTCGGTCCCGACGGCAACTTGTATGGAGTCAGCGAGGACAGCGGTCGCCGCCATGCCGGGCTCATCTTCCGCGTCGAACCGGAGGGCGGCGGGCTGACCGTCCTGTATGAATTCGACCATTCGCCAGGCCGCTTCCCCGCGGGCCTGACCCTCGGGTCGGACGGCTTGTTGTACGGCGTGTTGCGTTGGGGCCCTGAGGACCACAGCTTCGGATTCGTCTACCGCATGACGCTGGACGGCGAAGTCACCATGTTGCAGGGACCGCTGCCGTGGTCGCCTGACGGCCCGCTGCTAGAGGCCAGCGACGGGCGGTGGTACGGCACCGCCGGCGAGGAATGGGACGGTTGGCCCCACAAGATCTACCGGATGCCATTCGACTGCAGCAGCGTCGAAGTGGTGCACGAGTTTTCCGGGCTGGAGGGGAATCATCCGGGTGGGCTGATCGAGGCGCGCAACGGCCTGATCTACGGCAGCGCCACCTATGGAGGCACGCAAGGCAAGGGCACCGTGTTCAGCATGACGCCGGATGGGCAACTGACCCGGCTGTACTCGTTCGAGGCCCACGGGCGATACCCTGCCGGACTCGTCCTTGGCCCGGCCGGCCAGTTGTTGGGCACCACCGAGGCAACCAAACCCAAGAACCGGTATCGCAACGGCACCATCTTCAGCATCCATCGCCAGTCCGGCAAGCTGAAGACGCTGTTCGACTTCCCGAAGCCGCTGGTGGACGGCAAAGGTCCTGTGCCGCTGGTGCGCGGCCGGGACGGCCTCTACTACGGCGCGACCACCGGCGATGGCAAGAACAGCAACGGCACGCTGCTGCGCATGACGCCCGAGGGGGTGGTGCAGACGCTGTTCCAGTTCAACCGGTTCGGCGACACCTCTCAAGGCGGCGCGCCCTATGTTCGCCTGACGGAGGGCGCCAACGGCGAGTTCTACGGATTGACGAAGAGGGGCGGAGCAAACGAATACGGCACGCTCTTTCGAATGCAGGTGATGGCGTAGCTTCTCGTGCGGCCGGCGGGAAGCTGGCTCTCAGCCATCCACCGCTCCAGCCCGGAACATTGTTCCCATACCGGGTCCCGCTGTCGGTTAAGCAGATCTGCTGGACTCCGGCGACTTCATGCTGGCCCGTCCTGGCCGTGGACACGAGCATCGGGCTCATCAGGGCGACCGCCAGGCAGCTGCGAACGAGCTTCATGCTGGGCTTCTGTTCGGCTTGAGGCCCTCCCCGCCGGTGTGCTGGTTTCCAGCCTGGGGATCGGAACCCCGGTGATCGACTCCAGATAGGCCCGCACCAGATTCGACTGCTCCGTGGTCACGGGATCCACATCTGCCTCTGGTAGCGCGAACAGCTCGGCCCATGATTCCTTGGTGATCCTGGCCAGCGCGGCGGGCGGGCTGATGTTGCGGTTCACGTAGATTTCGTAACGCCATCGGCCTATGGGGGCAATGTGATCCAGCGCCTGGCGCCCGGCGTCGACTTCCTGTTTGAGCGCAGTTCGTGAGTCCATCGCGTTCACTCCGAATGTGGCCAGGATGGGGGCGAGAAACATCGTTAGATACCTCATGACCACCTCCTTGCGCAGCAAAACTCCGCGCCGGAGAGCATAGGTTATTGCCCCACCGCGGGCCAGTCTCCCCACGGCACGATAGCCAACACGCAGTGGCGTCAGGTCTTGCAACCTGCGCGACGCCACTGTCACCCAACCTAGCTCGTTAGCAGAGTTTCCAGGGCCGAGCGCTCCTTCAGATTGCAGGCCCTGGTCCCCGGGCTTCCCGACGCTTGATGCATTGCTGACGGTCGCCAAGCGACTGGCGTGCATTGAGCGCGAGCGCAGTTGGTCACGCAGTTGCGGTCAGGTCATGCAATCAGCGCGACGCAACGCTCACCCGACCCAGCTCGTTGGAGAGCTTCCATGGCAGAGCGCTCTTTCAAAGTGCAAGACCTGCGCCCGGGTTCCTGCGGAATCGGCTGCGAGCGGCGACGGCGATGAGCAGGGGCCTTGGGGTTGCGATTGACAGGCTGCGGCGGGCTCGGTGGGCTCAAGGGTCGGGTCTCGCATGCAAGGTGCGGGACCTGACCGCACTCGTAGAGCACCGAGGCATCGGCGACATCAACACCTTTGGAGCCGGCTTGGCGTCGAGCGGCCACTGGCGGGCTGAATCGGGGTCTCAACGGGCCGACTCGGCGTGCGCCTCCTTCGCACTCCGCGCGGCGGAACGGCAGTCGAATGAGAGCATTGCAGCGTTAGGAGCCGGTCGCTATCGCCGAGTGCATTCGCGGTGAGCGCCATCGAGCCGCCCTTCGGCTCGACCGCCAGCGCTCGCCCCGAGTGGCAGGCATCCGAGGTGCCGTAGATTGCGCGCGTAAGCTCGGGCGCGCGCGTAGCCGTTGTCGGAGCCGATGGCGCCGCCGCGACTACGCTGAGGCGATGTGGTCCTGGATCAGCCTCGGCGACATGCTGCCGAGGCACCCGGCGACGAGGCAGTCCGGCCTTCGCAAGAGATGGGTTCCCTCGCTTCATCAACCCAGCCTTTAGGCTTGGCGCACTTGTGCATGCCTTCGTCAGAACATTTTTCCAGTGTCGAGTGGAGGTTTGCGGCACTAGACTCGCGATGATGCAAGTCTGTTCATTCAAGAAATGCGGGCTCCAACCTTACGCCCCCTCTGCCAAGCGATTGCGCGTTGGCTCCGACGTGAATCGGTCGAGCCTCGACTCGAGGCTCCGCGTATGACCGGCCTTGCGCCATTGCTGTGTGGTGGAAACAACTGCCAAGGTACAGCTAAGGTCGCGCTCGACCAACTATCCACCTCGGTGGAAGGCTTCTCAGGCAGGGCGATCAGCTATTTGACTGAAGAGTTCAGTCAGGATGCGCTAACGTTCGGGCCATTCTGCGCACGCGTTCTTCTCGAGAATGCATGCGCGGCCCTGGTTGGCAGGTTGGACTCTTTCCGCATGTTGTACTTGAGCGAGTTTCAGGCGCAGCCTGAGTACGAGCATGGCAAGCGTGCCCGCTCGGCATTTTCATGGTCAGGGGATGTAATGCCTGACGACAAGGCGGCCCAGCAGTTGTGGAGCCTTGACAACGAATTGCCCAGGATCAGCCGCGCTCTTCTGTCAAAGCACATGGAGCACGTCTACTGGAAGCCAGCGGTTGAAAGGATGCTCGATATCGTTTCGACGCTGCCGTCGGACCCGGCATTGGCTGAACTCTTGACACTCGACGCCGACACATTCGTCAGCGAGACAAGGGGCCGGGGAGCGCAGTTGTACTCGACGCTTTCCAAGGGAGTCCACTGGGAGTTCTTTACCAGCGCACTGCTGTTCGATGAACTCACGGTCAAGACTGCTATCCGGGACACCTGTCTACTCGTAAGTCGTCTCGGGCTTATCTCGCACTTTGTGCCAACTGCCTACGGCTCGCTTTCTGAGAGAGAAGCGATTGCCGGCTATGTCTCGTTCAGAAGGCTGCTACCTTGAACATCATGTTTAACAGCGATACTGACTCTGGTTTGATCCTCGCGGCGGAAGAGTGTCCTCCTGAGAAGTTCAGCGAGTATCACAACTTCTCGTCTTACGACGAAGTCATCATTCGAAAGCTGAGTGCTCACGGTCCAGTGCTTGTGCGAGGTGGGCGGGGCAGTGGAAAGAGTGCTCTCCTAATTGAAGCGCATAGGCGCATGCGGATGCTTCCAAACGTCTTCCCGGTATACGTGAGCCTCAGATACCTTCCACTTCTTCAATCAGATGGGCAAGAGTACATCGGCCACTTCTGCGAATTGCTCTCGCAATCGATTCAGCGGGAGTTGAGCGAGCGTGGCTTGGCACACGACTTCTCCAGCGTCGCGGATCAGGCCGGCTTGCAGCAGGAGCTAACTGCACTTGCCAAGTCTTTGAGCATGCGCGTGGTCCTGCTCTTCGACGACGCGGCACATATTGGTCGGGAGAAGCCCCTTGAGGTCTTCTTTGATCTCTTCCGAACAATCTCGAGCAGCCTCACATCCTGTAAGGCGTCCATCTATCCGGGTGTGACGAAGTTTGGCATAAGGTTCGACGTCTTCAACGATTCGACGATCATCGACATTGTTCGATCGGACGTTTCCGCAGTGCCTGACTTCTTCCCCGATGTTGTGCGCGCTCGATATCCGAGGCTCGCGGAACGAGCGATCTTCTCGGATCGCCTCGCACCAGCACAGTTCGCGAACTTGCTGGGTCGGTCAGTCGTCGGAAACCTGCGTGGATTCATCCTCGCCTGCAATCGGTTCGACGACAAGGAGAAGATTGGAATCCCTGAGGTCACGCAGTGCCTTTTGGACATGGCGTCTGACTATTTTTGGCCACTCATGGATGAAGTAGCGCCGAAACTCGGTGTGTACGAGGCACTAGTCGAACCTGCAAGAGAAGTGGTAGAAGCGATTGTCGAACACGCTACAAAGTCCGTTAGAGAACGCACGCGCGGAGTGGCGCAGGACAGGGTGTTGATCCATCGGCAGATCGTCAGTCACTACATGAAGATCTTTGAGATCCTCGAGTATCTCGGCTTTGTTGCTAGGCGAGAAGCATCGCGTGCGCTTAAGTCGGGCGGCAGAGGCCCGATTTTCGCCATTAACCTTTGCAGCCTCCTCGATTCAGTCCCGTCGAAGCGCTTGACCTTTGAGATGATCGAAGAGTGGTTGCAGGGCTCCGCTGAACCTGCGGAACTGCACGCCTCTGGCCCTACCTTTGGTCACATAAAGCTGCCATCCTTGCCTGAGGAGCACGGCTTGGCCATTCTCGAGAAGCCCGTGTCGGTGCTCGCGAAGTCGACAGCATATCCATACGGTCTTACAACGAATATCATCGAGCGATTGACGGGTGCAGGAATGACTACCGTTGGCAAATTGGCCAACAGTTCCGACAGGGAGCTAGACCGAATCGACTACATCGGTACGGCCAAGATCAAGACGATCCGGGATGTGGTGTATCAGGCGATTTGGATGTGAGCGCGCTTTTTGCCGGGGTCGAGCTTGCTAGAAACAGCAGCGGAGCGCTGCGCTGACTCGAAACAGTCTCGACTTGACTTCAAAGTCAGCCGCATGCTTGCGCGCGTGGTCACGCGCGGATTACTGGTCTCTCGAATGGATATCAGTGAGCTTGATGCTGCCTACAGTTCCCCTGGGTCGTCCTCCGCGCAACTTGCTAGCTTATGGGTACTCAGTAACGAGTCGAGATGCCCGGCCGGCAGTCGCACGTTCTTGCGGCACGCATCGAGGAGGCTAGAAAGCTGATCACACTCTCTAACGTTCTTATTATTGGCCGCGTTTTCAACAAGTACATTGATCTGTTCCAACGAGAAGGTGGTGGCATGGGCTACGAGTTCGCCCGCAATGCCGTTCGCATCGGCAAATGATTCTGCTCCCCGGAGCAACGCAATCGCGCGATCGGCTAAAGGCGCCGGAAGTTCAACGGCGGACGTGACGGCTTCCATTATGTTTGCCCAGGAAGTGTCAGCGATTCGAGCCGTGGCCGCATCTCGCAATGGTGGACAGTCGAGCAGGGAACCCACGCTCTTCAGATCTTCATCAGGCAAATGCTCCACATATGCGATGAGGCGTAGGTGCTGATCTCGCTCTAGGTATTGCCAACAATCGCCGACCAGTTGAAGGAACCTGGCGCAACGTGCTAGGCGACTATGATCGACGCCGCGAAATATGGCAGTTAGCTTTTCGCGCATAACTGAGTCGTATTGCGCATGGTGTAGTACGCCGACTGCCTGCAATGCCGCAGCATAGCGTCGGGCCGCTTTTCCGACTGGCCCCTCACAAAGCAAATGCTTCAACATTAGTACAACGAAGTTCCTGGTGAGCGATGCTCGCGGCTTCTTAAGGGGTCCTGATCCCAACACTATGCAAGCAGCTTTCACGTCGGTTGGGAAATAGTCTGACCCAACTTCCATGCAGAGGCGCTCTAGGGCAAACTTCCCCTGGACAGGTGGGTGCCGCAATAGATGCGAGACTGCAGCGTGTATGTGGGTTCGAACAAGCTCCGCTGATGGTATATAGGCTTGTTCATCTGAGATGAGTGACGGGTGAGCACATCTATTGCGATCGTCACGTAGGCGCGCAAGATCTACGTGTTCCAAATGCGAAATCAATTCAAACTGATCGCGAGCCAGATCCAACAACTCCCTTTCAAACTTCAGCGCTCTCAAGAAGTCATTAGTCTGTCTTGTCTTGTCAAGCTCTTCAATATGCTTTTCAGCTGTTTTGTCACCTGCAAGCGCAAGTTCGCGCAACTTATCAATTAGGTCAAAGCAAACTGCAATCCATGTCGCGACGATGGAAGCCCTCAATGCGCCCGCCCTGTAGCTGTTCACTGCCTCGGCCAGACAGGTTTTCGCCCGTGGATCGCGGCATTCCAGTATCAGTTCATCTAGATCAACCAACGGTGACGGCATAGGCTCCTCTCTGTCCTCCGTGCGCAGCTTATCTCGTCTTGCAACTAGCACCTAGTTGCGCTGCCAAGGTACCGGGACATGGCGAGATGCTGGACACGCCACGGTCCCGAGCGGGACCTTTAGCGCAGGGCAGCACTTGGTGAGGCCGGACCGTGGCCGTAGTTAGCTGCCGCGAGCGGACGCCGATTTAAACGGCTCTTTCATCATGCTCTGGGTCCCCGGGGGGCGACCCGGGTCTGGCATGGCAATGTTGACTTTGCAGCCTTGGACGCGATGTCCCGCCCGGTGGCGTAATCGTCTGCCCGGGCAGGCTGGATTCCACTAGCTCAGTGTGGCACTGCCGACAGCCGAGTCGGGACGGTTCGCTGACGGTCTGCATGACTGGGGCGTCGAAGACGAATGTCTCCTAACCGTCCCCATCGACAGATACGTGCCGACAGCGAATAACCGTCCCCAGTTCTTAAGCAACCAGACGTCAGGCTGGACGCGCAGTTCGAGCGACTGTCTCGCTCATCTGGGATGTTGTGAAGCGCCGGGTGGCCGCAACGCATTGCGGAGGCACCGCCCTGAAGGTTCAGATGTCGATCAAGGAGTTGTGCGTTCGAGCCACATGAGGGCATCGACGTGGGCCATGAAGCGCTGCAGGTATTCCGGCGAGACGTCGCGCATCAGCGTGAGGGTGCGCAGGACGAGGTGGTACGAGTTGAGCGGCCCGGCATTGGCGGGAACCTGGGCGAGGGCTTGTTCGAGGCGTTGCTCGGCGTCCAGGCGGGCCCAGGTGTTGCGCACCTCGTCGAGGGCCTTGAGTTCGGGGGGGAACGGGGGCGCGGCGGGGAAGGAGGGGGCGAGTACGGCGGTGGCCGTGTCGGCAGCGGGGGTGGGACCCCGCTGGTTGATGAGGTCGGCGAGGGTACCGAGCGGGCCGCGGGGCGCGGCGGGGCGTGCTGGGGCTGGCGCGGGTGCCCGTGCAGATACGTGCGCAGATACGCGAGCAGGCGCAGGGGCGGTCGCACGCATGGGCGCGGACACAGGTGCTTGCGCAGGCGCAGGCGAGGGAACGGGAGCGCGAGTGTGCGGGGGCGCGACAGGCGCGTGCGCACCCACAGGCGCGAGCGAAGGGGCAGGTGAGGATACCGGCGCCGGCGCCGGTGCAGGCGCGGGAGCGCTCACGGCCGCGCTGGCGGCCACGGGCGAGCGCGCCGCAGCCTCCTCGTAACTCGCCATCAGCCCGGCAATCTTTTCGTCCAGCAACCGCCGCGCCGCGCCGCTCTGCGCCCCCGCCCGTCGCACCAGCCCTTCGATGAAGCCGAAGCGCACCGGATCCACTTGATCCGCACCGCGTTCGCGCCAGGCGCGCAGCGTGGTGGCGGGGTCGGCGGAAGAGGCGTGCCCCTCACTCATGCTTCGCTACAGGAGTGGCCCGCGTAGGTCGCGGTGTAGGCGCCATCTCCACGCGGCGGTTGAGCGCGCGGCCCTCCGCGTTGTCGTTGGAGGCCACCGGCTGCTCAGCACCAAACGCAGCCGCGAAGACGGTGGAAGAGGGCACGCCTTCTTCGATGAGCGACCGGGTCACGGTCAGCGCCCGCTGGGCGGAGAGTTCCCAGTTGTCGGCGAAGCTGGCCTTGGGAGCGGGCGAGCCTTTGGCGTTGGGCTTGGGCGGCGCGGGCTTGACGGGGTTGCGCACCTGGCGGTCGTCGGTGAAGCCGCTGACCATCAGGATCTCGTCGCGCGATTGCAGGTAGGTCGCCAGCGGCGTGGCCAGGCTCTTGAGCAGTTGGCGGCCTTCGGGTTGCAGCTCGGCGGAGTTGAAGGCGAAGAGCACGCTGCCGCTGATGCCGATGCGGCCGTTGTCCAGGGTGACGCGGCCGGCGGCGAGCGGGCCGGCCAGGGCCTTCTCCAAGGCCTCTCGTCGCTGGGCTTCGGCCTGGCGTTGCCTGACTTCTGCCTCCAGCCGGTTGGCGAGGTCGAACTGGATGCCGAGCGCGCACACGAGGATGAGCACGAAGGCGCCGAGCAGGCCGGCCATCAAGTCGCCGAAGACGGCCCAGATCGGGACTTCGGCGGCGCCGTCGATCTCGTCGATAGTGGTGCTCACGTCAAGCAGGCTCGCTCGCGATGGCGCGGCGGCTCGTGGCCAGCTGCTGCAGGTCGTCGATGATCTGCTTCTGCGACATCACGCTCAGGTCGATGAGCTCGCGGGCCTGGGCGACGTAGTAGGCGAGTTGTTCGTCGCTGCGGCTGATGCTCTGGGTGAGCGAGGCTTCGACGCGGCGCAGCTGCTCCATCAGCTTGTCGCTGGATTGGCTGAAGAGCTGCACGGCCACGCCGAACGCGTCGCCCAGGCTGGCGACTTCCACCGCGCTGCCGGTCACTTGCGCGGCGACGGCGGCGAGCTTGTCGGTCTCGGCCGCGGCCTTGTCGGTGAACTGGGTGCCGACGCGGTCGAGCACGCTGGCGGTGGATTCGATGAGCGCGTCGATGGCGCCGCGCTGTTCGTGCGAGGCCTTGTTGACAGCGTCGAGCAGGGTGCTCAGCGTCTCCATCAGGCGGTTGCGTTCGTCAAGCGAAGCGGTGTCGCGCGCCACGCTGTCGGAGACCTTCTGCCGCATCTCGGCGATGACCTCGGCGGCCACGCGCGGCGCTTCGCCCGCGGCCTGCATGAGGCGCGTGATCTCGGCGATGGTTTCGCGGGCGTGGGCGTCGGCCTGGGTGGTCATGGCGCTGGCCGTCTTCTCCAGGGTCTCGACGATGGCGCGCTGCTGCGCCAGCGCCTGGGAGCCGGCCTGCTGCCATTGCTGCTGCAGGGCTTCGTGCGTCTCGCGCTGCCGGGCCAGGGTCTGCGTGCTGGCCTCGCGCCATTGCTGCTGGATGGCGTCGTGGGTCTCGTGCTGGCGAGCCAGGGTGTCGGCGGTGGCCTCGCGCCAGTGCTGCTGGAGGGCTTCGTGCGTCTCGCGCTGGCGCGCGAGGTGGTCCGCATGGGATTCGCTCCATTGCTGCTGCATGGCATCGAGGGCCTCGCGCTGGCGGACGAGCGTCTCGGCGTTGGCGGCTTGCCATTGCTGCTGCATGGCGTCGTGGATCTCGCGCTGGCGTTCGACCGCCTCGGCATGGCTGCCCTGCCATTGCTCTTGCAGCGCGCCGGCCGTGGCGGCGAGCGCTTGCTGCCAGGTGGCCAGGCGCTGGGCCTCTTGCTGCGCCAGCTCCTCGCGCAGGCGGCCGTGGGCGGCGTCGACGTTGCTGACCAGCGTGCCGGCCTGCTGCCCGAAGGCGGTGGCGGCGGAGCCCAGCGCCTCACGCGTGTCCAAGGCCAAGGTGCGGCTGGTCTGCTGGTGTTCGGCGAGCGCGGCCTGCCAGCCGGTCGTCAGGCTCGTCGCGACGCTGTGGGTGGTGGCCTCGAAACGCTGGGCCAGGCCGTCGAGCTGCTGCTGCGCCGCGCCGGCCACGGCCTGGTGCAGCGAGGCGGTCTCGCGGGTGATGTGGGCCATGGTGGTTTCGACCAGCGGGCGCAGGGTCTCGGCGGCGAGCCGGGTGCTTTCCGCCAGGCTGTTCTGCAGCGTGCGGTCGACGGACGCCGCCAGTCCGGTGTAGGCGGTCTGAGCTTCGCGATGGAAACCGGCCTGCTGCTCGGCCAGCTGCGTGCCGAGCGACTGGCCTTGCTGCTCCAGCCGGTCCATCAGGCTTTGCAGCTTGTCGACCAGCGCGGGCATCAGGCCGGCCTGCTGCTGCAGCAGCTTGAAGGCCTCTTCGCGGTGCTGCGCGGGCGAGAAGGCGCGCAGGGTGGTGGCGATGGCGGCATCGAGGGCCTGGGCGCTGCGCAGGCGCTCGCGCCGGCGCAGGGCGGACATCAGGCCCAGCATGGCCGAGGCCGCCACGCCCGCCACCGAGGTTCCGAAGGCCAGGCCCAGCCCGCGCACCGGCGCGGCCAGGGTGGCGCGAACGGCCTGCACGTCGGTGGCGCTGTCCAGCGCCGCGCCGGTGCCGTTGAGCGTGGCCACCATACCGAGAAAGGTGCCCAGCATGCCCAGCAGCACCAGCAGGCCGGCCAGATAGGGCGTGAGGCCGGGGCCGGGCAGGGCGATGCGCTCGCCTTCGACACGCAGGCGCACGGTGGTGCGCAGCGAAGGGTGCAGCTTGTCCAGCCAAGGGCCCAGGGCGGCCAGGGGCGTGGGAATGTCCTTGAGCGCGGTGTCGAGGCTGGCCGTGGCCTGGCCGAAGCGATGCAGTTCCACGGCGCCCATCAGGTAGAACGCGGCGACGAGGCCCGTCATGCCGAGGGCAAGCGCATGGGCGGCGCCCAGGTAGCCGTAGCCTATCCAGCCGAGCATGGCCAGGCCGGCCGCGAAGGCGGCGTTGTAGAGGATCTTGTTCATGGGTGCGAGGGGGCCGATCGCAGGGCTGCCAGCAGCCCCTCGACCGGTTGCATGCGGGTGTCGAGCTCCGCCAGCAGCACGGTGTGCATGTCCTGGCGGAAGGTGTCGAGCCAGGGGCCGGCGGCGGCGTCATCGCCGGCGGGCTTGAGGCTCTGGAAGCGTTTTTCCAGCCGCTGGCTGGCGATGCCGTGCATCAGCAGTTGCTCGCGCGCGGCCAGCACCTGCTCCATCACCGCATCGACGGCCGCCAGGCGGGCGCCATCGGCCCACGCGCCGGCGAGCTGTGCGCGCAGGCGCTGGCGCAGGGGCTCGATGCGTTCTTCCATTGCCTGTTGCATGGATTGGTACCGCTGGCGGTAGTGGGCGTAGTCGGTCGGCGCCTCGGGGGCGGGCTCGGGCGGCGTGGCGCCAGGCCGCCGCGATCCGCGCACGGGCTGGCTGGGCGCGGCGCAGGCCTCGGCGATGGCCCGTGCCAGGCCGACCTTGATGCGCTCGACGTCCTCGGCCGCGCTGCGGGCCGAGACCGGGGCGGCGGGGCTGGCCGGTGTCGCGCCGAGGGCGGCCGACAGCGAGATCGCGTCCGTCCAGCCGAGCCAGTGGCTCAGCGCCTCGGCAAAGCCGTGCTTGGGTGCGGGGGCGTCAACGCCCGTCAGGCGGGTCAGCTGGCGGGCCAGGGCCGAGCTGGTGTAGCGGGTGCGCCGCGAGTCCATGGCGCCAGTCGGAGTGCCGGAAAAAAGGGCGCAGTCTACTACCTGGGCCCCGGCCGGGCCCTGCCGCCCGGGGCTCAGGGCACCGGGAGGTCGAAATGCATCACGACCTGGCGTGCGCGGGCCGCCAGGTCCCTGTGCCGCCTCAGCCGGGCACGCGGCCCCTGACGGCCCAGGCGATGGCGGCGTAGGAACGCGGGCCGTCCGGCTCGCCATCGAGGTAGGCCGCGCGCACCGCCTCGCGCAGCTTCTCACGCGGCTCGGTGGCCAAGGTGGCCACGTACTGAGCCGGCGGGCCGTCCCGGCCTTCGAAGGGGCGCCAGTAGTCGGCAAAGTCATCGAACTCCATCCGGATGGCCAGCGCGGTCTCGGCCACGTCCACGAGGCCGCCATCGCGCCAGGCGCCGCCGAGCTCGCCCGGCCGGGTCATCGGGCGCGTGAAGCTGCGCTGGCGCAGTTCGCCGGCCTGGGGGTCGAGCATGGCGGCCGTGTCGAGGAACATGCGGTTGGCCACGAGGCCTCCGCGGGCGTCCCACGTGGCCGCTGCCACCACCGCGCCGGGCCGGGCCACGCGCCGCATTTGCGCGATGGCGCGCTGCGGCTCGGGCACGAAGTGCAGGACCAGCAGCGAAAGCACGCGGTCGAAGCTGGCGGCCGGGAAAGGCACGTCGCAGGCATCGCCCAGGCTGAAGGTGATCCTCGGGTCCTGGTTGCGGCGGCGAGCCTGCTCGATGTACGGCGCGGACAGGTCGATCGCCTGGATCTCGGCGGGCAGGCCGGTGGCCGCGAGCGCGTTCGCGAGGGACCCTGTGCCGCAGCCCACGTCGAGCACGCGCTCGCCCTCGCCCAGGCCGGCGAAGTCGATCAGCAAGGGCGCCAGCCGCCGGCTCCAGCGGCCCATCATCCGTTCGTAGTCCTCGCCGCTGTGCGAGATGAAGGTGGTCGACGGGCTGGTCATGGATACGTCCTTCGAGCGTGGCGTGAGGTTGTAGCCCGGGCCTGCGCCGCCGCGTATCCCTCGAAGCCGGGCGAGCGCCGCTAGCGGGACGTGCCCGAGGCGGCCAGGGCCGGGCCACGCGGCTTCAGCTCGAAGCGAACGACCGCTGGCACGATGTTCTGGGCATCCAGCGGTGTGCGCTCGCGGAACTCGACGACGGCTGGCTCGTAGCCCGGCAGCGTCGCGGTGAAGGAATAGATGCTGAACCAGCCGAAGTCGTCCGTGATGGTGGCGTCGAACGGCGTGGTGCCCAGCACCAGTTTGCGTTGCTCGTAGTCGACTCGCGCGCCCGGCGGTGACGATTCGAACCGGACGTGGGTGGCGCAGCCGCCGAGCGCGGCCAGGGCGGCAGCGATCGCGGCGGTGGAGGAAAGGCGGTGCTTCAGCATGGGGAGGACTGCGGTGGGGTTGATGGACCTCCGCAGGTCGGCAAGAACCAAGCCGCCCACCACCGCCGCGCTGGAGGGTTGTTGCAGCTGCTCACATCGAGACGAGCGTGTGGACCTCCGCCGGGCGATCGCCGGTGCGCCGCTTCGGCCGATGGGCCCGGGCTTCGCATGTCGGCACACGACCGCACGGGTGCCGGCGTAGCGTGGGCAGCCACTCGCCATCCGCCTGACCATGCACGTTCGTGATACGGCTCCACGGCCCCCCGCCCGGTCGGAGGGAGCCGGACCGTCGCGGCCGGCGTCCGCCGCGTCGCCGGCTCCGACATCCGGCAGCGACTCCGACGACGCGCTGCCGCTCGCCGCGATGCTGCGTCGGCCCGCGGCCGCGGCCGGCGCGATGCGACCGCGATCGAGCTTGCCCCCGGTGGCCGCACGGCCCGCTGCGTCGTCCTCGGCCCGCATCGAATCGGCCATCCCGTCCGCGAGCCAGCCCGGGGGCAGCAAGCGCGCCTACACGCCGGAGCAGCAGTTCCGCAACCGGCTGCGCAAGGCCTGGACCCGCCTGGCCACCGACCATGGTCGCCTGCTGGCGAGCTACCAGCGCGCATTCGGCGCCAAGAAGAACGGCCCCGACCTGCTACAGGCTCTCATCGACGCCACCCGCGAGCCCGGCGCCCGCGCGCTGGTCACCGGGGTGCCGCAAGTGGCCCACTTCGTGATCAAGCTGGGCGCCCAGATCCCGGCCGCGCAGGTGCTGTGCTGGACGGACGCCGACGGCACCGTCGCCGACGTCAAGCTCGCCCGCAGCGACCAGCCCGGCCATGTCGAGCAGGCGGCGCGCGAGCTGCTTGCCGCGGCCCGCAACCGCCACAGCGTCAACTCCGCGACCGAGGAAGGCGGGGCCACGCGAACCCACCTGCGCCAGCTCTGGCAACGCCGATCCGGCCAGGAGCTGGACCCGATCACCGAAGCCTGGCATCGCCTGCCCGGCAACGCGCTGACCGCCGACTTCCACGTCCTCGAGTACCTGCACGGACTGACCAAGGAAGCCGGTGCGCGCGCCTTGCCGACCGACGGGGCGGGCATCCAGCGCTTCATCGTGAAGGTGCCGGGCATCGCCGAGCCGGTCGACATCCTGCTGCGCGAGCAGCCGGATGGGACGCTGGGCGACCTCCGCTTCGCGCCCGAGAAGAAGGAAAAGCTTCCGTGGCTGGTGCGCCTGATGGAGCAGGGCGAGGCGACTTCCATCCAGCGCAAGACCGCCGCGCCCAGGCAGGGCCCACGCAACGCGAACAGCTTGTGGGCGCCGCTGAAGAACCGCCTGGCCGCCGCGTTCGAGGCCTGCCGCGAGGCCAGGCGCGAGAAGAACGAGCGGGTCCCGGCGGCCGGGGCCTTCGTCAAGCACCTGGATGAGCTGTGCCTGGCGACGGGAGAGGGCGTCCTGGTCGATGCGGATCTCGACGTGAGACGCTTCGTCGTCACGCCCGAGGGCAGCAACCACCCCATCACGCTGCTCAGGCGCGCCGACGAGCGCGGCGTCGCGGCCTTGCGCGTGGTCGAGCCGGATCTGTCCGACCAGGCGGCGATGCTCAAGGACATCTGGCGCCACGCCCGCAAGACGCCTGCCGGTGCAGCGCCAGCATCGTCCGCGTCCGCGATGGCCGCCGACGCTCCGGGCCCCGCGGCAGCACCCTCCGGCTCGGGCCGCGCGATGAAGGATGCCTGGCAGCTCAAGCAGGTGCTGGAAGTGGCGGTGGCGAACCAGGGCCGCGGGGGCGACCTGCTGGCGGGCGCGGCCGAGGCGAGCGGCGTGCCCGACCGCGAACTGCGGCGCTGGGTGGGCCCGGACGGCGCTCTGCTCCTGACCCCCGGCGCGCTGCTCAAGCTGAAGGACTACTACGACCTGCGCGACGACTTCGAGATCCTGTTCACCCAGCTCGGGCAGCCGCAAAGCGTGGCCAAGCTGCCGGGCGAGCTCACCGCCGAGATGACGCTGCGCATGCTGAAGGCCCGGCAGGAGCTGCCCGACGCGCCCACGTCCAGGCTGGCGCGAAGGGCCGATATCCACCCCGAGGTGGCCAAGCGCTACTTCGACGCCCACCACGAGGTCTTCTTCAAGGCGTCGAACGAGCGGCTCATGCGCATGCCGGACTACGCCCGGCACCGTGCGGCGATGCAGGCCGCGCTGGCCGCGATCGGCCACACCGAGCGCGCGGCGAACCTGCCCGCGCCCGAGACGCCGGCCGAGACCTTCCTGCGCCAGTTCGAGGAGCGCCTGTACCCGCTGCGGATGGCCATCGGGCAGATGCGGCGCGACCCGGCGCTGTCCGCGACGCAGGCGGCCCGGCTGGTGAACGCCTGGCCCGAGATGCCGGCCTTGCTCGATCGGCTGGTGCTACCGGGCGGCCAGCTGCGCGCTGTCGGCGACATCGCGCGCGACCTGCCAGCCTTCGAGGCGGATCAGCGGCCGTTGTTGGAGCAGCTTCTGGCGCGGATCGCCCCGGGGGCGGCCGGCGCCGGGATGACGGAGGAGCTGATGCCCGCCAAGGGCCTCGCCCCGGGCAAGGTCTTCATCGTGAGAGACCCCTCCGGCGCGGCAGATGGGCGCGCGGGCTCTCGCGAGGGCAAGGCGGCGCGCGGGCGCCGGCTGGAGCAGATCTACGCCAACAGCCCGGCCCAGGTGGTGCCGCCGCGGTCCTACCGTGCCGAACGTCCGAAGCAATGCCTGCGCTGGCTTTCCACCTTCCTCAAGGCCCGTTTCGACAAGGCGACCGAGGTCCAGGCCTACTGGGACGCGCCGCGCGGCGAGCTGTGGGTCTCTTCCAACCACACCGCGGCCAATGCCGACATCAAGGCCTTCCTCGAGCAGGGCGGCCTGGCGCGAGCCCTGGAGGATCTCGTCGAGGACACCCACGCCAGCCGCGAGGTGCGGCACGCCTCGCGGCTGCGCCAGATGATGAAGGACGAGTCGGCGCGGCCGGTGCAGGCCGGCCCGCTGCTCGCAGCCTTGTTCGACGGCCAGGTGCGCGTGCCGACGGACGCCATCATCGACAACCGCACGGGGCACCGCATCGAGCTGCATGCCGAGCGGCACCTCAAGCACGCCTTCGAGAAGCTGCACGGCGAGGGATCGCTCGACCGCCGGCTGGTGGCCGGCACGATGCGCCCCTGCGGCATCTGTGCCAAGGACCTGAAGCTGCCGGCCTCCGCGCGGCGGGGGCCGTTCTGGATGTCCCGCGCGGCGACGCAGGGCCACGACCTGGTGGCGCATGCCGAGCACGACCGCGATGCGGGCATCGGCACCTACGCTACTCGCACGCGCGACGGCAAGCTCACCGTGGCCTACGACACCGACAGTGACGACGGGACCGACATCGAGGACAGCGCGCTCGGCAAGCGTCACGCGGAGGATCGCGCTGGCGACGCGGGCAAGGCGCCGCGCGTCAAGCGCCGCTGACCCATCGCCGGGCTGGCGCCCCGGGCGCCGCCCCACTACATTCGGGCCAGGCTCGTTGTTCGGAGGTGATCATGAAGTTTGCAGCCATCGCCCTGTGTGCCGCCCTGGTCGTGACGACCGCCCACGCCGCCGACGCCACGTGCGTCGCGCAGGCCACCGAGAAGAACCTGGCCGGCGCGGCCAAGGCCTCCTTCCTCGGCAAATGCATGCGAGATGCGGTCGCCGCCTCGCGCACCACCTGCGATGCCCAGGCCGCCGAGAAAAAGCTCGCCGGCGCGGCCAAGACCAGCTTCACCCGCAAGTGCGTGGCCGATTCCACGCCCGACGTGCAGGCCAGCTGCGACTACATGGCGGATGACAAGAAGCTCGCCGGCGCGGCCCGCACGAGCTACGTCACCAAGTGCGTGTCGGACTCGGTCAAGCAGCCGTGAAGTCCTCGCCGCCGTCGGGCCGCGAGGCCCGGGCGGTGGCGCGCTCCTTCAGCCGCCGGTAGAGCAGCCCGCGCGAGACGCCCAGCATCCGCGCGGCGGCCGAGATGTTGCCGCGGCTGCGGATGAGCGTGGCATCGATGGCTTGCTGGCTGAGTGAACGCAGCGAGGCCTCGGCCAGCAGGGCGGCCTGCACGGCGGCGGCGCCCATGGGCGCCTGCGTCGACGCGGGGGAGGGCGGTGCCGCCTCGCCCAGGCTCGCCCGCAGGTGGATCTGCAGCCCGCTGGGCAGGCGATGTGGTGTCGCGCTGCCGTCGCGCGTGTGCGCCAGCAGGGCCGTCAGCGTCATCCCGAACAGCGCTTCGAGTTCATCGCCCGCCTGACCTTCGGCCGGCCGCCTCAGCAGGGCCAGCCCGGCAGGGTTGACCCAGGCGACGCGGCCGCGTTCGTCCACCGCGGCCAGGCCTTCGAGCGGCGTGCCCAACAGTTGCGGACTGGCCTGGAAGCGCAGCAGCACGTGGCCGCGCGCCTGGCGCGTGAAGAGGCGGTTCTCTATGCCCACGGCGGCCAGGCGGACGAGCGACAGCGCATCGAAGGCGAAGCCCTGGCCCTCGGTGGACACGTCCAGCACGCCGAGGAGGTGGCCGCTGCCATCGCGTATCGGGGCCGAGGCGCAGTGGACCTCGTGCAGGGCGCCATAGAAATGCTCGCCGCCGCAGACGGTGACCAGCGCGCCCGAGGCGGCGGTGATGCCGGGCGCGGTGCAGCCGAGGTTGTCCTCGCCCAGGTTCACGCCTACGCGGCCGGCCGTGTCGAGGATGCCGCGGCCGCCCGCGCTGGTGGCCGGGCTGGCGCGCACGACGATGCCGTGGCGGTCGGTCAGCACGGTCTTGCAGGCGGTGCCGCTGAGCATGGTGTCGAGCTGGTCGATCTCGGGCGCGGCGGCCTGCAGCAGCGCGTGGTGGCGGTCCAGGGTGGCGCGCAGCTGGCCCTTGGTGACGGGGTCGAAGGCCGGCACCGCCTCGGGGCGGTGGCCGGCGACGAGGCTGCGGTGCCAGGACTGCAGCACCGGCTCGCTCACCAGCCCCAGCGGCCGCTCGCCGCGCTCGAAGAAGCGCTCGCGGGCCAGCGCGGTGCGCTGCGCCGGCGTCGCGAAGAACAGATTGGCGGCCATCGTCATCGGCATCGACTCCTGTGGGGGCCCGCCACCTTGTGCCAAAGCGGAACAACCGGCAGCTAGGGAAAGCACGCGGATGGTTCGGCGGGGAAGGGCGCCCTACAGTCCATCGCGCCGTGGCCCTGGATCGCCTCGCCACGCCCCGAAGGAGACACAAGCCATGCTCATCCGCATCCGCACTGCGGCGCTTGCCGCCGGCCTCCTGGCCGCCCTGCTGCTGCCCGCCGTCCAGGCGCAATCGCTGGCCGACCTGCGCAACGACGCCGCCACGCCCGGCGACGTCACCACCTACGGCATGGGCTGGTCGCAGAACCGGCATGCGCCGGGCAAGCAGATCACGCCGGGCAACGCGAAGAACCTGGTGCCGGTGTGGAGCCTGAGCCTGGACAACAGCGCCAACGCCTCCAGCCAGCCGCTGCTGATCGGCGACACGATGTACGTCGCCACGCACACCCACACCCTGGCCATCGATCCGCTGACCGGCCGCCAGAAGTGGAAGACCGCGATCGACGTGCCGGCCGACGTGGCCGCGTACCTGTGCTGCGGCATCCACAGCCGCGGCCTGGCGGCGCTCGACGGCGTGCTCTACCGCACCACCATCGACGCCCACGTGATGGCCATCGGCATGGCCGACGGCAAGACGCTGTGGAAGAGCCAGGCCGCCAACTACAAGGACGGCTACAGCATGACCCACGCGCCGCTGGTGGCCGGCGACACGCTCATCACCGGCATCAGCGGCGGCGAGTACGGCACGCGCGGCTTCCTCATCGGCTGGGACCTGAAGACGGGTCAGCAGAAGTGGAAGCGTTACACCACGGCCGCCCCTGGCGAGCCCGGCGCGGACACCTGGAAGCCCGGCCGCTACGAGACCGGCGGCGGCCCCACCTGGCTCACCGGCACCTACGACCCCGACCTCGGCCTCGTCTACTGGGGCGTGGGCAACGGCGCGCCGTGGAACCCGGCCACGCGGGGCGGCGATGCGCTGTACATCGGCTCGGTGCTGGCGCTGCGGCCGGCCACCGGCGAGATCGCCTGGCACTACCAGTTCTCGCCCGGCGACCCGTACGACTACGACGGCACCAACGAGCTCGTGCTGGCCGATCTGCCTCTCCAAGGGACACAGGGCAAGCCCACCAAGGTCTTGATGCAGGCCAACCGCAACGGCTACTTCTACGTGATCGACCGCAGCAGCGGCAAGCTGCTTTCGGCCGAGCGTTTCGCCAAGCGCGTCAATTGGGCCTCCGGCATCGACATGGCCACCGGCCGGCCCATCGACACGCCCCTGACGACCATGCTGCGGCAGACCGAGGCGCCCACCGATTTCGTCGAGGTCTGGCCCAGCGCCTTCGGCGGCAAGAACTGGATGCCGATGAGCTACGACCCCGGCCGCAAGCTCGCCTTCTTCAACACCATCAACGTGGGCATGAAGGTCAAGTACGTCAAGCAGGACAAGCCCGGCGCGCCCAACTGGTGGCTGGGGCTGGAGCTGGGTGGCTTTGTCGGCCCGGAGGACGGCAACCGCGGCGCGCTCGTCGCCTGGGATCCGGTCGCCAACAAGCGGGTGTGGGAGGTGCCCTCCAGGTCACCGAACTGGAGCGGCGTGCTCTCGACCGGCGGCGGCGTGGTCTTCACCGGCTCGCAGACGGGGGCCTTCATGGCCTTCGACGCGAAGAGCGGCAAGAAGCTCTGGCAGTTCCAGACGGGCTCGGGGATCTCGGGCCTGCCGATCGCCTGGGAGCGTGATGGCAGGCAGTACGTCACCGTCCTTTCCGGGTCGGCCACGGTGTACGCCGCATTGGCCGGCGATCCCGAAGTGACCAACGTGCCCGCCGGCGGCTCGGTCTGGACCTTCGCCCTGAAGCAGTGAGGAGGCTGGCGATCGTCGGGTGGCTGGTCGCTTTCGCGGCGCCGACCTGCGCACAGGACGCGGCTGCGTCCGCCCCGGACGGGGCGGCCCTGGCGGACCAGGGGCGCCGCGTCTACATGAGCCTGTGCGTGCGCTGCCACGGCCTGAACCTGGTCTCCAACGGCATCGGCTTCGATCTGCGCCAGTTCCCGAAGGACAACCCCGAGCGCTTCCGCAACAGCGTCAGCAAGGGCCTGCGCGCCATGCCCGCCTGGGAAGGCGTGCTCAAGCCGGGCGAGCTGGACGCGCTGTGGGCCTACATCGGGTCGGTGAACCACTGGCAGTAGCCGTCGCCGGGCCTCCTCGCCCGCTGATCTGGCGTTCCTGAAAGCGCTTCACATCGTCGTGCCATCATCGCCCGCCCGCCGGCGAGGCCTCTCGCAGAAAGGCCTCGGCGCGGGGTCCTCAAGAGCGAGCACAGAGCATGGCGATTTCCTACGGTGCCCACCCCTTCGGCCACTTGTGCGGCTTCCTGTTCCGCGCTGGCGAGGCGGGCCAGCCGGTGGACCTGGAGCAGGCCAGGCAATGGCTGGGCACGCCGCCGGCAGAGGACGACGCGTCCTTCGTCTGGCTGCACTTCGACCTGGCCGATGCATCCGCGACGCCGTGGATGCAAAGCCATCTGCCCTTGCCGCCGGAGTACTTCGAGGCGCTGCGCGAGGGCTCGCGCTCCACCCGCCTCGAGATGGCCGACGACACGCTCATCGCGGTGGTGAACGACGTGGCCTACGACTTCTCCTTCGACCCGTCGGAGATCGCCACGCTGTGGGTGGCTGCCGGCCCTCGCCTTGCCGTCAGTGCCCGCGTCCATCCGCTGCGCTCCATCGACCGCCTGCGCGAGGAGGCGAAGAAGGGCGTGCGGTTCGGCTCGCCGGTGGGCCTGCTGAACCGCCTGCTGCGCGACCAGGGCGACGTGCTCATGCGCATCGTGCGCCAGGCCACACTGGACGTCGACGCGATCGAGGACAAGCTGCTGGTCGGCCGCCTGCAGCGCCAGCGGATGGACCTCGGCAAGGTGCGCCGGTTGCTCGTGCGCCTGCAGCGCCTGCTGGCGCCCGAGCCGGCGGCGCTGTTCCGACTGCTGCGCCAGCCGCCGCCCTGGGCCGCCGCGCCGGACCTGGACGAGCTGCGCCAGTCGACGGAAGAGTTCTCGTTCGTCATCCGTGACATGTCCGACCTGCAGGAGCGCATCAAGCTGCTGCAGGAGGAGATCGCGGCCCAGGTCAGCGAGCAGACCAACCGCAGCCTGTTCACCCTGACGATGGTGACGGTGCTGGCGCTGCCCATCAACATCACCACCGGCTTCTTCGGGATGAACGTGGGCGGCATTCCGCTGGGCGACGACGCGCACGGGTTCGCGCTCGTGGTCTTCCTGGTCGCGCTGTTCACCTTGCTGGCGGCCTGGTGGGCCTTCCGGCGGCGCCGGGACTGAAGATCGCCGAGGCGCCAGGGCCCGTGGCTGCACGCGTCCGCCCCAGGCGTTGCTGCCACGCCGCGGCCGGCTTGGCGATTCGCCAGGGGCGGGCATACCATTCGCCCCTCCTGTCGACGTGGTACCGCTTCCAAGGAGCATGGCATGGCTGCGCGTTCGATTGCCTCGCTGACCCTCGGCTTCGGCCTGGTCTCCATCCCGGTCAAGCTCTACTCGGCCACCGAGAGTTCGTCGACCATCCGCTTCAACCTGCTGACCAAGGACGGCTCGCGCGTCAAGCAGCAGTACGTGTCGGAGAAGGACCAGTCGCTGGTGCCGCGCGCGGAGATGGTCAAGGGCTACGAGTTCGAGAAGGACCGCTTCGTTCTCTTCTCGCCCGAGGAGCTGAAGGCCCTGGAGGAGAGCTCCAGCCACATGGTCGAGATCATGGCCTTCATCCCCGAGAAGTCGGTCGACCCGCTGTACTACGACAAGGCCTACCTGCTGGCACCCGACAAGCGCGGCGCCAAGCCCTACACCCTGCTGAAGGAGGCGCTGCGCGAAAGCGGCAAGTGCGCCCTGGCCAAGTGGGCCTGGAAGGCCAAGCAGTACGTGGTGCAGATCCGTCCGCACGAGGACGGCCTGGTGCTGCAACAGTTGCTGTATGCCGGCGAGGTGCGCTCGCTGAAGGATCTCGACATCGAGCAGGTCAACGTCACGCCGGCCGAGCTGCAGCTCGCGCTGCAGCTGATCGAGCAGTCGTCCGAAGAGGCCTACGTGCCCGAGAAGTACGAGGACGAGGAGAAGAAACGCATCCTCGCCGCCATCGACGAGAAGATCGCCGGCCGGCAGATCGTCGATGCCGTCCGTGCCGAGGAGGCGCCGCTGGGTGGCCAGGTCATCGACCTGATGGCCGCGCTGCAGGCCAGCCTCGGGAAGAAGACCAAGGAGCCGGCCCCTGCCAAGCCCAAGGCCAAGGTGGCCGTGGCGGTCGAGGAGGCGGCCGAGGCCGCCGCGCCGCGCAAGGGTGTCAAGCGTGCGGCCAAGGTGGCCGAGGTGGTTGAAGCCCCGGCGCCGGCCAAGGCCAGAGCGAGGAAGTGACGACGTCTCTCGCCCATGCCACCTACACCCTGAAGCGCGTCCAGGAGCTGCTCGATCTGCCGCGCTCGGTGGTGACCGGGCTGGTCGCGGACGGCTTCGTTCGACCCGCCCGCGGGCCGCGCAACGAGTACCGCTTCTCCTTCCAGGACCTGCTGCTGCTGCGCACCGCGCACGCGCTGAGCCAAGCCAACATCGCGCCGCGCAAGATCCTGCGGGCCTTGGCGCGGCTGCGTGGCGAGCTGCCGTCCGACCTGCCGCTCACCGGGCTGCGTGTCTCAGCCGTGGGGGCCGACGTGGTGGTGCATGACGGCCACGGCGCGCGCAAGGTCGATTCGGGCCAGCGGGTGCTGGATTTCGAGGTCAACCCCGCGCCGCGCACGGGCGAGGTCGCCTTCATCGACCGCCGGCCGGAGCCGACCGTCGCACCTCTGCGCGCCGCGGACAAGCGGGCGCAGGCGCAGGCCTGGTTCCAGCAGGGCGAGCGCCAGGAAGCGAGCAATCCCAAGGCCGCCGAGGCGGCCTATCGCGAGGCCATCGCCCTGGTGCCCACCTACGTGGATGCCTACCTCAACCTCGGCGCGCTGCTGTGCGAGGCCAGCCGCTGCATCGAGGCGGCCGATCTCTACGAACACGCGTTGCAGCTCGGCGCGGTCGATGCGCTGATCCACTTCAACCACGCCATCGCACTGGAGGATCAACGCGACCTCGGCGGTGCCATCCTCAGCTACCGCCGCGCCCTGGCGCTGGACCCCGACCTGGCCGACGCCCACTACAACATCGGGCGGCTGCTGGAGAAGCAGGGCGACGCGCAAGGCGCGCTGCGGCACTTCAGTGCCTACCGGCGGCTGGCGCGCTGACACAGGGGCTGCCGCCATGCCGGCCCGAGCCGCGAAAGACCAGGACAACCCGCTCGCCCGCTACTGGGCCAAGCGCGACTTCTCGGTCACGGCGGAGCCGCGCGGCGAGCCGGCGGCCAGGAAGCGCGGCAAGGCGCTGAGCTTCGTCGTGCAGAAGCACGCGGCCTCGCGCCTGCACTACGACTTCCGCCTCGAGCTCGACGGCGTGCTGCTGTCCTGGGCCGTGCCCAAGGGGCCGAGCTTCGACCCGGCGAAGAAGCAGATCGCCATCCACGTCGAGGATCATCCGCTGAGCTACGGCGGCTTCGAAGGCACGATCCCCAAGGGCCACTACGGCGCCGGCACGGTGATCGTTTGGGACCGCGGGACCTGGGAGCCGGTGAACGACCCGCACGAGGGCCTGAAGGCCGGCAAGCTGTACTTCCGCCTGCGTGGCCAGAAGCTCGTCGGGCTGTGGGAGCTGGTCAAGATCGCCAAGCCGGGCGAGAAGCAGGAGCCGTGGATCCTGTTCAAGAAGCGCGACGAGCACGCCCGGCCCACGGCCGAGTACGACGTGGTGTCGGCGCTGCCCGACAGCGTCATCGCCAAGCCGTTGCGCTCCACCGAGCCTGTGGAGCCGCGTCCGCGCGCGAAGGCTGGCGGTGACTCGGAGCTGCCGGGCGCGGTGAAGGCGCCGTTGCCCGCGCAGATCGGCCCGCAGCTGGCGACGCTGGCCACCGGCGTGCCGCCCAAGGGGCGGTGGGTCTTCGAGATCAAGTTCGACGGCTACCGGCTGATGGCGCGCATCGACGGCAAGGGCCGCGCCGCGCTCATCACGCGGGGCGGCCACGACTGGACCGATCGCATGCCGGCGCTGGCCCGCGGCATCGAGGCGATGGGCTTGCGCAACACCTGGCTCGACGGCGAGATCGTCGCCTTCGGGCCCGAGGGCAAGCCCGAGTTCAACGCCCTGCAGAAAGCGCTCGACAAGCGTCCCGGCAGCAGCGATGCCATCGTCTACTTCGTCTTCGACCTGCCCTTCTTCGAGGGTCACGACCTGCGCGGCGTGGCGCTGAGCGACCGGCGCACGGTGCTCAAGGCGCTGATGGACGAGAAGGCGGAGGATCCGGTGCGCTTCAGCGCCGACTTCGAGGTCGACCCGGCCACCATCCTGGCCTCGGCCAAGCGCCTGCAGCTGGAGGGCGTGATTGCCAAGCGGGCGGACGCGCCCTACGTCTCCCACCGCAGCGACACCTGGCTCAAGTTGAAGGTGAAGATGCGGCAGGAGTTCGTCGTCTGCGGCTTCACCGACCGCACCGGGGAACCTTCACAGGTGGGCAGCCTGATCCTGGGCGTGTACGACAAGCCCGGCGGCGAGTTGTTGTCCGTCGGCAGCGTGGGCACCGGCTGGGACACGGCGGAGGCGAAGAAGCTGAAGGACACCGTCGCGCCGCTGGAGATCCCGAAGCCGCCCTTCGGTGCCGGCACCGCGGCCGACAAGCCAAAGCCCGGCCGCTGGTCGCGGCGTGCGCCCGGCAGCGAGCGCTGGGTGAAGCCGACGCTGGTGGCCGAGGTCGAGTTCGGCGAGTGGACGCCCGACGGCCAGATCCGCCATGCTGTCTACGCCGGCCTGCGGGCCGACAAGCCGGCGACCGCCGTGCTGCGCGAGCGGCCCCAGGACATCCAGGGCTCCAAACCGGCCCGTCCCGCCGGCAGCGTGCGGGTGAGCCACGGCGAGCGCGTCATCGACGAGAGCACGGGGCTGACCAAGCTCGACCTCGTGCGCTACTACGAGTCGGTCGCCGAATGGATCCTGCCGCACCTGAAGAACCGCCCCGTGTCGCTGGTGCGCGGGCCCACGGGCATAGGCGGCGAGCTGTTCTTCCAGAAGCACGGTGAGAAGCTCGGCATCCCGGGCATCAAGGAGCTGCCGGAAGCGCTCTGGCCCGGCCACCCGGCCTTGCTGGAGATCGCGACTGCCGAGGCCCTGGCCGGCGCCGCGCAGATGAACGTGATCGAGCTGCACACCTGGAACTCGACGAAGCAGCACATCGACCAGCCGGACCGCATCGTCTTCGACCTGGACCCTGGCGAGGGCACGCCCTGGCAGCACGTGCAGGAGGCCGCGCTGCTGGTGCGCGCGATGTTGACGGAGCTGGGCCTCGAAGCCTGGCTCAAGACCTCGGGCGGCAAGGGCCTGCACCTGGTGGTGCCCATCACGCCCAAGCTGGACTACGACACGGTGAAGGATTTTTCGCAGGCGGTCGTGCAGCACCTGGCCCGCACCATCCCTTCGCGCTTCGTCGCCAAGAGCGGTGCTTCCAACCGCGTGGGCAAGCTCTTCGTCGACTACCTGCGCAACGGCTTCGGCGCGACGACCGCGGCGGCCTTCTCGGCCCGCTCGCGGCCGGGGCTCGGCGTGTCGATGCCGGTGCACTGGGAGCAGTTGCCCGAGCTCAAGAGCGGCGCCCAGTGGACCATCGCCACGGCACGCGAGTACCTGTCGTTCCAGAGCGAGGATCCATGGGCCGGCTACTGGAAGAAGCGGCAGCAGGTCACCAAGGGGATGAAGGCCCTCGGCATGGCGTAAGGTGCGGCGATGGACTCCAGCACACCCTCCACCGAAGAACTCCGCATCGCCCTCGATCCCGACACGCAGGTCGGCGGCCTGCTCACTCGGCCGGCGTCTCCCACCGCGGCCTTCGTCTTCGGCCACGGGGCCGGGGCGGGCATGGCGCACCACTTCATGGCCGACCTGGCGGGCAGCCTCGCCGAGCGCGGCATCGCCACCTTGCGCTACAACTTTCCCTACATGGACAAGGGCTCGCGCCGGCCCGACGTGCCGAAGGTGGGGCATGCGGCGGTGCGTGCCGCGGTCGCCGAGGCGGCGCGCCGGCTGCCGGGGGTGCCGCTGTTCGCCGGTGGCAAGTCGTTCGGCGGCCGGATGACGTCGCAGGCGCAAGCGGCGCAGGCGCTGCCCGGCGTGAAGGGCCTGGTCTTCGTCGGCTTTCCCCTGCATCCCGCGGGCGAGCCCTCGATCGAGCGGGCCAGGCACCTGGCGCAGGTCGGGCTGCCGATGCTGTTCCTGCAGGGCACGCGCGATGAACTGGCCGATCTCGAGCTCATCCGCTCGGTCACCTCGGATTTGGGCGACCAGGCCACGCTGAAGACCTTCGAGGATGCGGACCACTCGTTCCACGTCCGCGCCAAGAGCGGCTGGAACGATGCGCAGGTCAGGGATGCGCTGGCCGATGCCGCGGCCGAGTGGATGCGGCAGCGGGCCTGAAGGCTCAGCGGCCCGGTGGACCACGCCGTTGAGCACGAACACGCGCTGACCGCCGCTGGCCCTCGGCGCCACCCATTGGCCCCGTGCCGTCGAGGCCGCACCGGCGGAACGACGTTTGCTGCCCTCGACGGACACACGCGTCAAGGGAGCAACGAATGAAAGTCCTGCGCATCGAGCACGAAGGCCTGGTCCTGGGCGGATTGAGCAGCGGACAGGCGGGTCGTCCCGGCTTGCTTCTGCTGCACGGCTGGCCGCAATCGAGTCGGGTGTACGACCAGGTGTTGGACGAGCTCGCGCAGGATCACTTCGTGCTCGCCCTGGACCTGCCCGGCATCGGCGAGTCGCACGGCGCTCTGCCCTCGGCCGAGAAGGCCGTGCTCGCCGATCTGCTGGTCGGTGCCGCCGAGCGGGCCGGGGCGCGCTCGCCGCTGGTCGTGGGCTTCGACGTCGGCGGCATGATCGCCTACGCCGCAGCGCGAGACCTCGGAGCCCGCATCGCCGGGGCCATCGTGATGAACACCGTGATCCCCGGCCTGAGCCCCTGGGGCCAGGTGCTGAGCGATCCGCGCATCTGGCACTTCGCCTTCCATGCCCTTCCCGAGTTGCCGGAGCTGCTCGTGCAAGGCCACCAGCAGGCCTACTTCGACTTCTTCGTGAACGCGCTGGCGGGCCGGCGGGAGGCGGTGGGCGAGGTTTACCGCGAGGCCTTTGCCAGCGCCTACGAGCGGCCCGAGTCGCTCAAGGCCGGCTTCGACTGGTACCGCGCCATGCCGGCCGACGTGAGCCACAACAGCCGGCCGAAGAACTTCGACACGCCCGTGCTGTACCTGCGGGGCGATGCCGACGGGCGCACGCCGGACGACTACGTGGCCGGCATGCGGGCCATGGGAGCGCAGCACGTGGGCGGCGGCGTCCTGCGCGGCAGCGGCGAGTTCTCGCCGCTGGAGGTGCCGGCGGAGTTCGTCCGCGCGGTGCGCGACTTCGCCCGCCGCTGCCAGCGTCCATAGGCCCGGCCCGCATCATCTCAAGTCGCCGCAAGCGTCTCCTCGAGGCGTTCGAAGGACGCCAGGATGCGGGGATGGCACCATCGCGCTTCCTGTGCGAAGGGACAGTCGACAGTGGAAGACCTGGTGGCGTTGTTGGTGCGGCATGGCGTGGCCATCGTGTTTGGTGCGACGCTGGCGGCGCGCGTGGGCGCGCCGGTGCCCGCGGGGCCGTTGCTGGTGGTCGCCGGCGGCCTGTCGGCGGGCGGGCAGCTCTCGATGTGGGCCGTCTTCTTCGCCGCCCTGCTGGCGAACCTGGCCGGCGATGCGCTGTGGTTCGCCGGTGGCCGCCGCTGGGGCCAGCGGATGATGCGGCTGCTGTGCCGCATCTCGCTGTCGCCCGACATCTGCGTCCAGCAGAGCGAATCGCTGATCCTGCGCTGGGGCGGCGGCTCGCTCATCGCGGCCAAGTTCGTGCCGGGGGTGTCGGTGGTGGCCGCGCCCATGGCCGGCGCGATGCGGATGTCCTGGCGCACCTTCGTGGCCTACGGGCTTGTCGCCGCCGTGCTGTGGACCGGCCTGTTCCTGGGGCTGGGCCTGCTGTTTCGCCACCAGATCGCCGAGGTGCTCGACGTGATGAGCAGCACCGGCAGCGCGGCGGTCGTCCTCGTGCTGGGCATCGTGCTGGTGATGGTGGCCTGGCGCTGGTGGCGCCGCCGCCGGGCGCGCATCGCGCTCGGTGTGCCGCGCGTGCATATCGACGAGCTGCGCGAGCTGCTGCAGCAGGGCCGCGAGCCGCTGATCCTGGACGTTCGGGCGCCGGCCAGCGTCGAGGCCGACGGCCGGGTCATCCCGGGCGCGGTGGTCGTCTCGCTCAAGGACCTTCCCACTGTGGCCAGTGGCTGGCAGCGAGAGCGCGAGATCGTCGTCTACTGCAATTGCCCGAACGAGGCCTCGGCAGCGGTGGCGGCCCAGCGCCTGATGGACCAGGGCTTCCACCGGGCGCGGCCGTTGGCCGGCGGGCTGGATGCATGGTTTGCGGCGTCGCCTGCCCCGGACGAGGCCTGAGGCGTGCTGCCCGGTGGCCCGAATACATTTGTGACGAAGATATAACGGGTTCCGTCGGGGAGGCATTCCCTGAGGAATATTCCCGCAAATTCCCGGGGTTCCCCGGGCCTCAGGACCCGTCACCCCATGATCACGTTTCGGTCATGACTCGCCCCCTGTGCGTTGCTGAAATGCGCCTCGGTTTCGAGTCATACTTGTGGATAAGCCGAACTATCAAGTTTCATCAATCGACTTGTCCGAGGCGGACGAGCGCGCGCTCAAGGTATTCCTGAGGTTTGTCGGGAATACCGAGGCGGCGCGCTGGGACTGGTCGACATGCGACGCTTGCGATCTGCTGCTCATGGGGGGCGGCGCGCGCCCGCCCCGCCCTGTAGAAAACTCCGCACGGCCGGTCTTGGCCGGCGTCGAAGATGGCGGTGGCACGGAGGCTTCCCCATTTGCTCAGGTATTGCGCCGGCCGTTGCAGATGGATGATTTCTCCGATTTGCTCCGGCGCGTCGAGCTTGGTTTGAAGGCGGGGGCAGGGGAAATAGAGGAGGTCGCGCCAGAGTATTCTGCGGAGCGTGCCGAGGATTCGGCGCCGATTCCTCCGCCAGCCCCCGCGGCGAAACCTGCGCCTGCGACGGCATCTGTCAAGCCACCGGTTCCTTCGCCCGTCCCGGCATCCGGTCCTGCTCCGGCACCCGTTCCGGCTCCCGCTCCCGCTCCCGCCCCGGCTGCGGCTGCGGCTGCGGCTCCGGCTCCGGCTCCGGGTCCGGCTCCGGCTCCGGCTCCGGCTCCGGCTGCGGCTCCCGCTCCCGCTCCCGCTCCGGTCATTCAGGACCCGCCTCCCGTCCAGCGCCCGGAAAGGACCGGGCGCTACCGCCTGGCGCGCTGGCCGAAGGCGGAGTTCCTGCGCGGCCGCGCCCGAGCCACGCGTTTCCTGAGCTTCCTGGCATCCGGTCCGCTGACCGTCGAGCAGTTGTGCACCTTGAGCGGGGCCGACCGATCGACCTGCACTGCGCTGCTCGATGCGCTGGACTCTGCGGGCTACCTGGAGGCACGTCCTGCCCAGGCCGCCGTGATGGTCCCGGGCGCCGCCCTGGGCCAGGCCAGTGCGAGGGCTACCTCGAGCGCCCACGCCGCGCCCATGGCGCGCTCGGTCAATGTCCGTCCCGGGACGGGTTCGAACGCGGCGGCGAGCCGCCGGCCTGCGGTCGCGGTGGCGCCGCCGCCCGACGTCGGGATCTTCGGGCGGCTGCGCCGCCACCTGGGTCTGGGGTGATGCCATGTCGATAGAACCGAAGATCGTCTTCACGGGCCCGCCGGGCGCCGGCAAGACCACCGCCATCTGCGCGCTGAGCGACGTCGCGCCGGTGAGCACCGACGTGGCGAACCACGACGCGGGCCTGGCCAAGCTGCGGACCACCGTCGGACTGGACTTCGGCTGCGTGCAGCTCGGCGGGGGCGAGATCGTCAGGCTGTACGGCACGCCGGGCCAGAGCAGGTTCGACTTCATGTGGAAGATCCTGCTGCGCAATGCCATTGGCGTGGTCCTGCTGGCCGACAACTCCGCGCCGGATCCCCTGGCCGATGTCGAGCAGTTCCTGGTGGCGCTCAGCGAGCCCTTGCGAGGGCTGCCCTGTGTCGTCGGCGTCGGCCGGACGGAATCCTCGCCGAGCCCTTCGCTGGACGACTACGCCGCGCTGCTCGAGCGCCACGGCCACGTCTATCCGCTGCTGCCGGTCGACGTCCGGCAGCGCGCGGATGTGTTGATGCTGGTCGAGATGCTGCTGGCGCAGGCCGAGGCGCGCGCCACCCTGGAGGGAGAACACCATGGATGAATCGGTACGGCTGCGGGCGGCCGAAGTCGCTGACCGGTTGCTGGGCAAGCTCGACGGCTCGCGCGCCGTGGTCGTGGCCACGGAGGACGGGTTCGAGCTCGGCTGCGCGACGCGCAGCTCGCTGGAGTCGGCACGCCTGGCGGCCATCATGAGCTCGCTCTCGGCGATCGGCGAGGTGATGGCCGCCGAGGCGGGCATCGGAAGGGTGCGTTGCCTGATGCTCGAGGGCGAGTCCGGCTACATCGTCGTGCGCGGCGGCGGGCGGATCGGCACGGTCGGCGTGGTGGTGGCTGCGCTGGTGACGCGCGAAGCGCTGTTGGGCCTGGCGATGCATGCCGTGGCCGAGACCGTGCGGGAGCTCTCGGCGTGACGCGGCCCTCGGTCCAGCAGATGCTGCGAGACATGTGCACGGCGCACCGTGGCATCCGCGGCTGTGCCTTGGTCGATTCTTCCAGCGGCCTCGTCTGGTACGAGGTGATGCCGCTGCCGCACGAAGGCCTGTGGGAAGCGGCCGTCGACTACTGGCGTCTGCACTCGCGGCTGAGCCATCACTTCTCGATGATGGGCGACCTGGGCGGCGTGACGGCCCATCACCGCGGCGGGATGCTGACGCTGCTGCCGTGCCTGCGCGACCCCGACGTGCTGCTGGTCAGCCTGGCGGAGAACAGCACCGTGGACTGGACCAGCTGGCAGCAGCACGCCCGCAAGCTCGGCCAGTGCATCCAGGCCTCCATCTGAACCCTTAGACCCGATGACCGGCACCCCGGGTCCTGCCTGTCATCGTCCTGAACCGGACCTCGGATCACTGAAAGACTAGGAACACACGTGGCAACGATTCGCCAGACCCTCGATGAACTGATGACTTGTGATGGCGCGATGTGCGCCGCGGTGGTGGATTCGGAGAGCGGCATGATGCTGGGCTCCATCGGCTCCGGCGTGGACCTCGAAGTGGCCGCCGCCGGCAACACCGAGGTCGTGCGTGCCAAGCTCAAGACGATGCGTTCTCTCGGCCTGAACGACGTGATCGAGGACATCCTCATCACCCTGGGCCGGCACTACCACCTGATCCGTCCGTCCTCCCGCAAGGAAGGCGCCTTCCTCTACTTCGTCCTGGACAAGCCGAAGTCCAACCTCGCGCTGGCCCGCCGCAAGCTGCAGGACGTCGACAAGGCCCTGATGTTCTGACCTGCCCATCGTTGCCTGGGCGGCCGGAGGCGTTTCGGATGCATGAGCCGGCGTTTCGTCGCGTGCGGGCTTCGGTTCGTCGGCGGGCTCGGGCATATTCGCGAGCTTCCAAAAAACCCTCGAGCGCCTTGCACGCTCCTCGAATCGACCATGAATCCACGCCATGTCCTCAGGTGCCTGGCCTTGCTGCTGGCGATCGGCGCCAGCGCGGCGGCTCATGCCGAAGCCGCGGTGCCGCTGGGCCCGCTGGCCAATCCCCTGTGGATGCGCTATCCGGCCCTGTCGCCCGATGGCTCGCAGATCGCCTTCGCCTTCGAGGGCAACCTCTTCATCGTGCCGGCCACAGGCGGGGTGGCGCGGCTGCTGGTGGCCAACGGGCACCACAGCTACGCGCCGGTGTGGTCGGCCGATGGCAGGCGCATCGCCTATGCGTCGGACGTGCACGGCAACTTCGACGTCTTCGTGGTGGATGCGCTGGGCGGGCCCTCGCGCCGGCTGACGACGCACTCCAACAACGAGCTGCCCCTTTCGTTCGCCCCGGATGGCCAGTCGGTGCTGTTCTCGGCCCAGCGCATGGACGCGCGCTCGGCGGTGCAGTTCCCCGGCCGCCAGGTCGGCGAGCTCTACAAGGTCTCGATCGAAGGGGGCCGGCGGCCGGTGCAGATCTTCAGCACGCCGGCGCCCTCGGGCTCGTTCAACAGCGCCGGCACCCAGCTCGTGTACGAGGACTGGAAGGGCTACGAGAACGCCTGGCGCAAGCACCACGTCTCGCCGGTGGCCCGCGACATCTGGCTCTACGACGCCAAGACCGGCCGGCACCGCCAGCTGACCACCTTCGGCGGCGAGGATCGCAACCCCGTCTGGTCGCCCGACGAACAGGCCATCTACTACCTGAGCGAGAAGAGCGGCTCCTTCAACGTCTGGAAGATGCCGCTGGCCCAGCCCGAGGCGGCCACGCAGATCACGCGGTTCAGCAAGAACCCGGTGCGCTTTCTCAGCGTGGCGAAGAACGGCACGCTCAGCTTCGGCTACGACGGCGAGCTCTACACCCTGGCCCCCGGCGCCACGGAGCCCACGAAGGTCGCCGTGCAGATCGCCGCGGACACCCGCGTCGACCGGGTCGAGAACGTCAAGCTTACCGAGGGCGCGACCGAAGTGGCCCTCAGCCCTGACGGGCAGGAGGTGGCGCTGGTCGTGCGCGGCGAGGTCTTCGTCGCCTCCACCGAGTTCGGCGACACCCGCCGCATCACCAACACATCGGGCCAGGAGCGCTCGGTGAGCTTCAGCCCGGACGGCCGGCGGCTGGTCTTCGCCGGCGAGAACGAGGGCTCGTGGAATCTCTACGAGGCCCGCCTGCCCGGCAAGAAGAAGGACCACCCGTACTTCTTCAGCGC
Source organism: Ideonella flava (assembly GCF_051857595.1). NCBI lineage: Bacteria > Pseudomonadati > Pseudomonadota > Betaproteobacteria > Burkholderiales > Sphaerotilaceae > Ideonella > Ideonella flava. The sequence continues at coordinate 674,477 of NZ_JBPZHD010000002.1, forward strand.
CGCGGGCGTGCAGTTGAAGACGCTGCTGAAGAACGGGCAGGAGAACTTCCAGCCCCGCTACTCGCCCGACGGCAAGGAGGTGGCCTACCTCGAGAACCGCACGGCGGTGAAGGTGCTGAACATCGCCAGCGGCAAGGTGCGCGAGGTGCTGCCGGCCAGCATGAACTACTCCTACAGCGACGGCGACCAGTGGTTCGACTGGTCGCCCGACGGCCAGTCGCTGCTGGTGAACTTCATCGACCACCAGCGCTGGAGCAACGAGGTCGGCCTGATCGACGCGCAGGGCAAGGGCCCGCTGCTCAACCTCACCAAGAGCGGCTACGAGGACGTTCATCCGGTCTGGACCAACGGCGGCAAGGCCATGGTCTGGTCCAGCGATCGCATGGGCCTGCACGGCACCGGCGGCGCCGCCCAGCAGGACCTGTTCCAGATGTTCTTCACCCAGGAGGCCTTCGACCGCTTCAACCTGGACAAGAGCGAGTACGCGCTGCTGAAGAAGCAGGAAGAGGACGACGAGAAGGACAAGGACAAGAAGGACGGCGACAAGGACAAGAAGGACGAGAAGGCCAGGAAGCAGGCCAAGGAGAAGTCCAGGGAGCCGGATTCGACGAAGGACACGACGAAGAAGACCGACGAGGACGACGAGCCCGTGAAGCTGCCCGAGCCGGTGAAGATCGAGCGCGAGGGGCTGGAGGACCGCATCGCGCGCCTGACGCCCAACTCGGCCCCGCTGCGCGCCATGGCGATGACGCCCGACGGCGACAGCCTGTTCTACCTGGTGCAGGCCGCCGACGCCGTCGAGCTGTGGCAGCTCAAGCCGCGGCAGAAGTCGGCCAGGAAGATCGGCGAGTTCCCGGCGCCCAAGGGCAACGGCGAGGATCAGGAGCCGGCGGACGTGCAGCTCGACGCCAAGGGCGAAAGCGGCGTGGTCCTGGCCGCCGGCAGCCTGAAGAAGTTCAAGGTGCCCAAGGAGGACGGCGAGGTCAAGACAGAGTCGCTGGAGTTCTCGGCCGAGATGCGGCTGGATCGCACGGCCGAGCGGGCCGTCATGTTCGACCACATCTGGCGGCAGACGAAGCAGAAGCTCTACGTGGCCGACCTGGGCGGCGTGGACTGGGACGGCTACCGCCGGGTCTACGAGCGCCAGCTGCCCTACATCCACGACAACTTCGACTTCGCCGAGGCGATGAGCGAGATGCTGGGCGAGCTCAACGTCTCGCACACCGGCTCCGGCTACATCCCCAAGCGCAAGGATGCCGATGCCACCGCGGCGCTGGGCGCCTTCTACGACGACACGTGGACCGGCCCGGGCGTGAAGATCGCCGAGGTGATCGAGGGCGGTCCGCTGGTCAACGCCAAGGTGGCGCTGAAGGCCGGCATGGTGATCGAGAAGATCGACGGCGTGGCGATCGCCCCGGGCGCCGAGGTCGATTCGCTGCTGAACCAGAAGGCCGGCAAGCGGGTGGAGCTGGCGGTCTTCGACCCGGCCAAGGGCAAGCGCTGGGAGGTGGTCGTCAAGCCGGTCGATCTTGCCGAGCAGCAGGAGCTGCTCTACAAGCGCTGGGTCAAGGCCGAGCGGGAGATGGTCGACAGGCTCTCCAACGGCCGCCTCGGCTACGTGCACGTCCGTGGCATGGACGACGACAGCTACCGCGACGTCTACTCCGAGGTGCTGGGCCGCCAGAGCGCCAAAGAGGCGCTGATCGTCGACACCCGCTTCAACGGCGGCGGCAACCTGCACGACGAGCTCGCCACCTTGCTGTCCGGCAAGCGCTACCTGGAGTTCCTGCCGCGCGGCCAGTCGCTGGGCTGGGAGCCGACGGGCAAATGGAGCCGGCCGTCCATCGTGCTGATGAGCGAGAGCAACTACTCCGATGCCCACCTCTTCCCGTGGACCTATCGCAAGCTGGGCATCGGCAAGCTGCTGGGCATGCCGGTGGCCGGCACCGGCACGGCGGTCTGGTGGGAGACGCTGCAGGATCCGACGCTGTACTTCGGCATCCCCGAGGTGGGCTTCCGCGACCAGGGCGGCGAGTTCATGGAGAAGGCGCTGATCGTGCCGGACATCGAGGTCCGGCAGGATCCTGCGCTGCTGACCAGCGGGCGCGACCTGCAGCTGGAAGCCGCCGTCAAGGAGCTGCTCAAGAACTGAGCATGCCCGCGGTGTTCAGGCGGCCAGCTTGAACACCGCCACCATGTCGGCCAGCCCCGCGGCCTGGTGCTTGAGGCTTTCGGCCGCGGCGGCGCTTTCTTCGACCAACGCAGCGTTCTGCTGGGTGACGGTGTCCAGCTGCGTCACGGCCAGCCCGATCTGGCCGATGCCGCTGCTCTGTTCCAGGCTGGAGTGGCTGATCTCGTCGATGAGGTCGCTCACCCGCTTCACCTGGGCCACGATGCTGTCCATGGTCTGGCCGGCATCGGCCACGAGCCGGGTGCCGTTCTCGACCTTGTCGACGCTCTCGCCGATCAGGCCCTTGATCTCCCTGGCTGCATGAGCGCTGCGCTGGGCCAGGGCGCGCACCTCGCCCGCCACCACCGCGAAGCCGCGGCCCTGCTCGCCGGCACGGGCCGCCTCGACGGCCGCATTCAGGGCCAGGATGTTGGTCTGGAAGGCGATGCCGTCGATCACGCCGATGATGTCGGCGATCTTCTTCGAGCTCGCGCTGATGTCGTCCATGGTCTGCACCACCTGGCCGACGACGTGCCCGCCCTGGCGCGCCACGGCGGATGCGCTGCTCGCCAGCTCGGTGGCCTGGCGGGCGGTGTCGGCGTTGTGGTTCACGGTCGCGGTCAGCTGCTCCATCGACGCGGCCGTCTGCTGCAGGTTGCTGGCCTGCTCCTCGGTGCGCTGGCTCAGGTCCGCACTGCCGACGGCGATCTGCGTCGAGCCGGTCGCGATCGATTCGCTGGCGTGGCGCACGCGGCCCACGATGCCGACGAGGCTGGCGTTCATGCGTTGCAGGGCAGCCAGCAACTGCCCGGTCTCGTCACGGTAGCGGGCCTCGATCGAGGAGCTCAGGTCGCCGCCGGCCACGGTCTCCGCCACCCGCACGGCGATTCGCAGCGGCTGGGTGATGGAACGGGTGACCAGCCAGCAGGACACCGTGGCCAGCAGCAGCCCCGTCAGAGCGATGCCGATCTGGATGGCGGCGCTGCGGCTGCGCACGGCGTCGATGCGCGCGACCACGGCGCGGGCACGCTGCACGGCCCGTTCGTTCAGGTCGTCCACGGCCTTTTCCATGCCTTGCACCGAGGCCTTGAACTTGCCCATCGTCGCGTTCGCCTCCTGGGTGGTCGTGATCTGGCCACCCTGGACGGCGGCAAGCACCGTGTCGAAGCCGGCGAGGTAGGTCTTGAAGTGCTCGCCGATACGGGCGAGCTCGTCGCGATCCTGAGGCGCCAGCTCCAGGGTCTGGGCGTGTCCCAGCGCCGCTTGCAGGCGGGTGCCGGCGTCCCTCCACTTCTGGACGTAGCCGTTGCGCTTGTCGGCGTCGGCGACGTTGATGAAGGCGTCCTTCTCGAAGCGCCGCTCCTGCAGCACGAGGATCTGCAGGTCCGCGGCTTGCTGCGCCAGCGCCACGTCCTGCTCCAGCGTCTGGCGCGTCATCCCATGCAAGGCGTTCAAACCCCACAGGCCCGCCATCACCATGCCGGCCATCATCGCCAGCGTGCCGCCGAACACCCACGCCAGGCGGGCGCCGATCCTCAAGTTCAGAAAGTAGGCCATCAAACATTCCCCACAGAGCAACAGCCTCGTTTATCGGCTGGGCGGCTGCTGAACGCTTGTTCGATGTACGTGCGAAATCGCCGCTAAATTACTTGTAAACATGCACCGGGACAGTCAGAATGATGATTTATCGAATGATCTGATCGTGAAATCGGTTTCGGCATCAGAACCCGTCAGGCGGATTCGCCGTGCCAGCGCCGAGGAGCAGGCCGAGCTGCGACAGCAGGTGCTGGTGGCGGCCTTCGAAATCTTCGGGCGGGAGGGCCTGCACGGTTTGACGATGAGGGCGGTGGCCTCGGCGGTGGGCGTGTCGGCCATGGCGCTGTACCGCTACTTCGCCGACAAGGCCGAGCTGGTCCAGGGCCTGTGGGATTTCGTCATGGACGACGTCCACCGGCGAATGGCCGAAGCCGTCGAAGCCGCCGGCCCGGACCCGCGGGCGCGAATGCGCGCCTGCACCGAGTCGGCCATCGCCTACTGGGAGACGCATCCCGACCACTTCCGCCTGGTCTTCATGACCGAGGAGCCGCACCTGCCCCGCAAGGCGCCGAAAGCCGTGGCACTGAGCAGCTACCAGCGGGTGATCGACCTGCCGCTCGAAGTGCTGCAGGCCTGGGCGGACGAGCTGGGCGTGGATCGCGCCCGCGCCCTCGCCGCGCGCGACCTGCGCGCGGCGATGGTCATCGGCTACCTGCACGCGAGGCTGGTGAACCGGCGCTACCCCTGGAACGACATCGACGCCCTGCGCGGCCAGGTCGTCGACACCATCGTCCGGGCCGCGGAGGACGGCTTGCGCGGGCCGGCGCGCTGAAGCACGCCGTCAGCCCACGGCCAGCAGCGCCTCGTCGAGCAGCGCCAACGCGAGGGTCAGGTCGCCTTCGCTCGCATTGAGCGCGGGCATCAGGCGCAGCCGCTCGGGCCTCACGGCGTTGACCAGCATGCCGTGGCCCGGCCGGTCGCGAAGGGCATCGGCCAGGCGCTGGGCGCGGCCGGGCTGAGGCAGTTCCAGCGCCAGCAGCAGGCCCTGGCCGCTCGTGGCCGGGCCGCCTTCGCGGTGCGCCAGCGCATCCAGTCCGGCGCGCCAGCGTTCGGCGCGCGCGGCCATGGCGGGCAGGAATCCGGGGTTGGCCACCACGTCCAGCACTGCGAGCGCCGCCGCGCAGACCAGCGGATTGCCGCTGTAGGTGCCGCCCTGGTCCCCGGGCTCGAAGCAGCAGGCCTCTTCGCGCGCGAGCACGGCCGCGATCGGCACGCCGCCGCCTAGGCCCTTGCCGAGCGTCATCACGTCGGGCCGGATGCCGGCGCGCTGGTGGGCGAACATCGTGCCGGTGCGGCCGACGCCGGTCTGGACCTCGTCGACGATGAGCAGCAGGCCGAGTTCGCTGGTCAGTCGACGCAGGGCCTGGAGGAAGTCGGTGCTCGCCTCGACGACGCCCGCTTCGCCCTGGATGGGCTCCAGCATCACCGCCACCGTGCCGGGGCCGACCAGTGACGCCACCGAAGCGATGTCGTTCAGGTCAGCTTTCGGGAAGCCCGGCACCTGCGGCGCGAACAGCGTGTCGAAGCCCGGCTTTCCGCTGGCGCTCATCGCCGCCAGCGTGCGGCCATGGAAGGCATGGCGGAAAGTGATGATCTCGTACGCGCCGCCCCGATGCCTGCGGCCGAACTTGCGCGCCAGCTTGATCGCGCCCTCGTTGGCTTCGGCGCCGCTGCTGGCAAGGAACACGCGGTCCAGGCCGCTCAGGCTCGCCAGGCGATCGGCCAGCGCGATGGCCGGCGCGTTGTGCAGGCCGGGGCCCACGTGCAACAGCTTGCCGGCCTGCTCGGCCAGTGCGCGAGCCACCTCGGGCGGTGCGTGGCCCAGCGTGTTGACCGCCCAGCCCTGGACCAGGTCGAGGTACCGGCGCCCCTCCGAATCATGGAGCCAGCTGCCCCGCCCCTCGGTGAAGACGAGCGGCGGGCGGGTCGTGAAGGGCATCAGCGCCTGCACCGGGAAATCGGCAAAGGGCCGCGGGGCAGGGGAAATGGTCGTGGGCATCGGTGTCGTTCCTGTCGTCGGTGGCGGGAGAAATCGACCAACGAAGACACCACGCGCCGCTGTTGCCACTGCCCCGTGCCTGCGGCAAGAAACCGAGAAGGCAGGGCCGGAAACGACAAAGGCCACGAGGGGTCTCGTGGCCTGGGGGATGAACGCCTGGTCTGGGTGCCGGCGTCAGGCTGGACGAGTCCGCTCGACGATGAGTCGTCGGTCGGATCGTCGCAGCGAGCGGGGCAGGGCCTTGCAGGGGTTCACGCGGCGCAGCATAACACCCGGGTTTTCAGGAGCCGTTGAATGCCCTGGCGCAGCAGCTCGCGCGAGGGCGCCATCATGGCCGGGTCGATTCCCTGCGGGCTGGGATGTACGCAATGAGGAACGGATCAGCGGGAAAGGCCCCTCTTGAGCTCCGCCGCGCACAGCCGCACGGCGGCGTTGGCCTCGTCGATCACGCGGCCCATCAGGATGAAGCCGTGGATCTGGCGCTCGAAGTTGACGAGCGTGGCGTGACAGCCGGCTTCGCTCAGGCGCTGGGCGTAGGCGGCGCCTTCGTCGTGCAAAGGGTCGTAGCCGGCCACCAGCACGAAGGCAGGCGGCAGGTGGGCGAGGTTCTCGTGGAGCAGGGGAGAGGCGCGCCAGTCGAGGTCCAGCGCCGGATCCGGCAGGTAGTGGTCGTGGAAGTAGCGGACCGTGTCGCTGGTGAGCAGGTAGCCCTGGCCGTTGCGCTGGTGAGAAGGCTGGTTGCAACGCTGATCGGTGGCCGGATAGATGAGCAGCTGAAAGGCCAGCGGCGGCGTGGTGTCGCCCTCTTCGGCGTCGTCGCGCAGGGCGATGGCGACGGCGGCGGCGAGGTTGCCGCCGGCGCTGTCGCCGCCGACGGAAAGCCGTCTTGCATCCAGGCCTAACGCGTTTGCTTCACGCATCGTCCAGCGCGTGGCCGCCAGGGCATCCTCGAAGGCCGCCGGGAACCGGTGCTCCGGTGCCAGGCGGTAATCCACCGAGATCACTGCGCAGCCCGCACCGTTGGCGAGCTCTCGGCAGAGCGTGTCGTGCGTCTCGAGGTCGCCTATCGTCCAGCCGCCGCCGTGGAAGTAGACGAGGCCCGGCAAGGCCTCGCCGGCCGGCGCGCCGAGTGGCCGGTACATCCTGAGCGGGATGCCCTCGGCCGCCAGCTCCCGGCATTCCTCCACTCGTGGCGGCTCGGGCTGGGTGAAGGCGCGGCGCTCGCGGTACACGCGCCGCGCCTCCGCTGGCGACAGCGTGTGCGTGGGCGCGACGCCGCGCTCTTCGATCAGCTTCAGCAGGGCGCGTGCTTGAGGGTGCAGCATGGCGGGCCTCGCAAGGATGCAAGGCCCCCAGCTTAAGCCTTCAGGGGCAGCCGGTGCCGTAGCCCTCGCCACCGAAGTAGAAGTAGGTCTTCCACGTGCCGCTGTCGTAGGCGCTGTCGATGTCGTAGCAGGCCGACTTGGTCCGCGACTCGGTCAGGCTCGGCGTGTGGTAGGCGTAGTTCAGGTCGATGTAGCGGATCGTGCGCTGGTAGGCCGCGTACTTGTAGCCGGCCGAGGGCTGGTAGCCGCTGCCCATGTCCGTGCGGGTGTGGCGGCCGCTCGGCCAGGTGTTGACGATCTCGCCGCCGAAGTCGATCTTCGTCGCCTTGTCGCGCAGGCCGCTCGAGTTGTAGAGCGAACGCGGGTAGTAGCCGGCATACACGTCGCCCACCTTGATCCACCAGTGGCCGGTCGTGTGGTCCTTCAGCGCCATGATCTTCGTGACGTACTGGGTGCCGTTGACCACGCTGTGGTTGGTGAAGTAGCCGCCGATGGCGACGTCGCTGTTGGTCTGCACGAAGTCATCGCAGTCCAGGTCGTAGCAGCCGGTGTTGTTGTAGCCGTCCTGGGTCGAGTAGATGAACAGGTGGGCGTCGCTCGGGTGGCTGGACAGGTGCCGGTTGGGGTAGACCTGCCAGCCGGCTTCCACCGTCTGCAGGCCGCTGCCGCTGCCGGCCACGGCCCAGAGCTGCGAGAGAGAGAACTCGGAGTTCAGCTCGGTGTAGGAGCGCCAGATGTTCATCGTCGCTTCGCCGCCCCAGTTGGAGACGTTCTGGTAGGCGTGGGCGTATTCGTGCACGGTGGCTTCGGGCATCTGCATGCCCTCGCCCGGCAGGCCGCCGGTGCCCGGCAGGCCGCGCTTGTGGCGGAAGTGATCCAGCGACTCGAAGGCCGCCAGCCTGGACAGCGTCAGGCGCTGCATCGGGATGGTGCCCTTGGCGCAGGCCTTGGCCTGGCCTTCGGCATCGACCTCGGCGGCGCCGGCGGCAGCGGGCTTCAGGAAGATGCCGGGGTCGCGGCCATGGCGGTCCATGGCGGGCGCGAGCTGGGTGTCCGCATCGGCATCGACGGGCCCTTGCGAGGGCTTGCGCTGCCAGTCGGCGCGGGTGAGGCCGAGGCGGCGCGCGCCGGGCTGGGTGAGCTCGTCGACGCAGTCGAAGACCTGGCCGGGCGACAGCTCGAAGTGGTGCAGGGCCACCACGCCGTCATAGTGCTGGCGGACGTAGTCCTTCATGCGCTGGAACTCGGCCGTGTCACGGACCTTGGCGCCGGGGCGGCCCAGGTAGTCGGCCGCCTGTTCGGCGTCCATCTGCGCCAGTGACTGGGTCAGGGTGGGGGCCGCTTCGGCGAGAGCGGGCAGGGTGGCCGCGACGAGCGTGGCGATGAGAGTCATGCGGTACATGGCGATTCCGTCCTTGAGCAGAGTGGTGATGCGACTTGTCCGGTGGCGATGCGCGCAACGGGCTGTCCTCTGCAAATACGGAATGGCCGGACGGATCCGGACAGCGGATCCCCCCTACCAGGACCCCCTACCAGACTCCCCCTATTGGGGCTCCCTAGCTTGCTGCCGGCATCTGCGGGAGGGGCTGTCGAAGGCCGCCGGCCTGGCCTGTGGCGTCATCTTCTGGCGTTAGGAAAGAACAGCTGCTCGCCGCCGATCCTGTAGCCCGCGATGGCCGCCTGGCCGGCCGGGCCGGTGATCCAGTCGGCGAAGGCCTGCGCCTGGGCCTGCTTGACGTGCGGGTGCTTCGCCGGGTTGACCACCATCACGCCGTACTGGTTGAACAGCGCCTTGTCGCCTTCGACCAGGATGGCCAGGTCGCCGCGGTTCCTGAACGACAGCCAGGTGCCGCGATCGGCCAGCACGTAGGCGCTGGTGGCCGCGGCCATGTTGAGCGCGGGCCCCATGCCGCAGCCGCAGTCCCTGTAGCCGGGCGGCCGGGCGTTGGCGACGTCGACACCGGCGGCCTTCCACAAGCGCAGTTCCGCCGCGTGGGTGCCGCTCTTGTCGCCGCGCGAGACGAAGCCGGTCTCGGGCTTTTGCGCCAGCCGGGCCAGGGCGGCGGCGATGCCGTGGCCCTTCACGCCGGCCGGATCGGCCTGCGGGCCGATCAGCACGAAATCGTTGTACATGACCGGCCGGCGATGCAACGACCAGCCTTCGGCGACGAACTTCTCTTCGGCCGTGGTGTCGTGCACCAGCACGGCATCGGCGTCCCCGCGGCGCGCCATGTCCAGCGCCTGGCCGGTGCCGACGGCGACCACACGCACCTCGATGCCGGTCGTCTGGCTGAAGGCCGGAAGCAGGTGGGCGAACAGGCCCGACTGCTCGGTCGAGGTGGTCGACGCCAGCACGATGAAAGGTGCTTCGGCGGCCTGCGCCGCGAGGCCCGATCCGCCCCCGACCGAGCCCAATACACAGGCCAGGGCGAGTGCCGCGCCTCGTCTTGTCACACCCACGCCATCTCTCCTTTGAGGAAGTGCGCTGCCTCGGGCGGCAGTTGGTCGGTCTGGAAGAATTCGTCGACCGGTTTTTCCACCACGAGCCGGCCGCTTTCGAGGTAGGCGACCCGGTTGGCCAGGCGCTTGGCCTGGCCCAGGTTGTGGGTGGCGAGCACGACGGTCATGCCTTCGGCGGCGAAGTCCTCGATCAATTGCTCCACCTCGCGCTTGGCACTGGGGTCGAGGCTGGCGGTCGGCTCGTCGAGGAAGAGGATGTCGGGCTTGAGCGCCCAGGCGCGCGCCAGCGCCAGGCGTTGCTGCTGCCCGCCCGAAAGCTGCCGTGCCGGCCGGTTGGCCAGCCGGCCGAGGCCCACGCGCTGAAGAGCCCGGGCGGTGAGCTCGGCCCGCTCGGGCTGCGGGACGCGGCGCAGCCACAGGCCCACCGACACGTTGCGCTGGGCGGACAGATGCAGGAGGAAGGGCCGTTGGAACAGCATCGCGGCCACGGGCAAGCGCCGCTCGGGAAGCAGCACGTGCGGGGTGCAGCGGCCTTCGCTCGGTGGGACCAGCCCGTGCAGCAGCCGCAGCAATGTCGACTTGCCTGAGCCGTTGGCGCCGACGAGGGCAAGCCGGTCGCCGCGGCGCAATTCGAGGTCTATGTGGCGTAGCGCAGTGACGGCCCCGAAGCGAACGCTGGCGGCTTGCACGGTGACCAGCGGCGCCGCCACCGGCACGGGGGTGGCAGGCGGCATGCCGGTCATGCCACCGCCTCCTGACGCCTCGCCTGGGCAGCGTCCGCCGCACCGTGCAGGGCGGATGCACACAAATGGAGGGTCGCCACGACCAGCAGCAGCACCGTGCCCAGCGCCAGGGCCAGGGCGAGGTCGCCCTTGCTCGTCTCCAGCGCAATCGCGGTCGTCATGACCCGCGTGACGCCGTTGATGTTGCCGCCGACGATCATCACCGCCCCCACTTCGGACACCGCGCGGCCGAAGGCCGTCAGGCCCACGGTGAACAGCGCGCGCCGTTCGTGCAGCAGCATCAGAAGCGCGGCCATGAAGGGGCCGGCCCCCAGCGAGCGCAGCTGGTCGCCGCCTTCGTCGAGCGCGTCCTGCACCAGCCGGCGGGTCAGCGCGGTGATCAGCGGCAGCACCAGCACCGCCTGCGCGATCACCATTGCGCCGGGGGTGAAGAGCAGGCCCAACGAGCCGAGCGGCCCGGCGCGCGACAGCAAGAGGTAGATCAGCAGGCCCACCACCACCGAGGGCAGCGCCAGGGCCGTGTTCAGGGCCCAGATCACCGCCCGCCAGCCGGGAAAGCGCGCCACCGCGAGCCAGGCGCCGAGCGCCAGGCCCACCACCCCGCCCAGGGCACAGGCGGCCAGGCTCACCCGCAGCGAAAGGCCGACGATGCGCCAGAGCTCGGCATCGCCCTGCCAGACGAGCCGGGCGGCGAGCGGCAGGGCATCGGTCAGGGTGGACATCGTCGTCGATTGTCCCGGCCGGGCCGCCAGCCGGCGATATGAAGCGCGCTGCATACGCCTCGCGGCGCACAATCTCCGGATCCCTCGCATCCGACCCTTCGCATGTCATCACCGACCGAACTGGGCCCCTCGCCTCTGGCGCAGGGGGATTTGCAGATCAGCGTGGCCGAGGCGCGTGCACGCATTGCGGCCCGCCTCTCGCCGATCGGCGGCGTCGAGCGGCTGGCCCTCGCCGAGGCGCTGGGGCGCGTGCTGGCCGAAGACGTGATCTCCCCCATCGACGTGCCGGCGCACGACAACTCGGCCATGGACGGCTTCGCCTTCCGGGGCGTCGAACTGCTGCCGGAGGGCGACAGCCGCTTCCGTGTCGCCGGCGCCGTGATGGCTGGGGATGCCGCGCCGCCCGCCGTCGCGCCCGGGGAGTGCCTGCGCATCATGACCGGCGCGGTGATGCCGCCGGGCCTGGACACCGTGGTGCCGCTGGAGCTGTGCCGCGAGGAGGGCGGCGTCCTGAGCGTCCCTGCAGGGTCGCTGAGGCCCGGCGAGAACCGGCGCCGCCAGGGCGAAGACCTGGCCCGTGGCAGGCCCGCGCTCGCGCGCGGCCGCGTGCTGCGCCCGGCGGACCTGGGCCTCGCCGCGTCGCTGGGCCTGACTGAACTTCCGGTGATCCCGAAGCTGAAGGTGGCGCTGTTCTCCACCGGCAACGAGTTGCGCGACGCCGGTCAGCCGCTGGATGCCGGTTGCATCTACGACAGCAACCGCCACAGCCTGGCCGCTGCCTTGCGGCGCCTCGGCGTGGTGGAGGTGATCGACCTGGGCCTGGTGCGCGATGAACCGGCTGCGCTGCAGGCCACGCTGGAACGCGCGCTGCGCGAGGCGGATGTCGTGCTGACCAGCGGTGGCGTCAGCATGGGCGACGCCGACTACACGCGCGACCTGCTCACCCGCCATGGCGAGGTCGCCTTCTGGAAGGTGGCGATGCGCCCCGGGCGGCCGTTCGCCTTCGGTTCGCTGCGCCGTCCCACCGGCGATGGTCCGGCCTGGCTCTTCGCCTTGCCCGGCAATCCGGTCGCGGCGCTGGTCACTTTCTATGCCTTCGCGCAGGAGGCGCTGTGGCAGCTCGCCGGCGCGTCGCGCGCGCCCGCGCCGCGCCTGCAGGCCCGCAGCGCCACGGCGATCCGCAAACGTCCGGGCCGCACCGAATTCCAGCGAGCCCTCGTCGAGCCGGCGGCCGACGGCAGCGGCTGGCAGGTGCGCCCGACCGGCAGCCAGGGCGCCGGCATCCTGCGCAGCATGAGCGAGGCCAATGCGCTGTTGGTGCTCGGTCACGAGCAGGGCTCCGTGGCCGCGGGCGAGATGGTCGAGGTGTGGCTGTTCGACGGGTTGGTGTAGGCATTGCCTACACCAACCCGTGGCTGGACCAGGGCTGCGGGCAGCCCTG